>JBMNOL010000004.1:0-67336 GCA_050943055.1 Patescibacteria group bacterium
AATTTAAATAAAAATCAAGAGCTTTGTAAGTTTTTTCTAATTAAAAATAATTTTGCTGAACTGACCGGTTGAAAAGATGCTTACCGGGAAAAAAGTAAATGTCTAAACAAAACCACCGCTCAGTGAGCGGTGGTTTTGTTTAGGGTCGGGGTGCTGGGAATTGAACCCAGTCAACATGCTCCCAAAGCATGCGTACTACCGGTATACGACACCCCGTTTCCAAAAAAACTCGGAATTCGAGTTTTTTTGTGTGCCTCGGGTCAGAATCGAACTGACGACACAAGGATTTTCAGTCCTTTGCTCTACCACTGAGCTACCGAGGCGCTCTAAAGTTTTTGTAAAAAAACTTGTTGCGGGGGTCGGATTCGAACCGACGACCTCCAGGTTATGGGCCTGGCGAGCTGCCAACTGCTCTACCCCGCGGTAAAATCAAAATTAAATTTGATTATTTTTATTTCTGCCTGCTAGCTTAAACCTTAATTAATTTGTCTTTTTAGCAGGTAAAAGTGGGCAATGGAGGACTCGAACCTCCGACCTCAACATTATCAGTGTTGCGCTCTAACCAACTGAGCTAATTGCCCAAAAATTAACTAAAACAAAAATTAGCCGGAAGGCTCTTTTGAATATAACAAACAAGCTTTAAAAACGCAAGACTTTAAAAAGCTTAATTAGTCCTTAAAGCCACCAACAAATAAATGTAAAGAGCTTTTTAAATCCCCGCTTCCCGTTTTATTGTTAAAATCCAAGGCAATTAAATAGTCTAGGGATTTCTTCAGATCTTGGTCGGAAAAAAGCTGCGCCTGGCTAGAACTTTTTTTAATTACAAAGGGGTGCAGGCCGGTTTTTTGACCAATCGCGGTCGGGCTTAAATTCTCTAAGGCCGCGCTTTTTAACTGTCGCATAATTTTAAATTGCCGGATGAGCATACTTAAAATATATTCCTCGCTTAAACCTGATTTAAATTGTTCTTCTAATAATTCTAAAGCTTTTTTACTCTGGCGCGCCGCGACCGCGTCTGTCAAAGCAAAAATGTTTTGTTCATAAGTATCGGTAACGATTTCTTTAACTAGTTTTGAGTCAATTTTTCCTTGAGCGGGCAAGGAGAAGGCTAATTTATGCGCTTCGGCGTGAAGGCGCCACAAATCCGGTCCGGTGCGCTCCAGTAGTTCTTGCGCCGCCGCCGGGTCAATTTCTCTACCCCAGCCTTTAACCAAGCCTTGGGTAAGAGTAAAAATTTTTGGCGAGGTTAGGGATTTGAATTCTTGGGTCAGTGGCTGCTTTTTTAACCAAGCTAAAAGCGCTTTTTTTTCTGGGCTGGGCTTGTTGCCGCTTAAATCACCCTCATTAAAAACAATAATATTTTGCTCTTCTGGCGCTCCCTTTTCCCAGGCGGGTAGGAGCTTAAGCAAGCCACTAAAAAGAGTGGTTTGATTTTTATTACTCATCAAGTCGCGAATAATAATCAAACGGCGGCGCACAAACAAGGAGCCGGTGCTGATTTTTTCACTGAGCTCTTTTAAATTAGTGGTGGCACCATCAATAGTGATTATGCTTTGGGCGCTACTATCAACCGTTTTGATAAAATGTTCCCGCAATTCTTGTAATTTTTGGTAACGTCGAAAAGAGTCGGGGCCGTATAAAAAAATAATCATAAATTAACTAATTCTAAATTAGCCAAGTCTTGGCCTAAAAATTTTTCCGCCTGCTTAGCAAAAGAAGCGGGGGCGTCAGTCACATAATACCGACGCTCGGATCTTTTGGTGTCTAAATTTAATTCCGGGTGGCGTTTTAAATACTGAGCCAAAGAGTCGGCGATAATCATTCCTGGATTATAAACTAAAATATCAGGACCGAGAAGTTCTTTTATCACGGGTTCTAAATAAGGGTAGTGGGTGCAGGCTAAAATTAAGCTATCAATTCCGGCTTTTTTTAAAGGGGTTAAATAATCGGCCAAAATTAAACGCGTTTCCGGCGTGTCTAAGCGCCCCTCTTCCACTAAAGGCACCAGTAGCGGGGTTGCTTTAGCGCTAATCTTTAAGCCCGGTTTTAAAACTTCTAATTCTTGCGGATAGGCCTGAGAATTAATGGTCGCGGTGGTGCCGATAATCCCTAAATGGTTAGTCTCGGAACAGGCAACCGCTTCTGCTAAGGGCTTAATCACCCCTAAAACTCGTCGCTCGGGGTAATTTTTTGGCAGCCATTCTTGCTGCAGTCGTCTTAAGGCTTGAGACGAGGCAGTATTACAAGCAATAATTATTAACTGACAGCCCTGTTTAAAAAGAAAATCAACCGCTTCAACCGTATAGATAAAAATAGTTTCCGCTGAGCGTTCACCGTAAGGAACGCGCGCGGTGTCGCCTAAATAAAAATAAGAATATTCCGGCAGTTTTTCTAATAAAGCGCGTAGGACCGACAAACCGCCTAAACCGGAATCAAACACACCAATAGCGGCAGGATTTAAATTTTTATTTTTGAGCTCGGACATATTTTTGGAATAAGTCACCACGCTCTTTATAATTTTTAAATAAACCGAAGCTGGCGCAAGCCGTTGATAATAAGACCACCCTATCGCTAGTGGCGGCGGCGCTCGCTTGGCTAACGGCCTGGGGCATGCTGTTGGCGTGGCGAATTTTTTTGACGGACAGACCGGCCGCGAGTAAATCCTTTTTAAGTCGCGGCGTTGCCGCTCCCTTTAAAAGAATAACAAAAGAGGCCTGTTTTTTAACGGTTTTAGCGAGAGCTTTAAAATCAGCTCCCTTATCAGCGCCCCCTAAAATAATTACCGCACCCGGAAAAGATTTTAAATCGGCAATCGTGCTTTCCGGTGTCGTGGAAAAACTATTATCATAATAAGCGACGCCTTTTTTAACGGCCACCAATTCTAAACGATGCGGCAAGCCTTTAAAATTAGCGACCGCTTTTTTTATCGTTTCCGTGGGTATTTTTAAATGACGTCCGACGGCCACCGCGGCCGCGACATTTTCTTTATTAAATTCGCCGGCTAACAAGCTTGGATAGTCGCAAGTCTCAAAAAATCTTAAGCGTCCAGAAATTTTTTTAGCCCTTAATTTATTTTTTAATTTTTTGGGAATCCAAAAATATTTATTTTCCGAGTGGCGAGCAATATTTAATTTAGCCTCGACATAAGAATTAAAATTTTTGTGGTAGTTAGGATTATTAGGATCAGCCGGCTCTAAATGCTCTTTAAATAGATTGGTTAAAACGGCATAGCGAGGGCTACGGTTTAAGTCCTCTAACTGAAAACTGGATAGTTCTAAAACTACCCAAGAATCTTTAGTTAACTTTTCCAGAAAAGAAAAAGGAGCGACGCCGATATTGCCGCCTAAGAAAACCTGGCGCCGATCGGCTTTTAAAATTGCGGTAATTAAACTGGCCGTTGTCCCTTTGCCTTTGCTGCCGGTGACGCCGATAATATTTTTTGTCGGAGCTAGCTCTAAAAACAAATTCATCGCACTGCTAATTGTCACACCTTTTTTTTGCGCTGCTTTTATTTCGGGCAGAAACAGAGGTGCGCCCGGAGAACGAAAGACAATATCAAAGGAGTTTAAATTTTTTAAATAATTTTTACCGCTGTGCCAAGCAACTCTTGTCGGTAATTTTTCTGGTTGCGGATGCGGGTCTAAAACCGTATAGTTGGCGACTAATTTTTGTTTTTTAAACCACGCCAATAAAGCTTGGTTTTCTAAGCCGTAACCTAAAAAAGCAATTTTTTTTCCGATCAAATCAGGCATAGTTTTTATTTTAAGTCGGCCCAGCTGTCGCCGGTGCTAGATTCGACAACAATCGGAACGCTTAAACTTAAAGCCGACTCCATTAAATTTTTTAATTTTGGTAACCAGTAATCGACTTGACCAGTTTTTATTTCAAAAATTAATTCATCGTGAATTTGCAGGAGTAAGCGAATTTCTTCTTCTTGGCCACTAATTTCCTGATCAATATTTATCATCGCTATTTTGATCAAGTCGGCAGCACTCCCCTGAATTGGGGTATTAGTTGCCATTCTCTCGGCCGCCCGCCGGGCGATGGGATTGGAAGAATTTAACTCCGGTAAGTAACGTTTTCGTCCGCCTAAGGTTTCTGTGTAGCCCCGTTCTTGCGCTTCGGCAATAAAACGATCCACCATTTCTTTAACTTTTGGATAAACAGCAAAGTACTTGGCGATAAAATCGCGCGCTTTTTGGTAAGAGATGTGGGCGTTTTGTGATAGACCATGCGGCCCTTGACCATAGAGAATCCCAAAATTAATCGCCTTCGCCTCAAAGCGCATTTGTTTGCTTACTTCCTCTAAAGGAACTTCATTGATTTGGGCCGCGGTTGCTCGGTGAATATCTTGGTTATTTTTAAAGGCCGCCAATAATTTTTTATCGCCGGAAAAATGAGCGGCTAAACGTAATTCAATTTGTGAATAATCTAGGCTTAATAATTTATAGCCAGGAGTGGCGACAAAAGCGCGGCGGATTTCTTGTCCAGCTTTTTTGTGGGCGGGGATGTTTTGTAAGTTAGGTTCGGAAGAAGATAAGCGCCCGGTGGCGGCAACCGCCTGCTGGTAATTAGTATGAATGCGCCCGGTTTTCGGGTTAATCATTTTTGGCAGAGCGGTGGTATAAGTACTCAGTAATTTATTTAACTCACGGTATTCTTGGATGAGCGGCACAATCTGATGGGCAGCGGCAATTTTCTGTAGCTCTAAATCAGCAGTGGAATAACCACTTTTAGTTTTTTTAATTTCTTTAGTTTCTAGTTTTAATTTTTCAAATAAAATAATTTGCAGTTGCTTGGGAGAGTTGAGATTAAAATCTTCGCCCACTAAAGCCACGGCCTCCTTACGAATTTCTTTAAGGCGCTTTTCTAAAGTCGCTGTTAATTTTTCTAAGGGCTTGATTTCCACTTTGATGCCCGTTTTTTCCATTTTTCCTAAAATTATTGCTAAGGGTAATTCAATTTTTTCTAAAACCTCAGTTAAGTTTTCGGCTTTTATTTTATGGGCTAAACTCTTGGCTAAGCGCCAAATAAGGGCGGTTTTTTCGCCGGCGAATTCTGATTTTTTAACAGCGTCTACTTGGCTAAAGCTAATTTTATCTGTCCCTTTACCGAGCAGCTCGGTGACAGTTTTTTTCTCCCAGCCCAATTCTCGGAAGGCTAAAGTCTCTAAATCGTGGCGGCGATTATCGGGAGCCAATAAGTAATCAGCGAGAAAAGTATCAAAACTAATTCCGTTTAAATTGAGGCCGACTTCGCTTAATAGTCGCCAGGTGCGCTTGCTGTCGTGCGTAATTTTTTTAAGAGTGGTGTTTTCCAAGAAGGGGCGTAGTTTTTCTAAATAAGCTGGTGCCACGGTCTCGTTCTTTTGGTAATTAAATAAATCTAAATTTTGGGGGGCGCTGGTTTGCAAATCTAAGTAATAAGCCTCAGTCTTAGACCAACAAAAAGCCAGGCCTAATAATTTATCCTCTTGCGCTTCTACATTGAGCGCCACTTCTTTTTGAAGAGCTAATTTTTTTAAAAATTTGTCAAAATCAGTTTCCGTTTTTAGCAACTGATAATTTATTTTTTCTTTTGGTCGCGGCTTTAACTCTGTAATCTCAGAAACATCATTATTATCCCCACCGCTCACCAAGTTTTTAAGTTGCCTGAGGCGGCCGAGTAAAGAGCGGAACTCTAGGGCGGTAAACAGTTCAGTGGCTTTTTCTAAATCAAAAGAATCTAAGCGCAAACTTTCCCAATCGATTTCTAAATCAACATCGCATTTAATTGTTGCTAGCTCTTGGCTCAGCCAGGCGTCTTCTTGAGAGTTAATTAAAAGGGCAGCAACACGCGGTTTGAGGCGGGGATCATTTTTTTTGACAGCTTCATAGACACCCTTTAAGGTCCCAAAAGTTTGTAATAATTCGGTGGCTGTTTTTTCTCCTATCCCTTTAACGCCGGGAATGTTATCGCTTGGATCGCCGCGGAGCGCTTTATAGTCAACAATTTGTTCGGGGCGTAAACCATAACGTTCTTTTACGGTTGTCTCGTCATAAGTGACACTTTCGCTTAAGCCGCGGCTCATCGCATAAACAAAAGTCCTTGAGTTTACTAATTGCAAACTATCCATGTCGCCAGTAACGATATAACTATCCCAAGTTGTTTCCTTGGCTGCCCGGCTGACAATTGTGCCGATTAAATCGTCGGCCTCGAAACCAGATTTAGTAAAGATTGGAATATCTAGGGCTTTAGCGACCTCTTCAACTAAGGGGATTTGGTGATAGAATTCATCCGGGGCTGCTACTCTAGTCGCTTTATAATCGGCATATTCTTCATGTCTAAAAGTTGGTCCAGCACTATCTAAAGTTAGAACTACATATTTCGGCTTAAATTCCAGACAGGCTTTAAGTAAAAAGGAGCTAAAACCATAGACTGCATTCACAACCGTACCATCTTTTGTCGCTAGCGTAGTTGGCAGGGCATGAAAGCTGCGATGGATTAAGGCGTGGCCATCAATAACTAGTAATTTTGCTTTTTGATTTTTACTCATAATATATTCATTTTAACACAATCATAAGGCTTCTCCCAGATTAAGGACTAATGGACACAAAAGCAAAAAAAACAAGCCTCGGCTTGTTTTTTTTGGAAGGTGGACCTTAAGGGACTCGAACCCTTGACCCCCTGCTTGCAAAGCAGGTGCTCTACCAACTGAGCTAAAGGCCCAAAAATTTAACTTGGCTTTATTCTAGCGGCCCTTGGCCCTGGGGTCAAGTATTTTTATTATAAATTAGGGTTGGCGGTTTTAATAAGTGGGGATAAGAGCCAGCCCCAGAATTCACCGCCACTGCCGGTCATCATTAAAATGCCGATGAAAATAAAAATTATTCCCAAAAGTTTCCAGCCCAAGCGGGAGCCGCCAGAGCTACCTAACTTTTTATCAAAAAATTCAATCCGTCCAAAGTTTTGTAAAAACCATTCAGTTTTAATTACAAAAAATGATCCCGCTACCGTTAAAAGAATGCCAATAATGATCATAAAAATAAATTAGCGAATATAATTAAGGGGGTTTTGGCGAACGCCATTGACGATAACCTCAAAGTGAATATGGGGGCCAGTTGACCAGCCCGTTGATCCCATTGCCGCAATTTGCTCACCGCGCTCCACTTCGTCGCCAACTTTAACGTATAGTTTGGAGGCGTGCGCATAACGAGTCTTTTTACCGCCACCGTGGTTAATTAAAACATTATAACCGTAACCGTTGTTCCAACCCGAGACTTCAACGGTCCCCGCTTCGGCGGCGTAGAGAGGAGTCCCGGTTTTATTGGCAATATCTAAACCGGTGTGGCGCCAAGAATAATATTGCGTAATTCGGCTACCTTCAGTTGGCCAAGCCATAACAGCGCCTGAATCTTCAGCCTTAGCCGGGTTAACTAATTTTTCAATTACCGAGCCTACGCTGCCAGAACTAGGTTTACTGTTGGGGCGGGTAGCGACCGCCGTCACTATTTTTCTACCTCCCGGAATAATTAACTCCTGTCCAGCTTTTAAACCTGACTCTAAATCATTATATTCAAAAATTTTATTTTCTTCAACGCCATAGCGGGAAGCAATTAAACTAACCGTATCACCCTTTTTGGCGGTATAAGTAACGCCGGTAACCGGCAAAATCGTGAGTGAATCACCGGGGCGAATTAAGCTGTAAGCGCCTAAATTATTAGCCCAGAGCACAGTATTAACGCTCACCTGGAAGCGGTTAGCGATTGAAGAAATTGTATCGCCGGCCTGAACTGTATATTGAACAATATTTTTTCGATTTTGGGGGACATCGGAAACATCCTCGGATTGGCCTTTGGTTTGATTTAAAGGGTTACGAATTACTAAAGCAGAACCGTCATGATTCTCAGTTAGCAGCAAGCCATCATTTTTCCCTAAAGGTGTTTGACTCACTAAAGAATCGCCAAAGTTAGAGCTGATATCTTCTTGATAATTGGCGTGTCGGTGCTCTTCAATCAGAATTGTATCTTCTGTCAGTAAGCTAAATTCGGTTCTGGCCAAATGAGCGGCAATTGTTTCTTTGCCTTGAGGTAATAAATTGTTGTTAACTCTGTTTAGGGTGATAACATTGTTAATTGCGACAATGATTGTTAGCGCTAAAACAGTCAGATGAACAGTTCTGGTTTTTAATAAATTTTGCCAAATAGTATCACCGCCTAAATATTTTTTAACCTTAAATAATAAATGGTAAAGGTGAATCAAGGGTTTGGTAAAGAGCAATTTAGCTAAACTAAAAATGGGCTTGAAAATAATTAACAAGAGCCCATGAAGGATGTTTTTGATAACAATCAAGATTTTGAGAAGGAGCATCAGGAAACCAATCCCTAAGTTCTTCAATTTTGCAGAAAAAGGTTTAATATGGTTTAATTACTATTGTTTTATACTATCATTCTTGTATTTTTATAGTCAAATGACTTTTTTAATTTTTGAAAAATTTTATGTCTGTTAAGCCAATAAATAAGCCGGTAGTGCTAGTAGTTTTAGATGGTTGGGGGAGCGCTAAGCCTTCAGTGAATAATGCGATTACCCAAGCGTCGCCGCTTTTTTTTGATGAGCTAGTCGCTAATTATCCGGCACGCCGATTGGAAGCTTCAGGTGAAGCGGTCGGTCTGCCGGCCGGCGTTTTTGGAAATAGTGAGGTGGGTCATCTCAGTTTAGGTTCGGGTCGAGTTGTTTTTCAAGATTTACTTCGTATTGATCGGGCGATTGACGATGGTTCTTTCTTTAAAAACCCCGAGCTCTTAGCGGCCGCCACTAAGGTTAAAAAAAGCGGGGGCGCCTGGCATTTAATGGGCTTAGCTTCTAATGGCCGCGTTCATTCTTCATTGAATCACTTGTTTTCTTTACTTGATTTAGCGAAACGCTTAAAAATTAAAGAAGTTTATCTGCATTTATTTTTAGATGGTCGCGATACCCCTCGTAGCAGTGGGCGGAAGTTTGTTGCCGCTACCGAAGATTACTGTCGCCGCCTGGGGTTGGGGAAAATTGCTACTTTATCGGGGCGTTTTTATGCCCTGGACAGAGATAATCATTGGGAGCGCTTGGCCTTAGCTTATCAAGCAATGGTTAATCGTCAAGGCCCGGAGTACGACCGGGCAGCGAGCGCCTTAGAGGCTAGTTATCAAGCTCAAGTTTATGATGAAGAATTTGTTCCGGCTTTAATTAAGGGCGGCGTCCCGATTCGTGACGGGGATGCATTGATATTTTTTAATTATCGGGCCGATCGGGCGCGTCAATTAAGCCGCCTTTTCGTAGATAAAAAATTTCGCGTGCCGGAGCTGACTCCTAAAAAATTTAAAGATTTAAGTTTTGTTGCTTTTACTGATTATGATTCCCATCTGCCGCTCAAGGTTGCTTTTCCTTCCGAAACGCCAAAAAAGTGCTTAGGAGAAGTTTTGGCGCAAAACAAACAGCGTCAACTGCGCGTTGCCGAAACAGAGAAATATGCTCATGTTACTTACTTTTTTAATGGTGGCCAAGAAAAACCTTTTGCCGGCGAAGATCGAATCTTGATTCCTTCGCCTCGGGTTGCTAGTTACGCGAAAAAACCTCAGATGTCCGCCGCCGCAATTGCCACGGTGGTAGTAGAGGCACTTAAGAGCCATAAATATTCTTTTATTTTAGTTAATTTTGCTAATCCCGATATGGTTGGGCACACTGGCGATTTGGCGGCGACCATTAAAGGAGTGAGGGCGGCCGATAAAGGTTTAAAGAAAATTGTTCAAGCGACCTTAAAAGTCCAGGGAACAATTTTGGTTACCGCTGATCACGGCAATGCCGATTCTCTCTATGACACCAGGCGGCGGGAAATTATTAAAGAACACACCCTTAATCCCGTCCCTTTTATTTTAGTTAGTCCAGATAATCGTTTGACTAAAGCTCGTCGTCAACCTTTGTATCGGGAAAAGCCTAGTGGCACCTTAGCCGATGTCGCACCGACCATTTTGCAAATTAAAGGCCTCTTGCCGCCTCCGGAGATGACTGGTAAAAGTTTACTTTAGAAAAAGGCCTCGCCGGAGCGAGGCCTTTTGGTTTTTTAATTTCCCGGAACAATTACGGTAAAAGGTTTTTTACTGCCATAAGCGCGGGGCCCGTCTTCCTGACAAAAGCGCTCAATATTTTGGCGAAAGTAATCAGGTTGGCTCTCTTGAATTTTACCGACTAAGTAATAAGTTAAAGACATCATTAGCGCGTAACCGGCCGCTTCTGGTAAATCAATTTTCCAGCGGCTACCGGGATCTCCAAAAAAATCATTGGCGCCAAAACTGATCACCAATTCTTTTGGATCGCGAATTACAAATTTAGCGTGTCGGGCCTCGCTGAAAGTAAAAGCCCGAAGTGATAATTTTGGACCAAAGAGTTCATGTCGCTTGATATCTAGCATCGGCACCAGGCCACTAAATTCATTAGGTAAAATAAAGGAATAAGCTTTGTAGTTGCCAAAATTTTTGGGGATCTCTAGGGCTGCTAACGCCTTTTTAATCTCAGTTACTTTTTCTCCCCCGGCGCTGAGAATTAAGCCGCAATAGGTAGAAAAATTATAAGTATAGGGCTCGGCTATTTTGCGGTAGGCCTTTACCTGATCCGCAATTTTGGCGGCTCCGGATTCTGCCGAACAAGTTAAGAGAGTAGTTTTTAGGCCAGCTGTTTGCGCGGCTTCAACTTGGTAAATAGAATCTTTTTCTCCGGAAGCGGAAATAACTACCGCCTCTCTTAAAGTGCCATTTTTAATTAAAGATTCGTAGCGCTTTAAACTTAAATCAAAATCACTTTCGTTAGCGTAGATAGCGGTTTTCTCAGCAAATAAAATTTTACCGGTGTGGTAAGCATTGCCACTACCGACGACTAAAGGGAAAACAAACTGGTTCGGGTCGAAATAAGGTGGCGGCGTCGTTTCAAAAAAATCTAGAGCTTCGGTAACGATTGCTGCTAAAGATTTTATCGTCGATTTAGACATATGGTTAGTTTAATATTTTACTTTATTTTATCGGTCTTTTTATTATAATTAATCTTGATTTTTATTTCAATTTAATCTAAGCTAAAAATACTGGAAATTCAATTTTTTTGGATTTTTTCTTAATTTTTTATATATGTCAGGACATTCTAAATGGGCGACTACGCATCGCCAAAAAGCCATTGTTGATTCTAAGCGGGGAACCGTTTTTACTAAATTGGCTAACAATATTACCATTGCTGCCAGAAAAGGTGGCGATCCGGCGGTTAATAGTAACTTGCGGGCCGAGATTGACAAGGCGCGCGCCGCTAATATGCCGAAAGATAATATTGAGCGCGCAATCAAAAGAGGAACTGGCGAATTGGCTGGGGCTCAGGTTGAAGAGTTATATTATGAAGCTCTCGGGCCGGGCGGCCTGCAAGTAGTTGTTAAAAGTGTGACTGATAATAAAAATCGATCGGCCTCCACTATTCGTCATACCTTTTCTAAGGCGGGCGGCGCTTTTGGGTCCGTGCTGTGGAACTTTTCTCAAAAAGGAGTTTTCTTGTTGGCGAATGACCAGCTCGCGGCTCTTGACCGCGAAGAATTTATTTTAGAGCTGATTGATCAAGGAGCCACTGATGTGCAAAATGAAGCCGAAGGCCTAACTATTTATACTGACTTAGTTGATTTTCAAAAGATGTCCGATTATTTAAGCAGTCAAAATTTAACTCCAGAATCGGCTGAGATTGCCTATGTCGCTTCTGAAAAAATAACTCTAAGTCCCGAAGATCAGGAAAAGGCTGATCGTTTACTGGCAGAGTTGGAGGATAACGAAGATGTTAGTGACTATTATTTAAATGCCGATTGGTAATTTTTGCTTATGGCGCGAACGCGAATTATTTTGGGGGTTGATCCCGGCATTGCCGATACGGGCTATGGCGTGATTGCTGTGAGCGGTAGCGTTGTGCGCTGTTTAGCTTATGGCTCAATAAAAACTAGCGCTAAGAGTAAGTTGCCCGGTCGTTTAGAGGCACTTCACCAAGAACTCTTGTTTATTTTGGATAAATATAAACCCGATCTGGTTTCGGTTGAAGAACTATTTTTTAGTAAGAATGTAAAAACAGCGATTATGGTCGGCCAGGCGCGGGGCGTAATTTTATTAACTTTACAAGAGCGGGGCTGTCCCTTGGTGGAATTTAAACCTAGCCAAGTAAAACAGGCCGTCGCTTGTTATGGCGCGGCCACCAAAGATCAAGTTCAGCGCATGGTTAAAGTAATTTTAGGCTTAAAAACTATTCCTAAACCCGATGATGCGGCCGATGCTTTAGCCCTCGCAATCTGTGCTCTTAATAAACCGCAAATTAAATAATTCCTCGGGGTTTGCTATAATGGAACTATATGAGTGCGAAAAAAAGAAAAAAATCTGCCCCCGCCAGTAAAAATAATAATGGCGATTATCTGGCTTTGCCAAGCATCCAATTAAGTGACTCGGCGCGCCGAAGTTTAGGGATTGTTTTAGTTTTTGCTTTGGCTTTTATTAGTTTACTGGGGTTATTTGATTTATCAGGAGTAGTCGGCCAATTCTTTTCTAAATGGCTAGCCCTTATTTTTGGTTTTGGTCGCTGGCTAGTACCGCTATTGCTTTTAATTTGGGGGATGCTTCTAGTCAGCAATAAAAAATATGAAGTTAAATTCACTGATTACTTGGGTGTCATTTTATTATTTATCTCAACGCAAACGCTCCTTCATTTTTTCTTAGAGAAAGATTTTTGGAAAGTGGCTGCCTCTGAGGGCGGCGGCGGCGGTTATGTTGGCTATTGGCTGAGTGAATGTTTTTTCTATCTCTTTGATTTTTGGGGCGGGGTTATAATCTTATTTTTATTATTCTTAAGTTCTTTAGTTTTAGTCTTTAATACTTCTTTATCAAAAATAATCGGCGGCGAAAGTTTCTTAGCTAAAATTTTTAGGCCGATTGTTAATTGGTTTAAAGGCGCTTTTGCTCGTGACGATAAGAAGGGCCATCAAGATTTAGGCGCGGAAACCGAGGAGGAAGAGGTAGAAGAGGAGGAAAGTTTTATTGAACAAGCACGCACTGAAGTTTTAGGTGCTTGGACTGCTAAAGAGTTGGCGGGTGAAAAAGAGGCCTTAGCTTCGACGGCCGCCGTCCGCAAAAAAGACACTCCGAAAGTTCAGGAAAAAATTACTTGGCCCAAGAAAAAAATAAAAATTGATTTGCCGATTGAATTATTGAATCATAAAACTGGTCAGGCAATCGGTGGTGATACCGAAGCAAATGCCAAAAAAATTAAGAAGACTTTGGAAAATTTTAGTATTGCGGTAGAAATGGGAGAGACAAAAGTTGGTCCGACGGTTACCCAATATACTTTTAAGCCGGCCGAAGGCGTTAAGCTCTCTAAAATTACTACTCTAACTAATGACCTTTCTTTGGCCTTAGCGGCGCATCCTTTAAGAATTGAAGCGCCGATTCCCGGTAAATCCTTGGTCGGTGTTGAGGTGCCTAACAAAAGCAAAGCGATTGTCGGTTTGCGAGAGATTTTAGAGGATGATGTTTTCCGGAAGCGTAAACACAACCTGATGATTGCTCTTGGCAAAGATGTCGCCGGCACTTCTTGGATGTATGACCTGACCCGCGCGCCGCACTTACTCGTCGCCGGGGCGACTAACTCGGGAAAATCTGTTTGTTTAAATACTATTATTATAAGTTTGCTCTATCAAAATAATCCCGAAGATTTACGTTTCATTATGGTTGATCCAAAAAGAGTAGAACTTCCGGTTTATAATGGCATTCCGCATCTATTGGTTCCGGTGATTACTGAGGTTTCTAAAACGATTAATTCTTTAAAGTGGTGCTTGAACGAAATGAATAACCGTTATGACTTATTAAATAAGAGTGGCAAGAAAAATATTCAAAGTTACAATGCGACCGCTTCTGAAAAATTACCCTACATTGTTTTCATTATTGATGAGTTGGCCGATTTTATGATGACCGCCGGTAAAGAGATGGAGGCGGCAATTATTCGCTTGGCGCAGATGTCGCGCGCCGTCGGCATCCACCTCATCTTAGCAACGCAACGTCCATCGGTGGATGTTATTACCGGTTTAATCAAGGCCAATATTCCGGCCCGGATCGCTTTCTCGGTGGCTTCAGTGGTTGATTCCAAAACCATTTTAGATATGAGTGGCGCGGAAAAACTTTTAGGTCAAGGTGATATGCTTTTATCGACGGCCGAACTTTCTAAACCCAAAAGAATTCAGGGCGCCTATGTGAGCGATGAAGAGATCAATGACATTGTTAATTATATTAAGGAGCGCAGTGGCGAAGCCGAATATTTAGAAGGCGTTACCGATCGGCAAAAAGTTGGTGGCATTGCCGGCGTTGGTTTGGATGGCAATTATGGCGATGAAGATGAATTAATTGCCGAGGCTCGAGAAATTATTATGAATGCCGGGCGCGCCTCGACTTCTTTATTACAGCGCCGCTTATCAATTGGTTATGGCCGGGCGGCTAAGATTTTAGACTCTTTAGAGGAGCAAGGTTTTGTCGGATCCTCTAATGGTTCGAAACCGCGCGAAGTCTTAGTGTCTAAGGAGCAATTTTCGCTTGGTGTCGCTGGTGTCAGTTTGCATGATAAAAAAACTAGCAATATTCCTGATTCCTATTTAGATGAAGAAGAGGGCGATGATGGTGTTTTAGATTTTAGCGAAACCGAAGAGGAAGAGGCTGAAGAAGAACTTGAAGATAGTGAAGAGGTTGAAGAAATCATTGAAGCGGAAGCTGATATTCCGACTGAGACGCCAGCCTTTTTATTAGATGACGATGGTCCGGAAGATAAAATTACGAGTGAGGAAGAAATCTTAGATGAGATTCGTGACCAAACGGAAAAAGGGGAAACCGAAGAAGTAGCCGCGGATTCCAATTCTGAGCCGGCATCGGAATCTTCGGCCTCTAATACTGACGGGACGGAGATTAAAAAAGAAAAAAATGAAGGGGCAACTTATCATCTTGATGACGATGATACTTTTTTTGCCCGCTAAAAAAAGCGTAGCGAGAGCGCGCTTTTTTAAAATTTGCCAGATTGGTATATAATTGAGAAACTGCGAGCATATGAATTTCTTAAAAAAACTTATCCCCAAAAAAATATTTAAAGTGATTCAGCCTTTCTACCATTATTTGATGGCGGTTTTAGCGGCTGCCTGGTATCGTTATCCGAGTCGTAACCTTATCGTCATTGGGGTTACTGGTACTACTGGCAAAACCTCAACCGTTTATTTGGTGGCTAAGGTTTTAGAATCGGCCGGCTATAATGTTGGCTATACCTCAACAGCCATGTTTGATGATGGCAAAAGAGAGTGGCTTAACGATAAAAAGATGACTATGCCGGGTCGCTTTTTTGTGCAAAAGATGCTTCGCCGCATGGTAAAAAATCGTTGTCAGTATGCAATCGTGGAAACAACTTCGGAGGGCATTGTTCAGTTTCGCCATAAATTTATCAATTACGATACTTTAATTTTTACCGGTTTATACCCGGAGCACTTAGAAAGCCACGGCGGTTTTGAAAATTATAAAGAAGCTAAGGGCCGTTTATTTGCCACTTTAAAAAATAGTCGTCCCAAATACGTTGACGATCATAAGGGAATCGTTCACCCAACGTCGGCGCTTAAAAAATTAGATTACACCCGCGTGAAGAAAACTGTTGTCATTAATGGTAATGATGAGTACGCTCCGTATTTTTTAAATTTTTGGAGCGAAGAGCAATTTATTTATTCCTCTCAGAATTCACTGGACCCGGAATTATATGGCGGTTTAGATAGCAAAATTTTACACAATAGTCAGTTCTTTCAATATAAAGAAGTGGAGGAGAAACCGGATGGGGTGTCTTTTTCCGTTGCTGATCAAAGAATAAATTTAAAATTACTAGGAGGCTTTAATGTTGAAAATGCCTTAAACGCTGCTTTAACAGCTTTAGGTCAAGGTGTTAGTTGGTTGGAAATTAAAAAAGGTTTAGAAGGAGTAACTTCCTTATCGGGAAAACTGGAGCGGATTGATTTGGGGCAAGATTTTACCATTATTGTTGATTATTCTTTTGAGCCCCGCGCGCTACAAAAAATGTATAGCACCATTCAAATTATTCCTCACCAAAAAGTGATTCATGTTCTTGGTTCTTGTGGTGGCGGGCGCGATAAAGCGCGGCGACCAATATTGGGACGCTTAGCTGGGGATAATGCTGATTATGTGATTATTACCAACGAAGATCCTTATGATGAAGATCCGCGGGTGATTATTGAAGAAGTGGCCGCTGGATCCGAGGCTTCGGGAAAGGTCCGCGGCCAAGATTTGTTTTTAATTGACGATCGGCGGGAAGCGATTAAAAAAGCCCTATCTTTAGCGGAAAAAGATGATTTAGTGTTAATCACCGGCAAGGGGGCGGAACAGTATATTTGTTTAGCGGATGGTAAAAAAGTTCCTTGGGATGACAGACGGATCGTTCGCGAAGAGTTTAATGCGCTTAATTTAGATAAATAAAGCCACTGTGGATAACTTGTTTATTAGTATAATTGACATAAGTTAGAAAGCATTCTATAATAGCTCTACAATTTTATTTAAAGCAAAAATGGATAGATACGGTGACACGGATAACAAAAGCTCCCAAACCGTTTTTTTTGCTGTTTTTTACATTATTTTGTAAAAATAATTTACAGCTATCACAGTGAGTTGCCTCTTCATCATCAATTAATTTTTTTAAATCTTAAGCTCTGCCTTGTAAAGCTTGAGATTTTTTTGCTGTTAACTAATTTCTTGCCAATATTATGCCTAAGACATCAAGCGTTGGAGAGCGCCTAGCCGCGCGCCGCTTTTTTAAGGACCGTCAGGAGGTAATGCCGATGCCCGATCTGATTGAAATTCAGAAGGACTCCTATAAATGGTTTTTAGACGAGGGGCTAGCGGAGTTATTTGAAGAAATTAATCCGATCACTGACTTTATCGGTCGTGATTTGGAGCTTTACTTCGAGGATTATTATTTAGATGACGCCAAGTTTAGCGAACAAGAAAGCCGGGCCAAAAATATTACTTATGAGGCCCCGCTCCGCGTAAAAACTAGATTAGTTAATAAAAAAACTAACCAAGTCAGTAGCCAGGAGGTTTATTTGGGGGACTTTCCCTTAATGACCGATCAGGGTACTTTTATTATTAACGGCATTGAACGTGTCGTTGTTTCGCAACTCATTCGTTCGGCCGGGGTAATGTTTACCGCCGATTTTATTAAAGGAAAAAAATGCTACGGAGCAAAAATTATTCCTAACCGCGGTGCTTGGCTAGAAATTGAAACGGATATCAACAAGGTTATTTGGGTTCGCATTGATCGTAAGCGTAAAGTGGCAGTTACTTCGCTCTTGCGCGCTTTTGGCTATGAAACCGACGAGGAACTACAAGCCTTATTTAAAGATGTTGATTTAGTAAAGAATGATGACGAGGTAACCTTTATTCAGGCGACAATTGAAAAAGATGCCGCCACTAATGAAGCTGAAGGTTTACAGGAAGTTTATCGCCGCATTCGCCCCGGAGATTTAGCATCCGTTGATAATGCTCGTCAATTGATTCATTCCATGTTCTTCCGTTTTGATCGTTATGATTTTGGTCGCGTTGGTCGCTATAAATTAAATCGCCGCTTCAACTTAAATTTAGAAAATAACCGCGAGAATCGAATTCTCCGCAAAGAAGATTTAGTTTTGATTGTTAAAGAGGTGATTCGTTTAAATATTACTAAGGAGCCGGAAGATGATATTGATCACTTAGGTAATCGCCGCGTTCGCGCTATCGGTGGCTTAATTCAAACTCGTTTCCGGGTTGGTTTAGCGCGCATGGAAAGAATTATTAAGGATAAGATGTCAACGACCGATATCTCCGCTTTAACGGCCACTAAATTGGTTAACGCTCGGCCGATAATTGGTGTGATTAAAGAGTTTTTCATGTCGTCGCAATTATCTCAGTTTATGGATCAAACCAATCCTTTAGCCGAATTGGAGCATAAGCGTCGTCTTTCGGCGATGGGGCCGGGCGGTTTGACTAGAGAGCGCGCCGGTTTTGATGTTCGTGATGTGCACTCTACCCACTATGGGCGTATCTGTCCGATTGCCACTCCAGAAGGTCCGAATATCGGTTTGGTCGGACACTTAGCGACTTATGCTAAATTAAATAGTTACGGCTTTTTAGAAACTCCTTATCGCCGCGTTAATCATACTAAGAGCGGTAGTTTTGTTACTTCAGAGATTGTTTATTTAGATGCCTTTGAAGAAGAAAAATATATTACTGCCGATGCCACTTTGCCAATTGATGAGAAAGGCAAAATTTTAGTTTCCCGCTTTGAAGTGAGAAAAAATGGCAACCCGGGAATGATCGATGCGGATCAAATTGATTTTGTGGGTGTTGCTGCTAATCAAATTATTTCCGTGGCCACCTCCTTGATTCCGTTTATGGAACATAATGATGGCCAAAGATCTTTGATGGGCACAAACATGCAACGTCAAGCCGTGCCGTTAATTAAGACGGAGGCGCCAATAGTGGGCACCGGTATTGAGGCGCGGGCGGCCCGTGACAGTGGGCATCTGATCTTAGCTAGTGAAGCGGGCACGATTATTCGCGCCGATGGTTTAGAAATTGATTTACAAACTAAAAAGGGGCAGGTCATTAAATATCCTTTAGATAAATTTGTTCGTTCTAATTCTTCAACCTGTATTAATCAGCATCCGGTTGTTTCCGTGGGCGAGAAAGTCAGTGCCGGTCAAATTTTGTCAGATGGCCCCTCAATTGATAACGGAGAATTATCTTTAGGGCGCAATGTTTTAGTCGCCTTTATGACCTGGGAAGGTTATAACTATGAAGACGCCGTGATTATTTCCGAGCGTTTAGTCCGTGAAGATGTTTTCTCTTCCATTAATATTGAAAATTATACAATCGATGTTCGCGATACCAAACTTGGTCCGGAAGTGATTACTAATGATATTCCCAATATTAGTGAGGAAAAATTAAAGAACTTGGATGAAGACGGTATTATCCGGATCGGCGCCGAAGTTTCTTCTGGTGACATTTTAGTCGGAAAAATTACGCCCAAGGGAGAAACCACTTTATCGGCGGAAGAAAAATTATTACGCGCTATTTTTGGCGAAAAAGCTAAAGATGTTCGCGACTCTTCTCTTTACTTAGAGCATGGTGAGCATGGGAAAGTTGTCGATGTAAAAGTATTTTCTCGCGAGGATGGCGATAAATTATCCGCCGGAGTTTTAAAATCTATTCAAGTTTCTGTCGCTAATCTGCGTAAAATTCAAGTCGGTGATAAGATGTCCGGTCGGCATGGTAACAAGGGGGTTATTTCTAAGATTGTGCCTGATGAAGATATGCCTTACCTAGAAGACGGCACTCATGTTGATGTTATTTTGTCGCCGCTGGGAATTATCTCTCGTATGAACTTGGGGCAGCTACTGGAAACGCACTTAGGTTTAGCCGCTCATAAATTAGGCTATCGCGCGGCGACTCCCGCTTTAGATGGTATTTCGGAGACGCAGATTAAAGAAGAACTTAAAAAGGCAGGCTTGCCCGAGGATGGTAAAGTTGTTCTCTATGATGGTAAAACCGGTTTACCTTACGATAATGAGATTACCGTTGGTTATAAATATATGCTTAAACTTAACCACATGGTTGAGGATAAGATCCACCAGCGCTCTATTGGCCCTTACTCTTTAATCACTCAGCAACCTTTGGGTGGTAAGGCACAATTCGGTGGTCAACGTTTTGGCGAAATGGAAGTGTGGGCCCTTGAAGGTTATGGCGCGGCGCACACGCTTCAGGAAATGTTAACTATTAAATCTGATGATGTTCCTGGTCGTTCTAAAGCTTATGAAAGTATTATTAAGGGCGAGACAATTGAAAAATTAAACGTACCGGAATCGTTTAATGTCTTGATTCGCGAACTGAAAGGCTTAGGTTTGGATGTGGAGCTCTTAAGCGAAGAAGGAACAGCTGATGAAGTGATTTCTTCGGAGGATGAATTTTTGGCGGCGACCGAACCGGCGAGTGAGACTGAAGAAATTGTCGCGGCCAAAGAAGAGTCAGAGTCGACTGACGCTCCGGCTGACGAAGAAAAAGAAGTCGCCGAAGAAGCGGCCTAAAAAATAAAAAATTTATTATTATATGTTAAATCCGATTAAAACTAGCGACTTCGATGCCATCAGACTTAAACTCGCTTCTCCGGAAGAAATTTTAAGCTGGTCGCATGGTGAAGTTACTAAGCCGGAAACGATTAACTACCGCACTCAAAAACCAGAAAAAGACGGTTTGTTTTGTGAAAAGATTTTTGGTCCGACTAAAGACTGGGAGTGTGCTTGTGGTAAGTATAAAAAGATCCGCTATAAAGGAATTGTTTGCGATAAGTGCGGCGTTGAAGTCACCCGCAGTGTTGTCCGCCGAGAACGCATGGGGCATATTGAGCTCCAAATTCCTTGCACCCATATTTGGTTTTTACGCGGGATATCGTCTAAAATTGGTCTGCTTTTAAACCTGGGTATTCAGTCCCTAGAAAAAGTTATTTATTTTGCTAGCTTTATTGTTACGTCAGTTGATGAGGATTTAAAGGAGGCAACCATTGAACAGATTAAACAAGAGTACAAGTCTAAACGTAAGAATATTGATAGCGATTACAAGGAGGCCTTAAAAAGATTTAAGGAAGCTCCTAAAGACGGCGAAGATGAAAAAAGTTTGGCCGCGGCTCACAATGATCGCATCGCGACTTTAGATGAAGATTTTGCGGCAACTTTAAAAGAATTAAAAGATTTAAAGCCGCTCTTAGTTATTTCGGAGCAACAGTATCAGAACTTAAGTTTAAAGTTTGGTCATATTTTTGAAGCCGGAATCGGCGCGGAAGCGATCAGAGAGCTGTTATCAAAAATAGATTTAGAAAAAAGTATCACTAAGCTAGAAGTGAAGTTTGAAACGGCTCTAGAATCTAAAAAGGAAAAGATGACTAAACGGCTTAAACTTTTAAAGAGTTTAGCCAATAATAATATCCGTCCCGAGTGGATGATCGTGACAATTTTGCCGGTGGTGCCACCGGATTTACGACCGATGGTCGCTTTAGATGGTGGTCGCTTTGCCGCTTCCGATTTAAATGATTTATACCGCCGTGTTATCAACCGCAATAATCGCTTAAAACAATTGATGGATCTTAACGCTCCGGAAGTTATTTGTCGCAACGAAAAACGCATGCTGCAAGAAGCGGTTGACGCTTTAATTGATAACTCGGCTCGTCACAGTAAAACCGTGACCGCGTCGACCGGGCAAAAGCGCCAGTTAAAATCTTTAGCCGATACCCTTAAAGGTAAGCAAGGGCGCTTCCGCCAAAACTTATTAGGTAAGCGCGTTGACTACTCCGGTCGTTCTGTAATTGTGGTTAATCCGAAACTTAATTTAGATGAGTGCGGTTTGCCGAAAATTATGGCTTTGGAATTATTTAAGCCTTATATTATTGCTGAATTAATTAAGCGCGAAGTGGTGCATAATGTTCGTAGTGCTTCTCGCTATATTGAAGCTGGTCACGATGAGGTTTGGGATATTTTAGAAGAAACGGTGGCTGATGCTTTCGTTTTATTAAACCGCGCTCCCACCTTGCACCGTCTCGGCATTCAGGCTTTTAAGCCGGTGTTAATTGAAGGTAAAGCGATTCAGATTCATCCGCTTGTTTGTACCGCTTTCAATGCTGACTTTGATGGTGACCAAATGGCTGTTCACGTTCCTCTTACTAAAGAGGCGCGACGTGAAGCCGAAGAAATAATGTTATCCTCACATAACCTGTTAAAGCCGGCGACCGGTGAACCGATTGTTACTCCATCGCAAGATATTGTTTGGGGTGCTTATTATATTACTTTTGAAGATAAGGAGTCGGCTAAGCGTCCGGACCAAGAATTGCGTTATTTTTATGATGCCGATGAAGCCAATTTAGCTTACAGTAATAACTATATTGGTTTACATGAAACAATTTTAGTTAATTGGTCGGGGCAACGTCTTCGCACTACCATGGGCCGCTTAATCTTTAATTTAATTTTGCCGGAAAAATTACGCTTCGTGAATGAGGTGGTCAATAAAGGAAAAATTAAAGACTTGATTAAAGATTGTTTGCGTTGGTATAGCGAGGAAGAAACTGTTAAATTTATTGATGATTTAAAAAATCACAGCTTTGCCTTTATTACTAAATCTGGTCTTTCTTGGGGCTTCGGCGATTTGCCGGACATCAAAGAGAAGGATGTTTTAATTGAAGAGGCGACTAAAAAAGTTGACTTGATTCAGGAGCAGTATGAAGAGGGGTTGCTGACCGACAGTGAACGCTACGCTAAAGTAATTGAAGAGTGGACTAACACTAAAGATCAGATTGCTGATATTTGTAAGGCCAGTCTTACTAATTCCTTACCGGTATTCTCCATGATTGATTCCGGTGCCCGTGGTTCTTGGGCGCAGCCGGTGCAAATTTTAGGTATGAAAGGGTTGGTAACTTCGCCTTCCGGAGCAATTATTGAATTACCGGTTAAAGGTAATTTTAAGGAAGGTTTTGGTGTTTTGGAATACTTCTTTTCCACGCACGCCACCCGTAAAGGTTTATCAGATACTGCTTTAAGAACAGCTAACGCTGGTTATTTGACTCGTCGTTTAGTTGATGTGGCCCAAGATGTTATTGTGGCTGAAGAAGACTGTGGTGACACCGAAGGATTCTTAATTACCCGCGCGGAGGCTGATAAAAATGGTGAAGACTTTTTCAAAAAAATTGGTGGTCGTTATTTGGCTGCCGATCTTTTAGATAGTAAGGGGAAGAAAATTATTGCCGCTGGTGAAATTTTAGATGAAAAAGCTATTTTCTTAGCAAAGGAAAAGGGTGTTACCGAGGCTAAAATTCGCAGTGTTCTCAGTTGCCATCTCCATAAGGGGGTTTGCATTAAATGTTACGGCAATGACTTAGCTTACAATAAACCGGTTAAGTTAGGTGCTACGGTTGGTATAATTGCCGCTCAGTCTATTGGTGAACCAGGAACTCAGCTCACGATGAGAACTTTCCATACTGGTGGTGTGGCCGGGTCTGATGATATTACTCAAGGCTTGCCTCGTGTTGAAGAAATTTTTGAGAGCCGAACACCGAAGAAAAAAGCTTTAATTTCCGATGTTGCCGGTAAAGTTAAGATTGAGTTTGATCAAAAAATAATTCGTGATAAGGATGGTAAAGAAATCCTCGTTGATAATCCGCAGTCCAAACTCTTGTCAATTACCTATCAAGGAACGGACAGTGATAAGTATTATTTTTCTGAGAAAATTAATGAGATCAAGTTGTCTTCTGGGGCGACCACTAAAACTGGAAAAAAGAAATTAGAAGTTAAGGTTTTAGTGACCGAAGGACAGGCCGTAAAGATTGGTGCCGAGTTATTTAAAGTCGGTGCCGAGGTGGTCAAAGCCAAAACTGCCGGCGTGGCTTCAGTTACTGATAAATATGTCGCTATAGTGAAAGAAGTAAAAAAAGTTAAAGAGCATCACATCTTAAAGGGCACGATGTTACTGGTTAAAGATGGCGAGGAGATCGAAATCGGTCAGCAATTAACTGAGGGTAGTTTAGACTTGCGCGAACTTTTTAAATTGAAGGGGCGCTTAGAAACCCAAAAATACATCATCAAAGAAATTCAATATGTTTATTCTTCTCAAGGACAATTTTTAAATGATAAGCACGTTGAAATTATTGCTCGCCAAATGTTCTCTCGTTATCTCGTTAAGGAGTCGGGTAAAACTAATCTGCTACCAGGAGAAACAGTGGAGGCGGAAGTCTTATACCGATCCAATAAGGACGTCAAAAAGCCGGCCGTGGCCGACCGTCTCCTCATGGGCATTACCAAAGCATCTCTTACCACTGACAGTTTCTTGTCGGCAGCTTCTTTCCAGGAGACGCCCCGGGTATTAATTGAGGCGGCTGTTTCCGGAAAAGTTGATTACTTAGATGGCTTGAAGGAAAACGTGATTATTGGTCGTTTAATTCCGGCCGGTACTGGTTACCGAGGTAATCGGGAACGTCCGAAACTAGTGTCTAAATAAAGAATCTTTTCAAGCGGCCCCGAGGGGGCCGCTTTTTTTTTTAAAAAAACAAAGAAATTAATTGACTATTTTCGGTTGTCTTTTAAGTCTAAATAGCTTAAAATAACAGCATGTCTTTATCACGTCGCCACTGTTTTTTCGGAGTCTTTTGGCTTATTTTAGCTCTCTTTATTTTAATGGCAAAAATTGTTCCCAGTGGTCGGGTTAGCTACGAAGTTGATTATCGCCACTTAAGTCGCCCTTTTGGGGGCAAGGGTTTTATTGGCCATCTAACTCCAGCGGAGAGAGTGAGCCAGGAAGCAAAAAAACCCGCTTTAATTAGCGGCGATCCGGTTTATTTTTCTGTTTTTACGCCGCGAACTTTTTCTGAAGCGAAAGTGACAATTACTTATCGCGACGAACTCACTCCTGACACACCTGTAATTGAAGCCGGCATTTTGGTGGATAATTTAGTTTGGCGTTATTTAACTAAGCCCTTGGAGAATAAAACTCTAGATTCGCTAAAAGACTGGTCTTTGGTTTCTGACGGGGATTTATCTTTGTATCAAAAAAACCCCAACTTCTTTTCGGTGGCCCATTTTATTGAGACTGCTACTGAAAATCCTGAAGAAATTTGTTCAGACGGCAATCTTAATTCTTGTTTAGCTCTATATAATCCGCCCGCTCTAAATTTTTTACAAAAAAGAATTCGGGGGCCGCGGCAGGATTTTGTTCCTTGGACGATTCCTCTAAGAGGCACCCACCAATTTTATTTTACCGCCCCCGCTAATCAGGAACTATTTTTTTCTTTTGAAGTGACAGACTTGAATTTAGATAAACGTGATGACCCTGTTCATTTAATAGTTTATGAGGGTAGTCAGATAATTTGTCAAAGTAAAATTGAGGATAATGATGGTGGCGAGGGGGAAGGCGAGGTCCAAACAAAAACCGTTACCCTTACTTGTCCGCCTTTATCAAGCCAAGAAACTTTAAAATTGGAAGTCAAAGGCAGTTCCGATTTGGTGATTAAGGAAATCAGCGCGGCGCCGGGGGCCTTAAATTTTGTAAGTCGGGTTTATCCGATAGAATCAGAAGTACGGCCTTTGGAATTTTGGACCGACCGCAATTTAATTAGCGTAACCACCGTCAATCCGGCCAGTCGACAAGAAATTACTTTTGGTGATCAGCAATTTTCTTTAGCGGAGCCCTATGAACGTTATGAGTTTGCTAATCAAGACCCTGGTTTAAAAAAGGTTACTTTAACCAAGCCGGATGTGATTTTAGAGACCGGTGGTGTTTTGGCGCCGCAGGCCGAGACTTTCTTCAATCCCGATTTTGATGTTTTGAGTCGTTACTTTTCTCCAAACGAAGAAACTACTTATATTCTCGCTGCTTATCAACCGCCGTTTCTTCGGGCGGATGGTTTAAAGGAGGCGACGGTGACTTTCAACACGCAAGCTGCTTATCGTGAGAATGGCAAATACAGTTTTATGATTTCTATTCCCGGTTTAGCACCAGCTGATTCGGGTCAATTAGTGATTGAAAAAATAAAAGTTGAATTTACCGGCCGCAGTCTACTAGAAAAACTAAGCGATTTCTTTTAATATGAGACGTTTAAGTTCCAAAACCCGCTCGCGATTAACCGATATTTTTATTTTTTTAAGTGGGGCGATCATCTTAATGGTTTTTTTTGAATTAATCTGGCCTAATAGTGTGCTGGCTTTCTTTAACCTGAATTATGCCGTTTTGGCCTGGCTAATTTTGGGTCTAATTCTTTTATTCTAATATGAAGTTCTGGCGTCAAATTTTTCTTCCAAAAATATTTCAACAAAAAATTAACAGCATCACCGTGGCTGCCGCTTTAGTAGCGGTCTCTTCTTTACTCTCTCGCCTCTTAGGTTTGTTTCGCGATCGTATTTTGGCTAGTTATATTGGCCCAGGACCGGAGTTAGATATTTATTTTGCCGCTTTTCGTATTCCCGACCTGCTTTATAATTTAGTGGTTTTAGGTGCTCTCTCAGCCGGTTTTATTCCAATTTTCTCACGCCTGATTAAAGATTCTAATCCTAAAGGACCGGAAGATAATCGTGAAGCTTGGTCTTTGGTTAATAATGTTTTAAATGTTTTGAGCCTGGCTTTAATTGTCCTAGGTATTATCGGGGTTATTTTTGCGCCCGCGTTAATGAAATTAGTCGCGCCGGGATTTACTCCAGAAAATCAAGTCCGGGCGGCCGCTTTGACCAGAATTATGTTTTTGTCGCCCTTAATTTTAGGCATCTCCGGCATTGTTGGCGCGACCCTGCAATCTTTCAAGCGTTTTTTTGCTTATTCTCTGTCCCCAATTTTTTATAATTTAGGGATTATTATTGGCGCTCTGTGGCTAATTAATTATTGGGGGATCGCCGGCTTGGCTTGGGGTGTGGTTTTGGGCGCTCTTTTTCATCTTTTGGTGCAGCTACCAGCGTTATTTAATCTCGGTTTCCGCTATCAACCACTTATAAATTGGCGTGATAAAAACTTAAAGCAAATCGGTCGCCTGATGGTGCCGCGCACCCTTAGCCTGGTTCTTGGCCAGATTGATCTTTTAGTAATCACTTCAATTGCTTCCGGTTTAACGGCGGGCTCCCTGACAATTTTTACCTTGGCTAATAATTTGCAATCTTTTCCGGTGGGAATTTTTGGTGTTTCTTTTGCGATTGCCGCTTTTCCGACTTTGGCCCAATACGCCAATGACAAGAAAAATTTAGAGGCTAGCTTTTCGGCGACCTTCCGGCGGATTTTATTTTTTGTGATCCCGTCGACTGTTTTATTAATTACTTTGCGCGCCCAAATTGTGCGGGTTGTTTTTGGCGCCGGCGTCTTTTCTTGGGAAGACACGGTTTTGACCATGAACGCTTTGGCTTTATTTTCTCTTAGTTTGTTCGCTCAAGCTTCAATTCCTCTTCTGGTACGAGTTTTCTACGCTCGCCAGGATTCAAAAACGCCTTTCTTTATTAGTTTTTTAGCAACGGCGGTTAATATCATTCTGGCCCTCTTTTTATCGGGGCGTTACGGTGTTTTAGGTCTGCCATTGGCTTTTTCTATTGCCAGTATTTTTAACTTTCTCCTCCTTTGGTTTTATTTAATCTTTAAAGTCGGGAGTTTTGATTTATCACGAATCGCTGTTTCTGCTTTTAAATTTTGTTTGGCGGCTATCGGCGCCGGTGCCGCTATTCAGATTACTAAGCAAATAGTGGGCAGTTCGGTAGATATGACCACTTTTATCGGTGTCTTCATTCAACTTTGTCTGGCGGCATTGGCTGGGGTGGCGATTTATCTTTTAATCTGTTATCTCTTGCGCAGTGAGGAATTTTTTGGTTTACTGGATTCCTGGCGACAACGAGGTAAATTAAAACCTGCGCGAGTATCTGTTTCGGTGGCGGAGGCGGAATTAGAAAATCAACAAAAGTAAGTTTTAATAAATTATTTTTTCATGGCTAATCTGGATAAAATTAGAAATTTTTGTATTATCGCTCACATTGATCATGGGAAGTCTACTTTGGCTGACCGGATGTTAGAGATTACCGAAACGGTGGACAAGCGAGAAATGAAGCAACAACTGCTTGATGGTATGGATTTAGAACGGGAGCGAGGCATTACTATTAAGTTGCAACCGGTCACGATGCAATATCAAGGCTATCAGTTGAATTTAATTGATACCCCCGGACATGTGGATTTTTCTTATGAAGTTTCTCGATCTTTAGCGGCTGTCGAAACTGCTGTTTTATTAGTAGATGCCACCCAAGGCATCCAAGCCCAAACTCTAGCTAATCTTTATTTAGCGCTAGAACAAAATCTGACAATTATTCCGGTAATTAACAAGATTGACTTACCGGCGGCGGACATTCCCAAAACAAAAGCCGAGCTGGTTAAATTATTGGGTTGTCAACCAGAAGAAATTTTAAGTTGTTCCGGTAAAACCGGAGTCGGGGTGACCGAAGTTTTACAGGCGGTTATTAAAAACGGCGAGGCGCCGCGACCGGCAGTTTTAGCGTCGCCGCGAGCGCTAATCTTTGACTCTAAGTATGATGAATATAAAGGAGTGGTGGCTTATGTTCGCATTTTTGACGGGGCTGTTAAAAAAGGAGATAGGATAAAACTTTTAGCAACCGGGGCGACTTCGGAAGTTTTAGATATTGGCATTTTTAAACCCCGTTATCATTCTACCGATATTTTAGAGACCGGTAGTATTGGCTATGTGGTGACCGGCTTTAAGCAAGTTGATGATTGTCGCGTTGGCGATACAATGACAATCGTTAGTTCCGACAAGATTGCCCCCTTAGCCGGTTATAAAGAAGTAAAGCCGATGGTTTTTGCCGGTATTTTCCCGAGTGCGGGTACTGATTTACAAGATTTGCGCGAGGCCTTAGAAAAATTAAAACTTAATGATGCCGCTCTAGTTTACGAGCCGGAGCAATCCGATGCTATGGGCGTGGGTTTTCGCTGCGGCTTCTTGGGGCTTTTACATTTAGAAATTTTTCAAGAGCGTTTGCGCCGGGAATACAAGCTATCTTTGCTCGTCACTGTGCCCAGTGTTGCTTATAAAGCGGTTTTAAAAAGTGGCGAGGAAATGGTGGTCAGGACGCCGCAACGATTACCGGAACCTAATGTTTTAGAATCTATTGCCGAACCTTTTGTTTCTTTAGATATTGTCACGCCGCAAAAATATTTAGGCGGGCTAATGTCCTTAACTCAAGAAAAGCGTGGCATTTATAAAAATACTGAATACATTTCTGTGGGTGACGAAGAGGCGCGGGCGATTCTCCATTATGAGATCCCGATGTCGGCAATTTTAACGGATTATTATGATAAGATTAAAAGCGTTTCCGCCGGTTATGCTTCAATCAATTATGAATTTTTAGAATATCGTCCGGCTGATGTAATAAAATTAGAAATCATGGTCGCGGAGGAACCAGTTGAATCTCTAGCCACGATTGTTTACCGTGATGAAGCTTATCGTCAGGGACGAGAAATAGTAGAAATTTTGAAGAAAAATTTACCGCGGCAGATGTTTGCTATTAAGATTCAAGCCGTCATCGGCGGGAAAATTATTGCGGCCGATCGAATTAGCGCTTTACGAAAAGATGTGACCGCTAAATTGTATGGCGGCGATTTAAGTCGCAAAACTAAACTCTTGGATAAACAGAAAAAAGGGAAGAAAAAGATGATGAGTTTAGGACGGGGGCGAGTAACAATTCCTCCGGATACTTTTATTAAAATTTTAAAGAAATAGGTCTATGAAGAAAAAAGAACGTACCCGTATTCTCTGGATAATAGTTTCTATAATTGTAATCACGTCAATGATTTTTTTATCTTTGGGGTCGATGCTCGCTTTTTAAATGATGACTCCTAAAAGTTTAAAAAAACGGTGGCAATTAGAACCATTGGCACCAGCCGATTTTTTAGCCGCTGATTTTCCGGAGTCGGCGCTTTTGCGGCAACTTTTTTTTAATCGTGGTTTTAAAGATTCGGTCGCGGCTCAATCTTTTTTGACGGGGGTTTTGCCGGCCAATCAAGTTTTGGATATTGTCAGTGACAAGGAATTTTTATTTTATAATCCTTTTCTGTTTAAGGATATGGCGGTAGCGGTAGCTTTAATTATTAAACACTTAAAAGCTCGGAACAAAATTGTTGTCTACGGTGATTATGATGCCGATGGAGTAACGGCCGCCGCAATCTTAGTGGAGACTTTAAAAATTTTACACGCGGATGTTAGTGTTTATCTGCCCGATAGAATTAATGAAGGTTATGGTTTAAACTTACCCGCTCTAGAACGCTTAGCGGCTGAAGGCGTTAAGCTAGTGATAACGGTGGATAGCGGAATCAGAAATCGCGGCGAAATTTTGGCCGCTCAGGCCTTGGGTTTAGAAGTTATTGTCACTGATCACCACGTCTTACCGGAAGAACTCGCTGATCTGCCGCCTTGTCCGATTATTAATCCCGCCAACAAAAATGATCAATACCCTTGGCCATTTTTGGCTGGCGTGGGGGTAGCTTTCAAATTAGCCAGCGCTTTAATTTTTAAAGCGGAACTGCCGCCTCTTCAGAAAAAATTAATTTTAGAAAAAAGTTTGGATTTAGTGGCCGTGGGGACGGTGGCGGATATGGTTAGTTTATTGGGCGAGAATCGTTTGTTGGTGAAGTTGGGTTTAAATATTTTAAATCAGGGGAAGCGACTCGGTTTAACCGAACTAATTAAGGTTTCTCAAGGTCGCTCTAATTATCAAAAACCGCTGGAGTCTTGGAATTTAAGTTGGCAGTTGGCGCCACGTCTTAATGCGGCTAGTCGTTTGGCTCACGCTAATAGTGCTTTTTGTTTGTTGACGGCCACTGAAGAAATGGAAGCTAAGCGGCTAGCGGCTGAGTTAAATAATCGTAACCAGGAGCGCCAGCAAATTACGGAAATGATTGTTGCTCAAATGGAGAAGCAAATTGACTGCGAAAATCTACCGGCTCTTATTATTGGGGTTGCGCCTGAGGGTGAGGACTGGAATGAGGGGGTTATTGGGTTAGTGGCTGGTCGAATCTGTGAACGTTATTATCGACCGACTTTAATAATTTCCCGTCTTCATGATGAATTCGGGGCCACTTCTTTTAAGGGGTCGGGGCGTTCAATTAAGGAATTAAATTTAATTGCCGCTTTAACAGCGCAAGAAAAATATTTAGCTAAATTCGGTGGCCATCCCATGGCTTGCGGTTTTTCAATCGCCACGGAGGCCGATTTACAGGAGTTTATTACTAGTTTAAGGGCGGCAGTAGCCGAATCTTTAGCAGGACAAGAACTTTTCCCACTTTTAAGAATTGAAGCGGAGTTACCTTGGGAAGACTTAAATCTAGCTTTAGCTGAAAAATTAAAACAGTTAGAACCTTATGGACAAGATAACCCGCAACCGAAGTTTGTTAGTTATAATGTTTTAGTGTCTGATCTGATTTTTTTAGGACAAGAAAACCAGCATCTAAAATTGCGCCTGACCACGGCGGCTAAACCGCATTATCTTTGGGGTCTCGCCTTTAATTTGGCGCTTAGTTACCCGGATTTAGCTATTGGCGATAAAATTGATATTGTTTATACTTTAGAAGTTAATGAGTTTAACGGTCGGCGTGAAGCGCAATTAAAAATAATTGATTTACGCCCCAGCAGTAAAAATTAATTCTATGGCTAAAAAAATTATTATTCATAGTGATGGCGGCGCCCGGGGTAATCCTGGGCCAGCGGGCATTGGTGCTGTTTTGACTGACGAAGCGGGAGTCGTGTTGGCCGAGATTTCTGATTATTTAGGGAAAGCCACTAATAATCAAGCAGAGTATCGCGCCTTAATCGCGGCGCTTCAAAAGGCCCAAGAGCTAAAAGCCACGGAAGTTGATTGTTATTTAGATAGCGAATTAGTTGTTAGGCAATTAAATCGGGAGTATAAAGTAAAAAATGCCGATTTGGCTCCTTTATTTCTTAAAGTTTATAACCTTTCTTTAGGTTTTTCGCACTGTCGATTTTTTCATGTTCGGAGAGAACTTAATAAAGAGGCGGATAAATTGGCTAATCAGGCCATGGACCGGGTTTGTTAAAAAAGTTAATTAAAAAACCCGAATATTTATTCGGGTCTTTTTTTACTTCCCAGTTGGTGACCAGTGCCAAGGCTCGCTTAAAATATTTGCGTAAAGACCGTTAGCGTTCATGCACTCTTTTAAGCCGCTATCCTCGTTATAAGCCCAGCTCATCTTTCCTTTAAGATAGTTAATATCAATTGCTTGCCCAGAGCCATGATTGGAACAGCAAGGCAGAGCGGCTTTACTGCCTCCTTCTTGTTCATATTTTAATCTTAGTTCGACCTGTCTTTTTGGGGATCGCCAAGCGTTATTAATCCCAAAAGGCAAATTGCCTCCATTTTTTTCTTTGACACATTCCATTGCTGATAGATAGGCGCTGAGAACAGATTGCTCAATAAAAACAGTCGAGCCATTAATAGCCTTGGTTGTTGTTAGGCCCGCTGGTTGTGTTTCGCCTAAGGCCATACATAAAGAATAATCCCCTTTTTTGCTAGCCGCGCAAGCATCCTGGTAGGGGTTGGCGGCTTGGGCGGCTTCTCCTAATTCAGTAACATCGGTATCGGGGTTAATTTCTAGGGGTTCAATATAAGCAATTTCCAGACTTTTTAATTTTACTAAATCAGGGTTAATAAAACTTAAAATTAAATTAGCACTCACCAGGAGAATTAAGCCAGTGACACTGCCGGTGATCATATTTTTGGCCGTGGCGATTTTTCCTTGGTCGCCACCAGAAACAATCCAAATTACACCCGCGGCCATTAAAATTAAAACCGCTAAAATGCTAGCAATATTAAGGGCGAAACTATAGAGGCCAAAAGAATATTCAGAAATCCAGGGAATTTTACAGACACCATTAGAGCAGTCAACTTCACTTAATCTTTCTAAACCCGGAATTTCTACCTGCCAAGTATCTGAAGGGTTTGTAAATTTAGGCTCTCTAAGAGGGGCCTGTTCTTTAGTGCAGCAACAAAGATAGGTATAAGCGCCTTCGGTAGGTTTATCACCGACGCAAGCTGTTCCGTTAACAGTATTGCCTGGGCAAACAAAGCGGTCGTTACTTCCAGGGGTTATAACTGAGCCGACCGCGCCAGGAGTGCCGGAAATTCTTTCTGCTCGAGTCCAAACACAAACATCAGCTTGAGCGGGAAGAGCAATAAAAAAAGATATTCCTAAAAATAATAAGGTGACCGCGATTAAATTTTTATTAGAGATTAATTTCATAACCGATATTTAGAGATATTTTGTTCAACAATTTTGGTAATTATTTTTAAATCGCCAGCGTTTAGATTTTTAAAACGTCCTTGGCGACCTAAATAGTCGGCCAGTGGCGCCGCTGTGAACTTAGCCGTAATACTGGAAGCGGTTAGCTCCCCATTAGTGTATTCAAGTAAGGGGTAAAGACCTGTTTTAACCGCTAATTTTCCCATTTGTCCGGCTTCATTGTTTTTTATTTTCCAGCCCGGAATACAAGGTGCTAAAATCTGAACATAACTAGGACCGTCTACAGCTAAAGCTTTTTTTATTTTGTTAGTAATGTCATCAGGAAAGCCGGCCGTACTTTGGGCGACATATTTTAAGCCGTGAGCCAAAGCGATCCCCAGTAAATCTTTTTTGTGAGTGGTGGCACCAGAAACACCTTGACCGCTAGGAGTGGTGGTGGTACTGGCCCCATAAGGAGTGGCTCCAGAAGCTTGAATGCCGGTGTTAGAATAGGCTTCAGTATCAAAGCAAATGTAGAGAATGCGTTCGCCGCGCTCCCACATCCCCGAAATTAGGCCCAGGCCAATATCGTAGGTGGCGCCATCACCACCAATAGCGACCACCCGAGTTTTATTATCTCCTTTAGCTTTTAAGGCTGCTAAAACTCCCGAAGCAACGGCGGCGGCATTTTCAAATAAGGAGTGTATCCAAGGTATCCCCCAAGAGCTTTCCGGAAAAGATGTCGTTGTCACTTCAATGCAGCCGGTGGCATTGGCGATGATTACCTCGGCCGGTAAGCCTCTTAGAGCCGCTTGCACGGCGGCTAGCTCGCCGCAGCCAGCGCAAGCGTTATGTCCCGGGCACAATTTTTGGTTTTTATAATTTGGCATAATTATTTTTTTATTGTTCCGTCGGCATAAGCTTCACAGCAAGTGGAATTATCGCAATTCCGTCCACCGCTAGCCCAATCGCGGTTACAAGATTCACCATCACTTAAGCTAAAGCAAAGGGAGCCCTCTTTGGTGCCGCAAGGCTCACCAACTGTTCCGGCTCCAGTATAAAGTTTCCCGTTAAAGCACCAATACTTTATTTTATGTACTGCTGCTTGATCAGTTTCTTTTGCTTCCTCTCCATTTTTAACGCCAGCACAATTAGCGTCAGTAACACTAGCTCCATTACAAGCTGGTAGTTCGTTGCACTCTCCAGCACCAACAGACATATTAGATCCGGAACAATCCTTAGCAAGTTTTTTAGAGCAAGCTTTAACCAAATCTTTAGCGTCATTATTATATTCAATGCAACAAATATAGGGTTCGCATTTTTCACCAGCCACTCCATAACCATCAGGATGAAAATCTTTTTCTTCGCAATTTTGGGAACTAATCATTTCCGCCTTACCACTCTTTAGGGCTTTATCGCAGCAGCCAAGATCTACGTACTCGATTGACCGCATCTCAATCGCCGGCAACTTTGTTAAATTGGGATTAATGGTATTTAAAATAAAATAAGAACCAAGAAGTAAAAAACTTCCAAAAAGAGAACCACTGATCATTTTTTTAGCACTTTCAATCTTCTTGGTATTGCCACCGGAAATAATCCACTGCACACCTCCAGCCATCAAAATTAAAACAGCGAGGACGCCTAAAATATTTAAAGCGTAAATATAAAAAGATCTAATATAGTCAGCGAGTAAAGTACTGCTGGTAGTGCCATTTTTAGTTTCTCCAACTGAAATATTTTCCCCAACCTGAAACTCAGAGCCGGGAATTCCGACTTGAGGAGTAAAGGTAAATTCACGCTGAGCTGCCGCGGCGACAGTCCCAGTGCTTAAAAAAATAATCGTTACAAAAAAAATCGCTAATTTATTTTTCATAGCGCTTGATTAAATTTAAAATTTGTTTTTCCGTAACATCTTGTCCGCCCAATCCTAAAACTTCAGCATGTAAATCAATTTTTTCTCCCCATAGCGCCGCACTCAAATCTAATTTTAGGGGTGATTCGTGGCCCAGGCCATAACTTTTTTCCAAAACCAAAATATTTTTTACTCCCCGAAGAGCTTGTTTTATTTCGGTCGTCGGGAAGGGGCGGTAGCAGCGAATTTTTAATAAAGCTACTTTACTATTGTAATTATCTAAGACCTGCTTAATGGTGCCGCAAACTGTTCCCAGGGCGATAATAACTAGGGCTGCTCCTTTGACGCCGTAGTATTCAATTAAGCCATTATCAATTAAGACTCGCTTATCCTTAGGGGTCGGAAAGATTTTTTTCCAAGCAATATAATCTTTTTTTATCGTTTCCGAAGCGGCTAATAAATCTTTTTGTAGTTGACCGCGAAATTGAGGGTAAGTATCGGGTCCGCCAAAAACACCCATAGTTACTGGATGTTTTGGGTCAAGATATTCTCCGGCAACCAGGTTTCGTTTCGGAAGAAATTTTTTGATCGTTTGGGGATCGGGCAGATAACAGCTCGCAAAAGCGTGGGTTAAAATAAAACCATCCACATTAACCAAAACCGGTAGATTCAAATTTTCGGCAACTTTGTAAGCTAAGACATGTTGATCAATTGCTTCTTGGTGGGTTTCGGCAAAAAGTAAAATAGCCCCACAATCTCGTAAAGCCATAATGTCGGAATGGTCATTCCAAATATTAATTGGTCCGGAAATTGCGCGGTTCGCCACCGTCATTACTACCGGTAGACGCAGGCCGGAGAGGTTATATAAAACTTCCGTCATTAGCAGTAAACCTTGAGAGGAGGTAGCGCTATAGGTTCTCGCTCCGGTGGCGCTGGCCCCTAAAATAATTGAGGCCGCGGCGAATTCGCTCTCCGCTCGGACGTATTCATAGGTTGCTTTTTTGTCGACGGCTCGCTGGGCTAAATCCTCAACGATGTGAGTTTGGGGAGTAATTGGATAAGCGCTAACTACTGTTGGCTTGATTCGGCTTACCACCTCCGCAATCGCCGCCGCTCCCTCTAAAAATTGTTTTTTTGTTACGCTCATATTAAAAATCTTCAACCATCTTAATTGCCTTAACGGGGCATTCGGCGGCACACAGGCCGCAGCCTTTACAATAATCTAAATCGGTTTCCGGTTTTAATTTATTGTGGTGCTCTTTTTGCGCGACCATTTTTATACAAGCGTCCGGACAAAATTTGGCACATAAAGAACAGCCAATACAAGTATTGTAGTCAGTGACGGGTCGGTAAATCCGCCACGAGCCAGTTTTGTTGGTGGTAGCGCTGTTAGGCTGACTAATTGGCCGTCGCAATATTTTTGGCGCGGTCTTTTTTTCCTTAACTTTCATAAATTAAAGTAATTGCTTTTAAATTTTTATTAACAACATCTTTCCCTTTGGATTTTAATTTTTCCCGCACCGCTTCCTTTAGAGAGTCCAAAGAAAAGAGAGAACTATTTTTCGCCAGGGCCGCTAAAATAACGGTATTGACTATATTTTTTCCAATCACTTTTAAGGCGACAACTGTTGCCGGAGTACAAATAATATTTTTTTGGTGAATTTTTATCTTCGGGGAGGATTTTTTTAATTGCTGGAAAATTTCGGTATTACTTAGTGAAGTGTTAATAATAATTTTTGTTTGAGCGTGAGCGCCGGCCAGAATGTTTTTATCGCCAATTAAAGTTTCATCTTGAACAATTAAATAGTCGGGCCGGTAAATCTGTTCGCGAGTTTTTATCGGCGTCTTAGAGAGACGGGCAAAAGAAACCACCGGCGCGCCGCTGCGCTCGACGCCAAAAAAGGGGAAGGCCTGTGCTTCTTTGCCGTCCAAGGTGGCTGCCAAAGCTACTAACTCAGCGGCGGTTACTACTCCTTGGCCACCGCGGCCATGAACTCGTACTTGCGTTGTTAGGGAAGACATAAAAAATAACTATTCATTTAGAGTTTTTAAATAATTGTCGATCATTGTTATAAAAGCGGTATCCTCTAAATAGCCGGTCATCACCCGACCATTAATAAACCAGGATGGTGTTCCTTCAACTTGAAGAGTTATCGCGTCTTCTAAGTCAATAGCAATATTAGTAGTATACTTTTTCTCGGAGAAGCATTTATCAAACAGAGCGGCATTAATACCTAGGGTTCCGGCTAGATCATAAATAGTGCTTTTAAGTTCAGTATCAAGAGTCGTGAGGGCGCTTTGGTTGGCAAATAATTGATTATGCATTTCCCAAAACCTCCCTTGTTCGCCGGCACAACGGGCGGCTAAAGCTAAATCAATCGAGGTTTCGTGTAAAGGTAAGTCACGGTAAATGAATTTTACTTGATCGGGGTAGCGAGTATTTAGCTTTTCCGCAATTTTATAAGCTTTGGCACAGTAGGGACAGGCAAAGTCGGCAAATTCCACAATAGTGATTAGCGCATCGTCTGGACCTAGGGAATAATTAGTCCCCGGACCATAGATTGCTCGATCGAGATTTATTTCTTCGGGGTTAATCTTTTGCAAAAGTTCATTCTCTGAGTTGTTGATTAAAAGTTCCACCTCTTGACCATCAAGAATTCTGGTCGTGAGATTAGAGATATAAAATCCCGCTGCTACTAGCCCGACTAAAACTAAACCGAGGATAATAATTAGCACTATTCCCCACCAGCGCTTATACCAAGGGGTTAATTTTTTCTTATATTTTTCTTTAAGAGCCAAATATTTAGTGCGCTCTTCCAGATTCAGATTTCCGAGATTTTTTGCCATAAATTGTCTCTTTTAGCTTTTTTAATTATACTTTTATTATACATAATTTAGTAAAAAATTACAGCATGAAAATTATCTCTTGGAATGTTAATGGCATTCGGGCCGTTTTAAAAAAAGGCTTTCGGGAATTTTTAGAAACTGAACGTCCGGAAATTATTTGTTTACAAGAAATTAAAATTTCTGATGCCGCTAAGGCTGAAGCCGCCTTTGATTTTCCCGGTTATCGGGAGTATTGGAATTCGGCCCTTCGGCCGGGTTATAGCGGTACGGCGACTTTAGTCCGAGAAGATATTGATCCGCCTCTTAGTATTAGCGGTTTAGGTCTTAAGGAATTTGACGATGAGGGGCGCACGCAGATTTTAGAATTTGCCGATTTCTATTTGGTTAATTGTTATTTTCCCAATGCCAATGCCGAGTTGTCGCGCTTGGCTTACAAGTTAGTCTTTAATGAAGCCTTGCAGAAAAAGCTAAAAGAACTAGAGCTTAAAAAACCAGTTATTTTAACTGGCGATTACAATGTGGCGCATCGGGAAATTGACTTAGCGCGGCCTAAAGAAAATATTGGTAGCGCTGGTTTTACTTACGAAGAGCGCGCTTGGATGGATAGATTTTTAGCGGCCGGCTTTATTGATACTTATCGCGCTTTAAATGGTAACCGGATTCAATACACTTGGTGGAGTTATCGCGCTTACGCGCGCGCTCGCAATATTGGTTGGCGGATTGATTATTTTTGCGTTTCCGAAAAATTATTACCGAAAATAAAAACGGCGGCTATCTTAGATGAAGTCGAGGGCTCGGATCATTGCCCAATTTTGATAGTTCTTTAGGCTAAAAAACTGTCTACCGACTCTTTATCTTTTTGGCACTTAAAACCTTGCTTTTTAGCTGTTTTCTCGCTAAACTCCAAAAATGCTCAAGAAAAATTAGACTTTTTTCTTTAACTTATTTTTATGTATAATTTTCAAAAAATTGAAGCTAAATGGCAAGAGAAATGGCGCGCGGCGGAGATTTTTAAAACTCCGGAAATTGATAATCGTCCTAAACGCTACATTTTAGATATGTTCCCTTATCCATCAGGGAGCGGTTTACATGTCGGCCATGTTGAATCATATACCGCCACCGATATTTATTCCCGTTTTTCGAGGGGACAGGGGTATCGCGTTTTGCATCCTCAGGGATTTGATGCTTTTGGCTTGCCAGCCGAAAATTATGCTATTAAGACGGGGGTGCATCCGGCGGAAACCATTAAAAATGCTGTCGCTACTTTTACTAAACAGATTGATAGTTTAGGCGTTTCCTATGATTGGGCACGACGGGTTATTACCAGCGATCCGAGCTATTACCGTTTTACCCAATGGCTTTTTTTACTGATGTATAAAAATGGTTTGGCTTATAAAAAGAAAGCCAAGGTTAACTGGTGTGAAAGTTGTCAAACAGTTTTAGCGCGCGAGCAAGCTGAAGGTGGCGTTTGCGAACGCTGCGGCAATAAAGTAATTCAAAAAGATTTAGAGCAGTGGTTTTTTAAGATCACCGATTTTATTGAAGATCAGGAGTATGAGGGGCGAAAAGTTTCCGGACTTTTATCCGGGTTAGATCATCTTGATTGGCCTGAATCTACTAAATTGGGGCAACGTCATTGGATTGGTCGTTCAGTTGGAGCAGCGGTAAATTTTACTTTGTTAACTTCTGATCAAACTGAGTTTAAGGTCGAGGTCTTTACTACTCGTCTTGATACTATTTTTGGTTGTACTTATTTAGTTTTGGCGCCTGAACATCCTTTGGTGGCAACGCTTTTGCCTCAGTTAGAAAATTCTGTGGCCGTGGCTGATTATTTAGAGCAGGTGACTAAAAAAACCGAGCTCGAGCGCACGGATTTAAATAAAGATAAAACCGGTGTCCCCTTGGTTGGCCTCGAAGCGGTTAACCCTTTTAATCATCAAAAGATTCCGGTTTTTGTTGCGGACTATGTTTTAGCGGGTTATGGCACTGGGGCAGTGATGGCGGTGCCGGCTCATGATGAGAGAGATTATGCTTTTGCCCAAAAATACCAATTACCAATTACCACCGTTATTCAGCCAGAAATTGAAACTTCGGCTCCGGAGGGAGTGTTTACGGAGGATGGCTTATTGATTGATTCTGGTGAGTATACCGGCTTAAACTCGGCTGTTGCCCGTCAGCGCATGTCCGATTTTTTAGAACGCACCCGTCAGGGAGGGGAACAAATAAATTATCGTTTACGCGATTGGTTGGTCTCACGACAACGTTATTGGGGGGCGCCCATTCCTATTATTTATTGTGAAAAATGCGGTGCTGTTCCGGTCCCGGAAAAAGATCTACCGGTTCTTTTGCCGGAAGATGTTGATTTTCGGCCGACTGGCGAATCGCCATTAAAAAATTCTTCCTCCTTCCATCAAGTCAAGTGCCCGAGTTGTGGCGCTTCGGCGCGTCGCGAGAGTGATACGATGGATACTTTTGTTTGTTCTTCTTGGTATTTCTTACGTTACGCTGATCCTAAAAATCAAGCTGTTTTTGCCGCTCCGGAAAAACTTAAAGAGTGGCTGCCAGTGGATTTATACTTAGGCGGCGCTGAACATACCGTTTTGCATTTATTGTACGCCCGCTTTTTTACCAAGGTTCTAAAAAAATATGGCTATCTTGATTTTGATGAGCCCTTCTTGCGTCTGCGTCATCAAGGAATTATTTTGGGCGAGGACGGAAATAAAATGAGTAAGTCTAAAGGGAATGTTGTTAATCCTGATAGTTTAGTGGCTGTAAGCGGCGCCGATGCTGTGCGTTTGTACGAAATGTTTATGGGCCCCCTAGAGGAAATGAAGCCTTGGAGTAGTCAGGGAATAAGCGGTGTTTCCAGGTTTTTAGATCGTGTCGAAAGAATTTTTACTGGCTCTGCGGGGGTTGATGATGAGTCGGCGGTCGTGCTTTTACACCAAACCATAAAAAAAGTCACTGATGATATTGAAAGTTTTAAATTTAATACCGCTATTTCGGCGCTGATGATTTTTGTTAATCGCCTCTATGAGTTAAAAAATAAGACTGGCGAGTGGCCACTTAGCGCTGATAATTTAGGTAAATTTTTACGTCTTTTAGAGCCCTTTGCTCCTCATTTAGCCGAAGAGCTTTGGGAACGCTTAGGGCACAGCGATTTTTTAGCTTTAAGTCCTTGGCCTCAATATGAACCGGAGTTAGTTAAAGCAGAAACTTTCACTTTGGCGGTTCAGATTAATGGCAAGTTGCGAGCGTCGCTCCTCGTGTCGGTAAATTTAACGACCGATGACATTGTCGAGCTGGCCAAAGACGATCCGACTGTCTCGAAGTGGCTCGAGGGGGCAGAAATTATTCGTCAGATTTATGTTCCGGGAAAATTGCTTAATTTAGTAATTCGCTAATCATGGACCTCGCTCAACAAATGAAGGAATTATGTCGTATTTATGATCTCCACCCCAATCGTTCTAAGGGGCAGAATTTTTTAGTAACCGAAAGCGTTTATAATGATATCATCGCTGCCGGCGAACTAACTAAAAATGACACGGTTTTAGAGGTGGGGCCGGGACTTGGTTTTTTAACGGCCCGTTTAGCGAAAGCGGCGGGGCAGGTAGTAACAGTGGAGTTAGATGATAAGTTGGCTAATTTTCTGCAAACTGCTCTTGATTCACAGGCGGTAACCAACGTCACTTTGCTTAATCAGGATATTTTACGTTTTAATCCCGATAATTTGCCGGCTGGTTATAAAATTGTTGCTAATTTGCCTTATAATATCAGTTCGATTTTTTTGAGAACTTTTTTGGAGCAAAAAAATGCGCCGGAACGAATGGTTTTGCTTTTACAAAAAGAGGTGGCGCAGCGCCTAGCCGCGAAACCGGGGGCAATGAGTCTTTTGTCGTTGTCGGTTCAGTTTTATAGCCAGCCTGAAATAATTCGCTTGGTTAAAGCGGGGAATTTTTGGCCGGAGCCCAAGGTTGATAGTGCTTTAGTCAGGCTGAAACTGAATTCTGGCCGTAGCAGTGCTTATAGCGCTCTTGAAAAAAAAGCTTTCTTTCGTTTAGCTCGAATTGGTTTTAGTGCTAAAAGAAAAATGCTCAAAAATAACTTAGCTGCTGGCCTAAATCTTGATTTAGCCACAGTAACGGAAATATTAAAGACTTCTAATCTGCCACCACAAATTAGAGCCGAAGAATTAAGTCTCGATGATTGGCAAAAACTGTTTGCGACGGCGCGGTCTTTTGTGTTATAATCAAGGCACAAATATTAGCAATAAATTATGAGTCGAGACTCATCTCTAGGCCCCGTTTCTTCTCTGTCGTCTCGTCGCAAGAAGGCGGTTTTTAGTTTATCTTTTTTAGCAGTCGCTATTTTAGCGGTTTGGGTTTGGCAGTTTAATTCTCGTTTAACCCAGCCTTTTGCGCCTAGTAAGGAAGAAATGGCGCTCGCTCAGCAAGCAGCCAAAGAGCAAGAGGCGGCGGCTTTAGCCGAAAGAACTAAAGACACTGATGGCGACGGCCTAACTGATTGGGATGAAATTAATATTTATAAAACTTCTCCTTATTTAGTAGATACCGATGGCGATGGTCTCTCTGATTTTGATGAGGTTAGAAAAGGAGCTGATCCTCTCTGCGCGGAAGGGGCAAATTGTGGTTTGTTGGCCACCAATCCAGAAAGCATCATTACACCAGAAATAGAGACAACTGACACCACGCCAGCCAGTCTTATTGATCAAGAATTATTAATTTTAGCTTTGTCGGGAGAAGGGGATGCTGATACTATTCGTCAAATTTTACTTCAAGGTGGCGCTAACCCTGAGCAAGTAGAACTTTTAAGTGATGAGGATTTACTCTCAATGTATGAAGAAATACTGGCGGCGCAACTTCCCGAGGTTTCAATTAACAGTGAGGAGGCAGAATTAGGTGATTCATCAGAATTAGCTCCGCCGGAGGAGTAATTTTTACTTTTTTAATTAGGCAATTTATTGCGATAATATGAAAAACTCATTGTCTTCAAAAATTAAAGCCGGCTCTTTGCTTTTACTGCTGCTGTCGGCTTTTTTTGTATTCAATTTAAATTTGCAGCCTGCCCAGGCGGTGCCGACCGTCACCGCTGAGGTTTCCTCTATTCCTCAAATACTGGCTGATACAAAATTAACCCTTAAAGAAAAATTGGCTAAAATTTGGAAGACTTTTGGTGCTAATTTAATTGGTACAACCGTACGCAATACTTTAAATCGGGTTGCCATTGATGCCGCTAAATATGTTGCTTCCGCTGGAGAGGGGCAAAAACCAACTTATGTTGTTGAAGACTTTAGTGAGTATTGGAAAAATATTGGCGATGCCGCGGCTGGTGATTTTATTGATGGCTTAGGCCAGGCCTGGGAGGCGGATCTTTGCCAGCCACCATCACCGAATATTCAGGCCAAAATTGGTTTAGGTTTAGTGCAGACTCTTTATCCCGATAAACCCGATTGTACTTTAAGTAATTTAGTTAATAATTACAGCTCGGCTTATGAAAAGTTAGCGGCGATGGAGAGCGGTGATTATTTAAAAGGTATTAAGGCTTCTTTTGATCCGGGCGGTAGTGAACTATCAGCCGCTTTCACTCTTTTTGGGCGCGTTCAAGAGGTGAGTACTAAGGCGGAAGAAGATGAAAAAGATAAAAACACCATTACTCAGGGCTGGCTAGATGTCAGAAATATTGCCGGTAAACTAGAAAGCGCTCCCGGCCAGGCCAGAGATGATTTAGAAGGAGCAAAAGATCTCCAACGGGAGAACCTTCTTAAAACTACTGGTGATGCTTTGGTTGATGCGACCAATATTTTTCTAAACCAACTCGCCTATGAATCTTTTCAGCGAGTAATGCGAGAAATTAATAAAGGCAAAAGTACCAGTCAGCCTTTAGATATTAGTCGATTTGATGATTTAAGAAGCAGCGGATTTGAATCTCTCGTGCAGTATGGCGAAACAATCGTTAGCGAAAAACTATCGAGCGTGGTCAAGCCTCGTTTTGATGTCCGTGGTGACTATAGTATTTTAGGAGAGTTGGTTGCTTGTCCAGATTTAAGTAATCCCGGACCTAACAACTGTGTGATTGATGATAAGTTTTCACAAGCCATTGCCAATAAATTAACTGTGGGGGAGGCTTTAAAAGAAGGGTACTTGCATGGAGACTGGCAAATTAGCGGCGATCCTAAATCGGAAAGTACTTATAATACTCGCAGTGCTAGTATTTTACGAAAATATCGCATTGTCCCTATTACTTGGGAAGAGGCTTTTAATTATGTCGCTGAAAATAATGTTAAGGCTACTTTTCAAGATTTGGTTTCTTGTTTTGACGGTAGCGATGATTATAACCAGTTCTCCTCCGACTTTACCGATCGCAATGCCTCTTGGTGTCAAGGGAAAATTGACCCTAATTGGGTGCTTAAAGCCCCGCTTAATTATTGTGCCAAAGAAGGGGCCGGCAGTCAGATTCTTAGCAGTTATGTCAGCCCAGAGGTGGAAGGTGTATCATCGTTAATGATTTCTCGAGCTACTGATTACTGTGCGGATAACCAGACTTGTATTAAGGAAAAAGTAGATGGCTCGTGTGAATTATACGGGTACTGTAATGAAGAGCGGCGGACCTGGCGCTTTAACACTGATACTTGCGAACCCGTTTTTAATACCTGCCAAACCTTTACTAATGCGACCGATAATCAAGCTCTGTCTTTTTTGGAGAATACTTTAGACTATAGTACTTGTGACGCCAATAATGTTGGTTGTCGCGAATATTATGCTCAGGGTTCTTATAATCCAACCAACGGTTCTTTTACTTGGGATAAGAATTATCCATTATTTCTAAATAATCGCGCTCCATCTTGTGAGGCGAGCGACGAGGGCTGCACTCAATTTTTACGGGGTAAACCAGGCTGGGATGAGGTTAATTATGTCATGGATGGCGGCTTCTTATTGAATCAGGTGGGTGACACCAATAGTATTGTGAACTGGCATTGGCCGCTTGAAGGAGCGTCTGTTGCTGGCGAAATTGTTAATGACGGCGGCAAAGCTTTGCAGGTTAGTGGCGGCAACGGTGTTATGCTTTATTCTGATGAAAAAGGTAGTGTGTTGCCTAAAAATATGACGGCGATTAGTAATTGGTCTTATACTCTTTCTGCGGATGTGAAAATTATTTCTGGAGATAAGTTGGTGTTGACTTTTGGCGGGCCAATTAAACAGGTGGAAACTAGTAGTCGTGATTGGGTGCGTCTTTCTATTACCCAAGAAAAGACAACGACGCTTAACTTCTATTTAACTGGTTATGGCAGTAATGTTAAATTTTTAGTCCGCAACTTAAAACTAACTCCTAATGGTCGTCAGACGGCTTTTAGTTATTATGGTAAATATCCAATTTATCAAAAACTATTACCAAACTATTTAGAATCACTTTGTTACACCTCTTCGGCTACTGGCAACTACACTTTAAAAGAAGGCGCGCCCGCAGTCTGTTCTGATTATGCCCGTAAATGTAACAAGGAAGACGTCGGCTGCGAATTTTTCCGTTCAGTCGGCGATAATTTTGAAGTAGCCGCTAAGGCTAACGAAAGTGATTATTGCGATTCGCAATGTGATGGTTACGATGTTTACATTGCTAAAGAGTCAAGTATTTTTTCTGCCAGTGCCGATAATGTTATCCCTGAATTAATGACTGCTTGTGCCGCTTCTGAAGCCGGTTGTGCCAGCTTTACCAATCTTGATAAGGTGGAACAGGGTGGCGAAGGAATTGAGTATTATTCTCAACTTAAACAATGTGTGAAGCCTCAAGAAGCTTCTTGTGGCGATTTCTATTCTTGGGATAATTCTCAGCTGGTGGTGATGTCTTTGCGACAGAATCCTAATGGTCTTCCTTACCTAATTGATTCCGACACTAGCGCTGATTGTAGTAAAGACATCTATAATTTGCCTCCTTCTGATCCTCGTTATAATCCTGATTGCCGAGAATTTTACAGTAAAGATGGGCGGATTACTTATCATCTAATTTCGGAAACAGTCACTTGTTCCAATAACTGTAACTCTTATCGTTTAAATACAAAAAATTACGACTCCACTTTAAAGCAGTCAGAGTGTACCGGGGTCGATAAAAGTTGGGATGATTTTATTCGATCTTGCCAGGTTTGTAAAAATGGTGGACTTTGGGATCCGCAGCAAAAAGCCTGTGTTTACAAAGCAATTCCTCAAGAAGGAAAAACCTGTGGGGCGGCCAGTGTTGGTTGCCGAGAATATAATGGTAAGAAGGGGAATGCTTTGAGAATGGCTGAAACTTATACTTTTGAGGGTCAAACAGGGTTTAGCGGCGGTACGCTCAATTCAGATTCTATTTTTAAGGAAGGGCAATCACTGGCTGTCAGTGGTACCGCCTTTACTGATGCGGAAAATTATGCCAAAGAGGGTGCGGCTTATACTTTAAAATTCTTAGCCAAACCTCTAAATGCTGGTGCTAGTCTTCGCTTCTCTTTTGTAAATGCCGATAATGAGGTAGCGGTTTTTGGAGTAACACCAACTAATGATAGTGGCGATCTTAAATTAAACGGCGGCTGGCAAACTTATGAGTTGAGCTTAGGCGCCCTTGATCATCGTCCCGGGACGGAACGCTTGCGAGTGGAAACTACTGGTGGAGTTCTCTTGGATAATTTAGTTGTTAGCGAAATTACTGATCGTTATTATTTAGTAAAGGGGTCAAGCGCTATTCCTGATGTTTGCTCTTATGACATCAATGATGTTTATCGGGGGCCAAATTATAATCTAGGTTGTGCCGGTTATGCGGATCGTTCCGGTGGTCTTCATTATTTACGCCAATTTAGTGAGCTTTGCCGGGACTCAGCCGTGGGTTGTGAACTCTTAGTTCAAACTAATAATAATTCCAATTTCTTTAGCTTTACTTATAACCAAAAACCTAAAGATAGTAATTGGACTTCAGCTTGCGAAGAGGGGGCACCCGGCTGTCACTTGGTTCCAGGCAATGAGGCGGTTTATATGATTTTTGATCAGAGTAAGCAATGCAATCAAGCGGCTACTGGCTGTACTCGCCTCGGCACTATTCAAAATACACTCGGAGTTTCTTCTTGGGGGCAAACCTTTAAGCGACTGCAGCCCGATTTGTATCGCGATAAAAACCGTAGCCCTCTTTGTCAGGTTAATGAGGTAGGTTGTGACGCTTGGCTTTACGAAAATGGTTCCGCTAGTTATTTCAAAAATCCAGGCACCAATACTTGTTTTTACCGCAATGGTAAATGGCTGCAAACTCCAGTTAAACGTTGCGATGCTAATAATAATGGTCAAATTGATAAAAATGAAAATACGGGAGTAGTTTGTGTTTCTAATGCCGACTGCGGCGGCTCCCAATGCTTAACCGACGAAAATGATTATGAATGCTTGGTTGATTATGGTCGCACCTTAGGTCTAAATGGTAATTTAGTGCCCTCGCCGCGAAATAAAGTTGGTTTATGCTCGGCGGAAGCCTCAGGATGTACCGAATATATTGATCCGCTGAGCGAGCATGCGAGCAATTTACTTTATAATCCTACTGGCGGCAAAGTTGACGGCAACGATCGTGATGGTTGGAGCTCAGGTTATCAAGAGGTAACCTTGAAGGCTAACCGCCTCTACACTATTTCTACAGACGGTAGTGTTTCGGGACTGCGGGTTGTGATTGTGAGTGAAGGAGATGAGGAAAATGAGCTCCGGCCGCTTGATCAGCAAAACTTTTTAAGTGCTCCGACGAGAGAAATTGTTGTGTCAAATAATCAGGCCTTGTTCTATGTCCAGAATTTAATAAGTCCGGGTGGTTCAGTTCGCGTTCGTATTTATCGAAGTAGTTATGGGGCCTCGGTTTATTTACGGGAGGCGATAATTAATTACCAGTTAAAAGCTCAATTAGATTTACAATCTTGTAATGGTCTTGTTGATGTCGATAATGGCTGTGTCCTCTTTAATGAGCGCAGTCAATCGGGAGCCAATGGCTTAAGAACGAATATTTATAGCGCTTTAGGAACCAAGAAGGGGCAAGCGCCGGCTTCCTGCTCCGGTAATGACTGTACCGCCAACCAGATAATTAAAGTTGAGCCGGATCGGGTTTGCTCTAATTGGCTTTCTTGCCAAACCTATGTTGAAGATCCGGAAACAGGCGAGAGAACCTGTTATAAGATCGGCGAGTGTAATGAACTAGACGATAAAAATGAATGCTCTAGTTTTATCTCTCACACCAATTCAAATCGTGATCCAATGGATCCTAATAATAAAAATACTACTGGCTACGCCTTGTTGGATAATTATTATCTGGGGCAGATGAAAGAGGTGGGTGGTCACGCTGAAGCAACTTTCACTTTTGAGACTAACGCTTATAGTCTTTCCTGTCGTCGCGATATTGATGTCTCTAGCAGCTCCAAGTTATGGGCAGAAAGATCTCGTCCCTGTGTCTTTGATAAGGGAATTAGTGGTGATAGTTTAGTATTAAGTCCGGATCAGGCCACCACCGACTATCCCGCTGAAGGTGTTGGTTATTTAAAAGTTTTAAACTATTATCAGATTTCTCCACATGCCGAAAACTCACCCATCAGCGTCTCTAAGGGGAAAACTTACTTTATTAATTATTTAGTAAACACCAAAAACTCTAATGCCAGCGCCAAGTTAATCATTACTGATGATAAAAATCAGGTTATTGCGACCTTTGTTGACCGGGCGGCCGAAGGCTGGGAAAGGAAGATTAAAAAATTTACGGCTCCTAGCTCTGGGCTGATTAAGATTTTCTTAACTTCAGACGCTGATAATTTAGCTCAAGGTTATGTTTATTTTGATGATATTTATATAGAACCGGTTTTACAGGTTGGTGATAATAAGTATATTGCTAAAGAGTGTCGTTTATATCCTGAGGGTGATAGTCTTTCTTGTCTATCAGTAAATAACAATGTTATCAAAGATGGTCTCTATGGTTATTGCTTAGAGCGCGATCCGGCCAACCCCAAAGTTTGCCAGCTTTGGTATCCAGTTGATCAGATTTCTCCGGTGGCCCGTGTTTATCAATCAGAGCTTGGTTATAACGGTAAATTCCCGCTCTACTATTGCACGGAAGTGGATGGAAATTTTTCTTTAGTTGAAAAAAGAGTGGGTAAATTCCATGCCTTTGGGGCTCGCGAAAACTACAGTGAATCTTGGCTTTATAAAGAATTAGGTTTTAGCGACGGAAAACCAAGTCTGCGAAAATGTAATAGCGCGGAGATAGTTAATGGCACTGACGGTTGCTTGTGTTCAAATTCGGCCAGCGTTAATACAACTGCTTGCGGTGATGGATATACTGCCGTTTTTGCTGAAGCTTCCGGTAAATCATCGGGGCTCGATAGCGATTACATGGTCTTCATTTATTGCATTCCCAAGCAGTCAGAGCTAAAGATAAAAACTGAGCGTAAGCTGGTTAACACTCTTAGTTATTTAGTATATTCCGGCAGTTCTGCTAATTGTGACTTTGAATATTATGATGGCTGGGCACCCTATAATGATCTTTATAACAAGCCTTTTGTCTACGCAAGAGATCCCAGCACTGACGAGCAAAGCGAGTTTGATACCAATAATTTAGAAAATATTAATGAGAGTAAAAATGCAGAAGGGACAGAATTTAGTTCAATTATGGTTTTACCCTCCGGGCAAAGCGCGGAAGGCGCTCTAAAGCATGTGGCTAATAGTAACAATACTATTGACTCCTTTAAGATAACTTGCAATAAATTTTCTCAATTCGCTGGTGATCAAGGAGAGTCCGTTTCCTGGACTAATCGGATTAGTCGCAATACTCACTTTTCCGAAACGACCCCAACCTTTTTCTCTTCTATTTATAATTCCTTTGGACGCAATCGGGCCGATGTTCCTTTTGGGTCAGCCGTACTTCCAGATGACTTTACTTTTGAGAAGAATGGAGCTGTTTATTTGCGTAATCAGTATTCACAAAAGAATAATGAAACTATCTTTGCTGGCCGCCCTTATGGCTGTACCGGTTCCGGCTGTGCCAATATCGGTTATTGTGAATTAGACCCCAATGTTTATTGCTTGTACAAGAGTGGTGATACAGAATTTAACAAACTTACTTGTGCGGCCCGAGGAGGAGGAGCCTGTAAGCCTCTTTGGGGCTCTATTCCTAGCGAAGCGACAGCCATGACCCAATTAAATAATTTATTTGTTAATCGCTATAACAACTGGATTTATAATAAAGCTAGCGATTCATACACGCTTAACAATTCGGGGGCGGCGTCTTTCGTTTTCGCTCGTCAAATGTCACCGATCGCTTACACCGATAATCATCCCAATAACCTTAGCCAAAAAGTTAAACCTAGTATTAACAATGTTAAACTTTCAGGTGTTAGCGGTGATAATATCTCTGTGAGCGGTGGGCGCTTAAATGTGGCTACGGGGCTTTATCGCCTCAATCTCAATACTAAAGTAAACTTAGAACAGCAGCCTCTAAAGAGAATTACAATTGATTGGGGAGATGGCACGGTTCAAACAGTCGGCGGTTTAGACTACAAGCCAGATCCTAATATTCCTCACACTTTCTACCATTATTATTTAAAAAATAATTATCAAATAAAGATTAAAGCTGAGGATAATTGGGGGGCGTGGCAGTGTCTGGAAAGCAGCGGTTCCGGTTGGTCGGAAAACAGTAATTGTGACCTCTAGTTTATTTACTAAGGAGCTCTCTAGCGAGAGCTCCTTTTTATTTATAATCAATGTTTTTATTTAAGAAAATTATAGTTTTTTAGTTTTGCCAAAGAGCCATTTTTATAGTAAAATTGAAAAGTAATCATTGTTAAATTTAATCACGGTTTGTGGTATAATTTGATTGACTTAAGTTTATGGGTGTTGACGAAAAACTGTTGAATATTAACAGCGAAGCGGCGGAAAAAGCCGGAAGTCTACAGGCTGCTAAAAGAGAGACAAACTTAGGTGCTGCTTTGCCAGAAAGTGCCAGTTTGAGTTTACGCGAACAGGTTCAACTTAGTCGTCAAGAAGAGTTGCAGGCGACCGAAGAGCAAGAAAAAAATAAACCCTCAGAAACTAATCCCGTTCGACTCGCGACCGACTCCTTGCTAAAAGGGGCTTGGGCCAATTTAATTACCAGCTGGGGGTTAACGCTTTTGTATATTGATCTTCATGTTTTTTTAAATAAAGTTTTAGGAGATAAATTTTTTGGTCCTTTGGGTGAAGAGTGGGTTCCGGCCAAAATAAAACATTTAGGCGGCACGGAAGTTAAAGAAGCTTCTGGAGGCCTAAAAATTACCGAGACTGCTGGTTGTGCTCTTCTTAATTTATTAGTGCTAGCGATTATTATTGGCATACTTGCTTTAGTTTCTTTAATCTATTCCTTTATTTCTGACCCGGTGGGAACATTCTGGGAAATGTTGACCGATTGGGTTTCTAAAAATCTCCCCGGTTTCGCTGCGATATTTAAATAGTGAAAATTACTAGCGGTCATGAAAAAAATTAATTTTAAAAAATTACCGAAAAAATATTATTGGTTGTTTGGAGCCACTCTTTTGTTAATGGTTTTTTTCTTGGCGGAACCGGCTTTAGCTGCTTGGGATTGGGCCGCTGATATCGTTGGTGGTCTGATTGAAGTTTTAATTCGTGGTGTTTCCGCAATTTTAATCTTGCTGGTTAATGTCTTTATGGACATTGCGGCTTACAGCGACTTTATTAATTCGCCAGCGGTAGTTAATGGGTGGATAATCGTTCGTGATCTTTGCAACATGCTTTTTGTTCTGATCTTGTTAGTAATCGCTTTTGCTACTATTTTGGGTCAGGAAAAATACAGTGCCAAAAACATGCTGCCAAAATTAGTTTTAGCAGCGGTATTAATTAATTTTTCTAAATTAATTTGTGGTTTAACTATTGATATCGCTAATGTCGTCATGCTCACTTTTGTTAATGCTTTTGCCGCTATTGGTGCTGGCAATATTTTAAATATTTTAGGAATTGAAAAAATAACCAAGCTTAGGGATGCCGCCGATGTTAATAATGCTACTCTGGTCACCTCCTACATTTTTGGCTTTCTCTATGTGCTTATTGCCACCGTGGTGGTCGCCTCAATGGTAGCTATGCTAGCTATTCGGGTAGTAATGATTTGGATTTTAACTGTTTTGTCGCCGGTCGCTTTTTTCTTGCAAGCTGTTCCGGGAAAAGGGGCTAGCTATGCCAGTAAATGGTGGGACGAATGGACGAAGAATTTACTGGTTGGCCCGATCCTTGCTTTTTTCTTATGGTTATCTTTTGCGGCCCTACAGACCGGCACAAATCCTATTCAGTCCAGTGACGCTGGTGATAAGGAGCTTGCGGCCAACTTGTCTGATCTAGATTCGGGGATTGCGACTGAGGGTGGGCAAGTTTCCAACTTAGTTCAGTTTGTGATTGCTATTGGCATGTTAGTCGGGGGGATGACTATTGCCCAATCAGTTGGCGGTGCGGCCGGCGGCGCAATTGGCGCGGGCATGAAAAATCTTAATAAAGGTAAGGCGAAAGTTTTCGGCGCTGGAGCCGCAATTGGCGCGGGCGCGGTCGCCCTAGGAAAATCCGGAGTTAAGAGTATTGGACGCGGTGCGGGCAGTCTGGCTTTGGATGCTGTTTCTCATACCGGTAAAACAGATGCGGCGGGGCAGCCAACTGGAAAATTGCAAAAATTTGCGGCCACTTGGAACCAAGATTTGAAAAAAAGTCGTCAAGAGAAAAAGATTGCTTCCAGGCAAAAATATCTGGAAAAATTTGGTTTCGGTGAGGCATCGGCTCGGGCCGGGAAAGAGTTTGTTGATAGCGTAGGGGAAAAGAAATTACCCTCTTTCCTTAAAACTAAGGTAGCGCTGGCACCTAGCAAAGAAAAGGTTGAAATGGCTAAAGCGGATATAAAAAATTATGAATCTAATTTAGGCGCGGGCGGTAAAGCTTCTGATGAGGCCATGGTTCGAGATTTTTCTCGCCGAGCCAAGAATAATCCCAATTTAGTGATGACGGCGGCGGAAAAAGAAGCGCTAAAACGTAGTAAAGATTACCGAGAAAACCAAAATATTTTAGAAGCTTATAAGTATCGAAAATCTTTTGCCACAACCTCAAATGCTTTTGAAGCTTTTTATAAAGACAAAGATAAGGCCAAAGAAGAACGAAATCAGCGGCGCGTTGATAGGCTTGCTAAGTCAAAAAATCCATTTAAGGGAGAGAATTATTATGGAGATTATGGTTTAGATGCTGACAATAAAGCTGTTTTAGATGCCATGAATAATGGTGCTCCAGGTGAAGCAGGCGCGGAATTGAGAGACAGGCTTATAGCTGGTCTAGATGGAAAAGACATAACTCACGAAGAAGCTGAAAAAATTAATTTAAGTCTTGAGGCTTATAAAAAGTCTGGTGAAAAATTGACGGGCTTAAAAGTTCTTGATGATAAGCTTAAGAATCTTGGGTTTAGCTCTAATGTTAATGCTAAAATTAATTTTAAAGATTATGACCCCGAGATAATGCGTCATCGTCCTGGTCAAGGCGGGTTAAAATATGATGCTTTTGGTAAAAATTCTCTTAAGGCTGCTAATCAGCGCAGTGCCGACAAAGATATAATGGAGCTATCTTTTGATCAATTGGATAAATATAACCAACAAGGCTCCTTAGGAGCGCCCATTTTGGGCAAAGCGGCGGGATCAGTTTTGACTGGAGATAATTTAAAGAAATCTTTGCCCGCTTTAAATAGTTTAATTGATAGCGAAGCCATCAAGATTAAAAATCAGGCCGGTTCTAATCCTAGCTCCGAACAGGCTGCCAAAATCAGCCAGTTAGAAGCCATTAAGAGTCGCCTTAGTGATGGCAGCTTGGATAAGTTAGAAATAAAGAACTCAGATATTGAATATTTAGGTGAAACCGACTCGGTTAAGAGAGCCCGTAGCTATAACACTACGCAGCATGAAAAAATTCATGGCGCCGGATTTACTGATGAAGATTTAACCTACAAAGCGGCCGATCTCTTACAGGCTAATAAGCTGATTGGTAATATTCCTAATACTAATAAGCGTTATGATGAAGAATTGGGAAAAATGATGGCGAATATGTTGGCCGCAAAAATAGATAGTCAGCAAATAGAAGAGGCCATGATTAAGAAAATTGAAGACTGGCGCCTACCAGATGTGGATCGTGTTTTAGAAAGCGAAGCGGGCGTGCGCTCTAACTTAGTGAAAGAAACCGGCGGGTCATTAGACATTGATAAATTAACAGAAAAAATTGTTGACGGTTTTGATGGTGTTCAAAGCGCTTTGTCAGAAAGACAGGTAGAGGAAATTAAAGAGATCACCGAGGAATCGCGAGTAACCAATGTTACTTTGGAAAAAATGGTCAGAGAGCAAGAAAAAAGAAGTCGAAACAATCTTAGAGGTTATCTAAGTTAATTAAAGTTTTATTAAAAATGGATCAAAATTATTTTAACTATTGCCTAGAGAAATTTAAAGACTTACCGGATCCGGTTAGAGAATTTTTAAATAGTCCGGACACGGCGGCCATAGTTAGGAAAATAGAAATTAAACATGAAGCCTCACTTAGTTTCTTGGTTGTCCTTGTTGCTATTGGTGAGTTAAGTTTTGAAGATATTCCTAGCTATCTCGAGAAAAAATATCAAATCGAGAAGAGTCGTGGAGAGCTTATTGCCGCCGAAATTATTGATCAGGTTTTTGGTCCGCTCTTAAATAAGAAAGATTTAAGCGATGAGGCGGTTATCAACGATATTTTAGGGGAGGAGACCTTGACTTTAAAGCCCTTAGTTGAGCGTGATCTAGAAGAGCGGCGGCAAATAATTTTAGATATTTTTGAAAATGATTTAGTTTCAACGCTGAAAGCGGATAATTCAAACTTAAAAGCTTTGAATTTAGCAATTTTTAAGACTTTTAACGATGATCCGGCTTTGGAAGACCAGGTGGAATCGCTACTTTATAATAATCAAGAAAAGCTAACTAAGGATAATTTAATTTTGGACGCTTATCCGGCTGCCCCCACCGTTGCCAATTGGTTAAAAGATTTTATTAAAATATACGGCAGTTCTTTTTTTAGCGATATTTCTTTGGCGGAGTATTTAGTTAAGGCCCCTAATCTAAAAAAATTAGCGAGTGCCGAAAAAGAGTTGGTACGTAAACTTTTAAAGCTTTATCGCAATTTAGTTTTCTTTCCTGAAAGCATGGACGGAATTTTATTGGAAAATTGGGAGTTGTTTCCTTTAGAGATGGTGGCAAACGATTCTCTAGTTGAAACAAATAAACTTTTAAAGATAGCTACTCCTGCTCCGGTAGAAAAGGAATCTCGCCCGGTTTCTGCTCCCGCTGAAACTAATACTTCCGCCGCTCCTGGTAATGAAAAAGAGCAGCTGATTCAAAATTTAGAAAAAAGCTTGGTTAAATATTCTGTTTCCAGTTTAGAATATAAGGCTTTACAGCAAGAAATAAATCGTTTAAAGCGAGAAGATTAATTTTTCCTTCATGTTTGACTATTTGCAAAAATTTGATGGCCTGCCAGAGAAAATTCAGGCCAGTGTTTCCTCCCCGGCAGCAATGGCGGTCATTTCTGATTTAGAAAAAAAGTATCAAGTCGATTTAGCGGCTTTAGTTATTAAAGTAGTGGTCAAAGATATTGCGTTGGCTGATCTGCCGGCTCATTTAGTTTCCGAATTTCAATTAAGTCCGGATAACGCTCGCCATTTGACGGCGGACCTAAAAGAGCGGCTCTTTTTTCCGATTGCCAATTACTTAGGCTACAATCCTTCTTACTCAACAATTATTCCGGAAGCGAAACCCGTTTCTGATACTTTTTATTTAATTAAAAAGGTTATTCGTGAAGCCGGACTTAACTTCTCCGTCAGCGAGTTAAACCAACGTTTAGAAAATATTTTAAACACTTATTTTAAGGGCGTTCGCAGCCGCATTGATACTCGCCTAGCTTTAAATAAGGGGATAACTAATGGCGGTTTGGGTTTGGACCATAAAATAATTGATCGCTTATTTTTGTTAATTGATCAAGCTCGTGAAAAACCGATCCTTACTCCCACTGCTGAGACTGCGCCAGTAACAGATATAAAAAATGACGCGGTGTCTTTAGAAAAAGTGCGCGCGGCTTACCAAAAAGCTGGTACTGCTAGAGATATTCCCTATGATCTTAAGGCGGCCATCGCTAAGCGACAGGAAGCCGAGGCAGCTCCGCAAAAATTATTAAAAGATGGCGCGGAAACATCTTTAGCAGCGCCGCGATTAACACCTTTGGCCGTGCCGGTGAAAAAAGAAAAAGCTTCCGAAGTCTCAAAAAATGAGGCCTCTAAAGTTGCTCCCGTTACGTTCCCGACTTCGCCGATTCCACCAGTACCAGTTGCGCCGACACCAGCGCCGGCATCTCAGCCAGTGTCGGTACCGACGCCGACGCCAATATCAAAGCCAGCCCCGATATTAACTCCTAAGGTGGAGTCTGTTTTGGTGGCGCCTCTTTTACCAACCAAAGAAGGACTAAGAACCATTGAGCAACCGCCAAAAAAGAAGTCTAATTTCTTTAAAAAAATATTTTCAAAATCAGAGAAAGAGGTGGCGCCATTACCAACTACGCCAACTCCGAAGCCAACACTAGCTGGCTCGTCTTCAGTGGCGAGTTTAAGACAGCAGGCTCAGCAAAATATCAATAATCCTCATTTACGGCCCGATTCCATCTCTAGTGCTCCGTTAAAGGCGGGGAGTCAACAATCGGTGGCACCCATTAAGAGCACGCTGGCGCCTATTAAAAACGCGTTCACACCTCAGCCAACCCCGAGTCCGGTTGTGAATTCTTTAACTAGGCCAAAAACTTTGGGGCCGGTAGAGGAGCTCCATTATTTAGAGTTAATCAACTTTCGTCGTTTAGGTGCTTCCCCTAAAGAAGCTGCTGCCAAGATAGAAAAAAAGATTCGTACTCTGGAGAGTGAAGGATATGATAAAATGGTTGAAGGAATTCTTGCTTGGCGTTCGGGAGAGATAAATAGTATTTATGTTAAAATGGCTAAAGAGGCTTTGAAATATCAGGTAACTTTGAAACAGATCGCTGATAAATATCAGGCCCAAAAAAATCCTCAATATTTAACCTGGGATGAGATTGAAGAATTGATTGCCCTTAACCATCGTTTAACTTTTTAGTTTATGCAACAGTTTACCATTCCGCAATTTATTGATGTTGAAGACAAGATTATCGGGCCGATTACCACCCGTCAGTTTGTTATTTTGCTGGCCGGAGGCGTTCTGATTGCTATTTCCTACAGGCTTTTTGATTTTGCCGCTTTCATTTTTGTCGCTTTCTTAATTTTAGGGATTTCCGCTGTACTCGCCTTTGTCAAAATTAATGGTCGTCCCTTCCATTTTTTTCTTCTTAATTTATTACAGACTTTCAGGCGCCCAAATTTAAGAGTTTGGAATAACCGCTACGGCTATCCTGCCGATGATGATCATATTCCGACTTTAAAATTTGATAATACTAAAAATGCGAAGGAATATTTTGAGCGCTCCCGTTTGGCCGAGCTCGCTTTAATTGTTGATACTCAAGGAGAATATCGTGGTGCGCAGACAGAAGAGGATTTGCCCCTTATTGTTAATGATTAATTTATGGCTAAGAAAAAACCGCAAGCTCCCGTTTCTACTCAGCAATATTTAGACATTGCCGAGATTAAAGACGGCACGATTATTATGAAGGATGGTACTATTCGGGCCATTTTTTTAGCTTCCAGTATTAACTTTGCCTTAAAAAGTGAAGACGAGCAAAATGCGGTTATCGGTTCCTATGTTAGATTTTTAAATAATTTAAGGTTTACTTTGCAAATTGTTATTCAGTCGCGAGAATTAAATATTGAAAATTATTTAATTTATTTAAAAGAAAAAGAAAAAGAACAGACCAATAAATTATTAAAATTACAGACAGCGGAATATATTGATTATATTCAGGAATTAACTTCTTTGGGGCAAATCATGAATAAGCGTTTTTATGTCGTCGTCCCTTATGATCCGCTCACCGATCAGCATAAAGGCTTTTTTGATTCTTTAAAGGAAGCGTTGCGCCCCGCCTCCTCAATTGTTTTAAAAGACAAAACTTTCCGTCGTTATCAAAAAAGTTTAGATTTACGCTTGGAAAGTGTGGCGACCGGACTGACTTCTTTAGGAGTGAGCGTGGAACGTTTAAATACTCAGCAATTGATTGAATTATTTTATAACACTTATAATCCGGAAACGGCTAAGAATCAAAAGTTAGTGGATATTAAAAAATTACGCGTGGATTTATGATAGATTTTAGTAAACAAGATGATCGAAAAAAAATCGGTTTAGATACCGATATTCGCGATTTAAATTTTCGATCCCAATCTGATGATAACGAAAAACCGTTTATTCCCGATCTCTCGGCCGATGAAGCTAAAGACATTATTGAAGAAGAAAAAGCTTTTCGGCGCGGCGTTTTATCGGTTCGGGATTTGATTTCGCCGGCGGCTTTAAAGGCGGAAGCTAGGCATTTGGTTTTGGGCGGTAAATTTGTCCGAACAATTTTTATTATTGGTTATCCGCGTTATATTAGTGTGGGCTGGTTTGCCCCGATCATCAATTATAATCTTACTTTTGATGTTTCAATGTTTTTTTATCCGGTTAAGAGTGCAATTATTTTAAAACAATTACAAAATAAAGTCGGTAGCATTAGCGCCCAAATTATTGCTGATGCTGAAAAGGGGGCGGCCCGCGATCCCCTACGAGAGACCGCTCTTCACGATATTGAATTTTTACGCGACTCCTTAACTCAAGGGACAGAAAAGTTTTTTCAATTTTCCTTATACATCACCATTTACGCTGATAACCTAGAAGAATTGGATCGGGCCAGCGAACAGATTGAAGATATTTTAGGGTCACGTTTAGTTTATTCACGACGAGTTTATTTCCAATCGGAGCAGGGCTTTAATTCCACTTTGCCCCTAGGTAATGACGAGCTTTATATTACCTTTAACATGAATTCGTCGCCGATCGCCTCCTCTTTCCCTTTTATTTCCAGCGAGTTAACTAGTGACAAAGGCATTCTCTACGGCATTAATCGCCATAATAACAGCTTGATTTTGTTTGATCGCTTTTCTTTGCCGAATGCGAACTCTGTTGTTTTTGCTACTTCGGGCGCCGGTAAAAGCTATGCGATTAAATTAGAAGTCTTGCGATCATTGATGTTAGGCACCGATGTTATTGTGATTGACCCCGAGCATGAATACAAGCATCTCTCCGATGCGGTCGGCGGGACTTACATTAACATTTCTTTGTCTTCAGAAAACAAGATTAATCCTTTTGATTTACCGCGTTCCGTTGGTGGCGATAGCAAACCTAAAGATATTTTGCGCTCCGCGGTGATTACTCTTAAAGGTTTATTGCGATTAATGTTGGGTAAATTTAGTTACGAAGAAGATTCAATTATTGATCGAGCGCTTCTAGAGACTTATGCTAAAAAAGATATTACTCCCGATGTCGATCTTTCTAATATCAGCCCTCCCGTCATTAGTGACTTAGAGCAAGTTTTAGAGGGTATGGAAGGGGGCAGTAATTTAGCTTTGCGTCTTAAAAAATATACCGAGGGAACTTTCTCTGGTTTGTTAAATAGCCCGACCAATGTCGAGATGAATAATCAGTTGGTTTGTTTTTCTGTTCGTGATTTGGAAGACGAATTGCGGCCGATTGGAATCTACACCATTATTAACTACATTTGGAATGTCGTCCGGAGTGAAACTAAGCGCCGAATACTGGTTATTGATGAGGCTTGGTGGATGATGCAATACGAAGACTCCGCTAAGTTTATTTTTGCTTTAGTTAAGCGCTGTCGTAAATATTATTTGGGGATTACGACAATCACTCAAGATGTCAACGACTTTTTAAGCTCTCCTTACGGTCAAGCCATTGTCAATAATTCCTCTATGCAATTACTGCTCAGGCAATCACCGGCGGCCATTGATTTGGTGCAAAAAACTTTCTTATTGACTGAGGGAGAAAAGTATCTATTATTAGAGGGCGGTTTAGGGGAAGGGATTTTCTTCGCCGGCAATAAGCATGTGGCGATTAAAGTGGTCGCCTCTTATTCTGAGGATCAATTAATTACTTCCGACCCGCGCCAATTACTGGAAATTGCTGAGGCTAAGCGTCGCTTTGACGCTTCTCAAGCTTCAGGCAGGGTCGCTGATTTAGATATTTAAAGATAAGATAAATTTATATGAAAAATCCTAAGAGAACGGGCTTAATCATTATTGTCATTTCCTTAATATTGCTAGCCGCCTTAATCTTTTTAATTATCTGGCAAAAAAATGCTCAGCCGGAGACTCCGGAAGTCATTCCGCCAATAGCAACTTCAACTTTGCCGCTCGCCGAGACTGATCCCGTTGAGACGCCAACCACAACTCCGGGCGACCGACCGCGCAACTATCAGTCTTATGATGTTTCTCAAGAACCGCCTTATCAAGTGGTCGCTTATGACGCTGAGAAAAAAGCCAAATTATTTGCTGAACGCTTTGGTAGTTTTTCCAACCAATCCAATTATAGCAATATCGCTGATGTTACTATTTTAATGACGCCCGATATGCGAACCTGGGCGGAGAATTATTTAGCGGAGTTGCGCCGCCAACCTTATAGCGGTGATTATTACGGTATTATCACGACCGCTATTTTTTCTGAAACCTTGGCTTATGACGAAGTTGCGGGAACAATTAATTTACTGGTGACCACCGAGCGGCAGGAAACTAAAGGCTTGGAAGTCGGCCCGCTCTATGAACAAAAAATTGAAATTGATTTAATCAAGGAGGGTAACGATTGGTTAGTTGACCGCGCTCAATGGCGGGAGTAAAGTATTGAAGTTATGGCCAGTTTAAAAACAATTTATGTTTGTTCTAATTGCGACGCCCAATTTCCTAAATGGAGTGGGCGTTGTTCGGAATGCGGGTCCTGGGGAACTTTAACTGAAGAAATTAAGGATCAAAAAGAAGCGGCCAAAGCGGATTTGAGTAAAATCGCGGGCGCGGAACTCTTAGATTTGCGGGAAATAAAAAGTGATCAGTTACCCCGTCTACGTACCAGTCTTAGTGAAGTTGATGGCGTTTTGGGTGGCGGTTTGGTACCGGGATCGCTAACGCTATTAGCGGGTGAGCCGGGTATTGGTAAGTCCACCTTAGTGGCCCAGATGGCGAGTGCTTTAGGGAAGACGGCCACTGATAAAAAATCACCGGCGGTTATTTATGCGAGCGGGGAAGAATCGGCTCGGCAAGTGAAGGATCGTTTTGATCGTTTAGGCAGTAGTTTAGATAATCTTCGTTTTATCAGTGAAACCAATATTGAAAAAATAATTGCTACCGCCACTAAAGCAAACCCCCAGCTTTTAATTATTGACTCAATTCAGACGGTTTATTCCGCTTTAATTCCTTCGGAGGCCGGTAGTTTAAATCAAATTCGGGCCGCCGCCGTAAAATTATTGGAGTTAGCAAAAGGCAATGGCGTCACCGTAATGATGGTTGGTCACATTACTAAAGATGGTCAAGTCGCTGGTCCTAAATCTTTAGAACATATTGTTGATACGGTGGTTTACCTGGAGGCCGAAAAAGCCAATAGTTTTTGCTTGTTGCGAGCGAGCAAAAATCGTTTTGGTGCTACCAGTGAATTAGGAGTTTTAGAAATGACTGGTCGCGGGTTTGAAACGGTTGTTAGCCCCAGTTCCGTTTTTATAGAAGGGATAAGCGGTGATATTTCCGGTTCCGTTGTTGGCTGTGTCTTAGAAGGTGCGCGCCCTTTTTTAGTTGACCTGCAGTCGTTGGTTTCAAAAACCGTTTTCGGTTATCCGCAACGAAAAGCGAGCGGCTTTGACCTGAACCGCCTGCAAGTTTTGGCGGCGGTAATTTCCAAACGCACTAAAATAAATTTAAGTAGCCAAGATATTATTTTAAATTTAGTTGGTGGTTTGCGCTTGGCTGATCCGGGTTTGGATTTAGCGGCTTGCGCGGCGATGATTTCCTCTTTTTATAATAAAAATTTTAATCGGCAAACGATTGTTATTGGTGAGGTTGGTCTTGGCGGTGAAGTTAGGGCGGTTTCGCGCCTGGAACAGCGCTTAAAAGAGGCGGAAAAATTAGGTTTTAAGCAAGCGTTAATTCCGGATGTTCCTCTAAAGGCGACTAAGCTAAAATTAGTGAGAGTGAAGAATTTAAATGACTTAGTTGAGTTTATAAAATAAGTAAATAAATAAAAAAGCCTGAGCATTATGCCAGGCTTTATTTTTTCATTTTAAATATCTACTGTAGATAATATATCCACGGTGATCTTTTCTTCTACCTCTACTCTTTGATAGCGAGGTTTTTTTGGTTTTTCTTTTTGGAATTTTTTAGAGATAATCTTAAATTCCTTCGTGATAAATTTAAGGTACTCTTCATCTTCGGGGTGCTGGAGTTTTATCTGACGCAGAGAAACGTACTGATTGCTGCCTTCTATTAAAGCGCGGACTTCACCGGTGCCGGTTATAAATAATTTGTCAAAATTGACTAATACTTTCTTCCCGTCCTTGATGGTGCAATACAACTTTTTGTAAGTTTTTGTTTTACAGCAAAACTGTCTGCCGTCTTTTGTCTCAATTCTTGCCATGCTTTTTATTTTTTTAAAGTTCAACATCTACTAGGTTTTCAGTTTAGCATTAAACTAATAACTTGTCAAATAATGCTAATTATGGTAGTTTTCAAATATGATTAAAACCGATTTTAATTACCTTTTTTCTCCAAAATTTTCAGCTGATTATCAGAAATATCAATCTTTTAGCGACCAGGAGCTAGATCGCTTGATTTTAAGCTCCAAAATCTCGCCCACCTTAGCCACCCAAATCAAGAATCGCCGGCGCGCGGCCAAGCGTTTTTCGCGTGCCGCCGAACTGTTTTTTACGAGTTCTGGTCTTGAGCAGGCTAGCAGTGAGGCGGTGGCCGCTTGTATTGCCGCCCGCGCCGCTAAGTTTCCGAAAATAGTTGATTTAGGCTGCGGTTTAGGTTTTAATAGTATTTTTTTAGCGGCCGCTGGCGCTTCAGTGTTTGCCGTGGAGCGTGACTTGGAACGCCTTTATTTGGCCCGGGCCAACGCCAAAGTTTATCAAGTAGCTGAGAAAATTAAATTTTTGGCAGGAGATTTTTTAGAACCATCTTTTGCCGATTTTTATAAGAATAATTTTCCGGTCTCAGACTCCGTGCCGGCCTTTTTTCTGGACCCGGCCCGTAACCTAGCCTCAGGAGTAAAAACTCGCAGTTTACTAAATTCTCAGCCGAATCTCTTTGAGTTATTACCCCAAATTTTGGAGTTTACCGAGAATGTAGCGGTTAAGATATCACCGGCTTTTGACTACCGGGAATTAGAGCAACTTCCTGGCGATCCGGAAGTAGAAGTTATTTCTGATAATGGCGTTTGTAAGGTGGCCATGCTTTGGTTTGGCGCCTTTAAAGAAACTAAGCGTCGGGCGACGGTTTTAAAAGCTGGTCAAAAGATATTTTCTTTAAGATCCGGTCCGGAATCTTTGGCGTTTAGCTTGCCGACTGGCTATCTTTATCTTCCCGATAAAGCGCTGGCGCGTGCGCAACTGACACTTACTTTTGCGGCCGCTTATGACTTAAAACCTATCAGCCCCACCAACCCGCTTCTAAGTAGTGCTGATTTTAAGAATGTCCCGGCCAGTCGTTATTTTAAAATTATTTCGCAAGGTCGCTTTTCTCTAAAATCTTTAAAGCGCCTTTTAAAAGAAGAGAAGTTAGAGCGCGCCGAGCTGGTGGTTAAAGGGGTAAAAATAAGCGCCGAAGAGTTGCGTACTCGTCTCAAGCTCAAAGAGGGAGGCGGGCAAACAATTTTTATTTTTCCCTATGAAAGGAGGGGGAATTATTATATTTGGGCAGAAAACATCCAAAATCTTTAAGGCTCATAATTTCCCTAAACTAAGCCTATTTGACAATATCTCATAAATCTGCTATAATTCATTCAGAGTTATTTAACAATTAAATATCAAAAATCATGAAGGAATTAAAACTTTGCTTAGCATTGCAGGGTGTAATCCTTTTACTATACTTCATCCTTATGTATTTAGGGGTTATAGTAGCGGTTATTCTCATTTTTACTGGTAATTCCGGGGCGATGTTTTTTCTTCGCCCAGCGATCGATGCTTTATTAGCACCACCTTGGTTACACCTAATTCTAGGTACGATTTCATTTTTCTCTATCGTTTATTTCCATAACGATGATAATGGGGAGTACTTAGAAAAAATAATTAATGAAAAATTAACACAAAAATAGTAGAACATGGAAAAAATTAAAAACATTTTTGGAGTAATCGGAATTTTAATGCTTGGCATTTTCATAATCATCGGCTTAATACACTTATGGGGTTTTATATCTTATGTCTTAGATGGCGGTTACCCCGACTATGGCGCCAGAGATATGTTTGAAACTATTATCAGTTGGCCCTGGTATGTACTAGTGATTTTAGCCGTTTGGTCCGCCTTTGGTGTCTATCGCTTCCATCTCTGGAACAAGGAGCAAGATATAGAAGACCTAAGCGAGGACTAGCAATTAGCCTTGCTAAAAAAATAAAAGACTTCGCAATGAAGTCTTTTTTCTTTGGGAAAAATGTTATTCCAAATGTAAATTTTTCTCCCACTCGCCTAAGCGCGCCTTTATTTGTGGATGCTCATTTAAATCGGGGTCCGAGTTTATTAGTTTTACTGCTTCGGCCCGAGCGGCTTTTAAAAAGGGAAGATTAAAAATGGTGCCTAGCTGCCAGTCTTTGAAGCCGCTTTGTATTTGGCCAAATAAATCACCACTGCCGCGCAGCTCTAAGTCTTTTTCGGCCAGTTTAAGGCCGTTGTTAGTTTCGGTCATTATTGTCAGTCTTTCTAGAGTTTTCGGATTTTTTATATTTTCTTGACTGGGGATTAGGAAACAATAGGAAGCGGCTGTCCCCCGTCCCACCCGGCCGCGGAATTGGTGCAACTGCGCTAAACCAAAGCGATCGGCGCCTTCAATAACCATGACTGTGGCATTGGGAAAATCAATGCCGACTTCGATTACGGAAGTTGAAACTAAAATATTTAGTTCGCGGGCGGCAAATCTTGCCAAAACTTCTTCTTTGTCTTTGGCTTTTAAACGTCCATGAAGTAGTCCTACTTTATACTCCGGAAAAACTTCTTCTTGAAGACGGCGCTGTTCTGTTTTCGCCGATTTAACTTCAAGCCGGTCCGAGTTTTCAACTAGGGGGCAAATTACAAAAACCTGTCGACCGGCCTCAATCTCTTGACGGAGGCGCACCTCCATTGCTCTTCTTTGTCCGCTGGCGACTAAGAAAGTTTTTATTTCTTGCCTCCCGGCTGGTTGCTCGGTGATGATTGATAAATCTAAATCACTATAAATAGTTAAGGCCAGTGAGCGGGGGATGGGCGTAGCTGTCATTGAGAGAAAATGCGGCGCCCAATTTTCTTCTTGGCCTAAAATTTTATGACGCTGGTTAACGCCAAAACGATGTTGTTCGTCAACTACCGCTAAAGCCAAGCGTGGAAAAGAAACGCCCGGTTGAATCAGAGCTTGGGTACCGATAATTAAATCGGCTTCTTGTCGCAATAATTCTTTTTTATCTTTATTACTTAATTTCGGATCGATGGCAAAATTAGCTTTTTGGTAGCTAGCCGTCAGTAGGACCACTTTAAAATTTTGGTCTTTAAAAAATTGGCTAAATGTTTGGTAGTGTTGGGTTGCTAAAACTTCAGTCGGAGCCATGAGTGCCCCTTGCCGGCCGGCCAGAATAACATTTAAAAAAGCCATGGCGACGACGACCGTTTTGCCGCTCCCGACATCGCCTTCTAAAAGCCGGGACATGGGCTGGTTCTTCCCTAAATCGCCGATAATTTCCCAGGCCGATTTACGCTGGTCATTAGTTAATTTAAAGGGTAGCTTCGCCACAAAATCTTGGGTGGCTTTTTCTTGAAACGGAATGGCGGGGGCTTTTAAGTAAGCCAATTCTTTTTTAATCGTTTGCGATTTTAATTGGCGCAAAAATAAATCACTAAAAGCTAAGCGTTGGCGGCTGGCGCTAATTTCCGCCTCGCTTGCCGGTTGGTGAATATAGCGCAGTGCCGTCGCTAGATCTAATAAATTAAGGCGCTCGCGAATTTCAGCCGGTACCCAGTCACCAACTTTTTTGGCCAGAGGTAAGACTTGACGAACAGCTTGGCGAATTTGCTTTTGTGATAATTTAGCGATGCTCGGATAGTGGGGGACTAAACCGCTAGTATTGATTAGTTCCGCTTGGGTGACCTTTTCATAATCAGGTGAGACCATTTGCGGGGTGCCGTTATCGCTTTGAACGCGGCCAGCCACCGAAATTTGGTCGCCCACTTTTAAATTACGCGTTAAAAAACTTTGGTTAAACCAAATTAATTTTAAAAAGCCACTGTCATCACGCAAAAGCGCCTCAGTAATCTGGAGGCGGCGCCCGTGGCTGCGGCGACTTTGGATTAAATCAATAACCCCAATAACATTAGCGGTTTCGCCAATTTTTAAAGCGTTAATACGGCGACCGCTGGAAAAATTGTCATAACGGAATGGAGTATAGAACAATAAATCCCCGGCGGTATTAAGGCCGAGTTTGGCAAATTGTTTAGCGGTGACTTCGCCCACGCGGTAAAGAGTGGATAGTGGGCTGCTAAATTTTAACATAAGGTCATTATATCAAAAAAGCTTCGCCAAAATAAGGAGAAGCTTTATTTTCTGGTGTCCCCGCTAGGAATCGAACCTAGATTACGGGCTCCGCAAGCCCGTGTTCTATCCATTAAACTACGAGGACCTAAAGACCATTAAATCACAGTTTAAACAGCTTCGTCAACTGTTCCGAGATTGGCGGTGCTACTCGTTCCAAATCTTCATTCAAGTGGCGCTTCAAAAAATTCCTTATTTCAATCGGGTCCTCGTCGTATAAATTGATCGATAAGCGCGGGTATCTAAGACCATTTTTAAACTCAAAATAAAGACGTTTTAGATCTTCATTCGGTTTATAGAGGATACAAAAATTACTGATAAGATCATAATCATAGAAATGATCACCAACCGTTACCCCGGTCGGTCCTAAGGTGCAGTCTAAAATATTCGGTTCGCGGCCTTCATTCATAATGTAGAGAATGGCCGAGGCAATTAGGATTAAGGGGAAGATAAAATTGGAATTAGCTCCTAAAAAAACAATTTTCCAATTGATAATCTCAAAGAAAGAAAAAAATAGACAGACTAAAAAGAATAGGGTGGCTAATATATACCAATTGCGGTTGCGCTCTCGAATCTCAAATTCCGGAATTTTCCAGGTAATTGAAGTAGTTAAGTTATTTTCGGACATATTTTTAGAAAAATAGCGCTTTTTGATTGACAAGATGAAGCGTTTTTTATATATTTGATTTAGTCATTATAACACAAGAAAGCAAAAAAGGAGAGATGGCCGAGCGGCTGAAGGCGGCAGGTTGCTAACTTGCTATAGGAGTTTACCTCCTATCCAGGGTTCGAATCCCTGTCTCTCCGCAGGAGCTAAATTAAAAACCGGCTTCAGCCGGTTTTTAATTTAGCTTCTTGTAAAGAAGCCGGGATTCGAACAGGTTGGCAGCGAGACGCGAGCGACGGCGGAAGCCGGAACGAGCGGACGAGCGCCGGCCAAATATCCGGGGGATATTTGGA
>JBMNOL010000005.1:0-58607 GCA_050943055.1 Patescibacteria group bacterium
AAAAACCCCCTTAAAAAGGGGGTTTTTGTAATTTATAACCTATAAGTTTCGCTTCTAATCGGCACCGTTTCGGGTCGACTGACATTTTAATAAATTAAAATGTTTAATCTCCCTAGAAAGGAGGTGATCCATCCACAGCTTCCGCTACGGATGCCTTGTTACGACTTCGTCCCTGTCATCGGTCTCGCCTTAGTCCCATAAATGAGCCTTTGGGCGCTACCAACTCCCTTGACGTGACGGGCGGTGAGTACAAGACCCGAGAACGTATTCACCGTGGCATAGCTGATCCACGATTACTAGCGATTCCAGCTTCATGGAGTCGAGTTGCAGACTCCAATCCGAACTGAGAAAAGTTTTAAGGGGTTTGCTCCAGCTCGCGCTTTGGCGTCCCTTTGTACTTTCCATTGTAGCACGTGTGTTGCCCAAGGTGTAAGAACCATGCTGATTTGACGTCATCCCACCTTCCTCCCATTTAAAACGGGCAGTATCTCATGACATATAAAACATAAGAAAAGGGTTGCGCTCGTTTCCCGACTTAACGGTACATCTCACGACACGAGCTGACGACAACCATGCAGCATCTGTGTAGCACCCTCGAAGGCGGATCTGTTTCCAGACCTTGCAGCTACATGTCAAACCTTGGTGAGGTTCCTCGCTTATCATCGAATTAAACCACATGCTCCACCGCTTGTGCGGGTCCCCGTCTATTCCTTTGAGTTTTAAGCTTGCGCTCGTACTCCCCAGGCGGGATACTTAACGTGTTAACTTAAACTAACAACACTGGCAGGGTCGATACTGCCAATGCTTAGTATCCATCGTTTACGGCGTGGACTACTGGGGTATCTAATCCCATTCGCTCCCCACGCTTTCGTCCACTGAGTGTCAGAACTGTCCTAGCAAACTGCCTTCGCATTTGGTGTTCTTGCTGATATTAATGGATTTAACCCCTACACCAGCAATTCCGTTTGCCTCTTCCAGTCTCTAGTTTACCCATCTCTCCCGCAGACTCGAGGTTAAGCCTCAAGATTTAACAGGAGATGCGATAAACCACCTACGGACGCTTTACGCCCAATAAATCCGGATAATGCTTGGGGCCCTCGTATTACCGCTGCTGCTGGCACGAGGTTAGCAGCCCCTTATTCAACTGTTACCATCATTGTTTTTTCGCAGTTAAAAGTACTTTACACCCCGAAAGGCTTCTTCATACACGCGGCGTCGCTCCTTCAGACTTTCGTCCATTGAGGAAGATTCTTGACTGCAGCCTCCCGTAGGAGTCTGGGCAGTTTCTCAGTCCCAGTGAGCCGGATCACGCTCTCGCGCCCGGTACCCGTCGTTGCCTTGGTGAGCTATTACCTCACCAACAAGCTGATAGGCCATAGACCTCTCCTGAAGCGCCGGAACTTTAGTGGAATCACTTTTGTGATTACACACCATCGGGTATTATTCTCGCTTTCGCAAGGTTATCCCCGTCTTCAGGGTAAGTTATCAATGTGTTACTCTCCCGTTTGCCATGCCTAGTAAACTAGGCATTCGACTTGCATGCCTTAGACACGCCGCCAGCATTCATCCTGAGCCAGGATCAAACTCTCTGTTAAAAGAGTCACTGACTCTAAATGAAAGCAAAATGCTTTCTTGTATTTTTATCCAATAAATTGGATTATGTTTTTATCACCGAATCGATGCCAATTAGCATCGAAACTACATAGGTTGTAAATTGTGAAGGTTCTTCAAACAGGGCAGAAAAAAACAGAGATATTAAATATCTTGTTTTTGAACCAGTTTTTTCTGTTGTCAGTTTGATGTTGCTTATTTTATAGGACTTTAAAAATCTTGTCAACCCCTGTAAAACAAGGGTTTTTAGATTAAAATTGTGGGCCGGAAATTAGAACCGAAATTCGCTTGCACTTTTTTGAATTAATTGTTAAGGTACTCGTTGCTGTTGTTTAACAACTATTTTCTCTTTAGCCATATAAAAAGGTTTGACGGGAGTCAGCGCCTTACTTATTTTAAGAGCCCACGACGTGATGTTGATCGGCTCTTTTTTTATTATTTCCCTTAAAAAGCCCGTTTTTATCGGCTTTTTATTGACCAAGAAATTTTTTGTTGGTATAATTCAAATACGGATTTTTTGAAATCCTTATTATTGTTTTGATAAATTTATGATTATTAATTGGTTAGGTGGACTATCTGTAAAACTACAAGATAAAACCAGTTCCGATGGGGTAACGGTTTTAATTAATCCGGTTAACGCTGCTATTGAAGGAACGATTGTCGCTTGGACTGACCCTTTAGAAAAAAATAAAAAAGTAAAAGGTACTCCTTTTATAATTGATTGCGCTGGCGAGTATGATACCGCCGGCGTTTTAGTTGAAGGAATCGATAGCTACCCCGAGGAGGCGGCCGCTAAAAACTTACCGGCTGATAATTTAATTTATCGGGTTGAAATTGATGATATTTCTGTTGTTCATCTAGGTGCCTTGTCTCGTCCTTTAACTGATGACCAATTGGGAAAATTATCGGGAGTTGATGTTTTACTAGTTCCCATTGGTGGTGATAAAATGATTGACTCCTCACAGGCCGCGGCGGTGGTTGCGCGAATTGAGCCCCGCCTGGTTATTCCGATTGGCTACGACGGAGAGGCTCAGGTTGAAAAGTTTGTTAAGCAGTTAGGGGTGACGCCGACGCGCGAAGAAAAATTGCGATTAACTAAGAGAGATTTACCTCAAGAGGAGATGGAGTTGGTAATTTTAACTAATTAAATATTTTATTTTTATGATTTCACATCCGAAAAAAGAACGTACTTTAGTTATCTTAAAGCCTGATTCGGTTCAGCGTAGTTTAGTTGGGGAATTGATTCATCGTTTGGAGAGAACCGGTTTAAAGATCAGTGCCATGAAAATGACAATGGCCACTGAGGATCAGTGCTGGGCTCACTATAATAAAGATGAGGCCTGGTTTCTAAAAAAAGGTGTGAACATCATTAAGAACCGTGAAACCTTGGGTTTACCAATTGAGAAAGATGCTCAGGAATATGGCAAAGATATTATCCGTGGTTTAGTTACTTTTATGACTTCCGGACCGGTAGTACCGTTGATTTTTGAAGGCAATCAGGCGATTGGAATCGTTAAAAAAATCGTTGGCGGCACCGAACCTTTAACTTCGGAAGTTGGAACGATTCGCGGTGATTACACTTTAGATTCTTACGAGCTGTCGAGCTTTGATGATCGCGCGGTGCGGAATTTAATTCATTGTTCGGATTCGGTCACTGAAGCCGAGCGGGAAATTAAACTTTGGTTTAAGGAAGAAGAGATTTTAAATTACCGCTTATTAGCCGAACATATTTTGTATGATATTAATTTAGACGGAATCAGAGAATAAAATTTAATTCTATGAGCGCGGCCACAAAACAATTAAGTTTAAAGATTTTTTTAGTAACTCTAGCCTTGGCTATTATTGGTCTTTGGTTAGCTAATTTAAAAAACTCTATCGTTACTAACAAGGAGTCAAATTTATCGGCCGAGTCTTTTGCTGAAAATTTTAATAATAATCTAGAGGAAAACGCAAATCTAGTTGATTATTCTTCGGAAGATGAGAAGATTTTCGTTAACCAATTACTGGTGGAAGCTAATAATTTAAATGTCGCTACTGATACTCCGGACTCCGTTTTTGAAGAACCAGAAAAGGAGAGTGTGCCAACTGAGACCAGTGAGCTTGAATCGCCAGAGTTTGTTGACCTGGAGAATTCTAATCTGGTGACACCGGTCCAAACAAATTGCCCCGCTTATGTTAATTGTATGCCCACTTCTGACGCTGAGCCTCGTCCTTGCGTGATTCCCCCGGGCTGTGAGGGGATAACTGAAAAAGTTTATTAATTATATGCCTGATAAAAAAGAAAAAGAGGAGAAGGAAGAGAACCTTTCCGAGGGGAATAACAATATCCGCAAAGAAACAGCTTTTGGAATTGTTGAAGAACAACCGATTGTCGAAGAGATGAGCCGTTCTTATTTGGAATATGCCATGAGCGTCATTGTCTCGCGCGCGCTGCCTGATGTTCGCGATGGCTTAAAACCAGTTCACCGCCGAATTTTATATGCGATGTGGAGTATTGGTCTTCGAGCCAATGGTAAATTTCGTAAATCGGCCACGGTGGTCGGTGAAGTCTTAGGTAAATATCATCCGCATGGTGATAGTGCTGTCTATGATGCCATGGTTCGCCTGGCCCAAGACTTTTCCATGCGTTATCCGCTCGTTCGTGGCCAAGGAAACTTTGGTTCGATGGATGGTGATAGTGCGGCGGCGATGCGTTATACTGAAGCCAAACTTTCCAGTATTGCTGAAGAGATGTTATTGGATTTGGATAAAAATACGGTTGACTTTATGCCTAACTTTGACGGTTCACAAAATGAACCGCGAGTTTTGCCAGCAAAACTACCCAACCTGCTGCTTAACGGCACTATGGGCATTGCTGTGGGGATGTCTACTAATATCCCGCCTCATAATTTAAGTGAATTATGTCGGGCGATTATTCGTCTTTTAGATAACCCGGACCTAACCGTTGAAGATTTAATGGTTGATGTTAAAGGTCCGGACTTTCCGACTGGCGGCTTAATTTATAGTAAAAAGGATATTTTAGCGGCTTATTCGACCGGCAAAGGCGGGATTACCATGCGTGGTCGGGCGGAGATTGTTGAAGGAAAGAATGGTTTTCGTATCGTTATTTCCGAAATCCCTTATCAGGTAAATAAGGCTGATTTGGTAGAAAAAATTGCCAATCTCGTTAAGGATAAAAAACTGCAAGGCATTAAAGGTTTGCGCGATGAATCCGATCGCGATGGCGTCCGGGTAGTAGTGGATTTGAAAAAAGATGCTTATCCAAAGAAAGTTTTAAATGCTTTATTTAAGCACACTCCTTTACAAACTGTCTTTCACGTCAATATGTTGGCTCTGATTGAAGGAGGTATTCAGCCTCGCATTTTGACGTTGAAAATGATTTTGGAAGAATACATTAAACATCGCCAAGAGGTAATTAAGCGTCGCACTCAATACGATTTAGATAAGGCTTTAGAACGCGCCCATATTTTAGAAGGTTTAATGATTGCTCTAAAAAATATTGATGAGGTTATTAAAACAATCAAAGCTTCAAAAGATAAAGAGGTAGCGAAAGTTAATTTAATTAAAAAATTTAAACTTTCTGAGCGGCAGGCGGTGGCTATTTTGGAAATGCGCTTGCAAAATTTAGCTAATTTGGAGCAGAAGAAGATTGAGGATGAGTTAAAAGATAAGCAAATTTTGATTAAAGACTTAAAAGCTATTTTAGCTTCGGCTCTTAAGGTTAATCAAATTATTAAAGATGAGTTAGTGGCTTTAGAAGAAAAGCATGGCAACGAGCGGCGCACCGAAGTTATCTCTCACGGTGTTAAAGATTTAAGCGCAGAGGATTTAGTTCCTAATGAAGAGACCGTCGTAATGCTTACTCGTGATGGCTATATTAAACGGGTAGAACCGAGCACTTTTAAAGTTCAGGCTCGTGGTGGTAAAGGTATTGTTGGGTTAACTACTAAAGAGGAAGATTCGGTTTGGTTAATGTTTACGACCATGACCCATAATGATATTTTATTTTTTACTAATAAGGGCCGTGTCTTTCAGTTAAAGGCTTATGAGATTCCGACCGCCTCTCGTGTTGCCAAAGGAACACCAGTGGTTAATTTTTTACAATTAACTACAGGTGAGCGTGTTGAAACAGTTTTACCGTTAGATAAGTTGTCAACCAGTCAATTCTTATTTTTTGCCACCAAAAAAGGCTTAGTCAAAAAAGTTAAACTGGATGCTTTTGCCAATCTTCGTCGTAATGGTTTGATTGCCATTAAAATTAAAGATGAAGATGAATTAATCTGGGTTAAGCCGACTACCGGTAAAGATGAAATTCAATTAATTACCGCTCAAGGACAATCAATCCGCTTTAAGGAGGCCGATGTTCGCGACATGGGTCGTAACGCGGCTGGCGTTACCGGTATTCGTCTTAAAAAGGATGATCGCGTTATCGGTGTGGGCGTGGCTCGAACCGAGAAAGAGAAGTTAAAGCAATATCAAGTCCTAACCATTATGGCTAAAGGGTATGGAAAACGCACCAATTTCTCCCTCTATAAATTACAAGGGCGCGGCGGTTCCGGAATTAAGACCGTGAAGGTTAGCGATAAGACGGGTGAGGTAACTAATGCTTTCCTCTTAAACTCTGAGGCGATGATGGACCGTGACTTACTGATCATCTCGGAAAAGGGGCAAGTGATTCGTCTCCCCTTTAAATCTGTTAGTGTTTTAGGTCGCTCCACCCAAGGAGTGAGAATTATGCGCTTTAAAAATCCTGATGACCGGGTGGCCAGTGTCACTTGGGCTTAGTATTCCCGGCCGAGCTTTGCTCGGCCTTTTTGTTTATTTGCTCCTCCTGATAAAAATCGCTAAACTATCAATATATGAATGACATGATACTAACAATATTAATCCTTGTTTTGCTGGTCGGCGTGGCCGCCATTATTTTTTTGCTTAAAAAGAAACCAGGGGCGGAAGATGATCAAACTAAGTCGTTGCTTTTAGAGCGCTTAGCGACTTTAACAGAACAATTAACCCAGGTGCAGCGCCAAAATTCTGAGCTCCGAACCGAGTTGGATCGTAAGTTGTCACAGACTCATCAGATTAATCAGGGGCAATACGAGCAGACGAATAAGGTCATGCGCGATATTAATGCACAGTCTTCCAAAATTATTGCCGAGGTGACTGAAAAATTAACTAAACTAGATGAAACGAATCGCCAGGTGGTCGGTTTTTCGGCGCAGCTGCAAAACCTTCAAGATATTTTGAAAAATCCTAAACAACGCGGCGTTCTGGGCGAGTATTATTTAGAGGAAACTTTAAGTAACGTCTTGCCACCGGGCACTTTTAAGCTGCAGTATTTGTTGGGCAAAGATGAAAAAAATAATCAAGAATTGATTGTTGACGCGGCTATTTTCGTTAAGGAGAAAATTGTGCCCGTTGATGCGAAGTTTTCTTTAGAAAATTATGAACGCCTTTTAGCCGCCAAAGATCCGGACACTCGTAAAAAAATGGAAGCCGCACTTAAACAAGATTTAAAGAATCGGATTGATGAAACTTCTAAATATGTGCGCCCCAATTTAGGAACTTTGGAGTTCGCTTTTATGTTTATCCCGTCGGAGTCCATTTATTATGACTTACTCACCGATTCCGTTGGTAGTCGCGACATGATCGATTACGCTTTTCGGGAAAAGAAGGTAATTATCGTTTCCCCGACGACTTTTCTTGCTTACTTGCAAACAGTTTTACAGGGTTTAAGAGCGATGCAGATTGAAGAGCGGGCCCAAGATATTAAAAAGAATGTAGAAAAATTAGGTCGCCACCTAAATACTTATAATGATTTTTTACAAAAATTAGGAAACAGTTTGGATGCGAGCGTGAATCACTATAATCACGCGGCGGGAGAATTTAGAAAAATTGATAAAGATATTTTGCGCGTTACCGATGGCGAGAGTATTATTGATACAATCACTTTAGAACGAACTAAAGCGCATGAAGACTAAGGCTTTTTTAACTGAAGATGAATTGGAAAAATCTTTATTAAAAAGTTTAGTTTTTTTTGATCTTTTTTCTTACCCTTTGTCTCTCTGGGAGTGGTGGCAAAATTTAGAGTTAAAAACTACCTTAAGGGAGGTTGCTGAGGTGGCCGATCATCTTTTAGAGAGTGGACAGGTGGAGCGCCGTGAGGGCTGGTACTTTTTGCCTGGTCGCCAAGAAATTGTTTTTGAGAGACGGCGACGTTATAATTTTACTAATCAAAAAATTAAACGAGCGCAGAAAGCGACACGACTCTTTCGCCTTATCCCTAGCGTTAAGCTGGTAGCAGTTTCTAATTTAATTGGTCATCATAACTTACGGGCCGGGAGCGATATTGATTTATTTATTGTTTCGTCGCCGGGGCGGCTTTGGCTCACCCGCTTTTTTTGCGCCGGTTTCATGAAGATTTTGGGTTGGCGACCACGACGAGGAAACAAACAAGACAAAATTTGTTTAAGTTTTTATGCCGCCACCACTGGTCTAGCCATGGACTCTTTACGTTTAGATGGCGGGGATGCTTATTTTGAGCATTGGTTGATGGGGCTTTACCCGGTTTACGATAAGGATCGTTATTTGGATTATTTACGTTTTAAAAATCCCTGGCTAAAGGAGCTATTTCCTAATAGTTATTTATTAAAAGAGTCTTTTTCGGCTGATTATTTTAGCCACAACCTCTTAGACCGCTTACTCTTTAGTGTCGCTAACGCGGCTGAACCAATGGTAAAAAAAATTCAATACAAAATTTTGCCGCCGGCTTTGGCGAGTCAGGTCGGCAAAGGAACGGGGGTTATTTTAAGTGATCATCTCTTACGTTTTTATCTAGATGATCGCCGTCTTGAGCTGCAAAATCGTTATTTGGATAAACTTGCTTCTTTAGGGCTTTATGATTAAAAAAGAAATAAGCACTAATTTACTCTACCTTTGGTTGCTCGTTTGGCCATGGAGCACTAAATTAATTTTACGCCCCGCTGAAACTAATTATTTAGAAATTGCTTTTTATTTAAGTAATCTTTTTTTAGTAATTCCAGTTGGCGAACAAATAATTAAACTTTTTAAAAATAGGCAGTTGAAAAATGAGGGTAAAAAAATTCAGCCGCTCTGGTGGTGGGGGGCGGCGTTGTTTTTTATCGTTGGGACTCTATCAATAGTTTGGTCGCCTGACCAAACCTTGGCTCTTTTCCGTTGGTTTTCTTTAGCTGGCAGTTTAGCGGTTTTTGCTCTAGTTCTTAAGAGTCCGGCTCTTTTTAGAGAGCGGGCACTTAAGTTTTTTTTACTCGGTTTAATTGTCCCCGCCCTTTTGGGGATTATTCAGTTTTCTAGTCAGCTCGCCCCAGCTAATAAATATTTTGGCCTGGCCGCCCATAACCCTGACGATCTGGGAGTTTCGGTAATTGAAACTAATAGCGGTCGCTTTTTGCGCGCTTATGGTTCCTTTGATCATCCTAATATTTTTGGGGGAGTGATGGCCATTGCTTCTTTATTAGCCTTTTATTTGGGGCTAAAAGAAACGAATAAAAAAATAAAATTTTTCTGTTTTTCAGCCGGGCTCCTCTTTAGTGCTGGCCTATTAGTCTCTTTTTCGCGCAGCGCCCTTTTGGCTTTTGCTGTCGGGTTTTTAGCCTTAGCTTTAAGCCAGCGAAAAATTATTTGGCAACGTGGTAAAAGTTTTTTAATTGGCGGGGCTGTTTTATTAACATTGTTTAGCACTCTTTATTCTCCCCTACTGTTAACACGCACTAATTTGGAGTCCCGGTTAGAGGTAAAATCATTGACCGAGCGTCGCTTTTTTCAGGATCAGGCCCAACAAATCATTAAGCAACAGCCGGTCAGGGGTGTCGGTTTGGGTGGTTATATCCCCAGTTTAATGCTGGCTGACCCCTCACTTGAGCCTTGGGCTTATCAACCCGTTCATAACTATTGGCTATTGATTTGGGCCGAATTAGGCATCTTTGGCCTTTTTGGTTTTATTATCTTTTGGCTCGGCATCCTTCAGGTAGTGTTTAAGAATAAAATCTGGCCTTTTTGGGTGGTTTTTTTTGTGCTTAGCTTTTTTGATCACTGGCTCTTTAGTCAGCCAGTGGCTCCCTTAGCAATTTTCTTTATTTTTGGTCTTTTAAATAGGGTGGATTAAAAAAACCGGAGTTAATCCGATTTTTTCTTGATGAAATATTCTTTTTGCAGATACAATAAGTCTTGCTCCAACTCCGCTCCTTCCGCTTCCGGCCAAACACCTCTTTGTCGCCAAAGATTAAGAGTGGTGGCGAGAGTACCAAAATAATCGTCGGATTTTATGTGAAAATTAACGCTCTCTTGGTCGTTAATAAAAAGAGAGGGGTATTTTTTTAAATGATAAGACGACATTAACTTATTAAGCTAACAAATTTATTTTTAGCAATAATTAAATGGTCAAGAAAATCGATTCCCAAGACTTCGCCGGCTTTTTTTAGTTGGCTGGTGGTTTCTTTATCGGCCATCGTCGCCTCTAGACTTCCCGAGGGGTGGTTATGAGCAACAATGACGGCAACAGCACCATATTCTAGAGCCGGTCGAAAAACTTCGCGCGGATGAACTAGGCCGGAGGTTAAAGTGCCAATTGAAATAACTTCATCGTGAACTAATTGATAGCGACTATTTAAGTAAAGACCGCGAAAATTTTCTTTCTTTAGCGCACCCATTTCTTTAAGATAATTAAAAGCCTGTTGGCTGGTACGAATAGTTACCGACCCATGCGGTTTTTTCTGAAAAAAGCGGCGTCCCAACTCAAAACAGGCAACAATTTGGCAAGCTTTTACTAGGGGAACCTTAGCGTCAGCGGCCAATTTTTCGGGATTAGTTTGTGAGATTAGTCCGGCTGAACCATATTCTTTTAAAAGACGGTGACTTAATTCTAAAACACCTTCTTTCTTGTCGCCACTATTTAGGATTATCGCCAGTAATTCGGCCGACGAGAGTTCGTTGACTCCTTGATTTATTAATTTTTCTCGCGGCTTATCCTTATCCGCCAAATCCCTAACCCTGAGGGTATAGGCACGGTTTTCTCCCGTTACAAGATCATGGTCTTTAAGTTTGTAGTTAAGCATAAAAAATAAACTTAAGCCAGGAATCTTAAACTCTGGCTAGTTTTAATTATATCAGAGGTGTGTTAAATTTAAAGGACTTAATGAATTAAATTTTATGTCAACTTATAGTCAGCAAGTTTTAAATAATTCTCTGCCGGTTATTGTTGTTCCGGTAACGGGCACTAAAACGGTCACTGTGTTACTGATGGTTCGGACCGGCTCTAAATATGAAAATAAAAAAGAGAGTGGCCTTTCCCATTTTTTAGAGCATCTTTTTTTTAAGGGTACGGATCGTTATCCTGATGCCCGGACTTTAGCGGCGACCTTAGATCAAATCGGTTCTGAATATAATGCTTTTACTTCCAAAGAATATACCGGTTATTGGATTAAAGTAGCCGCCAATAAATTGGAAAACGCTTTGGATTTAGTGTCGGAGATGCTGTTAAATTCTCGTTTTAGAGGAGAGGATATTGAGAGGGAAAAGGGGGTAATTGTGGAGGAATTAAATATGTACGAGGACAACCCGCTTTTAAAAATTGATGATTTACTGGAGAGCTGCCTTTACGGTGATACTCCCGCTGGTCGCGATATTGGCGGCACTCCTGAAAATGTTAAACGTTTTAAACGAGGGGATTTTCTCCGTTACTTTAAGCGTCAGTATGGTGCCAGCAGTAGCATTCTAGTGGTCGCCGGTCGTTTACCGAAAGATTATTCTCGCTTGGTAGAAAAATATTTTTCCGCCTTTCCAAAAAATGATTGGCGGGATAAGGTAAAAGCCAAAGAAGCCCAAAAGACGCCAAAAATATTGGCTAAATATAAAAAAACTGATCAAAGTACGCTTTCTTTAGGAGTGCGCGCTTTTCCGGCGGGTCATAAAGATGAAATTGCTTTGAAGTTATTGGCGACTATTTTGGGAGGATCTATGAGTTCGCGCCTATTTAGTGAGATAAGAGAGCAGCGCGGTTTAGCTTATTCTGTTCACACTAGTGCCGAATTATATACCGATACTGGTTACCTAGCGACCACGGCCGGGATTAGGCTCGGTAAAGAAGAGGAAGCTATTACCGTAATTTTAGATAATTATCGCCGATTGACAAGTGAATTGGTTCCAGAATCGGAGTTGCAACGAACTAAAGATATGTATAAAGGGCGCCTGGCTATTTCGTTGGAGTCTTCGGATTCTTTGGCTAATTGGTATGGCGGGCAAGCGGTGATGAAGCGGCCCCTTAAAGCGCCGGAAGAATATTTAAAAGAGATTGAAGCGGTTCAGACCACTGATTTACGTCGGGTGGCTCGGAATATTTTTAAAGACCGCAACCTTAATTTAGCTTTAATTAGTCCGGCCAGCAAAACCAAAATAAACAACCTTAAAAAAAATTTAAAATTTTAAAAATGAGTGGTGATATTTTAAAAAATCTTAACGAAGCCCAACAGGTTGCCGTTTTTCATGAAGACGGTCCGCTTTTGGTGGTCGCGGGCGCGGGCACGGGTAAAACCACTTTATTAATTGCTCGGCTCGTTCACTTGTTGCTTAATCAAAAATATTCTAGCAATAGTTTATTGCTGCTAACTTTTACGGAAAAAGCGGCGGGAGAACTAGAGGAGCGGGCCGATAAAGCTCTTCCCTATGGGTATTTAGATTTATGGATTCACACTTTTCATAGCTTTGGGGAGCGAATTCTCCGTGAACATGCTTTAGATATTGGTTTGCCGGCGGATTTTAAAATGATTGATGAAACGGAACAATGGATTTTAGTGCGTAATAATTTAGAGCGCTTTAAGTTAAATTATTATCGCCCCCTAGGTAATCCGACTAAATTCATTTCTGAGTTGCTAAAGCATTTTTCTCGGCTCAAAGATGAAAATATTTCTCCCGCCGCTTATCTCGCCGTTGCCGGTAAGGATCCCGATTTAGCAGATGATGAAAAATTACGCCAGGAAGAATTAGCGAGCGCTTATCAGACTTATAACCAGTTGCTTTTGGAAAATAGTTACTTGGACTTCGGTGATTTAATCGTTTACACTTTAAAACTTTTTAAAGAACGTCCGCAAATTTTGGCCCATTATCAAAAACAATTTCGGCAGATTATGGTTGACGAATTTCAGGACACTAATGGGGCCCAATATGAGTTGGTTAAATTATTGGCGCTGCCCAATAATAATTTAACGGTCGTCGGTGATGATGATCAGTCAATTTATAAATTTCGTGGTGCCTCTATTTCTAATATTTTACAATTTAAGGATGACTTTCCGGAAGCTAAAGAGTTGGTGCTCACGGACAATTATCGTTCCCGCCAAGAAATTTTAGATTATGCTTACCGCTTCATTCAAAATAATAACCCTTACCGTCTGGAAGAAAAATTAAAACTTAATAAAAAGCTGTACGCTCGCGCCGATTTTGCCGATCTGGCCGTTCCGGCTGTCAGTTATCAGCAATTTTTGCGAGCGGAAGACGAGGTCGCTTATGTAGTCAGTGAAATTAAAAATTTACATGACCAAGGCTTGGCTGATTGGACTGATTGCGCCATTTTAATTCGTGCTAATAACATGGCGGATGCTTATGTTAAAGAATTAGCGCGTCAGAACATTCCGCATCAGTTCGTTTCTTTGCGGGGGCTTTATTTTAAGCCGATAATTTTGGATTGTTTAGCTTACTTGCGCTTGTTAAATAATTTTCACGATTCAGCTTCACTTTACCGCTTGTTAAATTTGCCGCAGTTTAAAGTTGCCTATCCGGATTTAATTGCTATCAATAAAGTGGCGCGGAAGCGAGCGTGGTCGGTTTTTGAAACTTTAAATCAGGCTGGCAGCATTCCCGACTTAAGCGCTGGTTCTCAAGCGGCGATTACGCGTCTGCTTAAATTGATTAAAGACAATTCGGCGCGAGTTGGCGACATGGAGCCTAGCCGCCTGCTTCTTTATTTTTTAAATGATTCCGGCTTGTTAACTAATTTAGATTTTGATCGTGATGCCGAAACCTTCTCTTATCTTAATCAGTTCTATCAAAAAATAAAAAACTTCGAGAAGGATGTCGTCAGTCCTCAATTACGAGATTTTGTCGCGCTTATGGATTTGGAATTAGAGGCTGGACAAAGCGGTTCCTTGCGTTTAGAATTTGCCGATAATGACACGGTTAAAGTGATGACTATCCATTCCGCTAAAGGCTTGGAATTTAAATATGTCTTTGTGGTTAATTTAGTTGATAAGCGTTTTCCCACTATTAACCGATCGGAAAAGATTACTTTGTCCGAAGAGTTTTTAAGTAAAACTTTGGTTACGACCGGCGATCCTCATTTCGAGGAGGAGCGGCGCTTATTTTATGTCGCCGCCACCAGAGCCAAAGATCAGCTCTTTCTTACGGGCGCACAAGACTACGGCGGCAAGCTTAAGAAAAAACCATCGGTATTTATTGAAGAGATGGGCTTAACGGTTCAAGAGGTGGGCATGACGACGGTCCAAAATTTAGAATTGATTCACGACTTAGATAATTTAGATAATGATTCCGAGACTTTTTCAAAATTAGCCTTGCCTAATCATTTTTCTTTTTCGCAACTGGAAATTTATTCCACCTGTCCGCTAAAATATAAATTTGCTAATATTTTAAGAATCCCGACCGATGTTGACCGGGCTAATCTGATTTTTGGGCAACTGATTCACAGGACTCTTTACCACTTTCTTAAACCTTTAGAAGAAACGGAGCAGGGCTCGTTGTTTACTAAAGAGGTTGAAAAAGAATTAACGGAGGAAAATTTGAAAAAGCTTTACAATTATTATTGGACGGAAGAGGGGTATCGCAGTCCGGAGGAACGCCAGGCTTATTATGAGCGTGGTCTCACCTGTTTACGTAATTTTTGGAAAGATTGGCAGGAGCAAAGGGAGTCAACAATTGTTTATTTAGAAAAGAAATTTACTTATAAGTTGGGGGGTCGCGTTATCAAAGGAACGATTGACCGCGTTGATCGTTTGCCTGACGGTACTCTGGAAATAATTGATTACAAAACGGGTACCGTTAAAGAGGCTTTGCCGGCCGATAGTAAAATTCAACTCAGTCTTTATCAATTAGTTTTAGAAGATCTCTTTGGAGTCAAAGTTAGTCGTCTAACTTACTATTATCTTGAGGGGCCGAAACGTTTATCTTTTACGGTTAAGCCGGAATTCTTAAATAAGGTTCGCCAAGAAGCATTGGCAAAAATAACGGCTATTAGTGAGGGAAAATTTCCGCCGGCCCCGGGATTGGTTTGCTCTTTTTGTGATTATAATAAAATTTGTCCGTATCGGGTTTTTTAAAAAATAATTTTTATTGTTTTTCTATGGGAAAAAATTGGGGTCGCTGGCGCTACCTACTATATCTAATTCTTTTTAGTCTTTGGCTTTTTTGGTATGCCAATGTTAGAGTACTAGAGGGGGCGGCCAATATTGCCCTTGATTGCCACCGTCTGGAAACTTATTCGGCGGGTTTGGTCTTAGGTGCCCGGGCCTATAATGATAACGTGGTGAGCCCGATTTTTTCTGATCGTTTACTGACGGCCGCGGAATTATATCAAGCTGGCCGGATTGAAAAAATTATCATTTCCGGCGACCATGGCACTGACACTTATGATGAGGTCACCGCTGGTCGCAATTTTCTTTTGGCCCATAATATCCCGGGGGATGATATTTTTTTGGATCATGCCGGTTTTGATACTTATGATTCCGTTTATCGTGCCCAGGCAATTTTTGGCGCGCCTGAAGTTTTAATTATTACCCAACGTTTTCATTTACCCCGAGCTTTATATTTTGCGGCGGAACGAGATTTACCGGCTTTAGGTTGCGTGGCCGATAAACAAATTTATGATAACCTTGACTATTTTGAAAATCGAGAAATGCTGGCCCGAGTTAAAGGCTGGTTAGAAACTTTTTTTAAGGTTAAGCCTAAATATCTAGGTGAACCAATTGATCTAACCGGATCGGGCCAGGTCACTTGGGATGATTTTGTCGCACCTTTAGTACCGGAGCCGGAAGTGGAGCTGGATAAAGATTTTTTAATTCCGGTTTCTTCCGCCCCTGATTTAAAGACGACCCCCATCTCTCAAGAGGATATGGTCTTAGATCTAAATTAAAAAGTAATTATTTTTTATGTCACTTGATCATGAATTAGAGACCGATGACCGCCTTGTCAGTCCTATGGAGAATAAACAAGAAGAACATTTTGATCTCTCTTTGCGTCCTAAGAAATTAACTGACTACGTGGGCCAAGAAAAAATTAAATCCAATTTAGAAATTGCCATTAAGGCTACTAAAAAACGAGGAGAACCTTTGGAGCACGTTTTGCTTTACGGGGCCCCTGGTTTGGGTAAAACTACCTTAGCTCATATTATTGCTAATGAAACCGGAGCTAATATTCGGGTAACTTCTGGACCGGCGATTGAGAAAAGCGGCGACCTGGCTGCGATTTTAAGTAATTTGGAAGAAGGCGATATTTTATTTATTGATGAAATTCATCGCTTAAATAAAGTGGTGGAAGAGATTCTTTATCCGGCTATGGAAGATTTTGCTTTAGATATTGTGATGGGTAAGGGACCGACAGCGCGAACGCTGCGCTTGGATTTACCGCGCTTTACAGTGATTGGCGCCACGACAATGGCTAGTCTTTTGTCAGCGCCACTTCGTGATCGCTTTGGTCATATTTATCATTTAGAATTTTATCAACCGGAAGAGTTGGCTAAGATCGTTCGTCGAAGTGCCAAAGTTTTAGCTGTCCGCTTAGATTCGGCCGCGGCCGGCGAGATTGCTCAACGGTCTCGAAAGACCCCGCGAGTAGCAAACCGTCTCTTAAAAAGAGTCCGCGATTATTCCCTGGTAAAAAGTGATGGGGTGGTGGATTTGCCGATTTGCAAAGAATCTTTTGCGCTGTTGGAAATTGATGATTTGGGCTTGGACCAAACAGATCGCAAAATTTTAAAAACAATTATTGAAAAATTTAATGGCGGTCCAGTTGGTTTAAATACTTTAGCGGCAGCCACCGGTGAAGAAATAAGCACGATTGAAAATGTTTATGAGCCCTACCTTTTGCAGCTAGGATTTTTAGATCGATCCGCTCGAGGACGCTTAGTAACCGAATCAGCTTATCGCCATCTAAAGATTAATCGGCCTGGACAGTTAGGTTTATGAGTTACGAATTGCAAGCCTTTAACTACCACTTGCCGCAAGAACTTATTGGTCAAGAGCCCGCTAAACCGCGAGATGCGGCCCGACTCTTAGTTTTAAATCGCCAAACTCAAGAAATTCAAGAAAGTAATTTTAAGTGCTTAGCTGATTTTCTTCAGCCGGGCGATGTTTTAATAATTAACGATTCTAAGGTTTTGCCGGCACGATTATTAGGAAAGAAAGAAAGTGGTGGTCAAGTCGAGATTCTTTTACATCGCTTAGAAAAAGCTAATGTTTGGGAGTGTTTGGTGGGCGGCCGGGTCCGGCCGGCGATGAAAGTATTTTTTAAAAAAGGTTTGGTGGCGACGCTAATTAATGACCAAGGTGACGGCACTTGGCGAGTGTCTTTTAATCAAAGTGGCGCTAAATTCATTAAAACCGTCAGCGTCATTGGCTTAATGCCTTTACCACCTTATATAAAAAACGCCCGTCAGAAGTTAAGAGTAAATAAAAAACGGTACCAAACGGTTTATGCCGCGGCTAATAAAGTGGGGTCGGTAGCGGCGCCGACCGCCGGTCTTCATTTTACGCCTCGTCTCTTTAGAAGTTTAAAAAAGCGGGGAGTAGTCGTAAAAAAAATTACTCTCCATGTGGGTCTGGGAACCTTTGCGACGGTTAAAGAGTCCGATATCCGTAATCACCAAATGCATGCGGAGTGGGCGGTCATTGATAAGAAAACCGCTACTTATTTACGAAGCGCTAAGCAGGTGGGGCGCCGTTTAGTGGCGGTGGGGACGACCAGTGCCCGAACATTAGAGACTTGGGCACAAGCGGGTTGGCCTGAAGAGTTGGGCGTTTGGACAAAAATTTTTATTTATCCCGGCTATAATTTTTTAGCTGTTGATGCCTTAATTACCAATTTTCATTTACCACAATCAACATTATTAATGATGGTTTCGGCTTTTGCTGGTGAGGACTTGACAAAAAAAGCCTATCAGCTAGCAGTCGAAAATCGTTATAAATTTTATTCTTTTGGTGACGGAATGCTCATTGTTTAAAGGCTTTTTGTGATTAGTGTTTTTGCTTCTTTAGTGTTATAATAGCAAAAGTTTTTAGTTGGTACCGTTTTCTACTGGCGGACAGAATCGCACAACAGTTTTTTATCTATGCTTAAAAAAATATTGTTAGGTCTTCAGGAGTTTATAAAAATGGCAGCCATTGCGGTAGTGATTATTGTGGCAGTTCGCTATTTTTTAATTCAACCCTTTTATGTTAAAGGCGCCTCAATGGAGCCAACTTTTTCTAACTACGAATATTTAATAATTGATGAGCTCTCTTACCGTTTTAAGGATCCGCAGCGGGGGCAAGTAGTCGTATTTAGATATCCGCGCGATCCGCAAGAGCATTTTATTAAACGAGTTATTGGTTTACCCGGAGAAACCGTGCAAATAAAAGATAACCATGTTTACATCTATAATGAAGAGCACCCTCACGGCTATATTCTTAAAGAAGATTATTTGGCAGATGATGAAATAACTATCGCTAATAGCGAGAACCTGGTTAAACTAGGAGCGGATGAGTATTACGTTTTAGGTGATAATCGTGACGCTTCTCAGGATTCCCGCTTTTTTGGTCCGGTGAAGCGCAGTTTTATTACCGGTAAGGTCTGGATTCGCGGTTTCCCGATTAATCGTTGGAATATTTTTACCGCTAAAGATCTGCCTCAGTATTAAATATTAAAATGATAATTTTATGACTCAAGCGAAAATTACTAAAAATTCCGCTGCTAAAAATAGTGCTAAGAAAAAACCGGCACCGGCCTCCGTCAAAAAAGTTGTTCCCGCCGAGACAAAACCTACCGTTCGACATTTGGAGAAGAAAAATGCTAAGACTTATCAGCACTTAATGGGTTTTAAGGATTATTTAGGCAAAGAGTTTTTGGCTTGGGATTTAGCGACGGCCAAGGCTTGGGAGTTAGCGCGTGCTTATGGCTTTACACCGATTAAAACTCCAATTATTGAGGAGTTAGGCATGTATAAGAAAACTAACCGCAGCGGTCAAGAAAAAGAGTTTTTTACTGTTGATTTGGATCCGGGACAAAAAGGCGCTCTTCGTCCGGAGTTGACTCAGGGGATGTTTCGTGCTTATCTAGAGAACAAGAATGAAGATAGTTCTTTGCCAACTCGGCTCTTTGCTATTGGCCCGGTCTTTCGCCAAGAAAAAGTTGGCGGCGGTCGCTACCGCGAATTTAATCAGTTAGATTTAGAAATTATTGGCGAACCGAAGCCGGTTTCTGAAGCTTTAATTATTAATGCGGCTTATCGCTATTTGAAAGAACTAGGGCTTAATTTTCAGTTGCAGATTAATAGTTTAGGCGATTCTGATGCTCGTCGCGATTATACCAATAAACTTAACGCCTTTTTTAAAGAACGGGGACGACGAACCAATCTTTGTAATAATTGTAAAAAAGCCTTGCCTAAAAGCCCTTTAGCCCTTTTAGATTGCCGTGAAGATGCGTGTCTTAAAGCTCGTGAGGGTGCGCCACAGATTGCTGACTTTTTGTCGGTAGAGAGTCGTGAACATTTTTCTAAAGTTTTAGAATATTTGGATGATTTGAACATTCCTTATAATTTTAATTCTTATCTGGTTCGCAATTTGAGCTATTATAGTGAAACAGTTTTTGAATTTTGGCCGGTTGGCGCTGATGGTAATGCTAATGGACGCCAGGCTCTGGCGGCTGGTGGTCGCTGTGACGCCCTACTTTCCTCTTTAGGAGGCAAAGAAAGTGCTTGCGGGGTGGCGATTGGTCTAGAAAGAGTAACCTCTCGGCTTAAAGAACAGAATGCGGTTTATAAATATCCTGACGAACAAGAACTGGTTTATGTGGCTCAATTAAGTGAGCCCGCCCGTGTCCGCGCTTTACTTCTTTTTGAAGAATTGCGCTTAGCTGGTTTTAATGTTCGCCAATCTTTTTCAGTTGATGGCTTAAAGGCTCAACTTGAAGAGGCTAATAATTTACAAGCTAAGATAACTTTGATTTTAGGCAAGAAAGAGATTATGGATGAAACAATTTTGCTTCGCGATATGGAGTCAGGAGTTCAAGAAACGATTGCTATTAAAAAAGTCAAAGATAAATTAGATAAAAAAATAAATAGAAAGGTAGGTGTGATTTATGGCTGATTATAAAAGAAGACCCGGTGAAAGTTTTGAATCGTTTTTACGTAAGTTTCGGCGTGCCGTTAAAAACGGTAAGCGTTTGGAAAAGGCCAGGGAAAAACAACACTTAATTCCCGAAAAAACCAAGCGTCAACAAAAAAAACAAGCTTTAACAGGTTTGCGCTTAAAAAAGGAAAAAGACTTTTTACGAAAAACCGGAAAAATTGAAGAAGTAACTCGTCGTCGCTTTTAAGAACATATTTACAAAAAAGTCACTCCTTAGAGTGGCTTTTTTATTTAATTCCCGGAATGAAACGTTTAATATTTTCCAGAGTCGATTTTTTGGAGTATTGCTTAATATGATCGCGAGCTTTTTTTGTTTTCGCAAATTTAATCCAATCTTTACTTGGGTGGAGGCGGTTTTTATCGAGAATAATTTCAACTAAATCACCATTTTTTAATTCTTGGTCCAAACGGCCTAACCGATCGTTAATCATGGCACCGGTGGCATGGTTGCCGATTTCGCTGTGGACTGCATAAGCAAAATCAATCGGCGTCGCCCCCTCGGGAAGCTCAAAGACATCACCTTTAGGAGAGAAGACAAAAATTCGGTCATGAAAAACACTTAACTGAACATTGGTAACAAACTCTTTCGTGCTGTTTAATTCTTTTTGGACTTCAGTAATTTCTTTAATCCAGTGCGGTTGTTTATCAATAGTTTCGTTAGATGATTTTTCTTTATAATACCAATGAGCGGCAATTCCATAAACCGACTCTTCATGCATTTGTTGGGTGCGAATTTGAAATTCAACTGCTTTATTTTCCGGACCAAAAACAGTGGTATGTAGAGATTGATAACCGTTCGGTTTCGGTACAGCAATATAATCCTTAAAACGATTCGGTTTTGGTCGCCATAAAGTATGGACGATTCCTAATACTTTATAGCAATCATTAATGGTGGGCACAATTAAGCGAACGGCGAAAACATCGTAGATCTGGTCAAAGCGACGCTTCTTGTTCTGCATTTTTTTCCAAATGCTATAAAGATGTTTAAAACGAACTTCCATTTCGTAGTCTACCTCCGCCTCCTTTAAGCGCGGAGCTAAAACATCTTTTATTTTTTGAAAATAAAGACTGCGTTCCGCTTTTTTTTCGACTTCATATTCTTGTTCCAATTCATGAAATTCTTCGGGGTACAGATATTTAAAACACAAATCCTCCATTTGCCATTTTAAGCGCCAAATTCCCAACATACCAGCGATGGGAGCATAAATTTCTAGAGTTTCTTTGGCGATGCGTCGCTGCTTTTCTTCCGGCAGAGCTTCTAAAGTTCTAAGATTATTAAGGCGATCGCAAAATTTAATGAAAACAATTCTAATATCCCCGGTCATTGCGAGGAACATTTTTTTTAAATTTTCTCGGTAACGTTCAATACCACGGTATTTTAACTTTCCTAATTTAGTCACTCCGGCTACGAGACTGGCCACCTCCGGGCCAAAATTTTTTTCTACTTCTTCTAAGCTGACATCCGTGTCTTCGGGGACATCATGTAATAATCCAGCCGTTACCGTTGGCAGATCGGCTTTAATTTCTGTTAACAAATAAGCGGTGTGGAGGGCGTGGTTGATATACGGTTCGCCGGTTTTTCGAAATTGCCCCTCGTGAGCGGCCGCCGCAAAATCATAAGCTAGCCAAAGAATCTCGGCGTCAACTCCAGGATGGTTTTCTTTAAATTTTTTTACAATCCTGTCAATCGTCATAACTTTTTCTTTTTCTCACTTTTTGCTATAATTTAGTATATCATAATGACTAAAAATAAAGTAAGTCAATGAGAGGAAAAAATAATCTTTTTTTAAAAAAATTTGGACCAATAGCTTTAATGTTGGTTACTTTTTTATTAGGAGCAACCGGTGTTTTGGCGGTTACTAATGTTGAATCGGGGATTAGTCAGGTTGATCAGAATATCGCTTTAAGTGCTACCTCGCCAATTGTTATTGTTTTGCGAGTAATTCAGGTTGCTTTAGGTCTTTTAGGAGTCATTGCCGTTTCTTTAATAATTTATGCCGGGTTCTTATGGATGACTTCCGCTGGCAGCGAAGACAAGATTACTCAAGCTAAGAAAATTTTAAAACAAACCGTTATCGGCTTATTAATTATTCTTTCTTCTTGGGGAATTACTTATTTTGTTTTAGAGAAACTGCTGGGGGCGACTGGCGGTAGCCCTGGCTCAGAGTCAAGCCAGGGGCGCAATACTAGTGGTTTTAGTTTGAGTGCTCTAGGGTCTTGTTCACTAGAAACTGTTTTCCCGGAGCCCGATAGCAAAAATAATGTCCGCAATACGGCGATTTTAATTACGGCCAAAGAGCCGATAAATTTAGAGACTGTTTGTTATAACAATAATGATGAGGCCTGCGCTTGTGATAATACGCCGAGCTGCAATAAGCTTAATTTTCGCAATATTCAAATCTTTAATACCGCCGCCGGCAACGCCTGCGTCAGTAATGATTGTGTGGGCAATGTCAATCAGGTGGAGGTGTCTGTTCCTCAAGATGGAAAAACTTTAGTTTTACGTCCGCTTAGTCCTTTAGGAAGTGCTGATGGTTATACGGAGTATAGTGTTCGTTTAAACTCGGCTCTTGAGAAAAAATTAATTAAAGATTCTTTATTTGCTTCTTGCACTAGTGATTATTTTGAGTGGACTTTTGAAGTTAGTGATAAATTAGATTTAACCCCACCGCAAGTTAAATCGGGCGGCATTTTCCCGCCGGCTGATTCGGCTGCGGATTTATTTACGGTGACCACTGAGGCGAAGATGGCTCAGGCAAAGATAACGGTTAGTTCTTGTCCTCGCCCTTATCAGATTGCTACCGGAAGTATTAGCCCCCGTGGAGCAGCGGTGGCCGCTACCTTAGCCGTTGATCCGGGCTATTCGGGGGTGATTACTGATTTTATTGCTCAAATAAAAGAAGGGCAGATGCAGCTTTTTAGTGGTAATGCCGCTTTAGGGACCAGCCCGATAGTGGATAATAAGGCGACTTTTGCCGGCTATTTTGTTGTTTCTTTGGAATCAATAGTTGAAGGCAATTCCTGGTCGATCAGAGTTTATCCGGTTCGGGCGGCCGACTCTATCACGGTTGCCAATAAAACTTATATTTTTGTTGATAATAAATCCGGCGCGGGGAATGAAATTGTTTTGCCGGAAATCTGTGCCCCGGTGGCAACAGCGGAAAAAATAGCGCTCGCTTTGAGCGGTAATGAGAATGTTAATGTTTCGAGTTTAGGCAATGAAATCACTCTATTTTCTAAGGAGCCGGGAGCGGCGGGGAATAATTTACTCTTAGCTACTAATAGCGATGCTTTAAGATTAAGCCCTTTTAGCGGCGGCGTTGATAAAAATGAACTCTATACTATTAGAGGACTAAAGGATCAGCCCATGAATACTGTTATTCGGGTGGACTTTAATGAGCCGGTAAATCCCATGATCCTCTCTGGGCAAGCTGACGAGGTAGCGCCTTTTGTTCGTCTGGTAAATAGCGATCCCCAAGCCCGACCAGCTGGCCACAATTGTGGTGACCCGAAAGATTGCTTATCTTATAATTGCCAAGCCTCTCTTTGTGTCAGTGATTATATTAGCGGCGATTTTTCTTTAACTAATAATTATCAAACTTTAGAATTTGTTTCCGACCGAGAATGTGGCGTTAATAGTTGTGGTGAAAAAATTTATTGTTTGCCGGCTAATAGTCACTTAGCTCTGCAGATTGAGGCGGCTAATTTAAAAAAATGTCAGGCTAGTTCTGATTGTCAAATCTTCGCACCTTATTCCGAGTGTCAAGCGTCGGAAAATGTTTGTCGCAACAATACGACCGCCACTAACTATCCGCAGGCTGATCCCTTGAATTTAGATGGCGTGGTTGATTTAGCTTTTAATTCCTTCGATGGTAATCGCGATGGTCGTGCTGATGGTCGTCCACAAGGGGTTTATAATTATTTTGTTGAAGGGGAAAGCGATTTTTCTAAACGTGATGGTTATGAATTTTCCTTCTTTATTAATGGGGAAATTAATTTAGTTCCGCCAAAAATATCCTTAGCCTCACCCCGTTTAGCGGAGTCCGGTGTTTTAGCGACCCGTCCCGTGGTGATTGATTTTAATGATTTGATGATGGCCAAAACTTTAGCTACCGGTGCTGTGATTTTAGATAATGGTTTGGCGGCGACGGAGCATAAACTGATTAATTTAAGAAGTTCGGTAAACCAACCTTTAGGTTATTGGCTTAAAAACGAAAACAAAGAGATCGGTAATCCTGATGGTCAGCCTGATTATACCTCTTTGAGAATTGAGCATACCGATTTTTTTGAATCAGTTACCTACATTACACAAATTGGCTCGGGCGTAAAAAATATTTATCAAAATTGTTTTAAGCCCAGTATGGGGCCAGCTTGCTTGAGTTTAAGTGAAGATAATCCTTCTTGTTGCTTCGGTAGTGAAACTAATATTTTAGATGCCGCGGGCAACTGTGTCCGTTAATTATCTTTTTATGCGTCATTTCGGAAAAAAAATTCTGATCCTAATTACCCTAATTATTTTAGCTGGTGGCTTAGCGGCCACAGCTTCGGCCACCGTTAATGTTGGTTTAGAAGAAGTGGGTAACACGATTGCTTTAAGCAATCAGGGGCCAATTGAAACCGCCACGAGAGTAATTAATATTTTTCTTGGTCTTTTAGGAATTATTGCTCTGGCTTTAATTCTCTGGGGTGGTTTTATCTGGATGACCGCTGGTGGTAGTCAAGAAAAAATTGCTCAGGCTAAGAAAATTTTAAAAAACTCAGCGATTGGCTTATTGATAATTTTATCTTCTTGGGGGATTGCTTATTTTATTCTCAGTCGACTAACGGGTGATGTCTTTGATAGTGGTTCTGGCTCCGATGGCTGTTCTAATGGTAGCGTTGTTTCTTGTGGTTGTGGTGGCGAGCAGGTTTGTAATAATGGTGTTTGGGGGCCTTGTTTAGGTTCTTTTTGTGATCCTGGCAGTAGCAGTAATCCAGTTTCCTGTGATGGGAAGACAGAAGTAAGCGGTTGCCAAGCTGATAGTAATCTCTGTGGTCCCGATTATTTATGTAATAATTCCACTTGCGAATGTGAACCCCGTTCAGCTTTAGGAGAGGCTTGTAACAACGATAAGAGTGGTAGCGGCCGCTGTGAAGCTAATGATAGTTTATGCGGCCCCTATTTAAAGTGTAATAATGAGTCCTGCCTTTGCGAAGGCCCCCCGGTAATTACGGCTATTAGTCCAGTCGGTGGTTTTTGTAGTAACGATCAAAATCGTGGCTGTAATTATGATTCTGATTGTCTCTCCGGTGGAGAATGTGACCAGGTTTCACCTAATGGCGCGGCCAATAACTTTTTAACTCTTTACGGTTATAACTTTGGTTCTCTTGTTGATATTTCGCAAACGACTTTAACCCGGATTGATTTTGAGTCCGGTAGTGTGGGAGGGGTGCCAGCTTCTTGGGCAGTGAGGACACAGCAAAAATCTCAGGTAGGGATAAGTCAGGAGGCTGCTCGCTCGGGCTCTCAGAGTCTTAAAATCGGGCAAGCCGCCAATCTACCTTATCCTGGAGTTTGTAATCGACAGATTTGTACAGATTTAAATAGTTGTACTTGGAATGAGTTTAATCGAACTTGTACTTTTAATCAGCCTGATGAAAAAAATAGCCAAGCGCCGGCAGTTTATCGGGAAGGCGAGTCTTTAGTTTGGGGTAATACCAATAGAGTCATGTGGGCCGAAGTTACTTACGACCTTGCTCCTCTAGACTTGCGCCTTGGCGATACCTACACTATTCAATTTTATTATCAAGGGCAAAATGATTCGGCTATTAACCTAGTTATTACGCCTGCTCCAGGTTGGAATAGTCAATGCCTTGGTTATGATGTTCCCGGCACTTTGAAATCCGGTTATATTTGGGATGGCGGGAAAGTTGTCCCGCCGGTAAGTGATGGGGAAGATCCTTGTCACTCAGATTACGGTCAGACTTGTGCCAATCAGCCTAATAATTGTTGCTTTAATGCGCCGGCGCAAAAAAAATGCTATCAACCTTTAAATTTGCCAGCCATTCCTTCCGGAAAAACTGCTGATTGGACTCTTTATTCTTATACTTTTCAATATACTCCCGAGATGGCGTCATGGGTAAATAGTGGTGGCAATAAACTACTTAAATTAGCTTTCAGTATTGGCTATAATCGTACCAGTGCAGCCGGAACAAATTTTTATATTGATGATTTTCATGTACTTAAAAATTTGACTAACGGACGGGTCTCTTTTTTAGGGGGTGACCCTAGTCAAGCTCAGGCGGCTAACTTCCCTAATTCTTTAAATCCTAACTGCGTTAGCTATTGGACGGACCGACAAATAACTGTCGCTGTTCCCTCTGGAGCAGTGTCGGGCCCAATAATGATCGAGCGTGAAGGCTTAGGGGAAAATAATTCTGATACGACTAATGATAATATTGGACCAAAAATACCGGACTTTGTTCGCAATAATGTTTATCGTCCGGGTCTTTGTCAAATTAGCCCCGAAGAGGGGCAATTAGGTGATCGCGTTTCTTATCAAGGAATTAATTTAAGAGATGCTGTTGCTTATTTTGGTAAGTATAGTAATGCTTATCAGGGAATTAATTCTTCTTTTACCGCCGATAATTTATCCGGACAAACTCTCGCCCCAAATATTAGTTCTGGTCAGACCACGACTTTTGTGGAGCGGACTTTAGCCGGTATTAATCAAAAAAGTAATGCCTTAAAGTTTGTTAAAAATAAGGATCCGGAAGCGGGGCCGTATATTTCTGGTTTTTCGCCGGTCTCTGGTCCGGCGGGCCAATACCTAACGATTACTGGTGGCGGTTTTGGTAATCTTCGTGGTAGCCGTCAGGTTTTCATTGGTAATCAAGAGGCGTCTTACGATTTTCCGGAAGTTTGTACAAGCGCCGTCTGGAGTGATAATCAGATAACTGTGAAAATCCCTGAAGGTTTAAGTCCTGGCCATCATCAAATTAGAATTAATTTAGGAGATACGGTGATCAACTCGGATCTGCTGGCGCCTAATAATACTTTTCGTTTTGATTCGAGCGAGTCTTTAAAAACTAGTCTTTGTAAAATTGATCCCGAACGCGGACAAGTTGGCGATACGGTTTCTTTGTGGGGGGAATATTTTGGATTGGCGGGAAGCCAGGCGACAGTGGTCTTTAATCGCGGCATTAATACTTCGGCGACGGTTCAGAAAGAAAATCGGGCTGATAAAATTGTTACGACGGTGCCGATTAGCGCCAATGGCTCACCGGCAATTACCGGGCCCGTTCGTGTTTTAAAAAATAGTGAGTGGGGAAATGAACTTAATTTTGTTGTTGGTCAATGTGCGGCCAATGATGAATGTGGTGCGGCGGCTCCTATTTGTTGTCCGACTGGAACTTATAAATCTGGTTCTTGTGAAAAAGATTTATTATCTTGTTACTTCCAAGTTCCCAATTCCGTTTACGAAACCCGTTTTGATACTGCTTCTTCGGGAACTGATACAGACGGTGATTATGCAGATTGTCAGGGCTTAGCTTCGGCTTTTGGCACTTGTCAGACCGGACAGTTCTGTCCGAATTCTCCAGGAAAGTGCTCTCCTTTTGATGGCTCAATTCCTAAAATTGGAAAAATTTGTGGCGCCGATTTAAAGCCTTGCGGAGCACTTAGTTATTGTCAGAGCAATGATTGTTTATATAACCAAGCTACAGATACTTGTCGCGCCAATACTTGTTTGTTAGAACAAAGCTTTACTTATTATCTAGGTGATAAAGAGTATAGCGGTCTTACTTCTTGTCGTTCCTATACTGGGCCTGATGGACTAACCTCTCTAGTCAAACATTTAAAGGTAGAAACTTCTTGCCCCGATGGCTGGCAAGCTGTTGGTGGCGGTTATTGTGTTGGCAATGCGCCGACACCCTGCAATACTTGTGAAACAGGATTTAAGTGTGTAGCTGATAATTACCAAAGTGGAGATATTGGTGTTTGTGAATCGGCTAAAATTTGTAGTGGTCCGGGGGCTTACTGCGGCTTTAATATTCAGCAGCCTGGACAGTTGGCTTGTTTGAGTCCAGCCCAATCTTCTTGTGATTGTTGTTGCGAGATTGGCCAAGATGCGCGGGATTGTTGCGTGCCCTTAAAATGCGGTGGGACTTGTGGTAGCGACCAGAGTGCCGATGGTGTTGGTTTTGGTTTCTGTACCGGCTGCACCGCCGCTGGTGACACAGCGGCTGAACGCGATGCTGCTTGTAATTGTTTGTCAACGAGCGGTAAATTTTGTGATATTAGTAAACCGGAAGGCGCTTGTGTTGATTGTGGCGCCCTAGATGAAGCTGGCTGTTTAGAGCACAGCACTCAGTGCTGTTTTGACCAGGCAAAACAAACTTGTCAGGGCGGTGATGGGACGAAATTAGCCGATGGGCGCTGTGCTTATTATGACTGTGATGCTAGCGACAAAACTGTTTGCAATGAGAATCCCGCGCCGACCGGAAGATTTAAAAAATTAGATACTTGCCAGAGTACTTGCCCCGAAGATCCGAAAACGGTTTGTGATTTAGCGACTACCGAGGCCGATTGTTCGCGATATGATGCTTGTTGCTTTGATGCTAAAAATAATAAATGTACGAATGGTACGGATAAAATTATCGCCGCGGAAGGGATTAATTATTGTGCTTACTATAATTGTGAAGACGAAGTTAAAGAAATTGTTGATCCGGAGACCGGCGAGTCCTCTTTTGAAACTAAAAAAGTTTGCGATGATAGCACCGCGACTATTAATGGTGAATATTTAGGTTTACCCGAGTGTCGTGCCCAGTGTACTAAAGGGCCTAATCAGCCCGGTAATTCTTGTCGCTCTGATTTATTAACAGCTTGTGATACTAGTGTTTGTCAGTCGCCCTATGAATGTCTAGGGACGGAAGAGTGTGGTTTCTGCTGCTGTACGCCTGGAGATAAACTAAATGAGAATCTTGTTTGCGTGGCCGATAAAGGTAATTGTACCGGCGGTGATCGTGGCTTATTTTGCGGGTGCACCAAGGATGAGCAGTGTGGCGGTGATGTTGGTTGCGGTAATGATACTTGTTGCCATGCTCGTCCGCAAGTGATTAATGTTTTACCAAAAAATGATCAGACTAATGTTTGTCGCAATGCGCAAATTAAAATAGAGTTTAATGAGATGATGCAGATTGGCACTTTAGCTAATAATATTCTATTGGTTGAAGAAAAAGATTACGATGATGGTGCTTGTCCGTCAGGAACACTGATTGCTGATGGCGGTCCTGATGAGCGATCATTTTTTGTCAAATTATTTGAGCGGGTGAAAAATTGGTTTAATCCGTCGCCATCGGCTTTGGCGGCTCTACCGGCTTCGGGGAAATTATATTGCGCTAAACCGGTAGAATTAGTTTATAATTCTTCTTTCTATAATAATCAGCCGGCTACGACTGTCTTCTTGCGCCCCAAGGAATTGTTAGCGGCTAATGCACGTTACTTTGTCTTGGTTAAAGGCGATGAAAGTGCCGACAGTAATAGTGGTGTCTTAAATATTTATGGAGTCGGGATGAAGACCGGTCGAGCGGCGACTTTTAATATTCGCGACTTCAATAATGTTTACGTAACGAGTTTCGACACCTTAGATGATAAGTCTCAACAAAACGGTTTGTGTGAAATTGATTCCGTAAAATTAGATCCGACCAATGTTTTATTAAATAATCCCGATAATGATACTACCGATGATAATCCTAGTGATGCTAAATTTAATACCGTAAATGATAATGACCGAGCTTTTTATGCCAATGCTTATAGTAAAGACGGTCAGATAATTCAACCGGTCATCGGTTATTATTGGAACTGGCGCTGGTCCTTAGATAATCAGTCGGTGGTGGAAATGGTGCCTTTAAGTGGTCTTTTAGCTGATCGCCAGGTAGTACGCAGTTTAGCGGGAGTTACTGATAATAGTACCAAGATTAAAGCGCTGATTGATATGGATGGTGCAATTGACAATATTTCTTTTGTCGGTAACGGTTTTGAAGCGAAGGCTGATATTCAGGTTTTCCTTTGTGCTAATCCTTGGCCTCCGATTAGAAATGGTTTGTGGCAGCCGTGGTACGATAGTTGTCGTGATCGCGATGGTCAGGCTATCGCTGGTTGTCTAAATTATAATTATAAATTTTATTATTGCCGTGATGCCGGCGAGCCGGGAACGGCTGATGATCTACCGCTAGTGATTGACCCCGCTCTTATTTTAGGGAGTTCCGGTAGTTTAGTTTGCAGCACTGATAACAGTTCCTGCTCTTCGGCTGGAGCTGCCTGTGGCAATGGTGGAACTTGTATCTGGAGCGTCTTAAAAGAATCTTATTTCTTCCGCGAAACAATTCCTTTGGCGGGAGAAATTTGGGAAATTAAAAGTACCGGTCAGGGCGGAGAATTACGTTTAAGTTGGAGTAGTCCTTTGAGTTTGGATGTCCCAATTGTTGCTTTTAAGCTATACTATGGATTAGCAGGTAGTAATAAACAGTCATTTATAAAAACCATTCCTTTAGGAGCGGCCTCTTGCTCAGTCGTAGAACAAAAACAATATTGTTCTCATGTGGTTAGCGGTTTGATAAATGAGGAGAAGTATATTTTTAGAATGACGGCGCTCACCGAGAACCAAGCGGAAAGCCCACTTTCTGGAGCGCGCGAAGCTTTTCCTACTGATACCACCCCACCAGCCATTCCGCAGGGGTTAAAGGCAGAATTAAATGAAAATCAATTAACCTTATCTTGGCTAGCCAATCGTGATGACACTCAGTATTATCGACTCTTTCATGGTATTTTCCCCGGAAAACGGGCGGCCGAATCTTTTGATTCCCAAAACAAAGCCACCAGAATTACTTTAGAAACAAATAATTTTCAGTCAGGTGAACATTACTTTTATTTAGTCGCGGTTGATGCCTCCGGCAATATCAGTCTTAGCTCTTCAGAAATTAAAGTTCTTATTCCTTAGCTTTTTATTATTTTTTAATACTCCACTCACATGCTTGCTTTAATTCGTCGTTTTAAGCGACCGCTAATTATCTCCAGCCTTCTCTTATTTGTGGCTGTTATTATTAGCCTCACGCCGCCGGGACGAGCGGCTGAATCTGACGCTATCGCCGTCCGGGTGTTGCCTAATTTGGAACACGACAGCATTGAAGTTTGGTATAAAAAGCAAGGGTATCAAGGTTCGCCGCAAAGTTTGACGGTTGACGGTTATGAGGCGATTCGTGATGGGCGCACCGTGTTTGTTAACGCTGCCAATGTTGATGGGAATAAAAAAATCTATACTAACGTCTACCTGATTTCCTATAACCAGGAGTCGCAAGATCAGACTCAAGATATTTTAGGACAATTAATTTCTCACTGGAAATTTAACAGCAACATCCCCCAAAAAGGGACTTGCTCAATTGCTTCTTTAACTTGTTCAAAGCCTGATGATTGTCCGAATGGTTTTATTTGTGCTAATGACCCTAACCAAGCCAATTATGGTAAGTGTGTTTTAAGCCAACCAATTGAATGCCTGATTGATAGCGACTGCCCGTTAAATTCTCATTGTAATAGTTTAAAGGCTGGTCTAATTCGGGATATTAATCGTTTAGGGAAGTTAAGTCAGATTGAAGAAAAATTAGAAGCTTATAAAAAAGTTGAGGGTTCTTATCCCGATTTGAGTGAAGGTTCATATCTGCCGGGGGTGACTATTTCGGTATGGCCGAGTTGGACCGATAATTTTCGGGAGCTTTTAGGTTTGAACACTTTAGTGGTGGATCCGGTCAATTCTTTAGGTAGCTGCCCCGGATTTGAACCCGGAACTTGTTGGAATCCTCAAACAAAAAGATTTTTTGATTCTCAGTTAACGCTTCCGAGTGGTAGTTACGCCATGATTTATCGAGCCCTGCCGGGAGGTGTTTCCTATAACCTCTGTGCTACTTTTGAAACTCCGGCCTTAGGTTATGATACTGCTAATGCTCTTTTAACTTCTCGAAATTGCGCGAGTAAAGGCGGTTATCAAGGTGGCGTTATCAACCAACCCCCGTCCTTGATTAGTTCATTTTTAAAAGGAGAAGCAAATAAAGAATTTAATGGTTATCTTAAAGTTGGCGACCCAGAAGGTGATATTGTTTCTTGGCGCTTAGCTCCGGCTGGCAACTTTTCTTCTTGGAGCGCCATTCCGATTTTAGAAGCAACCGGCGATCCTTCTCAAAAAAAAGTTTATGCCTCTTCGGCTGGGAACCAGGGTACCTACCCCATGATTCTTACCCTTACTGACGGCCGCGGTGCTATAAGTACAACGCCGATAAATTTAGAAATTTTTGATATTTTAAAAATAGCGATTGAGGCTGAAGGTATCAGTTATAATTCTTTTCAAAGCGGATCTTTGCGCTACAATTTCTTTATTAACAGCAGTGACCCTCGAGTTAATTTTCAACTAAGCTCGCCCAACGCTACTTTAAATACCGGTTTAACTCAAGCGGTCGCGGGGGCAAAAATTACTAATGTCACTTCTAACCGCAAACAAATTTCTTTAGAGATTCCTCTTGCTCAGTATTTAAGCGGCCAATATGAGGTGAGAATTTCCGCTAGTGATAGCTCTGGCGCTGACGCCAAAACGGTAACTTTTGATTTTATCCGCGATCCGCTCACTTTTAATTTCTCTTGTGATAATCAGGCTCGTTTGGGCAAAGGGTATCAAATTGGTGGCACTTCTTGTCTGCTCGGGCCCTTAAGCCAAGGAGTACGCACTATCAATTATCAAGTTGCTAACAATCCTTTTGGCTTTGTTGTTAGAAATTCTGGAGGCAATGCTTTCCTGGAAGCCTATCGAGTAACCAGTGGCAATGTTTCTAATCCCAATGCTCCTACCACCACCCTTCTCACTCTTAGGGCCAGTGATAATTTTGGTGAGTCGACAGAAAAAAAATTAGCCTTACGCATTAATACTTATTGCGGTGATGGTATTAAGCAGCAACCAAATACCGAGGCCGCCGGCGGACCGCAAAATAATGGTATTGAACAGTGTGACGGTTTAGACGGCTTAGCTCCTCAAGGGCAAATTAGTAATTCCTCTAATCAACAATATGCTTGTACTACTCCTCTCGGAGTAAATACTCCTTTCCCGATTAATAGTAATGAGCATTGCGCTTTTAAAGCTCCGCAAGATGGAGGTGGGTACTGTGGTGACGGTTTTTGCCAAGTATCGAGTGGGGGAATTTTAAGAGAAAATTGTAGTAATTGTCCTAAAGATTGTGGGGCCTGTGAGTGTGTGCCTCAATGCACGGGCCGAGAATGTGGCGACGATGGTTGTGGTACTAATCCCAACGCTTGCGGTACCTGTGCTTCCGGGGAAACTTGCAGTAATGGTATTTGTAAAGCGCCAGTATGTGTCCCTAATTGTACAGGTAAAACTTGTGGTACCGACGGCTGTGGTGGCACTTGCGGCACCTGTGCGACTGATGAAACTTGTAATGCTGGACTTTGTGAAAAAAATAAATGTATTCCTAATTGTACAGGTAAAACTTGTGGTACCGACGGCTGTGGTGGCACTTGCGGTACCTGTGCTTCCGGGGAAACTTGCAGTAATGGTATTTGTAAAGCGCCAGTATGTGTCCCTAATTGTACAGGTAAAACTTGTGGTACCGACGGCTGTGGTGGCACTTGCGGCACCTGCGCCACTGATGAAACTTGTAATGCTGGACTTTGTGAAGAAAATAAATGCGTCCCTAATTGTTTAGGTAAAACTTGTGGTACCGACGGCTGTGGTGGCACTTGCGGCACCTGTGTCTCGGGCGAGACTTGCAACAATGGTCTTTGTGAAAAGATCGCTTGCATTCCCAACTGTAGTGGCCGAAATTGCGGTACTGACGGCTGTGGCGGTACTTGCGGCACCTGCGCCACTGATGAAACTTGTAATGCTGGACTTTGTGAAGAAAATAAATGTATTCCTAACTGTACAGGTAAAACTTGCGGTACCGATGGCTGTGGTGGTACTTGCGGCACCTGTGTCTCGGGCGAGACCTGCAATAATGGTCTTTGTGAAAAAACTAGTTGTATTCCTAGCTGCTCTCTAAAAAATTGTGGTGATGATGGTTGCGGTAACTCTAATGGCTGTGGCACTTGCGCGGCCGGGGAAACTTGCAGTAATGGTATTTGTAAAGCGCCAGTATGTGTCCCTAATTGTACAGGTAAAACTTGCGGTACCGACGGCTGTGGCGGCACTTGTGGAACTTGTCTCTCTTCGCAAAAATGTGAAAACAACAAATGCATAACTACTTGTCAGCCAAGGTGTGGTATTAATGTCTGCGGCGACGACGGTTGTGGTGGTTCTTGTGGAACTTGTGCTTCTGGTGAAACTTGTATTTATGGCTTATGTTGCAAGAAGAATGCAACTATAAATGTTTGTGGCGATCGAGATACCTATGTCTATTTTAATGGGGCTTATGTAAATCAATCAGTTGAGAAATCACCTTTAATGACTAATACTGTTAGTAATGTTAGGACCGGATATAATTATGTGCAAATTAAAGTTTACGATCATGGACCTTTTATCTGGGCAGGCAATAACTTCGCTTTATCGGCCGGAATAACTTATACCGGTTGTCGCGGAAAAAGTGGAAATATATATTATCATTCAAACACTACTGATCTTTACAACTGGCGTTGCACAAATAATTATAACTCTTCTTGGAATTCATATAATCCCTCTTTTGATTTTTATTCAATCCCGAAGTCGGTGTTATCTGACGCACCTCATGATACCGACAGTTGGTGTAATAAAGATTCTTTTTATGGACCCCCGTCTCACCAGATTTGGGCGGATACCAATAAAAGGCGATCAAACAGTGAGACGATTTATTGCTATCATCGGTTTAATTTAGAAAGCATAGTTAGTAGCGGAAAAGCCAAATTGCCTACCTATTGGTGTGGCGACGGTACTTGTAATTCTGGAGAAACCTACTCTAACTGTTCGGCCGATTGCGATAAACCAACACTCCCTCCACATAAACCTCCTGTCGTTGAGCCTTGCGGGGATTGTCAACCTGGCAAGGTGTGCACTCCTTGTAAAGGTATTGAATAATTAACTAAAATATATGCCGATAATAAAGTTAAAAAATAAAAAAACAGTTATTATTGCTTTTTTTGGTATTGTCGCTTTTGTTTTGCTTGCTGTTATTTTTGTTTTGAGCTGGCTAGAAAAAGGAAATAATGTTTCCTCATCACCTGAGGAGACTTATCAGACCAGGCCTATGAGAGAGGATGAAAAATTAAGATATCAAATTAATCCAGAAAAAGAAGTTGAAGTCATCAAAGATAGTGAAGGAGATTTTATTTATAAAATAAATGAATAGTTTTATGTTTAATGATTTAAAACCAGTAAACCCATCAGTTAATGAAAATAATCCACCAGTGGATGATATTTTCGCTGATACCGATAAGGATGATTTACCGGCGCCAGCAGCGCCGGGAGCCAATCCCGATAATTCCGGTCAGCAATTTTCCGGATATTATGCTAATCAAACCGCGGCCCCAGAGACCAATGCGACTGAGCAAAATATTGAAGCTCAGTTAGCAGATTTAAATAATTTTTCCGGTCAGGCGAGTGGCCAAGGACCGAAAAAAAACCTTAAATTAATTGGTGGAATAGTTGCTTTTATTTTGCTAATAGTTTTGGGGTATTTAGTTTATAGCCAGTTAATTGCTAATAAACCAGAGCCAATTGTGGCGGAGCCAATTAATAATGCTTTAGAAAATGAGGAAATACCGGTAATTACTCCCAGTCTAGAAAATAATGTTGAGAGTGAGGAAGAATATTTACCCGAAGATAATGCTCCAGTAGTTAATCCGCCGGTAAGTGAGGAAGTGGATTTTATTCCCTCAGTGCCGCTAGGGACAACTACGCCACCGGTAGCCAATATGGACAGCGATGGTGATGGGTTGTCTGATCAGCAAGAAATAATTTTAGGAACCAATTCTTTGCGGACCGATAGCGATGATGATGGCCTGACTGATTATGAAGAGGTTAATATTTATTTAACCGACCCCTTAAACCCGGACAGCGATGGTGATGGCCTCTCAGACTACGAAGAAATAAAAATTTACAAAACAGACCCTTTAAATTCCGATAGCGATAATGATGGCTATAGTGATAAGACGGAAATTGACACCGGCTATAATCCTAATGGTCTAGGCAAATTATCAGAATAATTATGTTTAAAAACTCTAATAAAAAAACTAAAGAGAAGGCTGATAGCAATAAAAATAGTGAGGCCTCTGAAGATAAGATAAATAAAGAGATCAATGAAAATTTGGTTACTCATAAGATGCCGGCTTGGGAGCGTTTCTCTGGCCAGACCTATTCTTCTCATAGTGAAAACATTGAAGCCAAGTCAGCAGTAATGGGGCAGCCTAAAAAAACTGGTGCCGTGCTAATAGCAGTTGGTATTTTAGTTTTAGTAGTCGTTCTCGGTGCGGGGTATTGGTTTATAATTAAACCAATTTTAGAAAAACCAACCTCCACTCCTAATCAAGTTGAGAATACTTATCAAGCTCCAATTGATCAAGAATTAACTGATTATCCTGTTGAACCGACAGATACCGAAATCGCCACTACCAGCCCGATTAACGATGGGTCGGCTTCCAGCACTGAACTTGCGGCCACCTCGACAGCCACTTCCACTGAAGAAATTATTTCCGAAGATATGCCGGTGGTAACCTCACCCTTAGTAGAATCACCAGATACCGATAATGATGGCTTAACCGATGCTGAAGAGCGAGTAGCAGGGACGGATCCGGAAAATGCCGATACCGATAATGATGGCTTAACCGATGCTGAAGAGCGAGTAGCAGGGACGGATCCGGAAAATGCCGATACCGATAATGATGGTTATTCTGATCTGCAAGAATTATTATCTGGCTATGATCCCTTAGTATCTAATGAAAAGCTGGGAATTAGCTCTGCTTTGCAGGCCAACAGTCTAGATGGTCAGGCGCGTATTTTATACCCAGTTGACTGGAGTGTGGTGGAAAGCCCTTCTACTAACACGGTGGTTTTTTCAGATAGTGATCAAGCTTTCATTCAAGCCACTTATCATAGTAATGATAGTGCTTTAAGTGCCGGTGCCTGGTTGGCCAATGAAATGCCGGGGGCAGTCGCTAAAGAATTTATTTCTGGTGAGGGCTGGACGGGCTTTATTCTAGATGATGGTTTAAGTGCTTATGTTTTTAGTGATGATGATAAACGAGTTTATACAATTACTTGTTTACCTCTCGCCCCCAACACCGACAGTCCGGCCGTCTTTACTTTAATGTTAAAAACCATCTTTGTTTTTTAATATTTTTTTGTTGATAGCCAAAATAGCTGATGGTTAACTTAATTAAAAATAAGTTTACTCTTAAATTACCGGTACAGTTTTTTTCTGAAAGTTGAAATATTTATCCTTTAACTTTATTCTCTTAAATACTCCACTCACATGCTTGCTTTAATTCGTCGTTTTAAGCGACCGCTAATTATCTCCAGCCTTCTCTTATTTGTGGCTGTTATTATTAGCCTCACGCCGCCGGGACGAGCGGCTGAATCTGACGCTATCGCCGTCCGGGTGTTGCCTAATTTGGAACACGACAGCATTGAAGTTTGGTATAAAAAGCAAGGGTATCAAGGTTCGCCGCAAAGTTTGACGGTTGACGGTTATGAGGCGATTCGTGATGGGCGCACCGTGTTTGTTAACGCTGCCAATGTTGATGGGAATAAAAAAATCTATACTAACGTCTACCTGATTTCCTATAACCAGGAGTCGCAAGATCAGACTCAAGATATTTTAGGACAATTAATTTCTCACTGGAAATTTAACAGCAACATCCCCCAAAAAGGGACTTGCTCAATTGCTTCTTTAACTTGTTCAAAGCCTGATGATTGTCCGAATGGTTTTATTTGTGCTAATGACCCTAACCAAGCCAATTATGGTAAGTGTGTTTTAAGCCAACCAATTGAATGCCTGATTGATAGCGACTGCCCGTTAAATTCTCATTGTAATAGTTTAAAGGCTGGTCTAATTCGGGATATTAATCGTTTAGGGAAGTTAAGTCAGATTGAAGAAAAATTAGAAGCTTATAAAAAAGTTGAGGGTTCTTATCCCGATTTGAGTGAAGGTTCATATCTGCCGGGGGTGACTATTTCGGTATGGCCGAGTTGGACCGATAATTTTCGGGAGCTTTTAGGTTTGAACACTTTAGTGGTGGATCCGGTCAATTCTTTAGGTAGCTGCCCCGGATTTGAACCCGGAACTTGTTGGAATCCTCAAACAAAAAGATTTTTTGATTCTCAGTTAACGCTTCCGAGTGGTAGTTACGCCATGATTTATCGAGCCCTGCCGGGAGGTGTTTCCTATAACCTCTGTGCTACTTTTGAAACTCCGGCCTTAGGTTATGATACTGCTAATGCTCTTTTAACTTCTCGAAATTGCGCGAGTAAAGGCGGTTATCAAGGTGGCGTTATCAACCAACCCCCGTCCTTGATTAGTTCATTTTTAAAAGGAGAAGCAAATAAAGAATTTAATGGTTATCTTAAAGTTGGCGACCCAGAAGGTGATATTGTTTCTTGGCGCTTAGCTCCGGCTGGCAACTTTTCTTCTTGGAGCGCCATTCCGATTTTAGAAGCAACCGGCGATCCTTCTCAAAAAAAAGTTTATGCCTCTTCGGCTGGGAACCAGGGTACCTACCCCATGATTCTTACCCTTACTGACGGCCGCGGTGCTATAAGTACAACGCCGATAAATTTAGAAATTTTTGATATTTTAAAAATAGCGATTGAGGCTGAAGGTATCAGTTATAATTCTTTTCAAAGCGGATCTTTGCGCTACAATTTCTTTATTAACAGCAGTGACCCTCGAGTTAATTTTCAACTAAGCTCGCCCAACGCTACTTTAAATACCGGTTTAACTCAAGCGGTCGCGGGGGCAAAAATTACTAATGTCACTTCTAACCGCAAACAAATTTCTTTAGAGATTCCTCTTGCTCAGTATTTAAGCGGCCAATATGAGGTGAGAATTTCCGCTAGTGATAGCTCTGGCGCTGACGCCAAAACGGTAACTTTTGATTTTATCCGCGATCCGCTCACTTTTAATTTCTCTTGTGATAATCAGGCTCGTTTGGGCAAAGGGTATCAAATTGGTGGCACTTCTTGTCTGCTCGGGCCCTTAAGCCAAGGAGTACGCACTATCAATTATCAAGTTGCTAACAATCCTTTTGGCTTTGTTGTTAGAAATTCTGGAGGCAATGCTTTCCTGGAAGCCTATCGAGTAACCAGTGGCAATGTTTCTAATCCCAATGCTCCTACCACCACCCTTCTCACTCTTAGGGCCAGTGATAATTTTGGTGAGTCGACAGAAAAAAAATTAGCCTTACGCATTAATACTTATTGCGGTGATGGTATTAAGCAGCAACCAAATACCGAGGCCGCCGGCGGACCGCAAAATAATGGTATTGAACAGTGTGACGGTTTAGACGGCTTAGCTCCTCAAGGGCAAATTAGTAATTCCTCTAATCAACAATATGCTTGTACTACTCCTCTCGGAGTAAATACTCCTTTCCCGATTAATAGTAATGAGCATTGCGCTTTTAAAGCTCCGCAAGATGGAGGTGGGTACTGTGGTGACGGTTTTTGCCAAGTATCGAGTGGGGGAATTTTAAGAGAAAATTGTAGTAATTGTCCTAAAGATTGTGGGGCCTGTTTTGAGTATTGTGGCAATGGGCATTGTGGTAGCAGTGAAAATAATAATTCTTGTCCCAGTGATTGTTTGCCTGTTTGTGGAGATAGTATCTGCAGCACTTCTCGGGAAAATTATTCTAATTGCAGTATAGATTGTGCACCTATTTGTGGCGATGGTATTTGTGCTGGGGAAACTAAATATACCTGTCCTGGCGATTGCGGGGCTCCATCTGTTTGCGATGCCTCAGTGACTGATGATGAAGGCAATACTTATAAAACTGTTAAAATTGGAGAACAATGTTGGATGGCTGAAAATATCAATATTGGTAGTATGCTCTCATCGGTTTATGATTTGCCAAATACAACTGATAATGTTATTGAAAAATGGTGCTATGGGAATAACCCTGCTAATTGTGACAGCGGCGGTGGTTTGTATCACTGGGATGAAGCGATGCGTGGTTCACAAATTCCCGGTGCGCGCGGTATTTGCCCAGCCGGTTGGCATATCCCCACTGATGAGGAAATAAATATTTTGGAAGTTTATACTTTAAAAAAAATTAATAGTTCGGTCACTCAATATCCTTGTGATGTTTTTACCATAGGTTCCCGTTGCGCTGATAACAACGGTAACGTGGGTGGTGGCGAGAAAGGGGTTGGTAAATCTTTTAAAGGGGTTGGTATCGGCACTGGAGTAGGAGTTGGGGATGATTTGGTTGGTTTTAATGCTAAATTGCCAGGCTATTTTCATGGAGAGATTTCTTCTTTTATCGGCTATGGGGATTATCTTCTCTTATGGTCATCTACACCTATACTATCGTCTCGTGCCATATATCGTTATCTGGATTCAGAATATTCGGTAAGCTATCGAGATTCTAATTATCGGCTTTTTGGCTTCTCAGTACGCTGTTTACAGGATTAAATAAAAATTAGTTTTAAAAAGCAAAAAAGACCGCTTTCGCGGTCTTTTTAGTTATTATTGTCGTTTTATTTTTTGAGAACCAAGTCGATTAAACCATATTTTTTAGCTTCTTCAGCACTCATCCAATTGTCGCGGTCGGAATCTTTGTCGATTTCTTCTTTTTTATGATTGCTGTGTTTAGCTAGTAATTGATTAAGTTTATCTTTTATTTTTAGGATATGTTCCGCCTGAATTTTAATATCCGAAGCTTGCCCTTCGGTACCGCCCATTACTTGGTGAATCATGATTTCGCTATTAGGCAGAGCCATTCTCTTGCCGGGAGCTCCAGCTGCTAATAGAACTGAGGCCATAGAGGCGGCCATGCCCACGCAAATTGTGGAAATTGGCGCTTTAATATATTGCATGGTGTCATAGATGGCTAGCCCCGATGACACTGAGCCGCCTGGAGAGTTGATATAAAATTTAATATCTTTATCTTTATCCTCGGCGTCCAAAAACAAAAGCTGAGCAATAACATTGTTGGCCACGTGATCGTCAATCGCCTCACCTAAAAAAATAATCCGGTCTTTTAGTAGACGAGAATAGATATCATAGGCACGTTCAGAGTGCCCTTCTTTTTCAATTACTGTAGGTATTAGAGCCATATTTTTAAAAAAATTAAAATATTTCAGGCTTAGTATAAAAGATTATGCTTATTTTGTAAAGAATGACTCTTAAAAATATTGATTTTTTAATGATTTTAGTTTAAGCTGAGAAAAGAAAACAGGGCTGATTACCCGTTTTGCTTTTTTAATTATTAAATTACTATGAAAACGCAGACAAACAAGTGGCTTTCTTCAAAAAAGAATAAGCTATACCTATCTTTGGTTTTAGTTTTGATTTTTGTGGCTACTTCTTTTTTAGCAGTTGCTGGTGGTTACTACAATCGCTTTAGTAATTACCTGGCCGAAAAAACTAATGACACTGTCGTTTTGCCGAAAGGACCGGAGCTGCCATTTGTTTTAGGTTTAGATTTACAGGGCGGAACACAGCTTACCTATGAAGCTGATGTTTCTAAAATCCCTGAGGCCGAGAGAGCCTCTTCTTTAGAGGGTATTCGCGATATTATTGAACGTCGGGTTAATTCTACGGGCGTAGCTGAACCGATTATTCAAGTTAATCGCAGCATGGCTGGCGATTATCGAGTGATTGTGGAATTAGCAGGCGTGAAAGAAGCTGATGAGGCGATTAGAATGATTGGCGAAACGCCACTTTTAGAATTCCGAGAAGTAAGTGCCGCGCCGGTAGCGGAAACTCAAGAAATTCAAATTAATGAGGATGGAGAGGCTGAGCTGGTTTTAGACGGCACCGGCAATACTCCTGCTGAACCAGAATTAATAAATACCGAATTAAGTGGTCGTAATCTGAAAAAAGCTTCGCTGCGTTTTGATCCTAATGATGGCACCCCTATGGTCGCTCTGGAGTTTGATGAAGAGGGGGCGAAAATGTTTGAGGAAATCACCGAACGCAATATTGGTAAAATCGTAGCTATTGTTTTAGACGGCTATGTTATTTCGGCGCCGGTAGTTAACGAAAAAATTCCTAATGGGGAAGCAGTTATCTCTGGTAGTTTTAGTGTTGAAGAGGCCAAACTATTAGTTCAGCGGCTAAACACGGGCGCTTTACCTGTGCCGATTACTCTTATTGGTCAGCAGACCGTGGAGGCTAGTCTCGGGCAAGAATCTATCAATAACAGTTTGATTGCCGGATTAATTGGTTTTTTACTGATTGCGATTTTCATGATTCTTTATTATCGCTATCCGGGTTTCTTGTCGGTAGTCAGTTTGGCAATTTATGTGTTGGCGGTGTTAGCGATTTTTAAGATGATGCCTTGGTGGTTGATTGCCCTTTATTTGTTGGCACTTTTCTCTTTATTTGTGGTTACCCTTAAAGATTTAAAAATCTTTGATGGCCCCTTATCAGTAATCATGTTTGTGGTTATTGGAGTATTCTTGATTTATTATGCGCAAACCCCGGTTACTTTAACTTTGGCCGGAATCGCTGGTTTCATTCTCTCTATTGGTATGGCCGTTGATGCTAACATTTTAATTTTTGAACGTTTGCGCGAAGAGTTACGGTTCGGCAAACCATTAAAAATTGCTATTGATGATGCTTTCCGTCGGGCCTGGCCTTCAATTCGTGATGGCAACTTAACAACTATTTTAATTTGCTTTGTTTTAATGAGTTTTGGCACCGGCCTGGTTAAAGGTTTTGGGGCGACTTTATTTTTAGGGGTAGCTATTTCAATGCTCAGTAATATTGTTATTACCAGTATTTTAATGAAATGGACCGCTGGTAAGTGGCTGGAACGTAATTCTTGGCTTTTAGGGGTTAAGAAAAGCCCGGAGGGACAGGAGGATTAATAAGTTATCAGTAATCTATAATACTATATGAGAAATTATAAAATTATAAAGAATAGTAAAATCTGGTTATCGTTATCTACTGTTTTAGTAACTCTGTCAGTTGTTGCCCTCTTTCTTTGGGGTTTAAAGCCGGGCTTAGATTTTACTGGCGGTAGTTTATTGGAAGTGGAATTTGCCGGGACTCAGCCGACGGTCGCTGAAATTAATGAGGTTTTTGCTCAGACGGACTTTGGTAACCTCGTAATTCAGCCGACTGGTAGCAATACAATTATTTTACGCTTTCAGGAAACTTCTCGAGAGAAGCATAACCAAGCTATCACCGCCCTTGAGAGTTTAGAACAAGCTGAGGCGGGCTTAACGGAAATTCGCTTTGAATCGATTGGCTCCTCGGTTGGGGCTGAACTTAGAAGCCGAGCTTTTTGGTTAGTTTTCTTTGCCCTCTTAATTATTATTATTTACATTACTTTTGCCTTTAGGGTTGTGTCTAAGCCGGTACCGTCTTGGAAATATGGTTTGATTTCTATTGTCTCACTCGCTCACAACATTCTTTTAACTTGTGGTGTTTTTGCTGTGCTCGGACACTTTTTCGGAACGGAAGTTAATACGACTTTTATTGTCGCCCTGCTAACTGTTCTTGGCTATAGTATTAACGATACCATTGTTGTTTTTGATCGTGTTCGCGAGAACCTGCCCAAGAGTCACTTAAGTTTTGAGGAAACCGTCAACGATAGTTTAAACCAAGCTTTTGTTCGCTCAGTGAATACGACGACAACTACATTATTAGCTTTACTCTCCATCTTAATTTTTGGTGGGGAATCGATAAAAGATTTTGTTCTCGCTTTAGTGATTGGTATTTCTTGCGGTGCTTACAGCTCCTTATTCTTGGCGGCCCCATTATTGGTGTTAACGGAAAAAAGACAGAGACGGCGCCTGCAAAAGAATTAATTTCAAAAATTTAATTTTTCCACAAGACCCCAATCGGGGTCTTGTTTTTGTGTTATAATTAAAAGATGAAAATTAAAGACCAGCGCCTTTCTTTTAGTTGGAGTAACCTCATTGATGCTTGGGGCTTATTTTTATTGGCGCTAGTCCCTCTAGTCTTCAACTTTTTAGCGATTAGTAGTTTAGATTTAATTAAGGCGGTTTTTTTTCAGAACGGGGTAATAATTTTTTGTTTACTGGTGGCTTGCCAGTTGGCCTTTTCTAAATTTCGCCCGCACCTCGGAAAAAGTTTTTATCCCTTATTATTTAGTGGTTTATTTTTAGTTAGTGCACTGATTTTTTCCGTTGATCCGGCTCAGTCTTGGTGGGGGTCTTACGAGCGACAATTAGGCGGGCTGACCTATTTAATTGGCTTATTGGGAGCCTTTTTCTTGTTGATTAGTCTAGCTTTAAGCCCGGCGCTGGAGCGAAGAAAGCGCCAAAGATCCTATCTTTTAGGGGTGGTGGCTGTGGCCAGTTTACTCTCCGTTTATGCTCTCTTTCAGCTCGCTGGTTTTGATATTGTTCGTTGGGCTGAACCCGCTTGGCAAACAAAACGGGCCTTCGCCAGTCTGGGGCAACCGACTTATTTCGCCGGGTTTCTTCTTTTAACAATTCCAATCACTCTTACCTTAGGCTTACAAAGCTCTACTCGTCGATGCTATTTATTTCTAATCCCCTTAGTTTTGCAGTTATTGGGTTTAGTATCCACCGGCACCCGTTCCGCCCTCTTCGCTTTGGTTGGCGCGTTCTTAATATTTTCGGCGATTAAAATTTTTCGGTCGCCACAAAAAATAAACCGAAATCTATTTAAAAAAATTGGCTTAGTTTTTTTGATTATATTTCTATTGGTTGGCTCCTTAGCTCTTAGTAATCCTGGTCGCTGGCAAGAACTTAATGATTTGCGCTCCGGCAGTCTGGGTTTACGCGGCGAACTTTGGCGAGAGGGAGTCGCTGCCATTAGAGAAAAGCCTTGGTTTGGTTACGGCTTAGAAAACCAGCGTGAGGCTTATATCTATCACTATGATGCCCGCCTGATGCAATATCTGCGGCCCGACGTTTCTACTGATCGAGCTCATAACATAATTTTAGACACGGCTTTAAGTGCTGGAATTGTTGGTTGTTTTTTACTCTTACTTTTTATCATTTCCCTGGTGCGATATTGGCGCTGTTTGCCTGACCGGGACCGTCCGCTGGCTCGTGGCCTTTTATTATCCGGGCTGACTTATTTTTTATTTTTACTTTTTAATTTTTCCGTTGTCAGTACTTTTTTTTATAGCAGTTTGTTATTAACGATTTATCTTTCTTTGGGGTTACCAGACGGGCAGGAACAAAAAAAGGTTTCACGATTATATTTTGTCCCATTAGCGCTTTTAATCCCGCTCACTTTAGGTTTTGGCCTTTTTTCCGAAGCGCGTCTGCAAGCTGATTATTATTACTATACCGCCCTTAACTCTTTAAATCAGAGGGATTATTTTAAGGCGCTAGTTTTAGATTCTTATGTTCAGGAGAATAAAATTGATCCGATTGGCGCTCGTTATTACCGACAAAATTTTACCTGGGGCTTAATTGATCATCTGATTCTTTACGATTTGCCGCTCGCCGACAAGAAAGTTGTTTTAGAGCGGGTGACTGCTAATCCGGAAAATGAAAAAACCCAAACTTTTGACAATCGTTTATTTATGGCCGCAGTTTCCGGTTTTAAAGGTGAAGAAGAAAAAGCTCAGGAAGAGTTAAATAATCTTTTGTTAGCGGTGCCGACTCTTCCTAAAATTTATTTGGTATTAGGTGATTTAAATTGTTACAATAAAAACTTAAGCGCCGCGACGGAAAATTGGACATCGGCGTCCAACTTGATTCCCGATTTTGAACCTCATTGGGGGGAAGATCAAAAGGGGCGCTTGGCTCAATATCAAAATATGTTAACCGCCCGTCAGGAACGCCTGGCGGCGACAGAATAAAACTATGTTAATATTTGGTGCAATTTTTACTTTTATTTTTGGTCTCTTAATTGGCAGTTTTATTAACTGTTGGGCTTGGCGTCTTTACCAAGAAGAGAGTTTGATGAACCGTTCTTATTGCCCTCGTTGTCGGCACCAAATTCGGTGGTACGATAATATTCCTCTTCTTTCTTTCCTACTACTTAAAGGGCGTTGTCGCGATTGTAAAAAGACTATTTCTTGGCAATACCCAGCGGTGGAATTTTTAACTGCTCTTCTTTTTGCCGCTGCTTGGTTATTTTTTGGCGCTGATGTTTGGCTCTTCCTCCAAAGCTTAATTGTGATTACGATCTTAATCTTGGTGTTAATTTTTGATGCCCGCTGGTTCTTAATCCCGGTTAATGTTTTAATTGGTGGTCTCCTTTTTGTTTTTCTTTTTGGTTATTTAGGCTCTTCTCTGGGATTTTTGGGCTATCTCGGCGCCTTCCTGTCGAGCGCTCTAGTGGCCGCTCTTTTCTTTGCCTTGCAGTATATTTTGACTCGGGGCCGGGGCTTGGGGGAAGGCGATATTTGGTTGGGAGCATTTTTGGGTGGCGCCTTCGCTGACCTTGGACAACTTTTTGTTGCCTTAATATTAGCTTATTTTGTTGGTGCCTTAGTTAGTCTATTTTTATTATTGAAGGGCAAAAAGAAATGGAGTAGTCGCTTACCGTTGGGAATTTTTTTGGTTATCGGCGCTCTGGTCGCTTGGTTTTTTGGAAAAGCTATCAGTACTTGGTATCTAGGGCTTTTATAAGCATTAGTATTGGTTGTTAAAAAAATAAAAATCTTGTATAATGACTTTAAACACTAAATCTTTTAGTATTAGCCAGAAATAGTGAAATTTTTTATTTTTTCGTGTTGACTTGTTACTCTTCATAATTATGAAAGAAGAAATTATTGCCGGCCTAGATGTTGGATCAACGGCGATTCGTTTAGTTATTGGTCAAAAAATTGACACCCCGACTGGGGAAGAGCTCCAAATTATCGGCGCCGTTTCTTCGCCAACTGCTGGTGTAAATAAAGGAGTGGTAAGTAGTATTGAAGAGACCACTTCTTCTATTTCGGCTTGCTTAGAAAAGGCTGAGCGCTTAATTGGCGTTCCGATTTCTAGCGTTTGGGTAAGCATTAATGATCCGCATATTAAGTGTGAGCGCAGTAAAGGCGTGGTGGCTGTCTCTAAAAGTGACGGTGAAATTAATGAGGTTGATGTGAGCCGGGCGGTAGAGGCCGCTCAGGCTTTAGCGGTGCCGGTTAATTATGAAATTTTACACGTAATTCCAATTAGTTTTACCGTTGATAGTCAAACTGATATTAAAAATCCGGTCGGGATGTCGGGCATTCGTTTAGAGGTGGAAACTCTTATTATTCAAGGTCTTTCTACCCAAATTAAAAACCTTACTAAAGCGATTTATCGCACCGGCTTAGAAATAGATGAGTTAGTTTTGTCGCCTTTAGCTTCGGCTGAGGCGGTTTTAACATTAAAACAGAAAGAGCTGGGCGTGGTTCTTGTTAATATTGGCTCATCAACGACCTCTTTAGCGGTTTACGAGGAGCGTAATTTATTACATGCCGCGATTTTACCAATTGGCTCCGAACATATTACTGCCGATATTGCGATTGGTTTACGATGTCCAATTAACTTAGCCGAACGCATTAAACGTGAATACGGCACTTGTAACCCTGCCCTAGTTGATCGTGAGGAAGAAGTGGATGTGAGGAATTTAGTTAAAGAAGAAGATGTTAATGATGATATTGAAACTGTTTCCCGACACTATGTGTCCGAAATAATTGAAGCGCGGGTTGAAGAAATTTTGGATAAGATTGATAATGAGTTAAAATACATTGATCGTTCCGGGATGTTACCGGCGGGCGCAGTTTTTGTTGGTTCGGGGGCCGAGCTTGATGGTTTGGTTGATTTAGCTAAACGGCAATTACGTTTGCCAGCCTCCGTAGGCACACCGCGAAACTTAAATGTCGTGATTGATAAAGTAAAAAATCCAGAGTTTATGACCGCCCTCGGACTGGTTATTTGGGGCAGTAATAATGCTACCAGTGGTCAATCCGGAGATGGTTTACGGAAGATGAATAAAATTTTTGGTAAAGTTAAGGGCTGGGCTAAGAGGATTATTCCTAAATAATTAAGGCCAGTCACCCCAGTTTTTAATAGTTTTTAAATAATCTAAAGATTTGAAAATATGGCAGAAGTAAAACCGGAGATAGAGACTTTCGCAAAGATAAAAGTCGTCGGCGTTGGCGGCGGCGGCGGCAGTGCTATCAACCGCATGGTTAACAGCGGCATTAAAGGTGTTGAATTCCTGGCTATCAACACTGATATTCAAGCTCTTCATTATAATAAAGCTAGCGAAAAGATTCATATTGGTAAAACGGTTACCCGTGGTTTGGGTGCTGGGATGAACCCTGATTTAGGGAAGGCCGCTGCGGAGGAATCGGAAAATGAGATTAGAGAGGCTCTCCAAGGCTGTGATATGGTTTTTATTACTTGCGGCATGGGTGGAGGCACCGGTAGCGGCGCTTCACCGGTCGTTGCGAAAATTTCTAAAGAGTTGGGAGCATTAACGGTAGCGGTAGTGACTAAACCGTTTGCTTTTGAGGGTGGACAAAGGAGAAACATTGCCGAGCGTGCCTTTACTGAATTAGCGGACAATGTTGACACGATTATTACTATTTCTAACGATAAATTGTTGCAGGTGATTGATAAAAAGACTTCTCTTCTAGACGCTTTCAAGGTGGCTGATGATGTACTAAGACAAGGAGTTCAGGGGATTGCGGAAATTATTACTACCCCGGGAGCAATTAACGCTGACTTTGCTGACGTTAAAGCGGTTATGTCTAACGCCGGCTCCGCTCTGATGGGCATCGGGCAGGCGAGTGGCGAAAATAGAGCCATTGAGGCGGCTAAAGGAGCAATTAATTCCAGCCTTCTAGATATTTCTATTGATGGAGCCAGGGGCATCGTTTTCACCATTACCGGCGGCCCGGATTTATCCATGACCGAGGTTAGTGAAGCTGCTAAAGTAATTACTGCGGCGGCCGATGAAGAAGCAAAAATTATTTTTGGGGCGGTGATTGATGAAAAATTAAAAGACGAAATTAAAGTAACGGTTGTGGCCACTGGTTTTGACAGTACCGCGCCGGCACCGTCGTCAATTAGTCGTCTAGATTCGGTTAAACCGGTTGGATCTTTAATCCCCGATTTTGATGAAGATTTACGCGATGATTTAAGCACTCACCCGGTAAAAGGAGTGGAAAAGAGTAAATCAAAATTAGCTGCTTTTAAAAATACCACTTTAAAACCCGTTTTGGAAAAAAAGATGGAGCGCCCGGTTGAAAAAGATGATGAGGATGATGATTTAAGTGTTCCGGCTTTTATTCGCAAGAAAATGTTATAAGAAAATTAGTTAACGCCCCCGGTTTTCCGGGGGCGTTTTTGCTATTCCTCTTTATTGGTGGCGGCTGTTTTCTTTGCTATAATAGGCTTATTGGCAAGATGTAGTATCTTAACTATCAGGCTAACCACCACATCTTGTCCCTTTTTTCTTGACAAACTGTTGGTTTTTTATTAATTTTTGCCTATGAAGTGCCCAATTTGCTATTTTGATGACACTAAAGTCATTGATTCTCGCGCCGCAACTGATGGCTTATCTATTCGTCGTCGCCGAGAGTGTTTAAAATGTGGTTTTCGTTTTTCTACTTATGAAGAAGTGGAAATTTTGGATCTGATGATTGTAAAGCGGGATGGCCGTCGCGAATCTTATAACCGAGAAAAACTTGTTTCCGGCCTCAAAAAAGCTTTAGAGAAAAGAGCGATTACCGAAGATGAATTTAAGCGCCTAGTTCATGCTATTGAACGGGAGCTGCAAAAGATGCGTAAAAATGAAATTACGTCTCAGCAGGTGGGGCAAGTGGCCATGAAACAACTCAAGAAAGTGGACCAAGTCGCCTATATTCGCTACGCCTCTGTTTATCAGCAATTTAAGGATGCCAACGAATTTAGAAAAGAGTTAAATAAATTGGTCAAAGATAAAAAATAGCTGCCTGGGTTAGGAGTAGGCTTGGCTATAAGAAGCGAGAAAAAAGTGTTAAACTAGTTACTAGTAACCGATGTTTAGATAAAGTATTTTTAATATGTTAAATGAGATTTTAGATTCCGAAAAAAAAGCTAACCCCTCTTTAGATCCTTCGTCTCCATTGACTTTGGAATTGATGGAAATAAAAAATGAGCAAAAGAAAATTTCTGATGATTTAGCTATAATTAAGCGTTTTATTAAGTGGCGTCAAGTCTGGTTATTGGTTCAGTTCTTAATGATCATCACCCCGATTATTCTAGGAGTTATTTTTTTACCGGGCTATTTAAAAGAGCTAATCGCCTCTTTGCCGGATAAACTTTATTATTAATTATTATGTCTAATTCAGAAATTGCGGTTTTTGCTGAAACAACTTTCCGTAATCAACGAAAAAAGTTTGGCATTAAATCCGACGATCGCCGCCGGCACATGTATTTAATTGGGAAAACCGGCATGGGCAAATCTACGGTGTTGGAGAATATGATTATTGACGACATTCGCGCCGGTCGCGGGGTGGCGGTGGTTGATCCTCATGGCGACTTAGCGGAAAAAGTAATGGCCTATATTCCTGAGGAGCGGGTTAAAGATGTGATTTATTTTAATCCGGCGGATATTGATTACCCAATTGCTTTTAACGTCGTGGAGCAGGTTGACAGTCGTCTGCAGCATTTAGTCGCTTCCGGCTTAATCGGCGTTTTTCAAAAATTATGGGCTGATTCTTGGGGGCCGCGCTTAGAGTATATTTTACGCAATGCTATTTTAGCGATTTTAGATTATCCCGGTTCTACTCTTTTGGGCGTGGTGCGCATGCTTAGCGATAAACCTTACCGTAAGCGCGTCGTTGCCAATATTAAAGATCCGGTTGTTAAAGCTTTCTGGGAAAATGAGTTTACCGGCTATGCCGATAAATTTGCCTCGGAAGCAGTCTCGCCGATTCAAAATAAAGTCGGTCAATTTTTATCTAGCTCGTTGATGCGTAATATTGTTGGGCAAATAAAATCTTCCATTGATTTACGTAAAGTAATGGATGAGGGAAAGATTTTAATATTAAATTTATCCAAAGGCCGTATCGGTGAAGATAATTCTGCTCTACTAGGGGCAATGATGATTACTAAGATTCAGTTAGCGGCGATGAGCCGAGTGGATATTTCTGAAGAGCAGCGCCGGGATTTTTATTTATATATTGATGAGTTTCAGAATTTTTCTACCGATTCTTTTGCTAATATTTTATCGGAAGCGCGTAAGTATAGACTTAATTTGATTTTAGCTCATCAGTATATTGAGCAGTTAAATGAAAAAGTTAAGCCGGCCGTTTTTGGTAACGTCGGCACGATGATTGTTTTTAGAGTCGGTGCGTCTGATGCTGAAGAATTAGCGAAGGAGTTTCTACCAACTTTTAACGAGGAAGATTTGGTTAATTTGCCAAAATACGAAATGTATCTCAAGTTAATGATTGATGGTGTGGCCTCAATGCCATTTTCAGCGCGAGGACTACCACCTTTATCTAAAGCCGAGCGCACCGGTCAAGAAGAGGCCGCGATTAAGTGGTCCAGGGATCATTATGCCACTCCTCGAGAGGAGGTTGAAGACCAAATTGTGCGTTGGTATCAAGCCAATGCTGAAGAGACCGCTTTAAATGAGCAGCGCATCATTCGCGAACGGGCGGTTTCTACTTCTAACTCTAAAGAAACTTCTGCACTGGAAGGCTTTCCTTCAATTTGCGCTCTTTGCGGCACGACCACCTATACTCCTTTTGAGCCAGATGGGGTGCGGCCAGTTTTTTGTAAGCAGTGCTTGAGTAAGAAAAAAGAAGAACGCCGTCAAGAGTTAGAAAAAAAGGCTCTACCTTTTAATACTCCTAAGATAATCACCAGCGGCCATCAAACTCCCATCTCCTTGGCCTCACAATCAGTGTCAGCACCTCGGTTACCAAGACGACCGGTAGCGGCTTCGACTAAGAGTCAAGCTGTTAATTATCAGAAAGCTTCAATCGGCGTAACTCCCGCCAAAAAGTCTAATCCTCTGAAGGTCCGTCCTTTTACGCCATCCGCAATGGAACCCTTTCTCGACAAACAGGTGAGCGGTCCCGCCCTGTCTCTTTCCGATTTAGCGCAGGCAACTTTACGGGATTTTAAAGGACAACCACAGAAACCAACCGAAAAGCCGGCCTCTGCTTCTCTTAAAAAAAGTTCTTATTTAGAATCGCCGATTTTAGATAATTGGCCGAGCGGCGAGGATTTAGAGGCAGACGAAGAAATTGATTTTACTAAAAAATGATTCTGACTGATTGCCCTAAAATTTTATGTATTTATTTTTTGATACCGAAACGACCGGTTTGCCGCAAAATTATAAAGCCCCCGTCTCCGACTCTGAGAATTGGCCTCGACTCGTGCAGTTGGCCTGGCTTTGGTATGACGCCGAGGGTAATAAGTGGGAGAGTTATAATTTTATTATCAAACCCGAAGGTTTTGTAATTCCCGAAGAGGCGTCTAAAATTCATCGCATTAGCCAAGAGCGAGCCCTAAAAGAAGGGCGCCCTTTAAAAGAGGTTTTGGATTTTTTTACTGAAGAGGTTAATAAAGCTAGTTTTGTTATTGGTCATAATATTGATTTTGATTACCACATTCTGGGTGCTGAATATTATCGTTTAGGCAAAAAAAATCCTTTAGATACTGCGACTCAAATTTGTACCATGAAAAGTAGTGTTAATTTTTGCGCCATCGCCAATGGTCGCGGCGGTTATAAGTGGCCTAATTTAAATGAACTCCATTATCGTTTATTTAATAAAGATTTTGAAGACGCTCATGATGCGCTGGTTGATGTTGAGGCGACGGCCCGCTGTTTTTTTGCTTTAAAAAGGGAGGGCATTATTAACTAAAAACATGACTGATTATTTAAAAATTGGCCGAGCCACTGAACTGACCGGTCGCGACTATCGCTTTTATCGATTCTTAGAATCCCTGCCGGGCATTTTATCCTTAGGGACGCTTTTAATTTTAACGGTTTTGTCTTATTTCAGGCCGAGCTGGGTGGCTTATTTTATGATCGCCTTTGATACTTATTGGTTGATTCAGGTTTTGTATATGGCGATTTATTTAGTTGTTTCTTATCGCAATGTTCAGAAAAATAAAAAAATTAATTGGCCCGAGCGTTGCCAAACTCTAAGTGTGAATACACCAGATTTGCCGGCTGACTGTTTAGCTAAAAAGGGGCTCGCCTGGACCGATGTTTATCAGTTAATTATTCTGCCTACTTATAATGAAGATATTAGTATCATTAGAACCGCTTTGGATTCTATTAAACAGCCTGCCTGGCCTAAAGATCGCATGATTGTGACTGTGGCCATGGAAGAAAGAGCTGGAGAAGCGGCGCGAGAACGCGCTCAGCAAATTCAGGCGGAGTATGGCGATAGTTTTGGCCACTTTATTATTACTTTTCACCCCGATGGAATTGTCGGCGAGATTAAAGGAAAAGGAGCTAATCAGGCTTGGGCTGGTCGTCAGGTAAAAAAAGATATTATTGATCCGCAAAATATTCCCTATGACAATATTTTAGTTTCAGTTTTTGATATTGATACCGTTATTAGCCCCGATTATTTTTTCCTATTGACTTATAAATTTTTAACCGTTTCACGTCCGTATCGTGCCTCTTATCAGCCGGTGCCTTTGTATCATAATAATATTTGGTCGGCCCCTTTTTTCTCCCGCGTTTCCGCCGCTTCAAATACTTTTTGGCAGATGATGATGCAGGTTCGTCAAGACAAGTTGGTTACTTATTCGTCTCATTCTATGACTTGGCGCGCTTTAACTGATATTGATTTTTGGTCGCCAAAAATGGTCAGCGAAGATTCACGGATTTTTTTTCACTGTTTAATGCACTATGAAGGTGATTATCGCACCGAGCCTTTATATACCACCATTTCCATGGATATTACGGCTGATAAAGATTTTAAATCAACAGCCGTTAGTTTGTATAAACAACAGCGACGTTGGGCTTGGGGCGCCGAAAATGTTGCCTATCTGGTATTTAATTATTTTAAATTACCAAAAAAGACGCCACAACGTAAAAAAGTTTTTAAACAAATTTGGGTTCAATTATACGGTTTTCATTCTTGGGGCACCAGCGCTTTAATCATCGGCGTTATCGGTTGGCTACCGGTGCTCTTAGGCGGGGCCAGATTTGATGGCACGGTTTTGTCCGGTAATTTGCCGGCGGTGACCTCATTTCTAATGAACTTGGCAATGGTGGGAATGATTCTTTCCGCGCTTGTTTCTAGTTTGCTCCTGCCTAAAAGGCCTAAGGAGTATTCGCGCTTCAAAAAAATTGGCTTAGTGTTGGAGTGGATTTTTGTTCCGGTTAATATTGTTATTTTCGGCGCCATCCCCTGTCTTGATGCGCAAATTCGCTTAATGCTCGGTAAATACATGGGCTTTTGGGTGACTCCTAAAATTCGGCTTAAAGAAGAAAATGGTTAGATGCTTAAAAATTTGCTATCATAAAAATACTTTTTTAAAGCCATGGGTAAGTTAAACAAATATCCACCCTCTCGCTTGTCCAGGGGGGCCAAAAAACAGTCTTTCTGGCGGCAATTTTTTAGCAGCCAGCGCCTTCTAGCGTTAATTTTTTTGCTTGTTTTAATCGCTGTCTCCATACCGCTTTTAAAAACCGCCACCCAAAATCGGGCGATTGATAAAGAAATTGCGGCCCTTAAAGAGCAGAATGAAGCTTATCTTTCTAAAAGCGCGGAGCTAAAAGAATTGGTTGATTATTTGCAGTCCGATGAGAGCTTAGAGGAGCGCGCGCGTTTAAATCAGGGTTTAAAAAAGCCGAACGAAACTGTCGTGGTGGTAAATATTCCTGACACTCCTTCCAAAAATAATGAAGTGGTGGTCGCCGATACCAGAACCGCCAATTGGAATCGCTGGTTAGCTTACTTCTTCCATTAAAAAAACCGGGTTCACCGGTTTTAAAAATGAGCCGAGGATGGGGATCGAACCCACGACCTGCGCGTTACGAGTGCGCTGCTCTACCAACTGAGCCACCTCGGCACTGCCTTGATTATAAAAGGAAGACTCTCCTTAGTCAACTAAAAATATATATGCGGAAAAATAAATTAACCTTAAAAAAATCTACTTTATTAATAATTTTAGCTTCGCTTTTTGGTGCTTATATTTTTTTGCCGCTGCCGGTTGCCGCTAATTCTCAAATTAGCGCAGCACTTACGGTTGCTGGCCCGGGAGAGTCTTTTCTTGCGGCTGATTTTGTCCGCTCTGATGAAAAACCAATTTCCGTTCTCGCTCAAATAGGCCCTTTAACTCCGCCTTGGGATTTTGTCGCTCTGACTCCAATTTATCAAGTCAGTTTGCCTGAGGGAAAATTAAAGCCCGGCGAAACTTATGGCGTGGAATTAGATTATCCGGCTAATCCGGAAACTGATAACCTCTATAAGCAAGTTTTTTTCTTTGATCGCTTTACTAATAATTGGCATCCGCTGCCGACTATTGAAAATCCGCAGAGGCGGGTGGTGCGCGCTCAAGTTCCTTTTTCTTTTGTGCGCTTGGCAGTTTTAGCCAATGAAAAAGTTTTAGCTACCGGTCAGGCTAGTTGGTACGCCTATAAAGGCGGGATGTTTGCCGCTTCGCCAGATTATGCCAAAGGTAGTGTGTTGCGGGTTCATAATTTAGATAACGGCAAGTTTGTTGACGTGACTGTTAATGATTATGGCCCTAATCGTACCTTGCACCCTAATCGGGTAATTGATCTAGATAAACAAGCTTTCCAAAAAATTGCCTCTTTAAGTGAGGGGTTAATTAACGTTAAAGTTGAGCCACTAAGATCTCTTGATCCGGTAATTAATCTCGTGCGGCCGGCGGGTGGTGAGCCACGTTTAGCGGGTTGGTCAGGAATTGTGATGGACGCCAAAACCGGGGAAGTCTTGTGGGAGAAAGATAGTCAGACGGTAAAGCCGCTAGCCTCTTTATCTAAACTAGTGGCGGCGCAAGTTTTTTTAGACACCAATCCCGATTTAGAAACAGTGGTCACTTATAAACTTCAAGACGAAGAATATAATTATGAACATTGTGAGCCCTGGGAGTCGGCGCGCCTGCACCTTAAGGAAGGGGACACTTTAACTCTAAAAGATTTACTTTATTCGGCTTTAGTCGGGTCGGCCAACAATGCCGTCGAAACTTTAGTGCGCTCTAGCGGCCTAAGTCGGCCGGAGTTTATTAAGCGCATGAACGAAAAAGTGGCTGCTTGGGGAGCAACTAGTACGAGCTTTATTGAACCGACCGGTTTAGCGCCGGCTAATGTGAGCTCTCCTTACGATTATGCTATAATAAGCAAAGAGGTTTTGAAGAATCCTTTAATTCAGAAAATTTCGACCACCGCCAATTATAATTTTTTGACTTTAAACACTAAAGAAAGTCATCGTTTAAAAAATACTAATCCGTGGGTAGGGCAAAATCTTTATAATTTGGGAGGAACCAAGACTGGTTACTTGCACGAGTCTTTATACTGTTTAATGAATAAGGTTACAACTAAGTCGGGCGCTGAGTTAATTGCTGTTAATTTTGGTTCGCCGACTCGGGCCGCTAGCTTTACTGATAATGATCAACTTATTCAATACGGAACACGTTTATTAAGCCAATAATCCGATATGATTACTTTTGAAAAAGTTTATAAATCTTACGGTCAAAAAAATCCGGTTTTGCGAGATATTAATCTTCATATTAAGCCTGGCGAATTTGTTTCCATTGTCGGGCAATCCGGGGCCGGAAAAACAACGCTCTCGCGTATTTTAATTGGCGAGGAGCGCGTAGATTCAGGACGGGTTTTAGTTGGTGATTGGGATATTACCAGGATTAGTCGTGGCGATGTCTCTTTTCTGCGTCGGCAAATTGGCGTTATTTTTCAAGACTTTAAATTGCTACCCAAAAAAACTTTATCGGAAAATATTGCTTTTGCTCTTGAGGCCTGCGGGGCTTCCAGTGCCAAAATAAAAAAGATTGTTCCTAGTGTTTTAAAAATTGTCGGCTTGGAAGGCAAGGGGAATCGTTATCCACGAGAAGTTTCCGGCGGGGAAAAACAACGGGCGGCCATTGCTAGGGCTTTAGTTCACCAACCGAAAATTTTATTAGCCGATGAGCCCACTGGAAATCTGGATGCAATTAATGCTAATGAAATTATTAATTTGCTTTTAAAAATAAATCAATTTGGGACAACAGTTGTTTTGGTTACCCATAATAAAGAAATAGTTAATCAGTTGCGCCACCGGGTTATTACTATGGACCGGGGGGTAATTATTAGTGATAAAGAGCGAGGCAAATATTTTCTCTAAAATTTATGATTTCTTTAATTCGTGCGTTGAAATTTAGTTTTCAAGATATCTTCCGCAATGTTTGGTTATCGATTGTGACGGTCACCATTCTGGCACTCGCCTTGTTTTCCATGAATGCTTTATTCACGGTAAAATTGATTAGCGAAAATGCGGTTGAGGCCGTTAAAGAAAGAATCAATATTAGTTTGTATTTTAAACCGGATGCCTCTGAAGCGCAGATTGTAGAAACGAAGCAGCGCGTCGAGAGTTTGGCGGGCGTCAAAGAAGTTATTTTTGTTTCTAAGGCTGAAGCTTTAGAAAATTTTCGTAGCAAAAACCAAAATAATCCGGAAATTTTAAATGCTCTTAAGGAGATTGGGAAAAACCCACTCTCACCTTCCTTAATTATTACCCCAGCCGATTTTGATAATTCTGAAGCCCTGATAAATTCTTTAAAGGCTCTAGAGAGCGATGCTTTGGAGTCACGAGATTTTTCTGATAACTCGGTTATTTTAGAAAAGATCAACCAGATCACTTACAAGCTTAATGAGGTTGGTTTAATTTTAATTATTATTTTTATCTTAATTGGTTTATTAGTCGCTTATAATGCGATTAGGGTGGCCATCTATACTCACCGTCAGGAAATTGAGATTATGCGTCTTGTCGGGGCTTCTAACTTTTTCATCTACATGCCCTATGTTTTTTCAGCTTTTTTCTATGCCCTGGCGGCAACACTGATTGTGGCGGTTTCTCTGTTCCCGCTTTTATCAATTGTACAGCCCTATCTTGAGGTTTTCTTTACTGGTTATACGGTAAATATTATTTCTTTTTATACTGATAACGCTTGGTCTATTTTTGGCGCTCAGTTTGGCGCGGTGTTTGTCGTTACTTTAATTGCCACCTGGTTAGCGGTTCGAAAATATGCTCGTGTTTAGTGGTTTATTAGTTGACTTCATTTTCGCTCTAGTTTAATATAAGAAAGCAATTCGGGGATCGTCTAATGGTAGGACTCCAGGTTTTGGTCCTGGCTATCGGGGTTCGAATCCCTGTCCCCGAGCTGTATTGACAAAATAGCATTTTAAGTGCTATTTTTGTTTTATAAAATAGTAATATTAACAATCTAAATATATAGCAAATGGAAGCAAATTATGACACAAAAGAAGGAATTACTAAATCCATTG
>JBMNOL010000006.1:0-49921 GCA_050943055.1 Patescibacteria group bacterium
CGCTATTTCAAGCGGCGAGGATGCAGACGAATGTCGGACGAATATCCGAGGGATATTCGGACGCCAACTCTGGACAAGTGAGCTTTTCGGAAGAAAAGCGAGCGCGATGATTACTTTAGGGATTACAAAAACAAAAAGACTCCTTGATTGAAATCTTTTTGGTGTTAAATTTATTGAGTGGGTTCAAAATCTACTAAATAAGTTTTAATAAATTTTTCAATCGCTTTAATAACTTCTTGTTTTAATTTTGGCGGACTTTGCGCGATCCAAACAGAAAAATTATAAAGCTCTTTAGAATCAACTTTGAGCCATTTATCGTTAATATATAAAAAAACCAAAAGAGAGGTAACGGCAATCCGCTTATTACTATTTTGAAAAGGATGATTTTTTATTAATAGGTAAAACAAAATTGCTCCTTTGCCGATAAGGCCGGTGTATAAATTTTTTCTTTCAAATTTCTGGAACGGGGTCGCGATACAGCTCTCCAATATATTCGGATATCTGGTCTCAAATTTTGGTATCGGCTCATCCCACTCTAAGGTATCCTCGGCCAAAGAGAAAGCGATATATTGTATTTTTTCTAAAGTTATTGGTTTAACCATATTACTCTTTACCTAACATCTTTAAAGTTTCGCCGTAATCACGAATAACCTTGCTAACACCTTTTTTAATTTTTACTTTTTCTTCTTCTGATAGATTATTATCAATAATGCCGGTTAATTGATCCTTCGGGATTAGATAAGTTTTGCCGGCTTTTGTCGCCATAAGTTGTTCTTTTTTTATTTTATTAAAAACAGCGATACGACTTATACCTAAAATATCGGCTAACTGTTTTACTGTTAAAAAGTTTTGATTTTGATTATTTATATTTTTCATATTTTCATGTTAACATTACATATTGACATATTAACATATGTTAACTAAATAATCAATAGTTAACATCATCTTATTTATTTCTTTAAAGATATTGCGCTTATAATTCGGCTGATCGCAAGCGATAGCCTGGAGGTCGCTGATATTTCATTTTTAAAGTCTTCATTATTAAGTAATTCTTTGATGACCAGATTATATTTTTATATTGAAGGAAGCATTAAATACAACAACCAGCTTATTTGAGGCTTAGCAGTAGTCCGATAAGATGGCTACTTAGCCAAATAAAAAACACAAGCACCATATTCAGATATATTGCTTGTGTTTTATCGGTAAATTTAAATTTTTTATTTATCTACTCGCCCCCGAATAAGTAATCGCCTGCATTATATTCCAGTCTTCAGTAGAACTTGGCGTATGTCCATAAATATCTTTAAAAATCTTAATACCAGCTGTTTCACTATTTAAATTTCTATTCTCAGCTTTTTGCCTAAGGCCATAAGCCATAATAGTTACAGCCGCGTTATCGTTAGCGTTGTTCATATCAGCTACTCTCTTGTAGATCTTTTGAAATTGTTCTTTAGCTTTATTCTCGGCGTCTTGATTAGTAATACTTGGCCAACGACCACTAGCAATTTTAACAATATCAGCTAATTCCGCTTCAGTTTCTGGTAATTTATTAAAAGCGTTCTTATAAGAATACATAACCGCCGCTCTTTCGCCAGCTCCTAATTTTTGAGTATTTGTGTCTACCCCATAGGTAATAAAATTATTTATAGCCGTTTCCATTTTAACTGGTAATTTTTCAACATTATCAGTTAATCTTTTAAGATACTTTATTTTAGTTGCCTGTTCTTTATCAATATCTCGCGATTGTTTAAGTTCTGCTAATATTTCGCTTAATTTTTCATCATACAGTCTATTGGCGCTAACCGCTGCCTCGGTTGTTTGGACAGTCGCTTTTATTGTTTTGTCGACCGCATCAGAGGTTACGGTTGAGTTAACTGTTTCGGCGCGATTATTACCAAAAGTATTACCGGTAACCGTTAAATCCGGATTACCTGTTTCAGCTTGAGTCTTAGTGGCAAAAAATAAACCGCAAATCCCAAAAACTATAAACGACATTGAAACTGACTTTTTTAAATTAAACATAAATTTTATTATTTTAATTAAAATACTATAATAATATATAGCAAAAATATGCGTAAACATCAAATTTTTAAGTATATCTACCCTTTAATGACTCCCCCCCCCTCTTTAATACCCCGCTCGATTTTTGGGATATCAGACTTTCAGGCTCCAGATAAAGAAGAAGTGTGGTTTGGGCCACTCTTTTTATTTAATTTATTTTCTGTTAAGAAATAAAAACTTTTTGAAGTTTATTGTTTAGGGGAAAATCTGGAGGAAGCGGAACATTAAAATAGAATTCTGTTTTTCCTTCTAACCCGCTTAAACCAGACTCCACTACGACCGCCACTTCCTGACCACAAAGTTTTTCTATCATTTCATTACGATAAGCTAGGACTAACTCATCAGACAATTTTCGCAACCGAGCAGCGCGGTCTTTTTTCTCGGCCGCCGAAACTTTATTTGGCAATTTAAAGGCCGGAGTTTGCTCATGAGCAGAAAATGGAAAGACGTGAATTTTACTAAAGCCCATCTCTCTAGCAAAACTCAAAGTATCATTAAAATCTTCTTCACTTTCACCGGGGAAGCCAACAATAATATCGGTAGAGATAGCAATTTCAGGCATCGCCTCTCTCAGTAATTTTACCCGTTGCCGAAAATAATCAGTATCATAAGGGCGGTTCATGGCCTTTAAAATTTTATCACTTCCGGATTGCAACGAAATGTGTAAATGCTGGCAAATTTGTGGTTGCGCTTTCATTAACGCAATTAAGGTTTCGTCAACTTCATTTATTTCAATAGAACTTAGCCGTAAGCGTCCCAAATCTTTAATTGTTAAAAGTTTTTTAAGAAGCGCGACTAGAGATTCATTGCCTTTTAAATCCTCACCGTAACGGCCTAGATGAATTCCCGATAAAACAATTTCCCCATAGCCCGCTTCGGTCGCCGCCTTGGCTTCTGCGATTAAATTTTCAGTCGGGCGACTCTTAATGCGACCGCGAGCGTAAGGGATAACACAATAAGTACAAAATTGATTGCAACCATCACCGACTTTTAAAAAATAACGAGAGCGATCAGATGGCACCAGAAGTCCACTTTCAGAAACCGGCAAGTCATTTAGACTAGGAAAAACAAGGGCTAATTTTTTTAAAAGCCCGGGATTATCACCCACTCCCCACAAAATTAAATCCGGTCGTTCAGTTTCCAAATCAGCGCTAATCTGCGGCCAACAACCCATAATTAAGAAACGGGCCTGCGGGTACAGATTTTTTAACTTATGATAAACTTGCCGATCTTTAGTAATCGCTTTTTTAGTGACCGCGCAAGTATTGATAATTACTAAAGCCGGGTTATTTTTATCATGTCGCCAACCGCGATCTAAAAATTCTTTTTTGAGTAAAGCCAAATCATACTGATTGACTTTACAGCCCAGCGCTAAGCTATAAAAATTAAGGTTTTTCATATTTTCTAGTATAAAGACCGGGGGCAACTCTTGTCAAAGATTAAAAATATTGATAGTATCAATTTTAGTTTGACGCGCCCATAGCTCAGCCGGTAGAGCAGCTCCCTTTTAAGGAGAAGGTCGCAGGTTCGAATCCTGCTGGGCGCACTTTTGTTTATTTGGTATTAGCCGACTTAGCTCAGACAGGTAGAGCAGCTGTCTTGTAAACAGCAGGTCGTCGGTTCGAACCCGACAGTCGGCTCCTCTAAAAACCGCTTTTTAGCGGTTTTTTTAATAAAAAGGGGATAAATTGTTAATAGTTTAACTTGAATACCCTCATCTTTTCCCCTAAAATAGAGAAGCTAATTACAGTCTTATGAGTTTAAATAAAGAAAACCAAATCTTAGAAAGAATCCCGCCGCATAGCTTGGAAGCGGAGGAATCTTTATTGGGGTGTTTGCTGATTGATAAGGATGCTATTGTTAAAGTTGCCGACACTGTTCTCCCCCAAGATTTTTATAAAGAAGCTCACCAAACAATTTTTGAAGTTATCAAAGAGCTTTACGGCAATCAAGAGTCCATTGATATTATTACCGTCTCTAACCGCTTGGAAGAAAAGAAAAAGCTAGCCGCCATTGGCGGACGCTCTACCTTAGCCAGACTTTCTAATTCCGTCGCCACCTCAGCCAATGTTTCCAACTATGCCGACATCATCCAACGCAAAGCTACCCTCCGCCGCCTTCAACAAGCGGCTTCCGAAATTATGACTTTAAGTTATGATGAAGAGCGAGATATTGATGATGTGTTAGATGAGACCGAAAAGAAAATTTTCGCGGTTAGTCGTAAATATTTAAAAAATGCTTTCTTACCAATTGACAGTCTCCTAAGCGAAGCTTTTGAACGTATTGACGATTTACATAAACGTTCCGGCAGCGGCCTACGTGGCCTAGCCACCGGCTTCAACGATTTAGATAACTTATTAGCCGGCTTACAAAAATCAGATTTAATTATTTTAGCCGCCCGCCCGTCCGTCGGAAAAACTTCCTTAGCTTTAGATATTGCCCGCCAAGCGGCGATTAAGAATAAAGTCGGAGTCGGTATTTTTTCTTTGGAAATGAGCAAGGACCAATTAGTGGACCGTATGCTCTGTTCTCAAGCCGGCGTGAACCTCTGGAAAATGCGCACTGGCAATCTAAGCGACAGCGGTGAAAATAACGATTTTGAAAAAATTGCCGATGCGATGGGTAAGCTGGCGGAAGCGCAAATCTATATTGATGATTCCGGCTCGCTTTCAATCATGGAAATTAGAGCCAAGTGTCGGCGCTTGCAGATGGAAAAAGGTTTAGGTTTAATTATTATTGACTACTTGCAGTTAATGGAAGGCAACGGCCGCTACGGTGATAACCGGGTCCAAGAAATTGCTGAAATCAGCCGTGGTTTAAAATCAATTGCTCGCGAACTCAATATCCCGGTACTCGCCTTAGCTCAACTCTCGCGCGCCGTGGAATCGACATCACCAGCAATTCCTAAACTCTCTCACTTACGTGACTCGGGCTCAATCGAACAAGATGCCGACATTGTAATGTTTATTTATAGAAAAGCGGCCGATAGAAACTACAACCTCGCCGACCTCGCCGCCGATGAACGCTACAAGGCGGAAATCCATGTGGCCAAACATCGCAATGGCCCTATCGGCAAAATTGATTTATACTTTGAAGAGGCGACCGCCAGTTTTCATAACTTGTCGCACGCTTCTGAACAACAATAGTCTTACAATTAAATTTTTAAATAAAAAATTATGTTCAACAAATTAAAACAGTTTAAAGACTTGCGTCAACAAGCTAAGACCATACAAGATGTTCTAGAAAAAGAGAGCATCACTGAAGAAAAAAATAGCATTAAAGTGGTGATGAACGGCAACATGGAAATTACCGAGCTAACCATTACCAGCGAGGCCGGTAAAGATGAGATTGCCCACCAAACCAAAGCCGTTGTTAACGACGCTATTAAAAAAGTACAACGTTTGATGGCTAAGAAGATGCAAGAAATGGGTGGCATTCCGGGGATGAACTAAAAATTATGCGTTTCCCCCGCACCATTAAAAGAGCGATTGAAGCTTTTTCTACTTTACCCAGTGTCGGCCCGAAAACTGCTGAACGCTATGTTTTTTATTTGCTTAATGAAAGACCGGAAAAAACTGAAGAGTTGATTCAAGCCTTAGGCGAACTGAGAAGTGGCATCACCACCTGTCATAAATGTTTGGCTCTGGCCGAGCAAGATCCTTGCCCGCTCTGTGCTGATTCTAAGCGTGAACAAACGCTTCTCTGTATTGTGGAAAATACCCAAGACCGAGAAGTAATTGAGGCGACGGGGCAATATCACGGCCGCTATTTTGTTCTTGGAGGACTAATTGATACGATTGCCAAAGTTCAACCCTCCGACTTAAATGTGCGTGCGCTCGTCAAATCTTTAAAAGAGCAACCGGTAAAAGAAATTATTTTGGGTTTAAATTTTACGCTCGAAGGGGAAACAACAGCTCTGTATTTAAAGAAATTGTTAGAAAATTATCCGGCCAAAATCACGCGCCTGGCCCGCGGCTTACCGGCCGGCTCCGATCTAGAATATGCAGATGAGATGACTTTAAAGAATGCTTTAGAATATCGTAATGAAATTAAATAAAAAAGAGGCTCAGTGAGCCTCTTTTTTTAAGCGATTGTTTTTATTTTAACTGTTGTCTGTAGTTGACGGTGACCAGTAGTTTTCTTATAACGAGTTTTGTTTTTATACTTTACGACCGTCACTTTATCATCTTTGAAAGTTTCTAAAACTTCGCCGCTCACCTTCTCTCCTAAAGATGAAGTACCTAACTCTAAATCTTCGCCATCCTCACTAGCTACCAAAAGAGTGTCAAAATTAACCACCGTACCCGGCGCGGCTTCTAATTTCTCAATTTTTATCGTTTGGCCTTCTTTAACGCAGTATTGTTTTCCGCCGGTTTTAATAATTGCAATTTTCATAATAATTTTAGAATAAAAAGAGCCAAAGCGTCTTGGGCTGAGTCGCTACTGGCTAAATACCAATAAATAATAGCAAATTACTAAATTTTGTCAACTGAGCACCGAAAATATTGATTTTTTTGTTAAAAAAGTTTGAATTTATCATCTAAATAGATTATAGTTAAGGTAAATTAACTGAAAAAATATGCCTAAATTTGTTATTAAAGGCGGCAATCGCTTAAGCGGGGAAATTGCTGTTTCGGGAGCCAAAAATTCGGCTTTAAAAATTATTCCCGCTGCCATTTTATCGACAGAAACCTTAACGATTGAAAATCTTCCACTAATTGAAGATGTGGACCGCTCTTTAGAGCTGCTCGAAGCCCTAGGCGCCAAGATTGAAAGATCGGAACATCGGGCAATTATTAACACCAAAAATATCAAAACTTCCCAGCTTGATGAAAAAATGGCCGATAAATTTCGCGGTTCAATCATGTTTGTCGGCCCCTTATTAGCCCGTTTTGGCGAGGCCAAGTTCCCTCACCCCGGTGGTTGCGTTATCGGTGCCGGGGAAAGGCCAATTGATTTATTCTTAGCCGGCTACAAAGCCTTTGGCGCGGAAATTGATGAAAGTTCGGGTGAATACTATCACATCAAAGCGGAAAAATTGGGTCCGGCTAATTATTTTTTCCCCTTAGTCAGCGTAACGGCAACCGAAAGCATGTTAATGACGGCGGCAATTATTCCCGGCAAAACAGTGCTAAAGAATTGCGCGATGGAGCCAGAAATTGAAGCGCTCGCTGAATACTTAAACAGCCAGGGGGCTAAAATTACGGGTGCCGGCTCGCCAACAATAACTATTGAAGGAACGAAAAATTTAAGCGCGAGCACCTTTACGGTTATTCCCGATCGAATTGAAACTGGTTCGTTTGCCATTTTAGCGGCCGCGACCCAATCAGAAATTACTATTACCCACTGCAACCCCGAACATGTCATGACCTTGCTTGTAATCTTAAAAGATGTGGGCGTGAATTTTGAATTGGGTCCCGACTGGATTAGAGTGAAGCCCAATGGTTACTTAAAATCCCATAGCATTAAAACTCACGAATACCCCGGTTTTGCCACTGACTTACAATCACCCTATGTCGTTTTAATGACTCAAGCCCAGGGGACTTGTTTGGTTCACGAAACTATTTATGACCGCCGCTTGATTTGGACGGACATGTTATCGCAGATGGGGGCGGATATTACGATGTGCGACCCGCACCGAGTCGTTATTAACGGACCGACGAAGCTGCGCGGTAAGCGTTTAATTTCTCCGGATTTACGCGCCGGAATTGCTTTAGTAATTGCCGGCTTGGTTGCGGAAGGGCAAACGGAAATTGATAATATTTACCAAATTGATCGCGGTTACGAAAAACTAGAAGAGCGTTTGGCCAAAATCGGCGCTGATATTAAGAGGATTGAATAATATGAGTGCCAAAGCGAGACGTTTCATGTTTATTACGGCCGTTATTTTGTTTGTCGTCTTAACGACCGGATTATCAATTTTTGCTAGTGGTTATCGCTTTAACTGGCAAGCCGCTGGTGGCTGGCAGAATTTATTGGTTAAAACTGGAAGCTTATTAGTAGAGAGCGAACCAAAAGGAGCGCTGGCCAGTCTTGAACAGATTCATGGCCACTATTCCCCTCTGGAAAAGAAAACTGCTGAAGAAAGAAAGACACCCTTAAAAGTAAATAATCTACTGCCGGGAGAATACCTTCTAACTTTAAATCTCAATGGTTACTTACCATATCAGAAAAAAATAAGCATCAACCCGTCAATGGCCACTATTTTAGGCGAGGTGGTTTTATTCAAAAATTGCTTACCCATGTTAGTGCTTCCAACGGAAAGTAATAATTTTAATTACCAGCCCGATGGTCACTTAGTTGCTTTACCTGAAGAAGAAATAATCTTTGATTTAATTGCCGAAAAAACCTTAATAAAAATTAGCCGCGATTCACAAATTAATTGGGTAAACGGCAATCAAGCTGTTGACGGAGCGAAGGTGATAAATCTAGATCAGGGGGTAGTAAGTGATTATACGGCCCAATTAGGGAAAGTCGATAACGGTTTAATGTCCGGTAATCTCCTAATTTATTCACAAGCAGGAAGGCTAAGCAGCTTAGAGACGAACACAAAAAAGGTTCAAGTCCTAAAAACTCAGGGGCCGGTTATTGATTATGAAGTAGTTGGCGACACTTTAGTAGTTTTAAGCACGCAAGAGGCTGACACCAGATTAGAATTTATTGATTATAAAAATAATCGCCTCTTAAAAGAAACCGCCCTTCTAAAAGCGGAAGACTGGGACTTAAAAAAAGAGGGACAAACTTTGATTTTAAGCGATCGCAATCACAAGATTACTTATGTCGTGGATGCCAAAATACAAGAGGTTCAGCATTTACTTAGAGATAGCCACCAGCCGGTACTTCTTAATAAAGCGGAGCTCGCCTACGCAGAAGGCTCAGAAATCCATTTGTATAATTTAGATTTACAAAAAGATTCTCTACTGACCCGTTTGGGTAGCGAGATAAAAAGTCTAAGCGCTGGGCCGAGCGGCTATTTAGCCTACGCCACCGATCAAGAAGTGGGAACCTTAGATTTAAATGATCCTAAAAAAGAAACCATTACTTTATTTAGTGGCGCCAACATCAGCCAACTAAAATTTGAAAAAACTGGTAACGCTCTCTTCTTTTTTGCAGAAATCGGGAACAAAAAGGGTTTATATAAGATAGACCTCTAAGATTTTAAAAGAAAAAGCCGCCCCTGCGGGGCGGCTTTTTTTATTAGTCAGCCAACTCATTAATTAATTGTTTTAACTTATCTTTTACTTCCGAATTTTTTAAACCTAATTTAATATTGGCCTTTATCAAACCAAATTTATCACCAGTATCTAGCCACTCCCCTTTTAATTTAACCCCATATAAAGGCTTTCCTTGAGATAGTAAAATATCAAAGGCATCGGCCAAGCGAATTTCCCCCGACTTCCCTTCTTTCATGGCGCCTAAAATTTCTAAAACCTCAGGGGTAATAATGTAAAGACCAACGGCTACTAAATTAGAAGGAGCTTCATTAGCCGCCGGTTTTTCCACAAAATGATCGATTTTATACAAGCCGTTATCTTGACGAGCACCACCCATAACGCCAAACTTAGAAACTTCCGTCGGCTTCACTTCGGCCAGACCCACCACTGGAGCGCCACACTGCTCATAAGCCTCAATCAATTGCGTCACAGGCGATTCTGGTGAATCATACAAGGTATCGCCAAACATCACTAAAATCGGTTCCTCATGAACTAAGTGCGCAGCGCAATTAATGGCGTGACCGTCGCCTAAAGGAATGCTCTGACGAACATAAGAAAATTTAGCCAAACGCTCAATCGCCGCTACTTTTTCCACTAACTCCAATTTATTTTTTTCTACGAGTGTTTTCGAAAGTTCAAAAGAGTAATCAAAATGGTCTTCAATCGCGCGCTTGCCGCGACCGGTGACAAAAATAATTTCCGTAATTCCCGCCTCTGCCGCCTGTTCCACTAAATACTGAATAACCGGTTTATCAACCACGGGCAACATCTCTTTCGGCTGTGCCTTAGTCGCCGGCAAAAAACGAGTACCGAATCCGGCGACCGGTAAAATTGCCTTATTAATAAGAACTTTTTTTTCTAATTTAGACATAAAATTAAAGTTAAGACTTTCTCCACTTTATAAAATAACGGAAAGCGGATTTTAAATGTTCGCGAGCAATTTTATCTTTTAGTAAAGATTGATACCAAGGCCTCTGGGCACTCTGGCGCAAATGATTGTGCGTCACTTCGGCCGCGGGAAAATAAACGACTTTTTGGCCACGGGTTCTTATTTGCCGGCAAAGATCAACATCTTCAAAATACATAAAGTAGCGCTCATCAAATAAAAGATTATCTTTTATTTCGGAGCGGCGGACCATAAAACAAGCGCCTAAAATCCAATCCACTACTTGAGTTTGATTATGATCAGCATGTTTCATTAAGTAATGATTAATGCGCCCCGGGAAAAACTGACCGACAAAAGTACGACGTAGAAGCGGCGTATAGAACTTAGGAAAACGAACACAGGAATATTGTAAGGAGCCGTCGGGATTCAAAAGTTTCGGCCCCACCAAGCCAACCTTGGGATTAGCTTTTAAATAGTAGTAGAGTTTTTTAATCGCGTCGGGTGTAAAAACAATATCGGGATTAGAAATTAAAATTTGGGCACCGCTAGATTGAGCGATGCCAAAATTATTCCCCTTCCCCATCCCTAAATTAGCGCCACTATTAATTATTCTTAACCAAGGATATTTTAAATCACTTAAATCGTCACCGGAATCATTATCCACTACCAACACTTCATAGCTTAAGCCGCTTAAGTCTGCCGAGTTAATGGAGTTTAAACAATTAACTAATTTGTTCTTGCTGCGATAATTGACAATGATAATGGATAAGTCCATAAATAAAAAATTAAGCTAAACGACGGGGTTTAAATATCTTCTTGACTAGTTGCCAATAAAAATTAAAGACGGGATTGACTAAATATTTTAAAATCGGATTAGCAATTTCTTGAAACTCAATGCGACCGACAAAATTTTGACTAAGCAGCGCCCGCCGCGCGCCGCCTAAGCGACGGTATTGCTGGCGTAAACGTTTTTGTAAGCGCCAGAATTTCGGCGTCAAAGTAGAGCCAACTACTTGCAACCAAATTTTAAACCAGCCGGAAAAAATCGCCACTAACCCCATCCCCAAAGACATAATCCAAAAAGGAGGCGCTAAAAAAATTAAATATTTAAGCGGATAAAAAGACCAGAAACAAAGGCGGCGATTACGTTCCATAAAATAAAGCATCCGCACGCTCCGGTCAAATTCATAACGATGATAAACAATAGACTGAGGCGCGAGAACTATTTTAGAACCTAAAAGACGAGCCTTCAAGCTCAACTCTAAATCATCGTGATACATGTAAAATTCTTCCGTGTAACCACCAATCGCCTCAAAAATTTCCCGACGGATTAGGAGTGAACAACCGGAAGCATAGCCACTAATTTCCGGATATCCCTCCAGAGAAACTTCTGCTACAGGACAATTATAATCACTCGTAAAACCAAAGAATAAAAAATGGAGCCGGTTGCCGGTACTATTAATTAGATCAGCGCGACCGGCTTTGGTATCGGGATGTAAAAGAATTAAAGATTGCGCAATCCCCGCCTCGGGATTTTTTTCTAAAGCGGCCACCAAAGAGGCAAGCCAATTAGAATCAAACTCCGTATCCATATTAGCGGCCACCAAATACTGACAACCGTCAGCGACCGCTTGGCGCATCCCTAAATTATTGGCGGCACTATAATTGCCATCGGGGCGCGGCAAAATTATGGCTTCAGGATAAGTCGTTTTTAAGTATTCCTGAGATTCCAGGGAGGCCGCATTATCAACCAAATAAACTTTAAAATTTTGATCACTTTGGCGACGCAGAGAATCACGGCAAACTTCTAAATATTTACGGGCGTAATCCTTATAATTAACCAAAACAATTCCCGTCATAGGCTAGTCGCTTAATTTATTTAAGGCCGGCAATTTCACGCCAACTAAAAACCAAGCCGCGCGCAAAAATCGCGCTTGCCAGCGTGGCTGCCACTTCAAAAAATACTTCAGCATGGACTCGGCAAAATAAGCTTGTTTTTTAGGGCGATCCACCTGATTAAAACTGGCGCCAACATAATCTATTAGGGTCGCAGCCGGAGAGTACCAAACCTCGCCACCTTTAATTTTTACCTGCCGACAAAAATCCACCTCTTCAAACCAAATAAAATAACGTTCATCCAAATAAGGTTTGTCCGCACCAGAAATCTTTGTCCAAGACTGACGATTGATTAAAAAACAAGCGCCCCGCACCGAATCAACGGCCGCCGCTTGTTCATAATTAAAATTTTTCTCTAAATACCGATTTAAGAGCGCCGGCAAAAGATGGGGTAGCTTTAAAACAATAAACAATTGATCACAAAAACGAGGAAAACGTCTAATTTGTGGGATTACCTGGCCATCCGGATTAGTTAATTTGTAGCCACTGACGGTAGCCTGTTGATTTTCTTCCGCCCAAGCCAACATTTTTTCTAAAGTATCAGGCCTAACTAACATGTCAGGATTAAGAAGCAGTAAATAGCGACCGGAAGCCAGCTTGAGCGCTTGATTATTGGCTTTGGCAAACCCATGGTTATCAGTATTGGCAATCAGTTTGACGCTCGGGAATTCGGTGGCGACCATGACCGCACTACCATCTTGAGAATTATTATCCACCACAAAAATTTCAATTTGCTTTTTTGTTGATGACGCTAAAAGCGCCTGCAAATTAGCACGCAGTTTATCTTTAACATTCCATGAAACAATAATGACGGATAAATCCATATTACTTGCTTAGATGAACTAATTTACGCCGACTTGATGCCCCGGAAACTATTTTGACTTGAGTTGGAGCCACCTCAAACTCCGCCGCCAAAAATTTTATCAAAGCTTGATTGGCAGCACCGTCTTCCGGAATAGCTTTTAAGGCTAATTTCCAAGAACCATCCGCTAAAGAACTGAGCCATTTATTTCCCGGCCGCCGCGGACTGAGACGCAAATCTAAGATTAATTCTCCGTTTTTAGCTAATTGTTGACGCAAAGATTCAATCATTTTTAACCCTAAGAATTAAGAAAAATTACCTAATTTGCCGGGTTTTAAGCATTTTAGGCTAACTTTAGTATAGCGTTTTTTGAAGATAAAATCAATTTACTTTAATTTGAAAATAATCAAAAATGACTTATACTTAAAGAAATAATTAAAAAAATTTATGCCTGAAAAAACAACCCGCCCGTCCTGGGATGAGTATTTTAGTCAATTAGCGGTTATGGTTGGTACCCGCGGTACCTGCGACCGCGGCCGCTGCGGCGCCATAATTACTAAAGATCGTCGTATTGTTTCTACCGGTTATGCCGGTTCGCCGGTTGGTTGCCGACACTGCGACGAGATTGGTCACGAACTGCACCTGGTCACCCATGAAGATGGTTCCGAGACGAAGCATTGTATCAGAACAACTCATGCTGAACAAAACGCCATTTGCCAAGCCGCTCGTTTTGGCATCGCTTTAGATGGTGGGACTATTTATGTAAAAATGTCACCCTGTTATGCCTGTGCGAAAATGATTATTAACGCTGGCATTAAAAGAGTGGTTTGTAATCAAGACTATCAGGATTCAAAACGCAGTAAAGAAATTTTTAAAGAAGCGGGGGTGGAATTTGTTTTATTGGATGACACTGTTGTCTCCTATTAAATTGACTATTGGCCCAGATGTTATAGGGTAATAAGAGTCATTTAAAAATATTAATCACTAAAAAGATAGGGGTATGACAAATTACTTAGAAATGTTACGACACATTATGGATAATGGTGTCGACAAAGATGATCGGACCGGCACCGGCACGCGCAGCGTTTTTGGCTACCAATTGCGTTTTAATCTCGCCGCTGGCTTTCCTCTGTTAACAACGAAAAAAGTTCATTTGCGCTCGATTATTCACGAGCTGCTCTGGTTTTTACAAGGCAGCACCAATATTAAGTATTTAGTGGACAATGGGGTGAGTATTTGGAACGAGTGGGCCGACGAAAATGGTGAGCTGGGACCTGTTTATGGAAGCCAATGGCGATCCTGGCCAACTCCGGAGGGCGGGAAAATTGATCAGATCGCCAAGGCGGTTGAAACGATTAAAAATAATCCGAATTCCCGCCGCATTATTGTTTCGGCTTGGAATGTGGCAGAAGTTGATAAGATGGCGTTGCCGCCTTGTCACTGCCTCTTTCAATTTTATGTGGCCGACGGAAAATTGTCTTGTCAGCTTTACCAAAGAAGCTGTGACACTTTCTTAGGTGTTCCCTTTAATATCGCTTCTTATGCCCTACTCACGATGATGATGGCCCAAGTTTGCGATTTGGAGCCTGGTGATTTTATTCATACTTTTGGCGACTTGCATATTTACAAAAATCATTTTGATCAAGTAAAAGAGCAACTAAGCCGCGAACCACGCGCTTTGCCAAAAATGAAAATCAATCCGGCGGTCAAAGATATCTTTGGCTTTAAGTATGAGGACTTTGAATTGACAGATTACAATCCGCACCCCAGTATCAAAGCGCCTATTGCCGTTTAAAAATTTAGCCCGTCTCGCCAACTAGCGACCGGGCTCTTTTTATAAAAATATTATGATTCCAGTAACTCTAATGATGGCAATCTCCGCGGACGGGAGAATCGCCAAAAATAGCAACCAGTTAGCCAACTGGACGAGCCCCGAAGATAAAAAATTGTTTATGGCCGAATCGCAAAAACACGGCGTAATTATGATGGGTGAAAATACTTTTAAAACCCTACCTCAAGCCTTACCGCGCCGCTTGAATGTTGTTTTTTCAGAAAACAACCAGCCGGAGCAAGCTGGCGTTCGCTTTGTAAGTGGCGAACCGGAAGCGGTTTTAGCAACCCTAGAAGCCGAAGGTTATCGCTCGGCCCTTTTAGGCGGCGGCTGTTATTTAAATTCTCAGTTTTTAAAAAGAAAATTAATCAGCGAAATAATATTAACCGTTGAACCCCTTCTTTTTGGTCGCGGTCTGCCCCTCTTTGATATTGATTTTCCCGCTCAACTAAATTTATTGGAGTTAAAAAAAATAAATGAACACACGTTTGTAGTTCGTTATCGCGTTTGTTACGATTAACTAAAATTATGGCAAAAATAATTATTGGCCTGAGCGGCCAAATTGCCAGCGGCAAAGAAGTGGTCAAAAAATATTTAGAGAGCCGTTGCGGGGGCGCGAGCTTTAAATTTTCTGATATCTTAAGAAATATTTTAGATGATCTTGATGTTCCGACCGAGCGCGGCAATATTATTAAACTATCAACTTTTTTAAGACAAGCTTATGGCGAGGATTTATTGGCAAAAGTGCTAACAAAAAAAGTTTCGCAAGCGGACGAGGAGTTAGTAATTGTTGATGGTATTCGTCGCTTAGCCGATATAAAATATTTAAAAGATTTAGATAATTTTTATCTAATCGCCATTACCGCCAAACCCGAGATTCGCTACCAAAGAGTTTTATCACGCAATGAAAACCCGGGTGATGCCCAAAAAACTTGGGAGGGTTTTTTAGCTGATGAAGCCAAAGAAACTGAAACCAGTATTGCCTCCGTAGTCGCCGAAGCCGACTATGTACTAGAAAATAACGGCACTTTAGAAGAACTTAAAGACAAAATTGACAAAATTCTAACTCTCCTCCAAAATAAGCGAAAAGAGGGGAATTAATTTTTAACTATGGCCAACTACTCAGGAAAATTAATTGTCATTGACGGAACCGACGGCTCCGGCAAAACAACCCAATTAAACTTGCTCGCGGAGCGCTTGAAGCAAGAGGGTTTTTTGGTGGAGATTGCCGATTTTCCACAATACAATACTAAGTCCGCTGGCCCGATTGAAGAATATCTCTCCGGTAAATATGGCGGTCCCGGAGAAGTTACTCCTTACCAAGCATCAATTTTTTACGCCGTTGACCGTTTTGATGCCAATTTTAAAATTAAAAAATGGTTACAAGAAGGAAAGATTGTTTTATCTAACCGCTACGTCTCCGCCAACATGGGGCATCAAGGCGCCAAAATAAGTAATTCTCTGGAACGTAAAGTCTTTTTTAATTGGCTCAACGATTTAGAATATAAATTGTTCAATATCTCTCAGCCCGACCTATCGTTAATCCTTCACGTTCCAGCCGAAATTTCCTTCACCTTGGCTAAAGATCGGCAGCGCGAAGATTGGGTGGGCAAGACCAAAGATATTCACGAAAATGATATCAATCATCTCCGCTCAGCTGAAGAAGTTTATTTAGAAATTGCCAAAACTATCCCGGGTTTTACTTTAATTGAATGCGCCGCCGGTAATAAGATTTTAGATCGAGAAGAAATTAGCGAATTGATTTGGGTGCAAGTCCGTCGCTTATTAAACGGCAGCCTAAGTAAAAAAGAGAGTAGCTTTAAAGCGGTCGCCGAAATTATTAGTAAAAACAAGCAGATCCAAAGCCATAAAGATTTTTTCTTTAAAAAAGAAGAAACCCTCAAGTCGATAACAAAAACGGGGATAGAAAAACCGGAAATCGCGGAATTACCGATATTAAAAGTAGAGCGTTTAAGAGAAGAAGCAAAGTTGCCAACCAAGGCTTACGCTCATGACGCCGGTTTGGATTTATACGCCGCCGAAACCGTCTCCATCGCCCCCTACGGCCAAACAGCTGTCAAAACCGGAATCAGAATCGCTATTCCCGAAAACCAAGTCGGTTTAATTTGGGACAAAAGCGGAATGGCTAAAGAAGGTTTAACCACCTTAGGTGGAGTGATTGACGCCGGTTATCGCGGGGAAATCTTAGTTTTACTTAAGAATTTAGGTGAAGATATTTACCATATTTTACCGGGGCAGAAAATTGCTCAATTAATTATTCAGCCGCTCACTACTTTTAAACTAGAAGAGGGGACAGTGCCCCAAGAAACGGAACGCGGTCAAGGTGGATTTGGCAGCAGTGGCCAATTTTAACTATTGACATTATTTTACTTTTATATTACAATAAAGTTTCAACAAACACACATTAACAATAAAATATTAAAGAATGAGAGAAATCAGTCACAACCAACGAGAAGTTGGGCTTTTGTTGTTGGAGTTTTTAAGAAACCGACAAAATATAAAGCCCCGACAAAGAAACATCTTTGGGATGAGTGGGTTTTTCCATCAGACAACTTTAGTGTCAATCGGAAAAAAATTTTTACTACCACTTAACCAAGATGATGACCAAGAAAAAGAATTAAAGAGGTTAATCGAAAAAGACTTCTTTAGTGATGGCGGAATCAAACGTTTTGAAGATTACCGGCAAACCTTGCAGCTAGAAAAGAAAAATGGTTTTCAAAATCTCGCTTTACTATTAAAAAATCTACAAAAAAAACAACAAAACCTAAACTGAAAAATAAAAAAATGGGCCTCAGAAAAAATCTGCAGGCCCTTTTATTTTAGAAAAAGTATCTTTAAAGATTTAGATCCACTGACGGCTCATGGTTATTCATAAAGTTTTCCGCGTGTCCGGTCGCCGGAACATAATCAGAAAAACCGGCCCCCAAAGCGTCAAGAATCTCTTTTTGATTACCGCCGGGTTGGTCAAAATCATAAATACTAATTTTATCACTAATTGGCTGACTCACACCGCTAGCCCTTAAACGGCCGAAGCAATCCAAAGCGCCATATTTTGAATTGGCAACCTGATCAGCTGGGAGACGAAAAGCGTAAAGATAACGGGCTCCAGGTGCTTTAAATAATCTTTTGATATCGGTACTAAAATAAACTTCTCCTTTCAAGCCTTTTTTAAAATCAATGTCAGTAGGACTAGTGTGGTAAACAATTACCGAGTCATTAAGACGGCGGACCAAAATTTCTTTAGCTTCTTTTAAAGTAAGGTTATTGCGACGGGCAAAAACAAATTCCCGAGTATCTTTATCTAAATTTTTTAAAATATCACCCAAATCTTCAACATCTATTTTCCCTAAAACCATATCTTCATCATAAAGCTTAGTGGCCTGCATCTCGTTAATCCGCTTTAAGGGGTCTAAACGAAACTCTTCTCTCTCTTCTTCAGGCAAATTTTTATTTTTCTCTTCATTCTCCATCAAAGACTTAAAAATATCGGCCGAAGGTCCGCCAGCTGTTCGCTCAACTAAGCGGCTAAAATTATCTAATTCCTCAGCCCCGCCCCGGGTATTTTTCTTTTTTTGCACCCAACGATCAAAAGCCTCGCGACTAGAAAAAAAAGGGGCAGCATCAATTTCTTCACGCGTCGGCAAATCGGGGTAGTCTTTTTTAGACTCCACCTCTTTAGATTTGTTTTCTTCCCCCTTAACTTTAAAATTGGCAAATTTTTGTTCAAAATTCATAAACATTTTTATTTCAAGACAATTAATTATACTACAAAATAGCGTAAAAGTCAAAAATAATCTTTTTTAACTTCCCTTGCCGTCTTTTTTTCGCTAAACTGCTAGTATATGAACTATGACGTTATTATCGGCCTCGAAATTCATGCCGAATTACTCACCAAAAGCAAGATGTTTTGTGCTTGCGACAATGATGCCGACGGCAAAAAACCAAATACCACCGTTTGCCCCATTTGTTTAGCTCATCCTGGCACCCTGCCACAACCAAACAAACGAGCAATTGAATTGGTAATTTTGGCCGGTTTGGCTACCAATTGCGAAATTAGCACTTACTCTAAATTTGATCGGAAAAATTATTTTTATCCTGATTTACCGAAAGGTTACCAGATATCTCAGTATGACCAACCGTTATGCCGCAACGGTCGTTTAGAAACAGCGTTGGGACCAGTGGCTATTACGCGCATTCATCTAGAGGAAGATACCGGTAAATCCAGCCACCCAACCGACAAGGATTATTCTTTATTAGATTTTAATCGCGCCGGAACCCCGCTTTTGGAATTAGTCAGCGAGCCCGTTATTAGGAGTGCCGCCCAAGCAAAAGATTTTTGTCAGCGCTTTCAACAGTTATTGCGCTACTTAAAAATTTCTCAAGCAGATATGGAAAAAGGTCAGATGCGTTGCGAGGCCAACATTAGCTTACAAGAACCAGGAACTTGGGAATATAAAGATGGAGCGATAATTTCTTTAACTAAAAATAAAAAATTAAACCCGAAAGTTGAAGTAAAAAATATTAATTCTTTTAAGGCGGTTGAGAAAGCGATTAACTACGAAATTGAACGCCAAGAAAAATTATTGGCCAAGGGGGAGACGATTAAAGCGGAAACGCGCGGTTGGGATGACAAAAAGAATCAGACCAAGCCGCAACGGTTAAAAGAAAGCGCCGCCGATTATCGCTATTTCCCCGAACCCGATATTCCACCATTAGAAATTAGCCCCGAATGGATTAAAAAAATTGCTCAAGAAATCGGCGAATTGCCGGAAGAAAAAATTAACCGCTTTATCAAACAATACGGTTGGCGCCGCGATCAAGCGGAATTAATTGTCGCTGACGAAGATTTATCTGATTTTACCGAACAAGCAATCTCAGAAGCTGAAGCTTGGTTGGTCGCCCATCAAGACGGCAGCCATCGTGCGGATAAAAAACTAGCCGGGGCCATTGTTAATTGGGTCAGTAGCGAATTGCTTAAATTCTTGCGCGCCGATAATAAAAAGGTGTCCGAGCTGCTAATTACTCCGGAAAATTTTGGCCAGCTTGTTTGTTTAATTCAGCAAGGAAAAGTTAATTCCTCAACGGGACAAAAAATCTTAGAAAAAATGTATCAGCAGGGTGGCGATCCGGTCCAAATCATGACTGATTTAGGCTTAGAACAAGTTGATGACGAAGTCCTAATTAAAGAAACAATTATTAAAGTTTTAAATGATTATCCGGAGCAGGCGGCTGATTACAAAAATGGCAAAACCGCCCTCCTCCAATTTTTTATCGGCAAAGTAATGGCGGAAACGCGCGGCCGCGCTAATCCCGAAAAAGTCAAAGCACTCTTAAAAAAATAAATAAACTAAAAGCCATTCTTACGAATGGCTTTTTTATTTTTTTACCCAGGCTTAAACCCGAGTTTCCTCCCGCAATTCAGTCTTCCAACTCCAGCCATTTTGGCTGTATTCGTGTGATTACGGCTGTCTAAAAACATAGCCGAAACAACTTTCTCTTAAGTAATCAGGGACGTCATCTAATGTCCGGAAGTGGTCATCGCCAAAGATTACTAAGGATGGTTTCCCAAGGATGATTACTCTTTGGAGATTCAAGCGATCAAGCCAAGAAAGAGTAAGCTCTTCCCTAAGTAAACAAGCAAGCTCTAAATTCACTGGCAGTAAATGAAGGGAAAAGGCCTCCGCCAAAAGCTCTTCTTTAGTTAAAGCTAAAGCTTTTGTCAGAGTTTTTTTTAGAATCACGAGATCCGATTTTTGTCCTTTTGCGATTTCAAACTTTAGTGACTTTAAAAGATTTTGAACTTCAATGCTTAAAATTTTACCTTGACTTTCCAATCTATTAATCCATTGTTCACCGGTAGTGCCATCGGAAGTCAAAGTCAGGTAAATCGCATGATTCTTTTCTATAAATTTTCCATTGGCCATTTGTTATCTTTTTTAAAATTACTCTTTCCGAGTCGGGACTGCACTCTCGTAGTCGCAGCTAAAAAACGACTAGCCATTAATCATTTTTTAGCTGCGACCACCTTATTTTGTTAAAGATCTAGAGGTTACCATTATATTATTTACACCGCTTTTGTCAATTGTTATTTTAGCTTTTTTAATCTAATTTAAGGATATTTTTTAAGCTTTTAACCATTTTTGCACAATAGCGACCGCCTCCTCTTCCCCGCTAACTTCAATCAATTCGCGCCCTTGCTTCGCCCAACGCTTGAACCAAGTTTTTTGCCGCTTAGCAAAACGATAAATAGCAGTACTTAGTTGTTCCACCATCGTCTCATAATCCATTTTTTCTTGAAGATACCAAGAAAGGTAACGGTACTCCAAACCAAAAGAATTTAAGCGCGCCGGGGTGACGCCGCTATCTAATAAGCGTTCCACTTCAGCCACCAGACCTTCTTTTTGCAGACGTTCTTTTAAGCGTTTCTCAATTCGGGCGCGCATGGTGTCATCATCCGGATTTAAACTGAGAATCAAAAAATCATAAGCCGGTTTCTCTATTTTAGGAGTTACCCCTTGTTGATTTAGAGCGATTTCCAAATAACGAATGAGTCGACGCGGATTATTCCGATCACTATTATTTAAACGTTCAGCAAAATCAGGCTTTAGAGAATGAAGCTTTTGATAAAGTTCAGTTACTGACATTTTTTCTAAGGCCGCTCGGGTCTCAGGATTAGGAGCGGCGGGCGACAAGACATAACCATCAATAATCGCCTGAAGATAAAGACCGGAGCCGCCAACCAGTAAAGGCAACTTCTCGCGGGTAATAATTTCGTCGATGGCTTTACTGGCATCAGCCTGATAGCGGGCGAGATTGTAATCTTCCATGGGTGCACAAACATCAATTAGATGACAGGGGATAGTCTGACCGGGAAGAGCATATTCGGCCAAATCTTTACCAGTGCCAATATCCATGCCCCGAAAAACCTGACGACTGTCAGCAGAAACAATCTCCCCGTCAAAACGAGCGGCGAGCTTGACCCCCAAAGAGGTCTTACCAGAAGCCGTTGGTCCAACAATTACTAAAACTTTAGGATTTTTGTTGACAATTGACATATATTTATAAGAATGCTAATATAATTGCCAATAGCATGGCTTGTTACTTATTGTTTTATGGTTATCTGGCGCTTCCTCCAACGCCGAAAAAATAAAACTATTCTACAAGAACAAGCCCAACACCGCTAGTGGTGCAAAAGCAGCGCCGCCAAAACCTCTTTTGCCAAGTACTTAAGGCGCCTGCTTTAGGGGGCTCAAATAATTTGAGCCCCTTTTTTATTTGTACTAATTTTTTAGACACTTAAAAAAGGGTGGATGATTATTCAACCAGAGTACCATTAAGGCCAAATGGCAAAGCTTCTTTTATTAAAACGGTAACGAAATTGCCAATTAAATCAGAGGCTTTAGCACTGGCCGTAAAAAATACGGTTTTATAATCCGCGCTTTTACCATAGTAACGGCCAGCCTTATTTTGACCATCAACCAAAACAGTTACTGCCTTGCCAATTTTTTGCTGGCTATTTTTCAAACTGCTGATAATTAGCTTATCATTAAGAATTTTTTCCCGTCGCTTTTTTAAAAGCGAGGAAACATTATCCGTCATTTTCCAAGAAGCGGTGCCTGGTCGCGGACTATATCGAGAAATATAGACCAGATCAAAATCAACTTCCGCAAACAATTTAACGGTATTGTTGAACTGCTCTTCCGTCTCTCCCGGAAAACCGACAATCACATCGGTAGTAATCGCCATATCGGGGCGAGCCGCTCGTAACTGAGCAATTAAGTCTTTAAAATGGGCCACGGTATAATTACGGTTCATCGCTTTTAAAATTTCATCGTCACCCGACTGGACCGCCAAATGTAAATGATTAACCACTTTTTCCGAAGTGGCGATAACCTTAATTAACTCCGGGCTTAAATCTTTGGGATGGCTGGAAGAAAAACGCACCCAAAAATCACCGGGCAAATCGGCAATCTCTTTTAACAGGCGCGGAAAATCATAAGTACCGCTACGGTAACTATTTACATTCTGAGCAATTAAATTTATCTCTTTATAGCCGGCGCTTAAAAGTTTTTTTACTTCGGCTAAAACCTCTACTGCCGGGCGATAAACTTCACGACCCCGAGCGTAAGGCACAACACAGTAAGAACAGAAGTTATCGCAACCATTACCAATCGGAACATAAGCGCGATAAGTACTCTGGTAGCGAGCAGGAATCTTTAAATACTCCTCCCCGCACTCTTGACGCTCCGCCTCATAATCAAAATCTTCAGGGCGCACCGTTTTAGCGGCTAAGAGCGCTACTAATTCCGGCAAGCGGTTAATGTTCATAAACAGGTCAACCTGCCCTTTAAGGCGACGCTGGACGTCAGGACGGTAAGCTAAACAGCCGGTAATAACCACAACGGCTTGGGGATTCTTTTTTCGCAACTGATTAACGCGGCCATAAACCCGATCTTCCGCCGATTGCCGCACTCCGCAAGTAATAAAAACTACCAACTGAGCGGTTTCCGCGTGAGCGCTTTCACTATAGCCATGGTTATCTAAATAAGAGGCCAGACGTTCACTGTCGGCTTTATTCATCTGACACCCAAGCGTGATTAAATGATAAGTATTGTTAGTCATTGTTTAAAGATTTTAATTGATACAAGGTAAAGTCGCGACCAATAAATTCTAACGGCTCTAACTGTAAATCAAATTCAGGCAGGCGACTGGTATTTAAATAGTTTAAATCTTTGTCCGGATAAGTAAAGTTTAGATAATACACCGGATAATGAACCAGTAGTTTTTTTAAATAAGGATAATAGGACGACTCATGCATTAAGCCCATAATTACTGGTCTTTGCGGGAATAGCACTTTGTCGTGATACTGAGTCAAGATAATGGCCTCGGGCGGAGTTAATTCTAAAACAGTTTCACCAATCTGCCGATCGGCGGCCATGTTAAAAGACAAATTCGTTAAACTTTCTTCACCAGAAAAAACCAGAAAATTAAAAGAATAAGCAGCCACCGCCAAGTAAGCGACCAGTAAAGCCGTGCCGACCAGCCATTTATAAACACGCTGGCGACGGCAGAAAAAGAAAAGCCCGCGCGCTATCAGTTCCCAGCTCAGAGCGACTAAAGGCAGAGCCATTAAATAAATTGGCAGCCAATAACGGGTATAGGAATTACCGATTGTATGACTGGCGGCGTTAGGATTGTCAGTAAACCACCAAGAGCCGTAATATAAAACTAAGACTACTGATAAAAAAAGCCAGCACAAAAGGTAAACTAAATATTTCTTGGCCGGCTTTTTTATATTTAACAATAATAAAATTAAGCAGCCCAGGGCGGCAAAAATGGTTAGCCAAGGAAACATTTGGACAACGTAATAATTAAACATGTCCAAAGACTGGTGAGGCTTAAAACCAAAATAAAAAACCGTGTCTTTTATCGTTTCTCCTAAATTAGTTAAAGCCGTTTTAAAAGCGGTTCCCGATTGAACGACAAAATTATTGCCGGCCGCCGACAAGGTTTCGAGCGATCGATTCATTTCATTATAACCGCCGTAAAAAGGAGAATTATATAAGAGTTGGTTATAATAAAAAGTGGGCAAGAGTGCCAGAACTAAACCAACTAAAAAGAGCAAAATACGGCTAAAACCTAGCCGGCGCCAATAAAATAGGGCAATAATTCCTAAGACTGGCAAAAGCCAGATTATTTCCGAGGTTCGAGTCGCAATCGCCCCACCAAAGAAAAAGCCTGATAAAATTATCAAAATCCAACCTTTAATGGTGACCTTATTTGGTTTACTCTTAAAAAAATTTTGTCTTAAGGGTTTATAGCGGTGATTAAGGGCCAAGGTCAGAAAATAAGCGCCGATAATTAACAGCACCAAAAACAAAACATTGTGAAACATGCTCCTTAAGGAGTAATAAAAATAAACCGGGAAAACAGCCAATAAGCCGGCTGAAAGTGCCGCAATTCGTTCTGAAAAAATCCGCCGCAAAAACAGAAAGAAAAAAATAATCCCCAAGGCTCCGAAAAATGGCGTTAAATAAGGAATGATAATCGGACTAATTAAAGCCCCTAAATAGCCATAAAGAATAATTAAACCTAAGAAGCTGACTGGTTTTAGCCAACCAGCATCACTACGCATGCTTCGAGGCACGACGAGATCAGAAGCGACCACGTTAGCCTCCTCAAACTGTGCGATCTCTCCGGTAACGGCTAAGCGATTAGCAAAAAAATAATTAGCCGTTTCGTCAGGAGAGTTCCATTTTACTAGGCTTTCATGTTGGGTAGTGTAATTAAAGTAAGCGGTCCCAATAAAAAAAGCGACCGCCAGGAGAAGGACAGTAACAAAATAAGCGCTGGGAGTTTTTAGTCGCTTGGTCATACCCTAAAAGCTTATAGAAAAATACCCTTTTTAGCAAGAATTTGCTATATTTAGGCTTAGACACTTTTAATTTTATGAAAAAGATAAAAAAAGCTATTTCGGAAAAGAATTTACTGGCAATTTTAAGCTTAATCATGATTTTTGGTAGCTTAATCTATTTTTTCTATAAACTTAATGGACTCGGAGTAGCCCTAACTTTAATTCTTAGCGCCGGAACTTTCTACTTTATCCGCCCCTACTTAAAAATTACCCCCTGGCCAGTCTTGAGTCGGGAGCCTGAAGGAAAAATTGACTATTTTATTTTGGGTATTTTTACACTGGCCACAGCTGCGGCCTGGACTTTTTTAATTAAAGGGCGAAGCGGCGCCGCCCTTATTTCCCCTTGGCAAACAGTTTCTCCTTGGCTATTTTTCGCTTACGCTCTTTCGACCTTTGCTCTCCTTACTTTACTTTTTCGCGCCAAAGCCAATAATCGGAACCGATGGCTACTGGGAGCCCATTACGCTCTTAGTTTCAGTGTTGCCGCCACAGTTTATAAAATTGGTTATGGGTTTGACCCTTTTATCCATCAGGCCAGCATGGAAATGATTACTCACCAGGGCTTTATTCTACCTAAAACCCCAATCTATTTAGGAGAATATTCCCTAATCACCATTATTTCTCGGTTCAGTGGCCTTAGTGTTTATCTCTTAAATAAATTTTTAGTTCCTGTAGCGGCAGCCTTACTATTACCCGGAGCGATTAAAACTTTAGGAGCTAGTCGCGGGCGCACGGTGGCCGCCCTCTTGGGTGGGTTACTGATTTTAATCTTCCCCTTTAGTTTCTTGACCGTTAGCACGCCGCAAAATTTTGCTTATTTATTTTTAATTTTAACTCTGCTCTACTCCCTATCAGGACAACGTTTTCTATCACTTCTTTTAGCCTTAGCCACCTTCGCGATTCATCCGATTGCCGGCCTACCAATTCTAAGTTTTTGGGCTTTTCGAGAACTTAACTACCGGCGCCACTTATTAAGCGCCCGCACCTTCAAGCGGCGCAGGCTGCTTACTTTTTTTGGCAGCTTGTTATCTCTCCCTCTAGCTTTTGCAATCATCAGCAACCAATCATTGCTAAAGTTGCGACTTTCACTTAATGGTTTTAAGTCCTTAGATTTTTGGCCGGCTTATAGTGGCAACCTTGCCCCTTTCTATTTAAACTTCCCCTACCTATTCACTTTTTTACTCTGGCCCGGTTTCATCGCTCTAGCAATTTATGGCGCCTATAGATGGCGAAACTTTGAAAATGAAAAATCCGCCACCTGGTTAACAATCGGCGCTTTAGCCGCGTCTTGGATGTTCACCGCCTCCCTATCTTTTGATTTTTTAATTGACTACGAACAAGCTGACTATCTCAATCGCCTTGTTTTAATGATCGCTCTTTTTATGTCACCCTGGGTACTGGCGGCTTTGGGCGATTTGGCGTCCCGGGCCCGAGAAAAAAATAACGCCGCCAAAATTACTTTTATCTTAGCCGGGACTTTAATTATTACCAGCAGTTTTTATCTTTCTTACCCCCGACAAGACCAATTTGTGAATTCTCGTGGCTACAGCGTCTCGGAAGCCGATTTAGAAGCTGTGCGCTTAATAAACGAAGACGCGGCCGGGGCTGATTATGTCGTTTTAGCTAATCAACAAACCAGCGTTGCCGCTTTAAAAGAGTCCGGTTTTGGGCATTACTTTGATACCCCTTCTGGCCCTGTTTTCTTTTACCCCATTCCCACCGGTGGCCCGCTCTATCAATATTATTTAGCTTGGGTTAACGAAGGGCCACAAGAGGCCATTATTGACGGCGTTAAAGATTTAACCCAGGCACAAAAAATCTATTTGGTAATCAATCGCTATTGGTATCGCAGCGATCGCTTAATTAGAGAAACTAGTTTAAAAGCTCTAGACTCTTGGGTGACTGGCGATAAAGAAGCCTATATTTTTCGCCTCCAATAAAAGATAAAAAGCAACCGCGTCTTTTTAAGAGACGCGGTTTTTTCGTGAGGAAAAGGCTAGCGTAGTTGTTCCTGATAAGAAAAGACTGGCCCTACCGATAAATACTTACCAGAATTAAGTTCATAAATTAAAGCCAACAAATCAACACCGATGGTTTGGGTTAAATGACCGCCAGGAACACTCAGGCGAAAACTACTTTCGTTAGGCTGAGCTAATTTATACTGCCTAGCAAAGGAGCTAATAAAATCCTGATCTCGACTGCTTAAAGGTTCATTATTTAATTCTTTAGCGATAATCTCGGCAATCTGAGTTAATTTACTATTCTCTTCTTTTAAAGTAACCCCCACCGACGGAACTTTTTTATTAATACCCATGCCAGCGAAGAGTCCGTTAATCATTTCGTTATCAGCAATAATCTTCTTGATTAAAGAATAATTAGGTTCAATATAAAAATCATCATTTAAGACAACATCGGTATTTAAGCCGCTGCGATTCTCCGACAATCCGGCCGGCGTAAGGCTGGCTAGCGGTAATTGAAAGTTCACCCAAGCCCCAGCAGCCGTATTTACTAGACGCTGCGACCAAGCGGGCGTGCTCGCATAGGCCTGCATTTGATTGTTGTTAGTGGAAAAAAGTAATTGAATTGTTTCTAAAGTCGACCAATAATTATTGTCATGCCAAACCGGCCAAGATTTTAAATCCGTCTGTAAGGACGCGAGCGCAAGCGGGTATTTTTCATATTGGGAATTGATTTGCCAGTGATTGGAAAAAGAAACTTTATCGGTAACTAATGCAATCACATCCAACCCGCTGCCATTGCAACGCTCACTTCGGTCGCGACACAAAGTCACATTATTTTCATTATCATTCCTTGATACCTGAGTACCGGTAAAAGCGCCTAACTCCTGGCCACTTAAACGTTTAAAAATATAATCGTTGGGCCAATAATAATCGGCTAATAATTTAAAGCCCAGTTGCGGACGTTGTTCTTTCTTATCTAAAGCCCCTAAAGAAGGGTTAAAGTTTAAACCCAAAAGTTCTTGGCGCAGAGTTTCTAAATTAGCTTCACTATCCTCATTCTCCCAAGCGAACAAAACGGCCGGGTCATAATCAGCGCCAAATAAATGTTGCATTGCCTCATCGTACTGGCGATAGGTCAGATCATCGCGTAAACCGCGATAAAAAGACAAAAGTTTATAAACCAAAGCCCAGCGATTCTTTAACTCTTGGTCATTAGAAAAATCTTTAGTAATAAAAGTGGCCGCGGTTAAACTAATCCGAGCATCATCTTTATCAAGAAGACAATCAGGGCAAGATTTGTCCTTAGCCACTAAAGGAAAAACGGAATTAAGCCAGCGACTGGCAAGATAGAAATTTTTTAATTTTTCGGTGCGTTGATATTCGGTGGGAACAACAAATTCTCGATAATCGCGTTCATAGAGCAAGACTGGGGACTTGGTTTTTTCCCGACCTAGGCGAATCAACTCTACTTCACGACCAGCGTCTTTCTGTAAATAAGGCAGAATCGTAAAAGCAAAAGCGTTGGCTTCGGTGGTACTAAATTTGGTGACACTTTTACTATCAGGATCAACTTGTTCCGCCTCAGGCTCGAGCAGTTCTAAGGCCACGGCAAAATAAGCCATCGCTAAGCGTTGCGCCTCTAAAATCGGATCGTTAATGTTGCCAATCTCAGAAAGGCGATTCTCATAACGATGACGCGCCTGCTCATAAAGAGATTTTGAAATCCCGTGGAGACTCTCATAAAAAATAGTTTCTTCAATATCTTTAAAAACCTGCTGGATGGTATTTTGATGATAATACAATAAAAAATCACTAGTAATTAAAAGCGGTACGCCTTTTTGCGACAACCAATCATAAGCGCCATAAAAATCCTTAATTTCCGGGTCAGGATTAGGTAAAACAGAAAAACCATTTTGATTCAAATTCTCAAGGGCATTATCTAATTCCAGACGTCGAGAAACATCATAATAATTTAAAACATCAATTTTAACGTTAAGCGGTAGCGAATAATCAACTAAATTAAACTCCGGAATCGCCCCCGGGGCTTCATAAAAATCACGAAAATTATATTTCTCTAAAGCCCCTGAAAGTAAAGACTCATTCCAATCATCGGTGGCAAGAGGCGTCTCATCAGTCGGCAGGTGGGTTTCCGTACTCGTCGCCTCCCCGGTGCCGACCTCACTGCCATTGCGATCAATAGTCACCGGCGAATTTTTTTCCGGCGTGGGCACCAAAATCTTTATTACCGCCATAAGCCCTAAACCAAAAACGACTAAAAGACCCAGTCCAATTAAAATTTTCCGTTTATTTTTTTGCCAAAAAGACGGGCCCTCGTCGCTATTATAAACCAAGGGCGCTCCCGGTATAGACGGCGCTGGCGGATCAGCCGACGCGACTAGGTTGTTGCTTTGATCAAGGTCGGAAAACATAAATTAATCAGGTAAATATTTTCTCTTATTAGCTAAATGCTGTTCATAGGTAACGGCGTAAACTAAATCCTTGGTACCCGCCGGAGTCAAAAAATAATTATAGTTTGTGTCGCTAGGGTAAATAGCCGCTTCAATCGCGAGTCGGCCGGGGTTAGAAATCGGACTCGGCGGTAAACCCAGATGAATATAAGTATTAAAAGGCGAAGGGGTCTGAGTATCGGCGGTAGTATATTGCGGCTTATTAACCCCTAAAATGTAAGCCAGGGTGGCACAAGATTGTAGAGCCTGATTATTTTCTATCCGACGCCAAAAAATACCGGCCACAATTTTGGCATCGGTATTATCGTTTTGCGCATAGAAAATCGGGGCTTCCTTTTCCAGTAAAGAAGCCATCGTGACTATTTCGCTGATTGTTTTTCCCTGGGCAGCAATCTCCGCCCGCCAGTCCGGGCTTAATTTTTTATCAAAATTACTTAGCATTCTGGTCAAAATATCCTCAGGCGTACTGGAGGCAAAAAAGCGATAAGTATCAGGATAGAGGTAACCTTCCAAATCGGTACCGGCCGGACGATCGGCTAAAAAATCAAAGCGCTCCCTAGGATAATTACGCTGGGCGGCAAAAAATTCTTCTTCAGTTAACAGTCCAGCAGCAGCCAGAATTTTAGCCACTTCCTTATTATTAGACCCTTCAGGAATGCGCACCGTTTTTTCCTCTTGATAAACAACCGGCTCGGGTTCCGGTTCATGCCCCAAAATATTGTCAAAAAAAACTTGCGATCGCGTTGGCGCTACCTGATAAATGATTACTCCGCCGACCAGCAAGAAGGCAATCAGCGCTAAAGTTATTTTACTAACTAAACTCATATTTTTAGGAGACGGTTTCCTTAAAACTTAACTTCCTTAGCGGCCGCGGCTCTCTTAATAAGATCAGAGCTAGCGCGAATTTTTTTACCTAAACCATCAACCATCTTAATATTTAATTTTTGACAAATATCATATTCCGGCACATCGCCTAAACTTTTGCGATCGCCGCCGTTAGCAAAAATATCAGGCTTTACCTGAGCGAGCGAACGGCAAACTGTTTTGTCGCGATCAATAGAAACAAACACCTCATCAACATCTCTTAGAGCACCAATAATTTTAACGCGATCAGCTAAACTCATAAACGGGACACTGCCCTTTAATTTTACTTGATGATCATTATTAACAATCACCACCAGCTTATCACCGAGTTTTTTCGCCCGTTCAATCATTTCCAGGTGCCCCACATGAAGGGGGTTAAAATAACCAGAGACTGCGACCACTGTTTTTTTCCGAGCAGTAGTTGAGGCTTTTTTCTTTATTAATTTTGGGGATTCCGCCATATTAATTTTTATGAAACTGTTTTTATTATATCAAATAATGAGCGACTTTAGAAACCCTTTATTTTTTAGAGCGCCTAGGTTAGAATGGGGACATATGACTATTTGGCAAAGCTTAATCATGGGCATTGTTGAGGGGCTAACAGAATTCCTGCCGATCTCATCGACCGCCCATTTAATCATCACCAGCGAAATCTTAAAAATTCCGACAACGGATTTTCTAAAAACCTTTAACATCTCCATTCAGCTCGGAGCAATTCTCGCCGTAGTGATTCTTTATTGGAAAAAAATCTGGTCTTCCTGGAGTTTAATCGGCAAAATTATCGCAGCTACAATTCCCACCGCTATTCTAGGCTTAGTTTTATACGAAGTGGTGAAAAACTTGTTAATGGAGAGTCTGCCTCTAATTGCCGGCTCTTTATTTATCGGCGGTATTATTATCATCTTATTTGAACGCTGGTATGCCCGCAAAAAACCGACCCCCCAAAGTAAATCGAAAGAAGTTAATGACATTAGTTACAAACAGGCGGTGATTTTAGGCGCCACCCAATCGCTCGCGATGGTGCCCGGGGTTTCACGCTCTGGGGCCACAATTATTGGCGGCCTAGCGTTGGGCATTAGTCGCCATAACATTGTGGAATTTTCTTTCCTGTTAGCAATTCCGACCATGATTGGAGCTACCGCCTTGGATATTTACAAGAGCCCGAACTTGTTTACTAGCGATCAGCTAGCTGTTTGGTTGGTCGGCTTTATAACCGCTTTTATTACGGCAGTGATTGGCGTTAAATTTTTAATCCGTTATGTGCAGCGTAACGATTTTCAAGGCTTTGCCTGGTACCGAGTAATTTTAGGGGCCTTAATTTTTCTCTTCTTAATTTAAAGTCTTTTTTTGTTTTAAAAAAACCACCCTTTTCGGTGGTTTTTTATTTTTTAAATACGGAAAAATTTACGGGCGGTTTCGGTAGTAATTTCAGCGACACGCTCTACCTTCATATTTTTAATCTCGGCAATTCTCTGAGCGACATACTGAACTAAGACCGGCTCGTTGCGTTGCCCCCGATAAGGCTCAGGCGTCATATAGGGAGAATCGGTTTCAATCATAATTCGATCAATGGGCACTTTACGAATCAAGGAATCCCAGCTCTGGCTAAAAGTAATTAAGCCCGTGAAAGAAATAATTAAACCAAGATTAAAATACTTCCAAGCTAAATCTTCGTCACCGGAAAAACAATGAAGTACCCCCCAGGGGCGATCGCTGGGAATTAAACTAGCGTATACTTTGCGAAATTCCTGTAGTAAAGCCAGTAAGTCATCATGGGCCTGGCGACAATGGATAATGACCGGCAAATCTAACTGGCGGGCCAACAGTAATTGCTGTAAGAGCACTGCCTGTTGTCGCTCTTTAACAGTTTTTTGATCTTCATTGGGCGGTAAATGATAATAATCTAGACCAATTTCGCCAATCGCGACCACTTTTTCAAACTTCGCCAATTTTTCATAATTATCATAATAAAAATCTTCGCCACGAATTGAAAAATTATAATTCCCATCATCACCGCTATTGCTTAAATGCCCATTGACTAAGTGAACGGGGTGAAGGCCAACGGCCGCATAAACGCCTTTCTGATATTTATTGGCATAGTTTAAAGCACGACTAGAAGTCTTGTAATCAGAGCCGACTAAAACCATCCAGGTATCATTATCTAAAGCCCGGCGAATTACCTCGTCAGCATCCTCCTTAAAATCGGAGAAATTAATATGGGCATGAGTATCAATTAACATTTTTTTTCAAAAAGACACGCTAAGCGTGTCTTTAAAATTTTAAGGACTTTTAAAGAGGGACGCCGATTATTTTTGTTTCTGATCCTGTTGTTCGTGGCTAGTAATAGTCGAACTCGCCTTCTCCACGTGATCTTTGACTTCAGAAGCGGTTTCGGAAAAATTTTCTTTTAGATCAGCGCTAGTTTTCAAGGCCTCAATTTTTAATTCTTTTAATTTATCTTTAGTTTCTGCCAAAGTCTCACTGATTGTTTCTTTGCTGTTAGACCAAGCCTCATCAGCTTCCGTTTTTATCTCTTGCCAAGATTTTTTCAAATGCTCGGTAGCATCTTTTAAGCCTTCAGCCAACTCTTCTTTAGTTTCGGATAATGCTCCTTTAACCGCTTTAGCCGCGGCGTCTAAATGATCGGTGGCCGACTGCTTTTCTTCGCAATGACAGCTACCAAATAATTTTTTATACCAAGGACAATTACACTTTGACATAATTTTAGAGTTTATTTTAAAAGCACTTAAATTATAGCATTCTCAGGAAAATTTTCAATTAAAATTTACCGACCAAAAACACTTTATTAACGGATTTTTAAAGCTTAAGTTCTTTAATGATTTTCTCGTCCTGACGGCTAATATTCTTAGGGATTTCCACCTTGACGGTAACAAAATGTTCCCCCTGACCAAAGCCATTAAGTTTGGGAAAGCCTTTATTTCGAAGCTTAAAAACTGTCCCTGGTTGAGTGCCCGCCGGAATTTTCAAGATTACCGGACCGTAAACAGTTTCCACCTCCACTTTATCTCCTAAAATAGCCTGCTTAATGTTAATTTTGAGATCAGTTCTAATATCATAACCATCCCTTTTGAATTTTTTATCAGGAATCACTCGGATTTGTAAATAAAGATTGCCGGCAGGGCCGCCTAAATAGCCATCATCGCCATAACCAGAGAGACGAATTGTTTCACCATCAGAGATTCCGGCGGGAATCCGAACCTTTACCTTAATATCCTTTTTGACTAGGCCATCGCCGCCACACTGAAAACATTTCTGACTATACATTTTACCTTCTCCCTGGCATTGTGGGCAGGTATTTTTTGTTTGAATATTGCCCAAAATGGTACGGGAAATTCCAATAACATAACCTGAGCCTTGGCAAGTGGGACAATTTTCCACTTTAGACCCGGGTTCCGAGCCATCACCGTGACACCGGTCGCAAACAGTCTGCTTGCTAAAAGAGATTTCTTTTTCTAAGCCAAAAACAGATTCTTTAAAACTTAAATTAAGAGTCAATTCTAAATCGCGGCCTCGCTGTGGCTGCCTGCGCCCCCCACCACGCGTATTGCTAAAACCAAAAATATCAGAGAAACCGCCAAATAAATCATCCATATTAAGACCACCCTGAAAATCCGACCAATTAAAGCCGCCACCATTACCACCAGTAAAGGCCGCTTCTCCAAATTGGTCATATTTGCGGCGCCCATCTGGATCTTTTAAAACCTGATAAGCCTCATTGACTTCTTTAAATTTCTCTTCATCACCACCTTTATCGGGGTGATGTTCATGAGCCTTTTTGCGGAAAGCATTTTTAATCTCCGCTTCACTGGCGTTTTTTTCAACCCCTAAAATTTTATAATAATCTTTTGCCATAAATTTCTTTAGCGAATAAAGCGCCCCAGCAAAGAAGGCTGCGGCGCTCTAACGCTCAAGAATAATTATTTCTTATCCTCAACTTCACCTTCCACTACCGGTTCATCATCAGCCTTATCACTAGCATCATTCTTTTTGTCGCCAGCGGTTTTATCTTCCGCTTTAGTTTCTGAAGCCGCTTTTTCATACATCGCCGCCCCAATTCTTTGGGCGACCTGGTTAACCGCTTCTAACTGTTTCTTAATCCCCTCGGCATTGTCAGCCTCTTTAGCTTTTTTAAGTTCACCGATTTCTTTTTCTAATTCCGTTTTATCTTCAGCTTTCATTTTATCGCCAGATTCTTTAAGCATTTTCTCGGTAGAGAAAATTACGGAATCCGCTTGATTATTTAATTCCACTCTTTCTTTTTTCTTTTTATCATCTTCAGCGTGGACCTCCGCTTCATGCTTCATTTTTTCCACCTCCTCTTTGGATAAACCGGAAGAAGCGGTAATAGTAATTTTCTGCTGTTTACCAGTAGCCTTATCAGTCGCACTCACATTCAAGATACCATTGGCATCAATATCAAACTTAACTTCAATTTGAGGAACGCCTCGAGGAGCAGTTGGAATGCCATCTAAAATAAAGCGACCGAGAGTTTTATTATCAGCAGCCATGGGTCTTTCTCCTTGAACGATGTGAATCTCGACGCTAGTCTGGCCGTCAGCGGCGGTAGAGAAAATTTGGGACTTAGAGGTAGGAATCGTAGTATTGCGATCAATTAAGGGGGTCGCTACCCCACCCATAGTTTCAATTCCTAAAGTTAAAGGCGTCACATCTAAAAGTAAAACATCTTTAACATCACCTTGTAATACCCCAGCTTGGACAGCCGCACCTAAAGCCACGACTTCATCGGGGTTAACGCTGAGGTTTGGTTCTTTACCAAAGAATTCCTTTACTTTTTTCACCACCAAAGGCATGCGGGTCATGCCACCGACTAAAATTACTTCTTCAATATCACTAATTTTAAGGCCGGCATCGGCTAAAGCTTTTTTACAAGGTTCTAAAGTTTTATCCACTAAATCTTCAACTAAAGCCTCCAGTTCGGCACGCGTAATTTTTTTGACTAAGTGCTTCGGACCATTTTCATCAGTAGCAATAAAGGGTTGATTAATTTCTGTCTCCTGCGCGGTCGAGAGTTCGATCTTGGCCTTTTCCGCCGATTCTTTAATTCGCTGTAAAGCGAGCGGATCCTTAGCGAGATCAATTCCTTCTTCCTTTTTAAAACCTTCAATAATCCAATCAATAATCCGCTTATCAAAATCCTCGCCACCTAAATGAGTGTCGCCATTGGTAGCTTTCACCTCTACCATATCAGCGGAAATATCTAAAACCGAGACATCAAAAGTTCCACCGCCTAAATCATAGACAACTACTTGCTGACCCTCTTTTTTATCAAAGCCATAAGCTAAGGCCGCGGCGGTAGGCTCATTGATAATTCTCTTCACTTCTAAACCGGCAATTGTACCGGCATCTTTAGTCGCTTGTCTTTGAGCATCATCAAAATAAGCCGGGACCGTAATAATAGCTTCGGTTATTTTTTCACCAATCTTGGCTTCGGCGTCCGCCTTTAATTTACTTAAAATCATCGCGGAAATTTCTTGCGGTGTATATTCTTTATCACCCAGCTTAATTTTGATGCCCGTGCCAGATTTAACAATCTTGTAAGAGCTTGTTTTTAAATCATTTTGGACATCGGCATCATCAAACTTGCGACCAATTAAACGTTTAACGGCATAAACAGTCTGCTCGGGATTAATCACCGCTTGCCTTTTAGCCGCGGCGCCCACTAAGCGTTCACCGGACTTAGAGTTGGCCACTACGGAAGGGGTGGTCCGCATTCCTTCAATATTTTCCAATATTTTAGGACTGCCGCCTTCCATGATGGCCATAGCACTATTGGTAGTGCCCAAATCAATTCCTAGTATTTTACTCATATTTTTCTTTAATCAGTCCCAAAAAAGAACCGAATTACAAATTATTTTTTAGTTTCAATTTTAATATTTTTACCTTCGCTAATCGCAGCTTTGGGAATCGTAATCTTCAAGACCCCATCACTAGCGGTCGCTTTTGCACCATCACTATTGACCTTAGACGGTAAAGCGATGGAGCGATAGAAAGAGCCGCGACGAATCTCTTTGCGGTAATAGTTTTTATCATCAACTTCACTGCGCTTCTCACTCTCACCTTTAATTGAAAGCGTATCATTCTCAATTGAAACCTGAACTTTCTCGGGGTCAATACCCGCCAGCTGCGTTTCAACAATAATGTTGTCTTTATCTTCATAGATATCGATGGCCGGCGTAAAACCTTCTTGTTGGCTACGAATCGCCGGCAAAAAATCTCCGAACGCCTTATCAAATTCATCAAAAGGATCGGCAAATAAGGGGGTCCATTTTATTAATGACATATTTTTGGGAGGCGGTCCTGGAGGCTTGCGGCTCCAAGCCTGGCCTATTTAATTATTAATTATTTTTTTAATTCTTTATCTTTTAATTCTGCTTCTGCGGAAGCGGCGACTGGGGCTTGACCGACAATTACTTTCGCGGCCTTGATTAAACGACCATTTAACTGATACCCGGGAATAACTTCTTTAAGAACCACATCACCAGTGCCTTCAATCGCTTCCATTGTGTTGGTATCAAAAACTTGGCCGACAGTAGCAATTTCAGAAACACCCTCAGCACTTAAGAGCTCCTTAAATTGCTTAAGAACATGCTCAACGCCAATCACCCAAGCGCTTTTAGCTTCCGTTTCCGGTAAATTTACTAAAGACAGCTTTAAATGATCATAAATGGGCAATAAATCCTCAAGCAGACGGCCGTTAGCGTATTTAATAAATTCCGTTTTTTCCTGAACCGTTTGCTTAACTAAGTTTTGGTAATCGGCTAAAGAGCGGTAGTATTTATCTTTGTAGTGGCTTTGCTCTAAATAATTTTGAGCCAATGAATTAGCGGCAACCACTAAAGGACAAACTTTTTTATTAGCACCAAGATCCTCTTTAGAAAACCATTCTAGCTCACTATATTTTTCAGAATTAAGTTTCGCTTCACCAGAAAAATCAGTAACTAAAAAGCGGAGCAAATAAACATCGTCAATTAAATCGCCGGCAACAAGTTGAGGGTTGGAAATATTTAGATTTAAGGCCGCTTTTAGTTGACGAGCTAAATATTCCTGCGGTTTAACTATCTCTTTGACAGGAAAAGAAGGCGCCCGCCACTGTTGGTTTTTTTTATCCAGGGCTAATAAAACTTTTCCATCTTCCCTAATAATTAGAGGACTGACCGCCAGCCGAGGAGTGACCAAGTTTAGACTTTGAGAGTTATCAGTTTTAGGCATAGGAAAATTTTAACGATTAAATTTATTTTTTAAATAAGAAGCCAGGGCAAGATTATGGTCGTAATCCATTCGGATCGGCCCCATCAAACCAAAGACTCCGGTCTGATTTTGGTCTTTATACTTAACCAAAACCGTACTCAGAAAGGATCCAAACGGGTTTTTAGAACCGATTAAGACATGTTCATTGTAGTCTAGACGTTCAAAAACCTGAGCAATGATTTCTTCTAACTGGTCTATTACTACCGAAATATCATAAACGGTTTCTAACTGTTTAAACTCCGGATGCGAAAAAAGATTAGCGAGTCCGGTGTGATAAACATTGTTCTTGCTAAAAGCCCAAAAAACAGCACTGTTAGATAACTCGGCGACCCGCTTCGCAAAAACTCGATAAGCATTTTCATCTTTAGAGAATAGGCGATCAAGTTCGGCCTCTTCACTTTTTTTTAGCTGGGGCGGATTTTTCTTAAGATCGGCCAACCAGAGGTTATAGGCTGCCTCGGTAGGAATGCGTCCGGCCGAAGTATGAGGCTGAACGATGTAGCCTGCTTCTTCCAGCTCAGCCATTTCGTTCCGGATGGTAGCCGAAGAAACGCCAATGCGTGAAGTCTTAGCTAGCATACCCGAAGAAACTGGCTGAGCCGTTTTCAAATATTCTTTAATTAACGCTTTTAAAAGAGTCAGCTTGCGGGGATCTAACATAGAAAAACTTATTACGTCTCCATTATATACAAGCTTAGCGGTCTTGTCAATAGACTGCTAAGTTAAACAGATAACCCTCAATTTTTAGCTGATTAGAAAGAAAAAAATTAATCACTGGTGGGAACTGAAAGAAGGTGCTCACCAAAATACCAAGTTAAAATTTCACGAGCAACCGCGGCCCCGACCGCACTACCTTCTTTACCCTCTTCAACTAAAACCGTGAGCACAATTGACGGTTCTTCATAAGGAGCAAAGCTGGTAAACCAGGCATGTGACTCTTTTTGAGTGGACCACTGTGCTGTACCTGTTTTCGCTGCCACCGGGACTGGAACAACTTGTAAACTCCGTGCTGACCCAGAAGTAACGGCTTGCCGCATCCCCTCACGAACAATTTCTAAATTATCACCATCAATAAAATCTTGCCGAATAATGCTGGGCGCAATAGTCTTAATAACTTCATTATTAGAATTTAATAAGGCGCTTACTAAATGCGGTTTGTAAAACTTACCGCCGTTAGCAATAGTCGCGGTGTAGTTAGCAACTTGTAAAGGAGTAACCACTACATCTCCCTGCCCGATAGAAACATGATAAGTATCCCCTATATACCAACGTTCTTTTTTAGTTTCCAATTTCCAATCGGCACTCGGAAAAAAGCCAGGAGCTTCGCCCGGCAAATCAAGGCCACTAATTTCTCCTAGGCCAAAAAGTTGGGCGTACTTGGCTAAACGATCAATGCCCAAACCGGTAAAATTATCATAACCACCACCAATATAATAGAAAAAAGTATTAACGGAATCAGCAATGGCTTTTTTGACATTGGTTGGGCCATGACCACCGCTCCGCCAATCAGGAAAAAACCACTGACCAACCTGAAGACCACCAGTTGATAAAAAACTAGTATTGGCGTTAATAATTTTCTCTTGCAAAGCAGCAGCCGCGACCACGATTTTAAAAGTGGAACCACTAGGGAAACCGCCTGAGATCGCACGATTAAGAAGCGGATGGTCAGGATCATTTAAATATTTATCATAATCACTCTGACTAATACCGGTAGCAAAAAGACGATTATCGTAAGAAGGCAAAGAAACTAGAGCCAAGACTTCGCCATTTCTGGGATCTAAAGCCACCACTGCCCCTCGCCTTAAGTTCATCGCCTCTAAATGCTTACTTAAAACTTGCTCGGCATAGCCTTGGAGAGCGACATCTAAAGATAACCGCAAGCTAGCCCCATCTTGCGCCGGAGTCTCGCTGATAATTTTTTTCTGCCGCCCCAAGGCATCAACTTCAATATTTTTCTGGCCGGAAACACCGCGCAATTCTTTTTCCCAAGAAGCTTCTAGCCCAGTTTTACCTAAATAATCAATTAAGGAATAATCATCGCCCCATTTTTCTAACTCCGCCTGATTGATTTTGCCGGTATAACCGAGAATATGAGATAAACTAACAATCGGCTCTTCGCTACTAGCCGATTGGGGAGGAAATACATATTCACGCCGAATTTTATTGGAGAGAAAAACCCCTGGCACTTCCGGTAATTTAAGAGCTAAAAGTAAAGCCCGATCGTAATCTAAATTATCCTTAACAAACAAGGGCTGATAAGACTCAAGCGAGCCAATTATAACTTCATCTAAAAGACTTTTAATTAAAAAATATGAAGGATAATCTTTAACTAAAGTTAAATCACCTAACTGCTCCGTCGGAATATTCTCTTCTCCTCGACTAAGAGCATCTAAATCACCATCAAGCCAATAGGCCAAACGCCGGATTAACTGATCACGAGTCTCCTCGTCACGAGGCAACTCAATTGGTCGTAAGTAGAGAACAAAATTCGCAGCATTATTAACCAGCTGAGTCATGTCACGATCATAAATGATGCCACGCCTGGCTTCAACAGTCTCGGTCCGTAAGCGATTACCCTCCGCTAAAGAATAGTAATAATCCCCCTTAACAACCTGAAGCCAAAAAGAGCGCCCCACCAAAATTGAGAAAAAAAGAAACAAGGCGATAGCAATAATTGGTAATTTAGCAAAATCAAAAGTCTGGCCAACAAATTCTTTGCTACCGTTATCCGCTAAAAAAGAGCGCTCCGTCCAATCGGAATAATAATAATTATCTTCCAGCTGGCCAAAAGAGTACCCGCCTTCTTGAGTTACAAAAGGGTTATTACTACCCCCCGAACCCTTTTTCTTATTCTGAAAATGATGTCTTAAAAACCTCATAAGTCTTATAATAATAGCGAGGAGGTTTTAAAAAAGCAATTATCTAAAAATTAAAAAGCTTAATCTTTAACTTTTATTAAGCATGATTGTTTTATAATAAAAAAGGAATGTTAAATTATTAGCGGAGCATATGAAAATACTTTTAATCGAAGATGATTTTTTTGTTGCGAAAAACTTAATCTTATTTTTAAAAGAAAAAGGACATTACTTAAATTGGGCTAAAAATGGAAAAATCGGTTTGGAGCTGGCGCAAAAAGAAAACTATCATCTAATTATTACCGACTATTTACTCCCCTGCCTAAATGGTCAAGAGTTAATCAATCGCTTGCGCGCTGAGGGTTACAATAAGCCAATTATGGTGATCTCGGTCTGCAAAGAAGCGGAAGATAAAGCGAAACTTTTAAATGAGGGCGCTGACGATTACTTAGCCAAGCCTTTCCTCTTAATTGAACTAGAAGCAAAAATAGGCGCTTTATCCAGGCGGCAAGCGGCAACGGAAGCTAATCTTTACTATGACTCCGAATTAGTATTAAATCTCGCCAAAAGGGAGCTGTGTTACCAAAACCAAAAAACAACTCTGACCAATAAAGAGTTCTTACTGTTGAAATTTTTAATGACTAACCCGGGACGAATATTATCCTGCCAAGAAATATGTGAACAGGCTTGGGAGGAAGAAAGTTTTTGCCGCCACAATTTAGTCGAGGTATACATTTTAAAACTACGAGAAAAACTAAAACAAAAAAAACCAGCTCTAATTGAAACGGTCCCTGGTCGAGGCTATCGGTGGCGAGAAAAAAGCTCAGAAAAAATTAGCCCCTTTCATTTTTACTAATTATCGACAATCAAGACCCATTCTTAAGGATTTTAAATTATTACGCATTAAGCTTAAAAATGTCACCCCCGAAATGGGGTCAAAACGACCAACATTATGAGCCGCATTTAAAGCCAACAACTCCACCCCGGCGCCACGCCGCATTAGCGAACCTAAATAAGGCATAATTAACTCCTCAAAAAAAATATAAGGCTGGCCACTAGCTTTTAATTCATCACTGAGAGTCAGAACAAGCTCAGTATTGACACTATTATCAGGGACAAAGCCTTGAAGCGCTTGGTAATTTAAATTATAACGTCGGGCCAAGTAAGCAAAAGTATCATGGCCGGCAACAATCAGATCGCGCCAGCGGCAATCGCTTAAACCGGCGGCAAATTCTTGATCCAACTGCTCTAATTCTTTCTGATAAGCCGCTGCTCGTGCCTCATAATCGGCGGCGAAAGCCGGATCAAGTTCCTGATAAGCATCCTTGACTCTTTCGACCATCACAGCCGCTAAAGAAAAATCTAACCAAACATGAGGATCATTATCGGAAGATTCCAAGCCCACCCCGACCGTAACCTTATTAACAGTTTTTAGTTCGCTAGCCCAGGGTTCTAAAATATCTGAGGTATATAAAAATAGAGCCGATTGTTCAATCTCTGCCAGTGTTTCGGCTGTAGGTCTAAAACTATGAAGCTCAACACTGGGAGGCAAAATCAAACTAACGGCAGCCTGATCACCGCCGACTATGCGCGCAAATTCAAAAACCGGAAAAGAGGCGGTAGTGACGATCAAGCGTCCAGAAGAATCTCTTGAGACTGGTGTCTGAACCACCGACTGATTAGTTTTTTTTAAAAAAAATAAGTAAGCAAAAAGCGTCAATAAAATTAAGAAAACAAAACCTAAAAACCAAAAGAGCCACCGCTTAGTTTTATTTTTTTCTGCCTTAGTTACCATAATTACTTAAGATCAAAAACCGGAATTTCTGACCGGTTAAAAGTTCGTAAAGGTGGCCCCCAAGTGCCAACTCCCGAGCTAGTATAGAGCTTTAAATCACCAATCTTATGCCAGCCGTAATGATAGGGACCAAAAACCAAGCGCGTCATAACATTCAAAGGGAAAAGTTGCCCTCGATGAGTGTGACCTGATAATTGCCAGTCCACACCCAATAACTGAGCCTCCTCAAAATCTTCAGGAACATGTTTTAACAATAACCGCGGCTGACCTTCATCGGGAGCTAAATTATTTATTTCCGGACGAACATAAACATCGGCAGTCTCCTCATGATAAGACCAGCCAATAACTTCTAAACCATCAAGCATTACCGCCCGATCGTTTAAAACAATAATCCCCTCCTCTTGCAGCATTTTTTCCAGGGTGGACTCAGCCACATTTAAATAATACTCATGATTACCAAAAACAAACAAAACGCCGTCGGTCGCCTCCAGTTTTCCTAACTGTTTAACAAAACTAGCGATATCCACCGGCTTGCCATCAAAAACATCACCGGTCAAAACTAAGAGATCGGGCTCGAGATTATTAACACGTTCTACCAAGTCAGCTAAAAAGCGCGGCCCATAGACACCTTCATCTAAATGGATATCCGATAATTGAATAATTCTTTTTCCTTGCCAATACGAAGGGAGATTATCTAAAGCGACTTCAAAATGGACTACTTTAGGGGACAAAGCTTGAAAGAGACCAATTAAGGAAATAATTAAAGCCACCAAAAAACCAAGACCGGAGAGTAAGCGCCAATTAGCTTTTAAAGGAGTTTTTTTTAAAAGCGCTAGCAGTATAGCCGCTCCTAATAAATAAAAAAGTAAGCCCGCCCAAAGAGAAAAAAATACTGCCAGCCATTGTATTAAATAAGAGTCATTGACCCGAGACCAAGGGAAAAAAATAAAAAAACCAGAAACCAAAAGAAAAATCAAACTAGCGGCAATAATTTTTCCAAAACGAGTTAACTTTAATAAATCAGCAAATAAAAGAGCAATTAGATAAATACCTAATAAAATCAGAATCCCAAATAGGGCTAAAAAAGGAAAAGGCATAAAGGCTAGAAATTAGTAACAATAAGTCTATTATAACAAAATCTTTGAATAATAACATCTATGCATTTAATGGTTTTTAGCTTCGGTGGCTGGCCTAATTTTCTAGAAAAATTAGGTGCTACTTTGGAACGCGGCGATCCTAATAAAAACGAGATTTTTACTCCCCCTGAAAGCGAAGTGATAATAATTATTCCGGGGGAAAAGCAGGCAGCCGCCGGCAGTTTATGTCGGCGCCTGAGGAAAGCCAAGATATTTTTGCCAATACTAGTAATTGCTAAGAAAATCAGTTTAGTGCAGGGAGAAAATTTTATTAAATATGGAGCCGATGATTATTTACAAGGCGACTGGAAGTTAATTGAGCTTCAAGCTCGCCTCGAGGCCCTACGCAGGCGACCGCAAGTCTTTATTGGCTCTCCTTTAAAAATAAAAAATCTAAAAATTGATTTTTTTAAACGACAAGCCAGTGTCAATCAAGAGGTTTTGCTTCTGACGCCTAAAGAATTTGATATTTTAGAATACCTAGGCAAGAACCAACATCGCCTGGTTAATCGGGAGGAATTAAGCCTTGAGCTTTGGGCCAGCAATTTTAACGATTTTTCACAAACGGTTAACAGCCACCTTTATAATTTGCGGTCGAAATTAAAAAAGAGCGATGCCAATGTTAAAATCACCACCGTTTTCGGGGGCGGTTATTTTTTAAAGTAAGTTTAAAAATATGAAATTTTTTGTTCTTTATTTTTTTTCCAGCAGCCTCATTATCCTCGCCATTTTATTTTTTCAGCACCAACATTTTAAGAAAAAACTCTTTAAAAAAGAAGAAGCCTTTAAAGACCAAATCCATCAAGCTTTATTGGACTTTAAAAAAAATAAAGCTAAAGAGTTAGAAAATTATCACTGCCTAGCTGAGGTTGGCCGCCTGACCAGCGGAATCCTTCATGATCTCGTTAACCCGTTGACAGCTCTAATTCTAAACCTAGAGCAAACCCGCTTTTCTAATTTAAGTGAAATCAAGGTGGACGAATGGGAGCAAAAACTAAATGAAGGCAGCATTTTATGCGACCGGATGACGCGGCTCATAAAAGCCGCCAGTAAACAGCTTAGCGCTCAAGCGGAAGAGAAAGACTGGTTTTTGATTAATGAAGAAATAATTAATGTTTTAAATCTTCTTAATTATAAAGCCCAGCTCCATCAGGTAAACTTGCGCAGTAATTTAGAGGAAAATCTATTTTTAAATAATAACTCTATAAAGTTTAACCGAATTATCTCTAATTTGGTTAGCAATGCGATTGAGGCAGTCGATACTAATAAAAAATCTTCTTGGGTAGAAATAAAAACTCGCGCCGCTAACGATCACTTGCTAATAACTATTACCGACAATGGCTTAGGTTTTCCTAACCACCTAAAAGATAAACTATTTGAACCGTTCTTTAGCACTAAAGGCGGCGGCCACAATTTAGGCTTAGGCCTAGCCATTGTTTTGGATTTAGTCAAAAAAGATTTTTCCGGCGACTTGCGCGTTGTCAGTGCGGCGGGAAAATTTACCAGCTTCACTATTGATTTACCCCTAAACAAAAAGACCTCAGAGTAGAGGTCTAGTTAGTTAATTAATTACTTAAAAAAACAATTGTTTTAATTCTGTAAAAATTTACTCTTTTTTTGGTGCTCACCAATACCAACACGCCCAAAAATATTAGAAGCGCTATAACAGTTGGTGATAATAACAGCGGGAATACTCCCCCTTAAAACCGCTCTCGGCGAGATGTTTGTAAAGAATCGCACCATAAGCCCAAACCAACGCTAGGACATAAGCACTGGAGTGATCTTTAAGTGTGCGCCAGGAGCTAATACCCCCCCCACCACCAGTAAAATTGCAACTGTCCAAAAAACTTCAGAAAGACCAAATCTATTCCAGCCGATTTTTACCAAAAAAACAGTAATATTAGCAATGGCGGCCACCGTAATCGCAATAGTTCAATAGCTTGGCCAGGCCTGCCCCAAAAACCATATCAACCTGTCTAAAGTATAAAAAAACAAGCTATTAGCTTGTTTTTTATTGGGTGCTCGGGGACAAAGATTTTCGCCCTCACCCGCTCGCAGAAATCGGGCGGGCTCGCTTGTCCAGACCGGCCGCTGAGCCCTACGCCAGCTCGGGCTCAGCATCGCTCCCCTTTTCGCTCGCGCTTCCGCTCTCGCTCAAGACTCGCTCGCCGCTTGTTCGAATCCCCGCCTCTTCGAGGCGTACCCAAAATAAAAAACTGCATTTGCAGTCTTTTATTTTTGGTGCTCGAGGTCGCGGACGATGTTCGAACTAGTGTGGCTAAGTTCTGATGAAAATATAGGGCTTGATCCTATTATTAATCTAAACACATTGATTCTTTTGAGACTGTGCCCATAATTACTTGCTTAACACAGCCAGTTATTGGTTCATCAGGATAGCAAGTTCCCGTTATATTTATCAAAGGGCTGTCAATAAGATTGATTTTTTGTTCTTCAGTTAATGTCGGCGGAAAACAAACTCCACTTTTACACTGCCCCCATCAGTACATATCTCACCAGCCTCTTTATAAGAAACTAAGCATTTATTTTGTTCTACAGACCAATCACCTCCGACGCTTTCACAGCCCTGTTTATTTTTTTGAGGATTGTTTGCCGGTAATGAATTATAAATAAAACCCAAAATAATTCCCAATAATATAATAATCACTATCACCCCACATATTATCAGAATTTTATTAGAGTTATTTTTCTTCATACTGTTTCATAATTATTATATTATTAAAACAGGCAGAATCAGTCCCTGGTATTAGGATTAATTTGAGTAGCCAGTATTATTTTTTTAACCAAATCTTTGCTTGAAGTACTATTATCATAAGTTACATCCATGTCATCAGCAATAAATTTTAATCTTTCTAAAGAAAGTTCGTCTTCTTTTTCTGCAAGTGATTCGAGAAATTTAAAATTTGGTTGACCGTGTTCATTGCGCCATGCCTCTATTTTTTCTTTTTCCTGTTTACTCGATGTATCGTTTTCGTTTGTAAAGTCATTATTATCTTATTCCATAAATTTTTATATTATTTATTACACTAATCAATATTCTTGTCCAATATTTTTTGTGCTTTTTTGCTTATAGGAGTTATTTTATCCATACTTTCCTCGCTCCCCTTTTCTTGAATCATTTTTAATAATTCAAAAACATGCTGGTCCCCAAAGTTGCCGTAAAATTCCATTACAATTTTTTCTTGTATTATATTTGGGAAGCTATCTTTTAATTCATTTTTCATATATTCAGGAGTAAAGAGATATATTTCCTGGATTTTTTCCAAAGAATCTTGATCAACAACCACCTCGGTTAATTTTGAACTAAACTTATCAAATAAATACTCTTTTTTTGGTTCACGAACACTGCCGCTGGCAATATAGCCCCCTTCGCCTCTGCTTTTAAAATGTCCCTCATTGTCCGTATATTCACTTGAAGGAGTAGGTATGTCAAACTCCTGTAACAAATTTAACTCACCATTATTTACAACAAATAATTTAGCCGACTGTTTGCCAGTGACTATGATCAATGCTTTCTTCTTTTCAAAACTGGGTAATTCTTTACTAATTTCCATAAGACGTAAATATTAATATTTGATATTAGAGTATAGCATGAAAAATGGATAAATACATTAATTTTTGAGACTGTAACAAATTTGTCAACAGTATTTGCTACCAGGGTGGGATACAGAAAAAAACCTAATTCCAAAAACATTGGGTTTTTACGTCACAATAGCGTCACAAATTGTGACATTTTATCATTTTTTATAACAAAAAATAGACTAATATTAGCCTATTTTATGCTTGCTCCCCATACTGAACGCCTTTAGATTGCTAAACTGGAAGGAAATAACAGAAAACCTTAAAATCTTCAATTATTACCCCACAGAACGAGTTACTATTTGATTGGTAAATTATTAATTACTCCGTGCTTACCGCTATCTGACCGCATTTTTCTTTAACTTCTCCCGCTAAAGTAATTACATCATCTATATTGGGTTCAAAAGCTTCTAGTTTATCTCCATTTTTAAGTTCGACTTTAACAACGTTATCGTGAGTTTGTATAATTTTATCCACTTCACAATTATTTATGGCCAAGCTTAATCCCGTCCAAGCTGGGTCAATCAAAGGACAGGCCGTTAAACAATAATCGCTTTTCTTGCCCAATAGTTGGTTAGTAACTATAAGCAAAGCTTCTAGGTTGGGCTCGCGACTAAAACCTTTCATCGTCGCCACTAAAGAATTTTCGGTTACCTCTTTTATCATCCAAATACTAAATCCCGGTTCTAATTTCTGCACGCTCCAATCGACTCTAGGACCTCGAATGGTTCCAACGGACAATTTATCTCGGAAAGAATACAAACCATTATTATATCCAACCATAATTAGCGGATAATTTTTTTGTGGCGCTTGACTGAGCCAACCTTCCTCCATTAAATCGACCGCGTCCTTATCTATCCAAATAGCGACTTTGTTGGCGACACTTGCCTGTAAGACTTCAAAGCTGTTAACTTCTAAAATTTCCGGATGCTGACGTAAGGCTTCTTCTGATATTTGGCCGGAATCTTTTGGTTTTAAATAAACAGCTTCAATAGGAAGAAGAGGATTGCCTTGTAAAATTTCTTCTACCCCTTCAAAACCGGTAATGAAAGCAAAATTATAACGCGCCGGCAAGGCAAAAACATAATTGGCATTACGTCCCAGTTCTCTCGGTCCAATTGGCGCCGCGCTAACAACCATTTTTCCATCCTGAACAAGACCCCATTGATCTAAGGTAAATACCATAATTGGAATATCCTGGCGTGGATTTTCAGCAGTCCACTCTGGATGTCTGATAAGTATTTCGGGGCCGGAAATTACTTCGGCCGCCTCGGTCGTTCCCTGCGCATCAAGAATCTGACCCCTCCAGGTGTCTAAAACAACGGAATAATTATTCCAGGTTACCGGTAAAGAAAAAACAAAGCCATATTCAATATTTTGGTATTGCGATACTTCTACGGATGTGGTTGCTTGATTGATAACCGGGGAAACTATTTGATTATTTGCAATATTCCAATCGGATATCGACGTTGCTCCATTTATAAAGTAAATAGAAATTATTGCCACTAAAAAAATGATAAAACCAACGCTAATTAATATTTTTTTGTTCATATTTTTAAATATTTATTATCTAATGGAGTGTAATTTTAATTAGCTTCTTATTTTTTCAATTTCCGAATCTACTAAAATATCTAAATCAAAACTTTCTCTTTCTGTTTTACACTTAATACTTTCTTCTTTTGGGTAGTTATCACAATTTGAATAACGGGCGACAAATTGTACTGAATAAACATTATCTCCTATTACTGTTGTGTAGGCGTATTGCGTATAGACAGATCCCGCCGCTTCTTCACTAGAAGCGCCTATACAGTATTTATGGCCGTTTATTTCCTTTTTACTTATTCGAAGAGGTAAGCTAGATTCTAGAGGAGTTTCATTACACGCTATTTCACCATTTTCTACCCAAGACTCTAATTTGGGATATTCTTCGGCTTTAAATATATTCGAACTATAATTCTGAAATGAAATATAATTCGCCTTAAAACTATCTGGTAAATTTGATTCAATGTCTTTCTCCTCTGTATATAAATGCTTAACACCTACTACCTTGATTGTGCCTAAAGTTTTATAAATGTCGCTTTCTTCGTTTATCAGCTCCCCGCTAATTTCTATTTTTTGCCCCTTTCTTATCTTATTAACTACATTATTTTTATCATCACTAGCTGCCTGCAGGCGATAATAATCGCCACTACTATTCTTAATACCAAATACACATAAATCATTATGGGGTATATTTTCATCTTTTAGGGGCAAACAAACAAACTCTCCAGTAACTTTAAATAAGTCTTTATGAATTTCATCATACTGTTTTTGAATTTCAGAGAGAGTTATTTCCTCAAGATTATTTTCTAATTTCCCTGCTTCATTGATGGTCAAATTTCCGCAATCACAAAGTATTTTTTTACCACACAAAGTTGATATGCTACCACAAGGAACTTGAACATTATTATATTCTTTACAGCCAAATAAACCCTCGCAGGTTTTCAAGTTGAACTCACAATACCCTTTTTCTGGATATACTTTAAAATCTTTATCACAGCTATTTGGGATTAAAAAAAATAAAGCAACAAGAATTAATAACAAAAAAACAAAAGAATAGATTAAAATTTTGAATTGCCTTTTCATGATACTTAAAATTTAAATATTAACTATCTATAGTGTATTACAATACAAAGTTTGTTAAAAGTTCGAATCCCGTCCCCCCCGCACTGAAGTAAAATCGCTTTTATTTTTGATTTTAGAGAGTATATCAAACGGCTCTTTATAAGAAATATTAGCGATTTTTTTATTACTAATTTCAGCGTTCCAAAGTAAAGAATCTAAGATTTCT
>JBMNOL010000007.1:0-36410 GCA_050943055.1 Patescibacteria group bacterium
TCGCCAAGCTTCGTCTCTGGCTCTCTTTGGTAGTTGATTACAGCTTAGAGGAAATAGAACCGCTCCCAAATTTGGATTATAAGATTATGCAGGGCAACAGTCTTTTGGAAGAATTGGTTTTGGGAGATACCAGCATCAAGCTGTTCAATAGTCAGGCATCCAGCCGTAAGCGTGGCGTCAATAAGCAGGAGTTCCAAGAGGTCTTTCAAGAAAAGCTGTCTCTGGGAGGCAAAAAAATTCACGAAGAAAGTAAAGAGAAACTGCTTGAGAAATACAAAAAATTGCAGATTAATTTTTTCAATGAAAGCGACCACGATATCAAGAAAAAAATCAAAGAGCAGTTAACGAGAATTGAAACTGATTTAATTGAGCAAAGCGTTAAAAGCGAAATTGAACAGCTGGATTCTCAAAATAAGGGCTTGGGTAATTATATTATTCCCGGACTGGGCATGACCAAAAAAGACGCCGAGAAATTTCAGAAGAACCTTTCCAAGCAAGCTCAAATAATGAAAGTCCTGGATGAATTCAAAAAGTCTGGTGTTAGGCCATTTTTCCTATGGGGATTATATTTTGCAGACGTTTTTGAACGGAAAGGAGGCTTTGATATTGTGATTGCAAATCCTCCATATATAAATACAAAAAGAGGTATTGATCCTTTAGTTAAAAGTGCCTATAAAGAAATTTATAAATCTGCCGAAGGGCAATTTGATTTATTTACTATTTTTATTGAGAAAGGCATAGAGTTAACAAGAAATGGTTTAACTTACATAATTCCAAAACCATTCATAAACAATGAAAACTACGAGCTAATTAGAAAAATGGTTTTGGATTGCGGTCTTTATGAGATTATTATTGGGTCAGATGTTTTTGAAGCCGCCAACGTAGAGTCTTGTGTTTTTTTGGCCTCAAAAAATGAAAATTCAAACAACATTTCCATTTTAAATTTTGAAGATCGTAAATTTTTAAAACACAATGAAGTAAGTAAAAGCTTTTACCAAACCTTACCTTTCAACATGATTAATACGGAAGTTAATAATACGGATTTGGCAATATTTGAAAAAATTAACAAAAATTCTGTCGCGTTAGAAGAATTTATTAATATAACGAGGGGCGTTGAATGTGGAAAAAACGACAAGTCGGTATCGGACAAAAAAACAGACTTTAAATTGTTAAGAGGTGGCGATGTTAAAAAATATAGAGTAGATTATAAAGATTTATATATTAAATTTGATGAAAGAGATGAAAAAAAGTTCAAAAATATTAATCTTTATACTTCAGACAAAATACTTGTTCGCAGAGTTGGCAACGATCTAATTGCAACATTAGATCATGATGGGTATATAGTTTTAAATACTGTATATTGTTGCTTACCAAAAAATAATACATCTCTTTCGTTTATAGTCGCCATTCTTAATTCAAAATTGATTTCTTATTGGTTCAAAAAAACGTTCGTATTAAACGACAAGCTTTTCCCTTACGTGCGAAAATCACAGCTCAATTTAATTCCTATAAAAAAGATAGACGGGACAAAAAAAATAAATCAATTAGTCGATAAAATTTTAAATCTTACAAAATCAGACGACTATTTGCAGGATCAGCCGAAACAGAAAAAGGTTCAGGAATACCAAGAGCAAATTGATAAGATGGTTTTTGAGTTGTATAATTTAAATAAGGATGAGGTCAAAATCATTCAAAATTTATGAGCCGATTAACAAAGACAAATCTAAAAAATAAAGTCATATCGGTTCTCAAAAAACAGGGCTACCGTGTTAACAATGACGGATTCGTCCTCAAAGATGATTCAAGGGAGGTTAAAAGAGAAGCACACACTTTCGCTAAGGCAGAAAGGATGTGCAAGAGCGAGCAGTTTGTTTTAAATAATATTGATCTGGTTAAGAAGTATTTGATCGATGGCAAAAAGTTGGATATTGATAAAATTGACCCCGAAATCATTGAGGTTAAAGAGAGAACCGATTACGAAACTATCTTTAGGTGGTGGAATTTAGTTTGGTGGAGCTTACCTTATGAGAGAGCTTATGGCCGGCAGATTCGGCTTGTTGTTTGGGATAAATACCACAACGCTCCCATTGGATTAATTGGTTTGCAGAGCCCTATTTTAAGCTGGAGCGTCAGAGACAATCATCTTGGCATTAAGCAAGAGGACCGTGATTACTGGGTCAATCAATCAATGAGTGCTCAAAGGCTTGGTGCCTTGCCTCCCTATAATTATGTTCTGGGTGGCAAGCTGGTTGCATCCCTAATGACTACGGATAATGTCAGGAAAATTTTTGAGAAAAAATACCGAGATCAAAAAACAATCATTAAAAAACGCAAATTACCGTCCCGGTTGTTGTTTATTACTACCACTGGAGCATACGGCAAAAGCAGTGTTTACACTCGATTGAAAATAAACGGAGACCCCATCTCCGAATTTATTGGTTATACCAACGGCAGTGGCACATTCCATATACCGAACGAGCTTTACGAGGATTTTATAAAATATCTGTCCAAGCGTGATTATAATGTCCGCCGTGGTTATGGCAGTGGTCCGTCCAGAAAGTTAAGATTAATAAATCAAGCCATGGAGTGTCTCGGCATATCCAACGGGGCAAATCACGGAATTAAAAGGGCTATATATCTTTTTCCATTTGCCAGCAATTTGAAAGATGTCATCGGGAAAGGTAGAGCTCCCAAACGCATTAAGAGGAATATTGCTGATGTCACAGATTTTTGGAAGCAACGTTGGGCAGTTCCAAGAGCAGAAAAAAATAAAGAATATCTGGATTATTCTGGTGATCGCTTTATCGAAGACACCATCAAAGAAGTAAAAAAATACAAAAAGTTATATAAGCAGTTGCAATAATTATGGACAATCAAGACAATAAAAATTACGCCTATTTACCAGACGACCTTCTGGTAAAAATTTTAGACAAAGTCCCCAATACGGTTGATAAAATGAACCGTATGTTTGACGTTCAGGATGAGCCAATCAATGAGGGTATTGCTGAATTAAAAAAACAAAACCTTATAAATAAGGTATCAACGGAAGAACACACATCATCTCTTATCGCCGTTGACGGCAGTAATATCGTTGAAAAAATGACAGGAACAGATATTTTGCTTGCAATCGGAGTCGGTGTTGAGGGATTGGCAGAGAATAAAGATGTTGAGTGGGGCGAAAGAAAAAATCAATATTACCAATACCAGACTGTTTTGCCCCATGGAGAAGCCAATGCTCGGTTGATTCAGGGCATCATGTTTTTAATGGAGTTGAGCGTTTTGGCTCAAGCTGATCACGAGGTTAGAATCATGGACGGCAATCATTTAACCCCCATATTAAAAGTTAACAGCATGCTTAGTGCTAAAGATGAAAACGCCGGTAAGGATTATTGCGAGGCGTTGTCGGAATTTTTAAAGGACACGTATGACAAAATAATTCCAGACATTCCCGATATCATTTCGGCCGCTTTCAGCAATGATCATATTATCGCAATGGCCAAATACAGCTCATCAAGAGACATTATTGAGAGCTATCTCGGTAATCGCTCCGATATCTGTGTTGATGATAAAACATTCTTTTCTTTGGGCCTTGAAGAAGATGAGTATCTTAAACCACTCCCTGTTGGTCAGAGCAAAGATGAGAATAGAATCTGGGGTGATTTACATATTAAATGCAATTTGGACACCATAGAAGAAAAGGCTGATCTTAATGAGGCATTTGCAAAAACATTGGAAAAAATTAAAACCAAAGACCTCAAAGGCAAAAAGAAAGAATCTGATATTTATTTTACATATTATAAGCCCTACAAAGATGGCCCCGCATATAGGATTGAGATAAAAAAATCTTTGGCCACCGATCAAGCACGATTTGAAAAATATTTATTGAGTCTAAAGAAACAAATTGTATTCCCAGAAATTAGAGAGCCATATCCTCAATATCTGGTCGATCTTATGGCCAAAAGTATTGCTACGGGTCTATTCTCAATCCAAGAAGCAATTCGACTGTCGCCGGATTTGAAAATAGACAGAGGTAAATTTAATCTTTTATTCAATTATAGAACCAAATAAAATTATAAAACTATGCCAAATACAGAAAACTTTTCGCAAAAAATATTAGACGTGATCAAGGGGGAAAACAGCCCTATAGGTATCACGAGCTCGCCCAGCACGACTCTGGACATCGTTATTGATATCACTGAGGCAAAAAAAGCCGAGAGAGCATTAGGACAGATGGTCTATGTTGTAGTTAATGAGGACGGAAAAAATGTTCTCGTAATCGGTCAAATCATTGCCGTGGAAACAAAAAACCGCTGGCATGAAGACCCGTCTTTTAAGGGAGTGATTAAAAGACATGGCAAACTCCCACACCTTAGCGGAACTGCTGATAATCGCATAGCTACCATAAGCGTCCAAGCTTGTTATCTTTTGCACGATAATGAGCCAGAGGGTTATATCCTTGGAACTTCTCCTTCTACTGGCGAGAATGTTCAAAAAATGAATAACGAGGTGATGACTGCTTTAATGAAAATCCACGAAAAACATATAACCTATATGGGGCGAGTTTATGGCACTGACGTTGATTTGCCTTTTTGGTTCAAGCATTTCGACAAAACTTCTGGTGATGAGCTTGGTGCAAACGATGCTTATCATATTGGGGTATTTGGCAAAACTGGTTCTGGCAAGACCGTGACGGCCGCTTTTATGTTACTTGGTTATGCAAAAAATAAAAATAACATCAGCGTTTTGGTTCTTGATCCACAAGGACAATTCAGCCTTGATACAGAATTACTCCCAAACGGTGCCAGCTTCAAAGAAAAAGTGGAGGGCTTTGGCGTTAAATACGAAAAATATAGCATATTAGAAGACGTTTGTTTGCCCGGCGACATGTTTGAGCTTCTCGGAGAATTGCTCGCTAATAATGGTTTTATTAAGAAAGCGTTTGGTCCTATATACACAGAAGAAAAGTTTGAGGTAGCAAAATCAGGAATAGTTGATTATCTGGTTGGTCGAAGTAACCACCCGGCCTTTTCTCTTAATTCGGTAGATAGAAAAACTTTGCTCAAAGAAATGCTCACAAATTTTTCTAAGGCGGACGAGGAAAAAGAAAAATATTCAAAATTCGTAATGAATATGTATAGTCCAAAAAATAGACGGGATGAATTGGTAAGCAAAATTACCTCGATTGTGAATCAGTTTGAAAGCCAGACAGATATAATCAACAAATGGGAATCTGCCCTTGAATTGTTCTCGCCCAAAAAGAGTGATGATACCGAAAAAATTAAGGTTGAGACCATTGTTGATAAAACTGTAAACGAAAACGGCAATTTTATTATTCTCGATCTAAGCCCACGAGACGGAACAATTGAAAATGAAAACTTGCAGGCTTTATTCGTAAAAATCATCGAGGAATATATTGTCAGAGAAGGGGCAAAACTTTACGGAGACAATAAAAAGGCAAATTGTTTAATCGTAATGGATGAGGCTCACCGCTTTATTTCCAGAGATTCATTTGATCCAAGAGTTAAAGAGTTGACTAACGAAATTATAGGATCGGTAAGAACCACCAGAAAATACGGCATCGGGTATATGTTTATAACACAAACGATTGAGTCGCTTGATGATGAGATATTAAGACAAATGAGAATTTTTTCATTTGGCTATGGATTAACTGCTGGGCAGGAAGTGAGAAAAATCGGTGAGATTATTAACAACCCGTCGGCTATCCAGCTTTATAAATCATTCATTGATCCAAGCAGTAACCACCGATATCCATTTATGTTTTTCGGACCTATATCACCTTTATCATTTACTGGGTCGCCCTTGTTTATAGAAGTCTACAAGGATGTGTCTCAATTTAAATAATATGTCAATTGACGAACAGCCAGACGAAGAAATCCAAGAGTTGATGGAGAGCCACGATCTTGACGAAGATACCGCCGAGCAGGTTCAGGAGGCCATGGATGAATACGGCGTTGATGAAGACGACGCCGTTGAGTTGGTTGAGGAAGGATTATAAATAAAAGCCCCGCAAAACAATCGGGCGAAGCCCGAAAAGCAAAAGGGCAAAAAGGAAGGGGGTCTGGGGGAAGGAATTTTTGCCCTTTTGCGATTAAGAATAGAGCGTTTCCGCTTTTCTCTGATTAAGAGAAACATCCGCCAATACGGCGGACAGGCGCCACAGAAAAATTTTCTTTTCCTTAAAGAAAAAATTGCGCGCGAAAAAATTAAAAAATGTAGAGAAAATTTTTCTGTTTTGGTTTGCCGTAGCGGAGCGGAGGCAAGCGGAAACGCACCTCATTCTTGTTTAGTATTTTCTTTGAAAAAAGTTCGGATTTCGTTCAGAATACGGAGCATTATAAAAATAGCCCTGAAATAGGGCTTTTTTAGTAGGGATTATTGGAGTTTGGAACGAGTAATGCTAATATTAAAATAAATCAAAAATATTATGTCTCAAATAATTATAGCCTCCGGACCAGTTATAGTAGAAAATAATAAAGTTTTATTAAATAAAGATGAGAAAGATAATTTCTGGAAGTTTTGTGGCGGCCGGGTCGAGGAAAGCGATTTTAATTTAAAAGATACCGCCAAAAGAGAGGTTAAAGAAGAAATGGGGGTAGAGATAGAAATACTAGATAATAATCCTTATTTCTTTTACACCGAAAAAGGAAGAGAGGACAAGGCGGTTAGCATAATATTAGTCCATTTTCTTGCTAAAAGAATCGGGGAAATAATCTTAGGTCAAGAAATAAAAGAATGGTGTTGGATGGATTTAAAAGATTTAGATGGAGAAGATTTGGCTCCTAATATTAAACCGACCTTAAAATATTTTGGCTTTTTAGAATAAAATCTTTCCAAGTATATCTCAGCTTAGGAGTAGATTTACAAAAATAGACTACTAATTGTAGTCTATTTTTTTGTTCATTTATTCAAGATTTAATCTCCATACCAATCACCGTGTACCCTTAAATTATAAAAATGTATAGCTTGGTGTTCTGTTTGAGTGCAAACATATAAGTTATCTGGGCGGTTATTCCTTTTGTTTCCGTCTCGGTGGTGAACTACCTCGTCAAATCTTAGCCTTCTCCCCAAATGCTTACTGGCCACATATCTATGGACCAGAATGTTGCTATCTTTGAATCTTAAATAGCCCTTAGGATCTAAGTAGGTCTTCGTTTCTTTATTGGCAGCCAAGGCTTTTGGGGCGGGCTTAACCGCATCAATACCAAAACTTTTCCGCTTTGTCCTGTTTTTTGACTCAAGGAATGATAAAAATTCGCATAAGAAACAGATAAAAGCGATCAAAGTTAGTGTTTCTAAGATAGTCATAAAAATTAATTAACAGGAGAACATACAATATTGTTATATATTTGTCAATGGTTTGGCTTAAATTATATTACAAGGGGACAGGGTATCTAACAAAAAACAAGCTCAGGGCTTGTTTTTTGGTGGTGTCAAGTATGTAAAAATTATTATAAATAAATGAGCTTTATATTTTTAAGGTAATATTTAATTTCCACTTGTCCGAGGGGCATTTTTAAATATATTTTTATTAGGCTATAATATCTATATATTTTGAGCAATTTTTAATAAATTATGAATTTAAATATACAGAAAAAAAGAGTCGAGCCGTTTCTTAAATGGGCGGGTGGTAAGTCTCAATTATTGGAACAATTTAAGGTATTATTTCCTAAAGAGGGAACTTATAAAAGATATATTGAACCATTTATCGGTGGTGGCGCTGTCTTTTTTTATTTAGAACCGAAAGAAGCTGTTATTTCTGATTTAAATAAAGATTTAATTAATGCTTATAAAATACTAAAAAATCATCCCCAAGAATTAATATTTTTATTAAAAAAATACGAAAAAAAACATAGCAAAGAGTTTTATTTAAAAATAAGAAATGAATATAATTTTGGTAAATTAGATAAGATAAATAAGGCTGCCCATTTAATTTATTTAAATAAAACTTGTTTTAATGGCTTGTATAGAGTTAATAGTAAGGGTGAATTTAATGTTCCGTTTGGACAACATAAAAAATTTATAGTTAATGAGGAAGGGTTATTGTCGGCCAGTAAAATATTAAAAAGGACTAAAATAGATCACGCTGATTTTACACAGGTCTTAAAGACTGCTAAAAAAGGAGATTTTGTTTATTTTGACCCACCATATTACCCTTTAAATGCTAGCTCAAATTTCACTACTTACACCAAGGAAAACTTTTTAGAAAAAGAACAGGAAAAATTGAAAGAAATTTTTAAGGAACTTGATTCTCGGGGGTGTATGCTTATGTTAAGCAATTCGGACACCCCTTATATCAGAAAATTATATAAAAAATGGAATATTACAAAAGTAAGTGCTAAACGTTTTATTAATTGTATTGCCGAAAAAAGAGGTGATGTGTCTGAGGTTGTAGTGAGAAATTATAAATGAAATATGTGTTTGTATAAAAAGCAGAAAAACTTTGCTCTTTATCATGGTGATTGTTTGGAGGAATTAAAAAGATTCCCAGAAAATTACTTTGATATGATTTTTGCTGATCCGCCCTACTTTTTGTCCAGTGGTAGTTTTAGTTGTCAAAATGGGAAAATGGTTAGCGTGAAAAAGGGGGACTGGGATTTAAGTAAAGGATTCAAAGATGATTTTAATTTTCATTTAAACTGGATTAAAGAGTGTCGCAGAGTTTTAAAGCCGCATGGCACGATTTGGATTAGTGGAACCTATCATTCTATTTATCAATGTGGTTTTATTTTGCAAAATACTAAATATCATATTTTAAATGATATATCATGGTTTAAGCCAAATGCGGCACCTAATTTAAGTTGTCGATTTTTTACGGCTAGTCACGAGACTTTAATTTGGGCTAGAAAAGAGAAGAAGGCAAAGCACACTTTTAATTACCAAGAAATGAAAAATGGCGATTGGACCGAAGATGAATTTAAAAAACCTTATTTACAAATGCGTTCCGTTTGGTCTATGGGTACGCCCAAGAAAGAAGAAAAACAATTTGGCAAACATCCAACCCAAAAACCATTAGATTTATTAAAGAGAATAATTTTAGCTAGTACCAAAGAAGGTGATATTATCCTTGATCCGTTTACCGGCAGCTCAACTACCGGGGTGGCCGCCAATTTATATAAAAGAAAATTTGTCGGAATTGATTCTGATAAAAATTATTTAGATCTTTCTTTACAAAGATTAAATGCATTAGCGTAAAAAATATGAAAGAGCTACAACCAGATATGGAGTTTAATAGAAAAGGAGAGCATGTTGTTCCGCTAGCAGTTTTTCCTGCTAATAGTCATTTTCTCATTGGTGTTTATCAAGGTACTTTGAGTAAGCATGATATTTTAATTAAATATAGACAAAAAAAATAATGAAAAATGGTCAAAAATAAGAACACCAAAACACATACATTGGGCTGTTGATATAATGATAAAAATGCATTCAGATCCGAAAACAACAAAATCTTTTTTGGATTTTTTATTAGATATTTGGGAAAATACTTCAGGAATAAAAAATAATATTGATAAAAGAAAAACTTTGGATATAAAAAATTTGTTAAAGTCTAATAGTAAGGAAATATCTCGATATAATAAACTAAGTAGCCAAGGGGAATATAGTATAAATTTTTTAGTGTTATTGGCAAGGCTTTTGATGATTCAAGAAAAAACGAATTTAGAAACTGCTTATATGTTTAAAAAATTGCTTGAAAAGTTAAGAAAAAATGAAGATATTTTTTCTATAGTTTCGACAGCAACGCATAATGGTAAATAAAAATATATGAAATATCTTAAATTTTATAAAGATGTATTAGAGTGCCAAAACGAAGATGAAGTCTTTGACTATCTTATAAAAAGTCTTAAACCGAGCAATATGCTTTGGTCTTATTTTGTGAATTGGGAAAAAGTTTTTGCCAACACAAAAAAGATTGAAATTGCATTAAATAGTTTAAATTATTTAATTGGAAAAAAGGATTTTGACAAAGAATTTAAATTTTTAGTTAAACAGAACCCGGAAATAACAAAGGTGATCCCAGCTTTAGTTGTTCGTGATGGCCGCAATACTAATAAGTTTAAGATTTTGGTGGATTACAAAAAAAAGAAATTAGTTTATGAAGATTATGATTTTTCTAAACCATCAATCTTAGACAAAGATATCGAAAAATACCTTCTTTTCATTAAAGAAACAGGACTTAAAAATTTAATAATGTCTCAAAAAATAAAAAACCTTGTTGATTATATGATCGGAGTTGAGGCGGGGCTTGATAGCAACGGTCGCAAGAATAGAGGCGGACAGTCAATGGAAAATATTGTTGGCTTCTTTATTGACGACATTTGTAAAACAAAAGGCTATAAATATCTAAAAGAGGCTACCGCAGAAAGAATAAAAACGGAGTGGGGTTTTGATGTTCCGGTTGATAAATCTTCTAGGCGTTATGACTATGTTGTGAATACTGGTAAAGATATAGTAATTTTTGAAACTAATTTTTATGGCGGCGGTGGGTCTAAATTAAAATCAACAGCTGGCGAGTATAGGGATTTATTTAACGTTCTGGGCAGTAAATATAAATTTGTTTGGATAACTGATGGTCAGGGGTGGGTTTGCACTTCTAGACCTTTAAGAGAAACTTTTAACCATAATGATTATATTTTAAATTTGGATATGATTGAAAAGGGGGTATTAAATTATATTATTTAACTTTCTTTGTATATTTATACCCCGCCCAACTCCCAGCGAACAAAAAGAAGTGGAAAAGTGAATGCTAGCCACTGTCGCATATAACAAATTATCTTATCATTACTAGGAAGATTAGTGATTGACAGAATCCGTCCGCCTTGATTAACTGTAAGCAGTTTTTTAACAAAAAAAGGAGGAATAATGGAAATAAAAATTTATGAAGAGGAGCCTATTGTTTTAAGCTTAGGCGATGATTGCTGTTTGAAAGAGATGATTATGGTCGCTAATTACGATTTTTGTAATTATGACATTAAGGAGGACAAATCCCCGTTGACGGAATTGTCTAATCCGGGAAAAACCTTATCGGTTTCATTATTTTCTTTTGATCAAAAAATTGGCTCTAAAGAAGTGATTTTGCAAATGAAACTTAAAGGTTTCCGTCCCGCTTCTTTGGTTGAATTAATTTATTTTGAAATGGCCTACCCCGAACTCTGTACTGGTGCCCCCATAATTGCTTTGGGTTCTATTTACCGAGACTCGTTCGGAATTAACAGTGTCCCCCAATTTGTCTTAGACAAAAATGGTCGTAACCTTTACCTTGATCTCTTTGATGGCGACTGGGAGCAAGGTGATAAATTTTTGGCGGTAGTTATTTAGATTTAATTCCGTCTACGAAATGTAGACGGTTTTTTTATAAAGATGGAAAATAGTGGTATGATATAAAAGAGTTAATAATTAAATTACTATGAATATTTTAGTAAGTGGCGGAGCAGGTCACTAATTGGTCGGAGATATTTTTCCCCTTGGAGTAGTTTTATTTTGGTTTTTTTGGTAAAATTTATATATCTTAAAGAAAATTTAACTTTTTTCATGTTTGCTTTTTTAAAGAAGAAAAAAGTAAGGAAAAGTCCTTGGCTGATTATTTTATTTTTAGCTTTTGTTTTAGCGGGGTCTTTTTTTGTTTATAATTATACTAGGGCCATTAGTGTTGCTAAAAGGGCTGAGACTGGTGGTGGTTTGGTTGGACATTGGACCTTAGATGAAAAGGATTACAATATCTCAAACAGCAGGGTGACTGATAAAAGTCCATTTGAAAATCATGGGGCTAACTCAGGGGCAACCTTTACTACTGATAGATTTGGGAAGGAGGGCGGAGCAATGTATTTTGATGGAAGTGGCACGGTAGATGGAGTAAATCGTGGTGCCCATATTATTGTTCCGGAGAGTGCAACCGATACGAGGAATTGTTTGGATGGCTGTACTTATAGTTTGTGGTTAAAAGTTGACGAGAATGCTGTTGATAGAATGAGCCTCTTTTGGGGGGCTGGTACTATAAATCATATTGAAATTTATAGTTCCGGCAAGAATTTTAGAACAGAGGCTAGGTTACAAAATGGATATAGTTTTGGCACCGGAAAATTTCCTGATAATGTTAGGGGCGAATGGTCTCATTTTGTAATTGTTTTTGCTGATAATGAGCCAAACAGGCCCGTTCGCTGGTATCAGAATGGCAAACTTTTTCATACCGGATACATGGCAAATGGCACTTACCCTGATACGGAGTATTTTAGCTTTAGCGCTATCGGCAGGTCCACCGGTTCAACGGGTTATAATTATGCTAAAAGTTTTCATGGCTCAATAGATGACGTCCGTATTTATAACCGCGCTCTATCAGAAGGGGAGATAAAATCTCTTTATGATTCCTACAGCCCAAAAACAACCACCGGATCCTTAGAGCAGGGGCTTATCTTGGATATGCCGCTAAAGTCTAAATACACAAAAAGTGAGACTGCTGGTTCACAAATAATGACTGATAGGACTGCTTATTCTCGTGATGGGCAAAATAATGGAGCGACTATTACAGAAGAAGGGGCTAGTTTTAATGGTTCTAATTATTATCATATTAAAACAATAAATAATATTTTATTAGATAATAGTCAGGTGTATTCTGCTTGGGTAAAAGTTCCTACTATTGATGGTTCTTTAAGGGGGGTGCTAACAACTCATAATCACGCACAAACATCAAACTTAGGTATAAACATTATAAATGGTAAGTTTTATGTTTCAATTGGATATGAAGATGGAACAAGGGAGTATAATTCTAAAGGGACATCATTTTCCATAACCCCAAATGAATGGGTTCATGTGGCCCTTGTATACAATAAGAGTGAAAATTCTGTCCAATTTTATGTGAATGGTGATCCTAATAATAAATGGACGCTTACAAAAAATGTTAAATTTACTTCAGAAAAAATTTCAGTTGGAATTTGGTCAACTACCTATTCAAGTTATTTATATAATGGCCAGATCTCCAACGTCCTCATCTACAACCGTGCTCTTTCTGAAGATGAAGTAAAAACTTTATATAATCGCGGGCGGTCCGATGTTGGTATTATGTTTCAAACTAAAAACTAAACAATTATCTAGTAATTCACTCAAAAAGGGCTTAGCTCTTTTTTTGTAACCTTGACTTTATTTTAATTTTAGGGTAAAAAAGAGGCAATAACAGTATTCTTAACAATTAAATAATAGAAAATGGAAAAGTTGAATTTGTTTATTCTGTTTGTTGCCGCACTAACATCTTTGTCAGTGCTGATTATGAAAAGTCGCTGGCTTCGCCGGCAAGAGGTTACGGAACCGGAGCTTTTAAGAATTTCTGCTTACATCAAATCTGGAGTTTTAAGTTTTTTAAAACGCCAGTACACCTCCTCCGGACTTATTATTGGGGCTGTGTTTTTGATTCTAATAGTCTTAGCTTACCTAGACTTCATTAGTTTCTACACCCCGTTTGCGGTCTTAACTGGCGCCTTTTTTTCGTCTCTTTCCGCTTATTTTGGAATGACGGCGGCGACTCGCTCTAATGCAATTACGGCCCACCAAACAAAAAATGGTTTGAATAAAAGTTTCAAGGCCGCTTTAAATGGCGGGGCGGTGATGGGTTTTTCGGTTTGTGGTTTCGTTTTATTGGATCTAGCTCTTTGGTATTCGCTCATTTATTTACTGAGCCCAAACCTGCCCACTAACGAGCTCATGGGTGTAATTACCAGTACCGTTATCACCTTTTCCTTTGGTTCCAGTTTTATGGCTTTTATGGCTCGTGTCGCTGGTGGTATTTTTACAAAAGCAGCGGATTTTGCCGCTGATGTTGTGGGAAAAGGTGAATATGGACTCGAAGAGGATGATGCTCGCAATCCGGCCACTATTGCTGACAATGTCGGTGATAATGCTTCGGACATTGCCGGTATGGGCCAAGATTTGAATGAATCTTACGCGAGCGGTAATGCCGCTTCTATGGAAGCCGGTTTTGCTGCTCACAGTAGCTACTCGCTAATTTATGGAACGGCTATTACGGCCTCTTTATTGGTAATGTTACCTTTAGCGCTCTCAGCCATTGGCATCTTTGCCTCAATTATTGGTTTATCAATTATTAAGGCGAATGATTATGCCGGCTTGCTAAAAAGTGTTCGTCGGGGAATTTATCTAACCTCCCTTCTAATTGCTCTTGGTGCGGCTGTGGTAATTTATTTGACGATGCCTAACCTAAATCTCTGGTTTGCGGTTTTATTCGGCTTAATTACTGGTAACGCTATTTCTTATGTTGCTGAGTATTTTACGAGCGCCGACTTCAAGCCAGTGAAAAAATTAGCGGAAAAAGCTAATGATGGTCACCCCAGTGTGATTGTGGAAGGAATTTCTTTAGGGATGCGCAGTGTTTTGGTTACCGCTTTAGTTTTAGTGATTGGTATGTTAGCCGCCTTTTTTATTGGCGGTGGCGGCGATTATCAAATTGGTATCTATGGTGTGAGTTTGGCCGCCGTGGCAATGCTATCAACCCTACCGATCACTTTGACAGTCGATGCTTTTGGCCCAATTGCTGATAATGCTCAAGGACTAATTGAAATGACTCACTTGGGTTCGGAGCGGGCGAAAATTGGTAATTCCTTAGATTCTTTAGGGAATACAACCGCGGCGACCGGAAAGGGTTATGCGATTGGTTCAGCAGCTTTTGCGGCGATCGCTTTAATCGGCGCTCTCTGGAATGTAATTGAGGCCGCGATGACAAAACAGGGAATACCGTCAGCGATTGTCACTTTAGACATCCGCGACATTTGGATAATTTCCGGTTTAATCTTGGGCGCCGCCGTGCCTTGGCTTTTCTCAGCTAAGCTTTTAAAAGCAGTCGGTGATTCTGCTTCAGTAATGATTCACGAGGTTAAGAGACAGATTATTGATTTAAATTTATTAGCGGGTAAGAATCAACCTGATTATCAAAAGTGTGTTGATATCAGCACTCGTGCTGCTCAGCGCGCTAGCGTTGCTCCCGCCTTGTTAGTAATTTTAATCCCACTCTTAATTGCGGTTATAGGAGGGCCGGCAATGATTATCGCTTTCTTATTGGCTGCGCTTGCTTCTGGCTTTTGTCAGGCTGTTTATATGGCTAACGCCGGCGGCGCCTGGGATAATGCTAAGAAGTATATTGAATCGGGTATGTTCGGTGGTAAAAATTCGCTAGCGCATAAGGCGGCGATTACTGGCGATATGGTTGGCGATCCCTTTAAAGACACCGCCGGACCTTCGCTTAACATCTTGATTAAATTAATGGTGACAGTTTCAATCCTGACAGCGCCGCTAACGATTTATATTCATTACTTAATTAGTTAATTTTCTTAAAGAAAAACCTGGCTTAAAATAAGTCAGGTTTTTTAATTTTTATTCTTCAAACTGAAGAGAAAGTTGCCAGGCTGGAAGCGGTGGTCGCTCTTTTTTCTGAGGCACACACTCATTAACATGAGGCAGAGGCTCGCCGATAAAGATTTTAAAAACTTCTTCGGCTTTTGGCCTTGCTGGTAGCCCCACCATTTTCTTTAAAAGTGTTAAAGCTTTTTTCTTTAATGTTTTAGTTTTTAAAGATAGAATTAAGCTTAGTTTTAAAGGCAAGAGATAGTCATTGTAGTGATTAGAACGCAGGGTTTGCTGACAATCAGGATTGTCGCAACAAACCAAGGTTTCCATTACTGTTTCCGAGTTAAGATATAAAAAATACTTAACTCGTCTTTGTCGACAAACCGGGCAGAGAACAATGGTTTCGGGGGTGCTCTCTAAAAGAGCCTTTAGATGATCTTGGAGCTGATTGCATTCTTTTCCATGTTGGCGATACTTATTTAAAGTTGCCACATATTGCGGATCTTTAAAGACTAATTCTTCAAGATATTCACCGGCATAACGCCCGCTCTGAATTAAATACGGTCCAATAATTTCCTTCATTTTATTATATTTTTTTGTTAAACAACTGTCTTTATAATATAATATTTCGGCTAAAAAGTCAACTTTAAGGCTTGGCTCAAAGGTTCATAAATGTTATAATTAGGGCCTAAAAAATAAAATAGGTTTCTTTTAGGGCCTATTTTTTGTTTAAATTTTATTTAGGAAAAACTATGGCTATTAAAAATCTGATTATCAATTTAGGGAGCGCTTCCAAAAAATATGCCCTCTATGAAGATCTAGAACTTATCTATAATGCTCATTTTGAGCAGGAGGGGGAAGAGCTGATTGTTAGCGAAACGGTAGGTGATAAAAAAAGTAAGCGCTTGATTGATGATAATCTTTACGCCGAAGCGGTGGGTGTCGTCCTGGATTCTCTAATTGAACGCGGCATTATTTCCAAACGCGAAGATATTGATTTGGTAAGCGTTCGGATTGTGGCCCCGGGAGAATATTTTTTAAAGCATCGTTTGCTTGATGATCAGTATTTAAAAATGGCGGATATTGCCGTTAAAAAAGCGCCTCTACATTTAGCACCGGCGCTGGCGGAAATAAAAAGCGTTAAAAAATTCTTTGGTGAGGAGCAAAAAATTGCCGCCATTTCCGATTCAGCTTTTCATAGCACCTTGCCGGAAAAAGCGCGTTTATTTGCCATCCCGATTGCTGATAGTCGTCGCTTAGGTCTGTATCGCTTTGGTTACCATGGTATTTCTGTCCAATCAGTGACAGCTCAAGCGAAGGCGGCTTTAAAAGAAATTCCGGCCAAAACCATTGTTTGTCATTTAGGCGGTGGTGCCAGCGTGACCGCTTTAGCTAATGGCAAGAGTGTTCAAACTTCTTTAGGCTTTACTCCTTTAGATGGTTTAGTAATGGCTACTCGGGTGGGCGATATTGATCCTGGCGCCGTTCTTTATTTGATGGAAGAGCTAAAAATGAATAGTGATGAAATTGAAGCTTATTTTAATTCTCAATGCGGCCTGCTCGGTTTATCCGGTAAGAGTTCGGATATCCGCCAACTTTTAGAATTAGAAGCGGCCGGTGATAAAGATGCCGCCTTGGCGCTTGCGGTTTATGTTGATCGGGTTTGTGAACATGTTGCTCGGGCCGCTTCGGCTCTTAATGGTGTGGATCTATTAATTTTGGCCGGCACTGTCAGCGAACGCTCCTTTATTTTACGGGAACGAATTTGTCGTCGTCTGGCTTTTTTGGGGGTGAAAATTGATGAACAGTTGAATAATGAATCAAGTGGAGTTGAAGTTGATTTAAGTGCTCCTGATAGTAAAGTTAAAGTGGTGGTTGCTAAAACCGATGAGATGAAAGAGATGGCTAAAGACGCGCGGGCGCTAATTGCTTAAGAATATAAAGAAAAAAGGCCCCTTACGGGGCCTTTTTTAATAGATTTCTAGTTGATAATGATAGTAACCATCAGGGGTTGGCAAGGTAATTAGTTGGGCGTCATCATGATCGGAATTTTCTCGCTCTAGGGCAAAGCTTAAGGTCGCCGGGTAGATACCGTCCGCCTTGGCGGTCGTTAGCCGTTTATAACAATAGGGAACAGCCCCTTTAGGGTCTTGGGGCAGCGTCGCTAAATAAGGCGCGAGTTCTGTTTTTAAACAAGTCTCCCAGGCCGTTTCATTATCGCAGGCAGCGCAATTAGGGTATTGGAAGTTATGATCATCGTAGTAGGCCTCAAGAGCAATGATTAATTGTTTCATGTCAATTAAGCGCACAGCATCCCGAGAGCTTTGGCGATAAATTTGGTAGCCAAAAATACCGCCACTAGCTAAGATGCCGACAATGCCAATCGTGACTAACAATTCAATTAAAGTAAAAGCCTGTAGTTTTTTCTTCATTCTTTTATTATAACATCTCTTTAGTCTTCAGGAAATAAAAAAAAGCGACCGTCGTTATGACAATCGCTAAGGGAGGAAAGGAAGAAGTTATTTAGGAAAAATTGTTTTCCGATTTTTTTTGGCTATCTTCCTCGGTGGAGATCGGCGGGCATACTGTCCATTCAAAAAACACCACCTCGTCTAACTTTTTTGCCCTTGTTGGCGGGGGCACTAAATCAAATTCATACATGCTACTATGTTTTTTGTTGTTAATAAAAAATTACAAGGTTCTTAGCCTAGCCAAAAATATTTAAGTTGTCAATGGTCTTCCGGCTAATTAAAAAAGGCGAACTTTAGTTCGCCTTAATTTTTTTTCATTTTTTTACAAGACTTTTTCGGCAAAAGCGGCTACTTCAGACCTGACGGTGTGAGTTAGGTTGGTTACCCCAATCATAGGGTTCCCTTCCATCTTAGCCATAGCGTAAGCGAGACCGGAATTATCGGCATTTAAAAAACGTCGATCAATTTGGCCTAAGTCTCCAACTAAAATCACCTTAGAATCACGACCCATGCGGGTAATGATTTGTTTGACTTCAATTGGCGACAAATCTTGTGACTCGTCAATAATCAAACAGGTTTTGTGGTAAGTTCTACCCTTATAATATTGAATAGAATTTACCTTAATTCCCAAATCGGCCAGAAATTCAAACGGCCTTTTTCGCAGCGCTCGCAACAACTCTTCATTATTTGAAGTTTTCTTTTTGCCGACCATACTGCTGTCGGGAGTGATTAAATCATGCATGAAGAAATTAGGATTTTTAGCATTGGCATCAATGATCACTTCCAGGTTTTGCAAGAAAGGATCCATGTATTCGGCCATTTTGGCATTCATATCGCCCGGTAAAAAACCGAGACGGTCAATGTCGCCAATTAAAATGGTCGGACGAGTCAGGATAATATTCCGGTAATTATTCCTTTGCTCTAAAGCCGAAGCTAAAGCTAATAAAGTTTTGCCGGAACCGGCACTGCCGGAAGCTAAAACCACCTGAATTTCCGGATCTAGTAATTGCGCCAAGAGCAACTCTTGTTCCCAATTTCTAGCTCCTTCATTCTGCGATTTGATTCCACAAGCAGAGATAAAAGGCGGAACCCTTTTTAGATAGCCGTCTTTTCTGTAAGCCAACGATATTTCCCCTTGTTCATTGATTAAAACCCCACCATTTTGCTTTAAGTTGGGGAAACGCCGTTCGCAAAATTTTATTTTGCAGTCAGGGCCTTCATAATCAGTGTCTCGGATGTTGACAGTCTTTAGTTCGGGACGAGACTCCAATTTAATATCCACACGGATATTTTTAAAGTGTTCGACCTCCACTAATGGATTTTTTTCAAAAAAGCTAGAGGCTAACAGCAACATACTTGTGTCATCGGTTACCAATTTTATTTTTTGGTAATCGGCATAAGAGCTGGCTTTGGATTTAACTACATAATTTAAACAAGCAATAATCCGGTTGTCTGGAGATTCCTTGCTTAAAGGTAACTTTGAAAAATTTTCATTCCAAAGAATTTGTAGTTTGCCTTCTTGGTGATACTTTAAAATTAGATTAGAGGCCATTCTCGCTTCATGGCTAACTTCTGGCTTCTTCTTCAATCCGTCTAATTCCACAATTACTGTTTTAGGGATTATTAAAAGATTGTCTTCTTTAATAAATTCCTGGATAGACGTGTAATCATTGATTAACACGTTGGTGTCAACAATAATTACATTGCCTTTCTTGGTGCTGACCTTTTCCTCCGGGGCGGTCATAATTTTCTTCTTTCTTTCCATATTATTTTTTTTAATGAACCATTATTTAGTTTAAAGTTAACATAAAAAGCTTAAAAAATCAAGCTGCTAAAACCCCTAAAAAGACTTGTCAAAAAAGAACTTTTTGCCTATAATGAGTCGGTTGTCTAAAAATTTATTATTTTATTTTATGGCCAGAATTGTCGGCAAAGCTTATTCTTTTGATGATGTTTTAATTGTTCCTAAATACAATAAAGTTGCTTCACGTAAGGATGTGAGTTTTAAAACTAAGGTGACTAAGAATTATTCTCTCGATATCCCGCTAGTGGCAGCGAATATGGATACCGTTTGTGAAAGTAGGTTAGCGATTGCTTTAGGGCGCTTAGGCGGCTTAGGGGTAATTCATCGCTTTTTAACAATTGCTGATCAGGCTCGTGAAGTAAAAGCCGTGAGAGCAGAAGGCTTACTGGCAGCCGCGGCGATTGGCGTTAAAGACTACCAAGAGCGCGCTCAAGCCTTAGTAGAAGCTGGTGTTCAGATTTTAGTTTTGGATGTCGCTCATGGTCACTCCAAGCGTACGGATCTTACCTTTGATTATTTAAAGAAAACTTATCCAGAAATTGATATAATGGTAGGTAACATTGCCACTAAAGACGCGGCCGAACATTTTATCAATAAAGGAGCGGATGCGATTAAAGTTGGTATTGGCCCGGGCTCGATGTGCATCACTAGAGTCATGGCCGGTGCCGGAGTGCCGCAAATCACGGCGATCATGGATGCCTATGAAGCTAGTCAGGGGCGCGTACCGGTTTGTGCTGATGGCGGCGTTAAACACCCCGGAGATTTAACTAAAGCGATTGGTGCGGGTGCCGACACCGTGATGAGCGGATCTATTTTTGCCGGCACTGATGAAACTCCCGGTACAGTAATTGAAAAGAATGGCCGAAGTTATAAAGAGTATCGCGGTATGGCTAGCTATGCGGCGACTTTAAAAAAATTATCATTAGATGGACAAAAAATTTCGGAGGTTGTCCATGTGGAAGGCGAGATGACCATTTTACCAACCGCTGGTCCAGTTGAAGATGTGGTCAAGAAATATTTAGGCGGCCTGGCTTCGGGAATGACTTATATGGGCGCCGAGAATATCGAGGCGATTAAAGGGAAGGCAGACTTTGTGGAAATTACCAGTGCCGGTTTGAAAGAAAGCGTGGCCCACGGTCTGACCGAGATTGTTTAATAAAATAAATTCAGAAACATGGCGGAACCAGTAATTTTAAGATTTGATGAGGTGACTTTTGAGTACGTCGTTAAAAAACCGATTCTTGACGAAGCGTCTTTTTCGGTACGCACGGGATCAAAAATAACTTTGATGGGCCAAAATGGTGCGGGAAAAAGCACGATCTTCGGTTTAATTAAAGGTGAGCTCCAAGCTAAAAGTGGCCAGATTTCGATTACCAACGGCGCGACTATCGGCGCCGCTCCTCAGGTAGTAAATCCTGAAGATTTTTCTTTAAGCGTTGAGGCTTATTTAGCTAAAGGTTTTAAAGTCGTTCCGAAGAATATCCGCAGTTTAGTGGCTAAATCTTTAGAGGCCGTGAATCTAGTGATTCCTACTGAACACTTAGTCGGTAATTTATCAGGTGGTCAACAAGCCCGCTTACTCTTAGCGAGTGCTTTAATTGGTACTCCAGATATTTTACTCTTAGATGAGCCGACCAATAATTTGGATAAAGAGGGGATTGACCATTTGTTGGAATTTTTAATCATGTATGACAAAACGGTTTTGGTAATTTCTCATGATGCCGATTTCTTAAACTGTTTTACCGAGGGAGTTATTTATTTAGATGCGCGCACCAAAAAAACCGAAACCTATGTTGGCGACTATTATTCGGTGGTGGCGGAAATTTCCAATCGGGTTGAAAGAGAGCGTCGCAAAAATGCCCAGCTTCATAAGATGATTATTGACCGCAAAGAGAAAGCTAATTTCTTTTCTCATAAAGGTGGCAAGATGCGTAAGTTGGCCAAGAAAATGAAAGAGGAGACCGAGGAGCTTGAAGAGGATTTGGTTGACGTTCGTCATGAAGATAAAACGATTCGCCCTTTTGAGATTCCTGTCCAAGAAGATTTAAGCGGTGATATTGTCGTGATTGATTCTGTTAAAATTATTAAAAATCACGAGCCAATAACTGTTCCGTTAAGTAAGCGGATTACTAAAAAAACACACCTTTTAGTTACCGGTCCCAATGGGGTCGGTAAAAGCACTTTTCTGCGTTCCTTAATTTCCGGTACCGCCGAAGGCGCCAAGATTGCTCCGGGGGTAAAAGTTGGTTATTACAGTCAGGATTTTGCTAACCTAGATTTCAACGATACTGTTTTCGAATCTTTAGAAAAAGCGAGGCCCGATCGTGATGATGTTCAGGAATTGCGCTCTACCGCCGCCGGATTTTTAATTACCGGCGATCTGATGGGGCACACTGTCGGTTCTTTATCGGAAGGCCAGAAAGGTTTACTGACACTGGCGCGTCTAGTACTGATGCGTCCCGGTCTTCTGGTTTTAGATGAACCGACTAATCATATAAATTTTCGCCATCTGCCAGTCATGGCTGAGGCTTTCAATAACTTTGCGGGGCCGATGATTATCGTCAGCCACATGGAGGAGTTTGTCCGCAGTCTCAGAATTGATGATTATTTAGAGCTCGGAAAACTTTAAACGCCTCACTCTAACAATAAAAAAATAAAGTATGGACCCGCTTTTTCGGTTAAAATCAGATTTTGCGCCAGCGGGCGACCAGCCGGAAGCGATCGCTAAGTTAAAGGCGGGCTTAGAGGCCGGTTTAAGAGCTCAAACCCTTCTGGGTGTCACTGGTTCGGGAAAAACTTTTACCATCGCTAATGTTATTTCTGAGTTAAACAAACCGATTTTGGTGATTGCCCCCAATAAGGCTTTGGCGGCTCAACTTTATCGCGAATACAAAAATTTTTTTCCGGATAATGCCGTTCATTATTTTGTTTCCTATTACGACTATTATCAGCCGGAAGCTTATTTGCCGGTCACCGATACTTATATTGATAAAGAAGCGATGATAAACGATGAGCTTGATCGTTTGCGTCATGGCACGACCGCCGCGCTTTTATCACGTCGCGATGTGATTGTGGTCGCTTCCGTTTCTTGTATTTATAACTTAGGCGTGCCCGATAACTATTTAGAGGCGAGATTACATCTTAGCGTTGGTCAAGCGTTGGTGCGCTCCGATTTAATCAAACAATTAGTGCGTTTACAGTTTAAAAGAGTGGTCGGTAATATTGATTCTGGTCAGTTTCGGGTGCGCGGGGATATTATTGAAATTCGGCCGATGGCCGAAAAAGTCCTTTATCGAATTGAGCTTGCCCGTCAAGAGATTAATCGTTTAGAAATTCTTGATGATGAGACCAGACAAATTAAAGAAGAACTTAAGGAAATTGTTTTATTCCCGCCGAAACACTTTATTTCCACCCAACCGCAAATTGATAATGCCTTGACCGATATTAAAGAAGAACTTTTAGAACGCGAGCAATATTTTAAAAACGAAGGTTTATTTTTAGAAGCGGAACGAATCGGCCGACGTACCCGTTATGATTTAGAGATGATTAAAACTATCGGTTACTGCCATGGTATTGAAAACTATTCCCGTCATTTGTCGGGGAAGCGACCGGGGGAAGCGCCGGATTCTTTATTGGCTTATTTCCCGAAAGATAAAGACGGCCAGCCAGATTTTTTAACAATCATTGATGAGTCGCATATTACCATTCCGCAAATTAGGGGGATGTATAATGGCGATCAGGCGCGTAAAAAAAACCTGATCCAATATGGTTGGCGCCTACCCTCAGCTTTGGATAACCGCCCTTTAAAGTTTAAAGAATTTGAAGAGCGGGTCGGGCAGATGATTTTTACCACCGCTACCCCTGGTGAGTATGAGAAGATTCATTCTCAGAAAATTATTGAACAAGTGATTCGGCCGACCGGTTTAGTTGACCCGGAGATTGAAATTAGGCCGGTTTTTGATCGTGAAAAAAATCGCACTCAGATTAATGATTTAGAAGAAGAGATGGCGACGATTACTGCGGCCGGTGGCCGGGTTTTGGTTAATACTTTAACTAAAAAACAAGCGGAAGATTTACATGCTTATCTGACTAAAAAAGGTGTACGGAGTAATTATCTTCATTCGGATGTAAAAACTTTTGCCCGCACCGAAGTTTTAAAGGATTTTCGGCAAGGAGTTTTTGATGTTTTAATTGGTGTTAATTTGTTACGCGAAGGCTTGGATTTGCCGGAGGTGGTGCTAGTGGCGATTTTAGATGCTGATCGTGAAGGCTTCTTGCGCAGCGAGACCTCGCTGATGCAGACGATGGGCCGGGCCGCCCGTAATGTTTCCGGGCGAATTATTTTGTATGCTGATCAGTTGACGGACTCAATAAAGAAGGCGACCGCAATCGTGGCCAGTCGCCGCGAAAAACAGTTGGCTTATAATAAAAAACACCAAATCAATCCAAAAACAATCCAGAAGCCGGTTGAAGATTTTTTGGATTTTGTGCCCACCCCTGACGCTAAGACTTTAAAAAAAGGCGGTCGCGCACCTAAAAAAACTAAACAATATGGAAGATAAAATTATTATTAAAGGGGCGAAGATGCATAATCTAAAAAATATTAACTTAAGCATCCCCCATAATACGCTGACGGTTATCACTGGCGTTTCCGGTTCCGGAAAATCTAGTCTGGCTTTTGATACTATTTTTGCCGAAGGCCAGAGACAGTATGTTGAATCTTTGGCACCGTTTGTGCGCCAGTTTTTAGGACAAAAAAAACCAGCCGCTGTTGATGAGATTATCGGTTTAGCGCCGGCGATTTCCATCGATCAAAAAGCGCTTTCTCATAATCCGCGCTCGACGGTCGGCACGCTCACCGAAATTCATGATTATTTACGCTTGCTTTATGCGCGCGTCGGCGAAGTTTTTTGCCCGCAGTGTGGCCGCAAAATTGAAAAGTTAACTTTGGAGGAAATGGTAGACATCGTTTTAAGTAAAATGAAAAGCCAGTCTTTAGAGACCGCTGAAGTTCTTAGTCCGGTTATCCGCGATCGCCGCGGTGAGTATTATCAACTGCTTTATAATTACTTAAATCGGGGTTATGACAAGGCGCGCATTGATGGCGAGTATTATTCCTTACGTGAGCCGATTAAATTAGCCGCGCGAAAAAAACACACAATTGAGATTGTGATCGATGATGTTTGGGTGGAGGATGAAACGCGTTTATTTGAAGCGTTGGAGAACGCCTTAGATTATTCTAACGGTTTGGTGATTGTAAAATTTAAAGATGAGGAGCTTCTTTTGTCCGCTAATTGGACTTGTCCGCATGACAACTTTGCTTTTCCAGAAGTTGAGCCACGTCTTTTTTCCTTCAATTCGCCGCATGGCGCTTGTCCGGATTGTACTGGTTTAGGGCGGGCTAATTTTTATTCCAAGGAACCTTGTCTTACTTGTGGTGGTAAACGTTTACGGATGGAGGCTCTCTCTGTCCGTGTTGGCGGCTTGAATTTAGCCGCAGTCAATGAGTTGTCTTTAGTAGAACTTCAAGATTTCTTTTGGAGTTATTATCAAAAAATGACCCCGCGCCAATTAACGATTGCCGAAAATGTGGTTATGCAAATTTTAAATCGCTTAGAGTTTTTAAATAAAGTCGGGCTAAACTATTTATCTTTAGGTCGGGAGGCGGAAACCTTGTCCGGCGGAGAAGCGCAGCGGATCCGCTTGTCTTCCCAAATCGGCTCGCAGCTGTCGCGCACACTCTATGTTTTAGATGAGCCGACCATTGGTCTGCACGAGCGCGATACCGACCGCTTACTAGAAACGCTTAAGACCTTGCGTGATAAAAATAACACCGTGATTATGGTGGAGCATGACGAGCGTAGTATTTTAGCCTCCGATTATTTGGTTGATATCGGTCCTTTAGCTGGTGCTGCTGGCGGTGAAGTGATGGCTGCTGATTATTTAGATAAACTTTTAGCTAATCCAAAAGCGATTGAAAAATCTTTAACTTTAAAATATTTAAGTGGGGCCATCCAGATTGCGGTGCCGGGAAAACGCCGTAGTCAAAATCACGGTTCCCTTAAATTGGTCGGCGCCACTAAATATAATCTCAAGAATTTAAAAGTTGAAATTCCTTTAGGGCGCTTAGTGGGCATTAGTGGTGTTTCCGGTTCCGGCAAATCAACTTTGGTGCATGATATCTTATATCAGAATTTGCGTCGCCTCAAAGCTCAGCGCGGGAAAATCCAGCTTACGGATTTAGCCGAATTTAAGGGGGCGGAATATGTTAATAAGGTTGTAGTTATTAATCAGTCGCCCATTGGTCGTTCGCCGCGCTCTAACCCCGCTACTTACACCGGCTTTTTTACGGCAGTACGTAATTTCTTTGCCGAGTTGCCGGCGGCTAAGGAACGTGGTTATACTGCTTCTCGCTTTTCCTTTAATGTTCCCGGTGGTCGTTGCGAGGCTTGTCAGGGCGCGGGAGAAACGCAAATTCAAATGCATTTCTTGCCGGCCATCAATGTTGAGTGCGATGTCTGCCAAGGAAAACGTTTTAATCGCGAGACCCTTCAGGTGAAATATAAAGGTAAAAGCATTGCTGATGTTTTGGATTTAACGATTGATGAGGCGATTACTTTTTTTGGTGATAACCACTATGTCACCGATAAAATGAAAGTTTTAGTGGCCGTTGGTTTGGGTTATTTAAAGTTAGGACAATCGGCGACAACTTTATCGGGCGGGGAAGCACAGCGAGTAAAAATTGCCAAGGAGTTAAGTTTAACGGCCAGCCAACACACTCTTTATCTGTTAGACGAGCCCACCACCGGTCTTCATTATCGGGATATTGAAATGCTACTTCAGGTTTTAAATCAGTTAGTTGAGCGCGGTAATTCGGTGATCGTGATTGAGCATAACTTACACATGTTAAAATCAATGGATTATTTGATTGATATCGGTCCTGAAGGTGGGCAGCGCGGTGGAATGATTATGGCGGTCGGCACCCCGGAGAAAGTGGCGGAGTCGAAAAAGAGTTTAACTGCGCCTTATCTTAAAGAAGTCCTCAAGTAAAAATCTTTAGCATGTCTTCTGAGCAGCAAGCGAATTTAAAAAAAATTATTGATAAATCTCCAGAGCATCCAGGGGTTTATTTTTGGCGCCGCGCTGACGGTGAGGTGCTTTATGTGGGCCGGGCGGTTAATTTAAGAAATCGCTTGAAACAATATTTACAAAAAAAACTTGATCCGCGTATTGCGGAGATGGTCTCTTTGGCGACAGCGGTAGACTGGTTGGAGGCCGACTCTTTACTAGAGGCCATTATTTGGGAAGCGAAATACATTAAAGATTATTGGCCGAAATATAATATTGTTGATCGTGATGGCCGTTCTTTCTCTTATTTAGTAATTCCGAGCGGTGATTATGCCAAGCCGCTAATTGTGCGCGGTCGCGATTTAGAAAAGTGGCCGCCAAAAAAAGCTAAAGTTTTTGGTCCTTATCAATCTCGACGTTTATTGACCACCGCTTTGCGTTTGATTCGTCCGATCTTTCCCTGGAGCACTTGCGTACCTTTAAGCGGCCAGCCCTGCTTTGATTATCAAATTGGTCTTTGTCCGGGCGCTTGTTTGGGTAAAATCAGTGTGACTGACTATCGGCGCAATTTAGATAATTTAAGTCTACTTTTAAGCGGTCAAAAGAAAAGACTCTTAAAAAAGTTAAGTCAAGAAAGTCCGGAGCAAGCGCAGGCTTTAAAACAACTTCAAGATGTCGCTTTATTGGAGCGTGAGTCAGATTTAAGACAACCGCGACCGGTTCGGATTGAAGGCTATGATATTTCTCATTTTGGCGGCCAGGAAACTTACGCTTCAATGGTAGTTTTTGAAGAGGGGTTAGCCGCTAAAGATGAATATCGTTTATTCAAAATAAAAGAAGCGCCGGCTGGCGATGATGAAAGAGCTTTACTAGAAACTTTAGAACGTCGTTTTAAACATTTAGAGTGGCCAGCGCCAAGCTTAATTTTAATTGATGGTGGTCGGCCACAGATTAGTTTTTTAACTCGCCACTTAAAAAAGCTTCACCAAGAAATACCAGTAGTAGGCATCTCCAAAGCGGGCGGCGACCGTTTGGTTTTTCCGGTTGGGAGTAGCCCTAGTTTTAAGGAGTACGCCAAGGAGTTGAAACCCTTATTATTACAAGTTCGAAATGAAGCGCACCGTTTTGCTAACTATGGACGGAAACGGGGCTTTCGGCTATAATTTAAGTAATTATAAAATAAAAACTATGAAAAAAATTACTGCTTTAATTTTAGGTCTGGCAATTTTGACCTTAGGCGCGGTTGCGATTGTTGCCTTAGTTAATAAGGATAAAACAACTCAATACTTCACAGTTAGCGCGGAAGAAACTGTTTATGCTCCAGCTGACATTGCTAGTTTGGAGGTTGGTGTTAGAAGCGGTATTAAAGCTTCAGCCCAGGAGGCGGCCACTGAAAGCAATGACAAGACCAATGACATTATTAAAGAATTGATTAGTTTAGGGATAGAAGAAAAAGATATCAAAACTTCAAATTATCGTTTAAGTCCAGAATATAACTGGACTGAAAGCAGAGGTCAGCAATTGGTTGGTTATGGGGTTACTCAAAGTCTAACAATAAAAATTAGAGATTTAGACAAAATTGGCGCCGTGATTTCTCAAACGACAGAGAAGGGGGCTAATCAGGTTGGAAATATCTCTTTTACGATTGATGATGATGAATCTCTAAAATCTCAAGCGCGGGCCGGGGCGATTACTAAGGCGCAAAATAAAGCCCGAGAAATTGCGATGCAATCAGGTTTGAAACTGGGGGATTTAGTTAATGTTGTAGAGGGTAGTTATACGCCGCCAGTCGCGCCAAATTTTGGAATGTTAGATAGCGCTAGAGTAATGAATGAAGCCAGTGTGAGCACCCCTAATATTCAAACGGGTGAAAATGAAGTAAGCGTGTCAGTTACTTTAACCTATAAAGTAAAATAAATTTTTAGTCTGGGGGGGGCTTTGCCCCCCCCTTGACAGTTTCTTTAACTTAATTTAAGATAAGAGCAATCAAATCAGCCCGAGACCGTCAGCAACCATAAGTCTTACGGTAGGCAACAAATATCGATTTTTTCGTATTGTGCCGCGGCTGAGAAGTCGCGTTTTTTATTTAAATTTATTATATGCCTAAAAGCAAGATTCAAAAACAAGAGATTCTGCGCACTTTAGACGAGCAAATAAAGCGATCAAAATCGGTGATTTTTACCGGCTTTAACGCTTTGGGCGTGGCGGATAATGAGGCTTTAAGAGCCCAGCTGCGAGCCGTTGGCGGAGAATACTATGTGCCTAAAAAGACTTTATTAAAAAGAGTTCTTAAAGATAATGGTTTTGCCGAGCCTCAAGAAGATGTTTTAACCGGAAAGGTCGCTGCCGTTTTTTCCTATGAAGATGAAGTCGCGGCTGCTAAAACCGTTAAAGCTTTCAGCAAAGATAAGGCTGATAAGATTTTTTTCTTAGGCGGAGTTATGGAAGGGCGCCTGTTATCTAAAGAAGAAGCGATTGCTTTAGCTAGTATTCCTGGCAAGCAAGAGTTATATGCCAAATTAGTCGGTTCGATCAATGCTCCAGTTTCTGGCTTTGTTAATGTCTTAGCGGGTAACCTACGTGGTTTAGTTAATGTCTTAAAAGCCATGAGCGAAAAAGCCGCTTAAACTTACTATTAATTTAATTTAAAATAAAACTAAATTATAAAACTATGGAAGACGAAAAAAAAGAGGTTGTTGTTCCTGAAAAATTTCAGGACTTAGTCAGCCAAATTGAAAAATTAAGCGTTCTTGACCTCGCTGAATTGGTCAAAGTGTTAGAAGAAAAGTTTGGTGTTTCCGCCGCTGCTCCGACGATGATGATGGCCGCTGGGCCAGCTGCTGGTGCCGTTGAGGCGGAAGTAAAAGACAGCTTCGATGTCGAATTAACTGAGGGTGGAGCGAACAAAATCGCGGTTATTAAAGCGGTTCGCGCTCTGACCGAATTAGGCTTAAAAGAAGCTAAAGATTTAGTTGATGGTGCTCCAAAGGTTGTTAAAGAAGGAGTCAAGAAAGAAGAAGCGGAAAAAATTAAGAAAGAATTAGAAGAAGCTGGTGCAAAAGTAACTTTAAAATAAGATTCTTCTTATTTAATTTTAATAAAAAAGCCCGCCGTGAGGCGGGCTTTTTTTATATAACTTTACAAAGAGAATTTAAATACTTTGTTGGCGGAAAGAATAAAAATCGTTTGCCCGTCTTCGCCAAGACTGAAGTCGCTTACTGACCGGTCAAAGAGGTATTGTTTTTCCAGACCACCGCCTTTATTGAGAACGATTAAACGTTGATTACGGCTATCTAATAAATAATTATTGTTGTCAGTTACAATCAGACGATCGGTGCGAATCGCTGGGTCAAGAACAGTACTTTTATAGTCGGTCTGTCTTTCATTTAAACGATAACGCATCAGATCACCATTTTCTTGGGCCACATAAATATCGCCATCAATGCCAATATCGCTGGCATCACTAAAATCATTGTCGCCTCTAGCCCAATTGGCGCGTGAACCAAAAGTGTTGCCACTTCGGTTATAACGGAAAATCTGATTAGCATCCTTGTCTAAGACATATAAACGATTGTTATAAAAGCCAATGAAGCTTCCGGGAGAGACTTCCTGATTAACATTGATGATTTCTGCCTTACCCTCGTCAATTGCTATTAACTCTTCGCCCCCGGCTAAGTAATAGGCAACACCTTCATAAACCACGGGTCGGGAAAGGGTAGCGCTGGTCGGTAGGGGTAAAGAGTCAATTTGGCGATTTTCAAGATTAAGAGTGTAGAGAGTGGCTTGGTTTTTATCGGCAACAAAAATCTGCCCATCAACAGTGGCTAGACTGTACGCCTCGGCTTCGGCCTCCACACTGATCACATTAAATATTTCTTCCGGTTCATTGATGCGTACAATTTTTTGAATCCGATCGTTTTCGGCTAGTAACTCTTGTCGTAAGGCTTCCTTTTCGGCAATTTTTTCCTCGGAATAAGGAGTGGTTTGTTCCAGGTCGGCTAAGGCTTGGCCTAAAACTCCGAGAGCGGCATTAATATTATCAACGGCGGCATAGCGAAAAATATCACCCTGTTTTTCCCGGATTGAAGTCGCCACTGTTAAAAATTGATTGTCTTGCTCTTGGCGTTCGTTATTGCGGCTTCTGATGGCCAGTGAAAAACTTAAGGTTACCACCAAAACTAAACCAGTTAGCATCATTAGTTTGTGCTGGCGATTGAGTGAACGGAACCAAGCGGAAAGGGCGCCAAAAAGATTGGTCCAAAAACTGGGCGTGAAAATAATAAATAAACGCTTGAAGAATCCTTTAACTTTCTTTTTATCTATTTGGGGAGATTTCTTGAAAGAAACTTTGGTCTTTAGTAAGAAGGAATCGCGTCGGGGTAAGTTTAAGCGATTTTTTTCTTTGAGGGGCGGGGTAATGGCGGCCCCATCTTCTTGATAAGTGAGAATTGCTTTTTTTTCTTTAATGGGCGCTTTGAGTCGGGCCAGTAAATCTTTTAACCTTTGGATTAATCCTTTTACACTAATAGCGCCGGCCGAAGACAGCATTTTTTCCGTTTTTTGTTCGGTATAATTAAGGTAAGAAATTGACGATTGCGCCTTGCGGGCGGCAGTTTGGCGAGTCGGATAATTATCAGCCAACTGTCGGGGTGGGGTTTGATTATCAGCGCGATCATAATTTTCCGCTACGATTCCGCCAATATTACTTTTAATAATAACCCCTAAGAAGGGAACAAAAGAATTAACGCTTTTTAAAAAGTTTTTTATTTGTTCGGCGGCCACCATCGGCGGTAGCTTGGTGATAATACTGACCATTTCACCGTGGGATAAATACTCGGGCAGGGCCTCGTTGGTAAATAAAAAATAAGAGTAGGGAGGAATCTCGCCATTAACAACCGAAGAGAAAATTTTGGTAACCGGGGGGTCTAAAGGCTCGCCGTTTTCATCAAGTTCCGGTTGAGCGGTCACGGAGCCACCATCTTTAGCGGCCATTTCCACATTGATAATTTCGTAATCACCTTGGCGGCGATAAATTAAAAAAGCTTTGTTGCGGCCGTAGGTGGAAAAATATAATTTATTATTATGGATTACGCCTAAAGTAAAATTGGTGGTTTCCGGATTAAGGCGGAGACGTTCTTCTTCTAAAAAATCAACCAGGGCTTGGTTAACTTTAGCCAAGACGCTTTCAAAAATATCTTCAACCTCCAAATCATCAAGTTTTTCTCGGAGAGAAATTTTTTCGTCGCCGTAATAATTGTATTCAAAAACATTAGCTAGGAAACTGATGATTTTTTGCGCCTCACTTTTTTTGGCGCTCATTTCGGCCAGTACGAAAATTTTACCGGCGAGCCGTTCTTTGTGGGTTTCCGGCTGGGAAACATAAGCTTCTCCGGCGTAGTCTTCGCTGCGTCCGGAGTTTAAGATGATCGAAGCAATTTTATTAGACATAAATTCAAAAATCGAGGCCCCTCACTATGGCTTTTCCTGCAAGTTTAATTACTTTTTGTTTGACTCCTCGTTGCCGATATTATACTATAAAATAATAAATAGATAAAGTTATGTTAAATAAAATAGTCGGTTCGGAGGCCCGGGTAAAAATATTGAACGCTTTTTTAATTGAGCCCGAGAAGCATCATTATTTACGTCAATTAGCACGCGACCTCGATCTCCAGGTCAACTCTGTTCGACGGGAGCTTAATAATTTGGAAGAATTGGGCTTAATCGCCGCCGTTGATAGGGATTTAGGCAGCAAAGAGAAGAAATATTACGGTGTTAATACTAATTTTTTACTTTTTAATGAGCTCCGAGCCTTATTTTTAAAAGCGCAATTAAGTGGCATTAGCGAATTTATTGCTGATGTGCAAAAAATTTGTACGCCGCAACTTTTTATTTTAAGTGGTTTTTTCGTCAACCAGGCCGACGCCATTACTGATTTACTAGTGGTAGGTGATTTTAAAAAAGGGCCCTTTTTAAAACGCTTAACGGCTTTTGAGCAAGAACTAGGCCGAGAAATAAATTATACTTTAATGACGGAGGCTGAATACTCTTATCGCTTAGAGGTTGGAGATATTTTTCTTAATGAAATTTGGGATTCGCAAAAAACCATTGTTTGCGATCATTTAAGTAAGCCGTCAAAATAATTATTTTTTATGAAAAAAGGCCTGAAAAAAACTGGGAAAATCATTCTCATTTTACTCTTGTCGGTTTTAGCTATTTCTATTTTTTTAGTCCTTTCTTTGGTTAACAAGGTGAGCGTGTCTCAAGATTATTATAATAATCTTATTAAAGGGAAGAATAATTTAGAGCTGGCTTTTTCTTTGGTCAAGCAAGGAGATTATGCTCAGGCTCGCTTTGAGTCGGACTCAGCAGTCTTGGCCTTTAACGAGGCTTTGGTAAATTTGGAGGAGATCAAGGAAAATCCAGTCGCCGCTAATTTTTTTCCGATTAGTGCGTCTTTAGAAGACTTAGAGGCCGTAACCAAAACTGTGGAAATACTCAGTCGTTCTTTTAGCCAAGCAAGTACTCTTTTAGAAAATTTGGGGGCCGTTACTTGGGGGGTTGGCAACTTCGGTGATTTAGCGGAAAGCGAAAAACAATCAACTCTGGCACTTTTGCATCAAGCGGCGCCCGAGCTCAACGGCTTGAAAGCGAATTTAGATTTAGCGCTTTTAAATTTAAATGAGATTCATCGCGTTGGTATCTTACTTCCGTTTGAGGCGCAGATTAGTGATTTAAAAGAAAAGTTAACCGCGGCCGATAATATTTTAGAGACTCTTTTGCCGGTCGCTCGGCTCTTACCCGGTTTAGCCGGTTATCCGGAAGAAAGCAATTTTCTTTTGATTTTGCAAAACAACGATGAGCTGCGTCCCAGTGGCGGCTTTATCGGTACTTTTGGTCTGATGAAAATGAAAAATGGCTCTTTAGGAGAAATTGTTACTAAAGATGTTTATCACCTTGACATGCCTTGTATTGATAAGCTTTTTGAGACGCCGCCGGCACCAGTGGCAAAATATATGAAAGTAAAATACTGGTGGTTGCGTGATGCCAACTGGTCACCGGATTGGCCGACGTCCGCTAGGCAAGTACAAAAAATGTATTTAGCGGAAAGTGCTTGTACTGGTCCGACGCCAAAAACACCCACCGCCATCTTAGCGATTAACCCCGGTTTAATTTCTCAGCTATTAGATTTTGTCGGCCCGATTACGGTGGGTGGAGATATTTATACCAGCGAAAATTTTCAGCCCCTCCTTCAATATAATGTAGAGGTCGCTTATGCTGAACAGGAGATTAGCTCCTGGGACCGTAAAGAAATTATTAACGCCATTACCGACGAATTAAGAGCTCGCTTATTTAAAGTTTCTTTAGATCGTCTGCCGGAGCTCTTAGAAATTATGGAGACTGCTAAGGCGCGCCGGGATTTACAAATTTATTTCAATGATCCGATCTATCAAGATTTGATTAGCGATTTAGGTTGGGGCGGAGAAGTTAAAAAAACAACGAGCGATTATTTAATGGTTGTTGATGCTAATCTGGCGGCTTATAAAACCGATGCGGTGATGCGAAAAAATATTGATTATCAGATCAATGAGTCGGACGGTTTAATAGCGACACTTAAATTAACCTATAGCCATGAAGGCGATTTTGATTGGCGCACTACCCGCTATCGCAGCTATACACGCCTTTTAGTTCCATCCGGCAGCGAATTAATTAGTCATAGCGGCTTGAGTGATTTTTCGGTCACCAGCGATGAAGCTTTGGATAAAACGGTTTTCGGCTTTTTTTGGAGCATTGAACCGGGAGAAACTAGTGAAGTTAGTTTAAGCTATCGCTTGCCAGCTCGGATCAACGTTAATAATTATCACCTTTACTTTCAGAAACAATCCGGGAGCCGTTTAAATAATTTCTCTTATCGTAATGAAGCTTTAAAAGATTATTGGTCGGGAACTTTAGATCGGGATAAAATCTTTAAATAAAAAAAAGCGCGCCGTCAGGCGCGCTTTTTGGTTGAGGGAAAACTTTATTTAATCTCAAAACTGGTGCTGTAAGTTAAGTTAGAGGTCTGACCGGTTACTTTAATGTCCGTCCTTTGAGCACTTAAATTAGGAACCGTTAAATTAGTCTGAAACCGGCCATTACCGTCAGCAGTAACGGTTTTAGTATCAGTCGCAAATTTAATTATTAACTCCTCGTGGGGTATAAAACCGGTACCGCGAAAATTAAACTTGGCGCCGGCCGTGGCCACGTAAGCCTCAGAACTTAAAGACAGTGGTTCTTTAGCTTGTGGATTAGCGGCAATCTCAGTCGCGTTCACCGAAGCAATTTTTTCTAAAGAAGAATTCAAGATTGCAATTCCGCCGCCGTTAAAAACAACTAAACGTTCTTGACCGTTGGCATTAAGATATTTAAGACCCATCGCCCAGCCGTTATGATTCAGATTGGTTGCATTGATCTTTAAGCCCTCTCTAAAATTTTTCTTGGACAAACGCATTACGTTGGCGCCATTAGCGGCATAAACATAGTTCGGGTCGCCGGTGGCTTCTACACTGTAACCGTTGTCAGCGCTATTGGGGTGATAGGTTAATAAGTTACCGTTTAAAGAAAAACGCTTGAGGAAGAAATCATCAAAAATTAAGATTTCATTATTTAAAGAGTCAAACTGCAGTCTTTTTTGATCGCTGCCCCCGCGATAGTTAACCGGGAAGCGGCTAATTTCTTTCCGTTCTGTAGTATCATAGACCCGAACCAGATTATCTTCACCAACACTAACGATATAACGCCCGGCGGCATCAAAGCGTAGACTTAAGCCGTTACTAACAGTAACCGGATAAGAATCAATAACATCAAAAAAATCGCCATCAACCCGCCAAACTTTTACGCCTTTTTCGCTGGCCGTAACCAGGTGATTACCAAGTTTATCAACTTTTTGGTACCACTCAAAATAAGTGTTAGTCTTTTTTTGTAAAAGTTTAGGTTCCTCAAGATTACTCAGATCGTATTGATAGAGCGAGAAACCAGCGGTGGCGTAAGCCAAGAGGCGATCACCAGACTGATCAAGTTTGACGGAACTAAAATCATTACCCCAAGCCCCGGCCTCCGCTTTTAAGCGCGTACTGCGCTCCAGATTTTTTCCGTTTTGACGATAGATTTCTAAAGCGCCACTATCAGTAGTCGCAATGATAATTTGATTTTTGTAAACAATGGCATCACCGGAATAATAGGCAACATAATTGGTTTTAGCGCTAGGGGCGGAAATTAATACCCAGGCCAAACCGAGACCCAAGAGAGGTAAACCCCATTTGAAAGCTTTTTTCATAAAGTTATTTTTTGAATTTACTTTTGACCATACATCTTTTTATAAAAAATGTCAAGCAATGTTTTGTAAAATTTTGCTCGCTTGGAGAGACGGCTTTCGAGCCTGAATGGCTAATAGTAAATAAAAATTTATAAACAAACATTGCTAAATAACTAACTATTTAGAATTTGCTTTTTAAACAATAATCCTAATAGATTTTGAAAAATAATTTTCTTATTTACATTTAAAAAAACTGAATCAATTTGGCAATATGTTCAAGCTCCGGACCCCCAGTACAATTATTGTTAACATTGCAGCAAAGGGGTTTACACTTTTCTAGACTAAAATATAATAAATAGTTATCTATATTTATTATATTTTAGCTAATATGAATCAATTTGACCCCAGATATATG
>JBMNOL010000008.1:0-35144 GCA_050943055.1 Patescibacteria group bacterium
CCATTCTTATTTTTTAAATCCAAGAGTTGCCCCTTCCGGCGAGACATTTTTTCAATTACCACCCCGGAGAATTTTTCCGGGATATCAATCATCACCTCCTCAAAAGGTTCAAGTTTGCCGTCTGGGGCATCTTTAACAATAACTTCCGGTTGAGAAACTTGCAACTCATAACCTTCGCGCCGCATATTTTCTAAAAGAATCGCAATATGCAATTCGCCCCGGCCATAAACGCGCGCTAAATTAGCATCGGAAAAATCAATCTTCAAGCCCACGTTAACCTCTAGTTCTTTACTTAATCGCTCCCGAATTTGACTATTGGTCACAAACTTCCCTTCGCGACCGGCGAGAGGTGAATTATTGACCAAAAAATTTAAAGAAATCGTTGGCTCATCAACTAAAATAGCCGGTAATGGCTCCACTTCCGGAGTGGAGCCGATTGTTTCGCCAATATAAAGATTAGACAGGCCGGCAATCAAGGCAATATCGCCAGCTTCCACTTCAGTCACTTCTTGGCGACTCACCCCCGAAAAAGTGAATAATTTAGAAATTTTACCGGCAGTAGCTTTGCCTTCGGCGCCGCGAACATAAACAGTTTGACCGGATTTTAAGCGGCCGGAATAAACGCGACACACACCACAGCGCCCTAAAAAATTATCATAGGATAAATTAAAAACTTGCGCGCTAAGCGCTTGATCAGACAACTCCTTAGTGGCCGCTGGCGCCACATGTTCTAAAATTGTATCCAGTAAAGGTTCGAGACTATCACTGGCAACGGCTAAATCCCGCCAAGCGATACCGGCGCGACCATTAGCAAAAATAACTGGAAAATCTAACTGCTCGTCGGTAGCACCTAAATCTAAAAATAATTCGTAAATCATTTCTTGTACCGCGGCCGGCTGCGCGGCGGGTTTATCAATCTTATTGATAACCACAATCGGTTTTAGCCCCAATTCTAAAGATTTCTTCAAGACAAATTTAGTTTGTGGCATTGGCCCTTCTTGAGCATCAACGACTAATAGTACACAGTCAATGGAACGCAAAATTCGTTCCACCTCCGAGCTGAAGTCGGCGTGTCCGGGCGTATCAACAATATTAATTTTGGTATCTTTGTAAAAAAGACTGCAATTTTTGGAATAAATAGTAATCCCCCGCTCCTGTTCCAGGCGGTTGCTGTCCATACTCTGAACCTCAAGTAAACCGCTCTGGCGCAAAAAAGCATCGGTTAAAGTAGTTTTACCATGATCCACATGAGCAATAATAGCGATATTTCTAATTTCCATGAAAATAATTATTAGCTAATATAAAATGATTCTTTTGGCACAAAAAGCGCCTGGTCCAATATACTAAATATACATCTTTATGTCAAGATTCAAAAAAACCGCCCAAAAAGCGGTTTTCTTGTAAATAAGTCATTAAACCTAATTAAACTTTTTTTTCGGCGGTTTAACGAGCGAAACATAGAGCGCGGGAACCGCAAAAAGAGTAAATAAGGAAGATAACATCAGTCCGGAAATAATTGCTGTTCCCAGCCCACGCCACATCTCACTAGAAATAGTAATTGGTAAAAGACCAAAAATTGTCGATACCGAAGTAATAAATATGGCTTCAAGACGAGATTTGCCGGCATCAATAATTGCTTCGTTAAAAGGAATACCGGTGCGCAAATTGAGATTAATTTTATCAACTAAAATAATGGCGTTTTTCACCACGATTCCGAATAGACCGAGTACTCCGATCAGGGCTGGTAAAGACATCGGCACCCGGATTAAGGACAAGCCGAAACTCACGCCAATTAAGGCTAGCGGGATAGTTACTAAAATAATTAAGACTTGTCTAAAAGAATTAAACTGAATGACTAAAGTGATAATAATGAGTAGAAGCGCCACAGCCATGGCTTGAACCATAGAATTTGTCGAGTCAGTAATTTCTTGGCTAGTCCCACCGTAAACAATCTGATAACCGGCCGGCAACTGATAATCTTTCGTTCGCGCTTGAAAATCCTCTAACACTGCGGCCGAATTTCCGGTCGCGGTTAACTTGGCCGACAAGGTAACGCTGCGTGTTTCATCAACGCGCGTAATATTAGCCGCTGCTGGTTCTAATTTGACCGTAGCCACATCTTTTAGAAACACTGTCTGTCCTTTTAAATTACTCAGCTGTAAATTTTGTAAAGCGGAGAGGTCTTCTAATTTATCCTCGGCCACCTTAGCCACCACTTTTATTTCTTCGCCGTCATTTAAAATCGTCGTTACTTCCGTGCCCGAAATTGCTAAACGTAAAGCGGCCCCAACATAAGCAGCATTTAAATCATAAAGTTCGAGGCGATTCGGATCAAGAACAAAAGTATAATCGGCCTGTGCCTCTTCAAGAGAATCTTTAGTTGTGGCCACTCCGTCAATACCGCTGAGAATCTCAGTCAATTCAAAAGTAATTCGCTCTAATTCTTGTAAATCGTCACCACGAATTTGAACCTCAAAATCAGCCCCCGTCAGCGGTCCGGCAACTAAGGTGCTAACCGTAATTTCGGCGCCCGTAACCGTTTTTAAATCCTGTCCCCAAATATCAGCTAATTCATAAGATTTAAACGCTCGCGCCGCTAAAGGTTTAAGACGAATAGTAATACTGGCCTTAGAAGAGGAATCCCCCGAAAGATAAGCCAAAGCTCCGCCACCGCCAACGACCGTGGAAAAATTATCAATCTCCGGGTAAGTCAATAAATGACTCTCCACCTCTTGAACAATTTTATCAGTTTCCGATAATTTCAGACCGTGTGGCGCTTTAATATCAATAGTAATATATTCCAAATCGGTTTTCGGGAAAAATTCATATTTAAGAATACCTACGGCCGGCAACGCTAAAGCGATAATAAACAAGAAAATAACCACCCCGAAAAAGCGGCGCCGCATCGAGCGCTTTTCAATAATCGGACGCAAGTATTTTTCATAAACCGGCAGTACCTTATCAAAATGAATGACGCCGTGAAACAGCCGCGTGAAAAAACTATTACCAACCGGCGCTGATTGCGCAATTAATTTTCTTTTTATCTTCTCATCATCGACCGCTTCCGCCGCCATTAATTCACTGTTGCGCTGGAGCTTTGTCTGTCCACCCCGGAAATACCAAACTCCGGCGACCGCCGCTAAAGCTAACAGTAAGGCAGCTACTGCCCCGCCAACAATAGTGCCTGAACCGGCCGCCAAAATGGCCGCCCCTAAACATAAAGCCAGAGTAGTAAAAAATAAACCCTTACCAAAACGAACTCTCTCCAGTACCGCCGCTAAGGGGTGATTAATAATGAGCGCAATAATTAAAGATAAAATTAAGGTCGTAGAAATCGTAATCGGAATCGACTTCAAGTACTCACCCATAATTCCGGAAACTAATAACAGCGGTAAAAAAGCCCAAACCGTCGTTAAGGTGCTGGCCGCTAGGACTACTTTAAAATCATTTAAAACTAAAAGGACGGCCTCTTCCGGAGTAAATTTTCCACTTTTTAAATATTGTTTAGTCGCTGAGACCACTACAATCGCATCGTCAACTAAAAGGCCGAGCGACAAAATCAAGGCGTAAAGCGAGAGAAAATTTAAACTAATACCGGAAAACAACATCACCGCGAAAGTGCCGAAAAAAACTAAGGGGACGGCCAACCCGGCCACGAGCGCCTCTTTAAAACCGACAATCAAAAAGAGGATCGTAAAAACCAAAATGATTGTCATCACAAAGTCACTAGTCAACTGATTAAAATCGGCTTCAACCATAGCGGACATATCTAAAGTCGTGGCATAGGTAAGTCCGGGTGGCAAAGTTTTAAGTTTAGCGTCTAAGCGCTCTTCCCCGGCGGTGACCACCTCAATAATATTACCGCCAGTTTTTTTAATGACCTGAAAACCAATACTTTCTTGAGGTTCCGAGCCCTGCTGCGACAAACGCGACAAACTGCTTTTTTTAATAGCCGTTTCTTCAACGGTGGCCACATCTTTTAAATAAATAATTGCTCCCTCCGGCGTATGGCTCAAGGGTGTGTGACGTAAATCCTCTAGGCTTTTGGGTTGAGCATCGGTGCGAATTGAATAAGAATATTTTTCACCATCAAAAGTGCCCACCGGGATTGCGCTGTTGCGAGCCGCAACCGCTTGATTGGCAAAAGCCGGTGATAGATTATAAAAAGATAATTTTGAAGAATCGTAATCAATACTAAATTGGCGTTCATCGCCGCCGGAGATAATCACCTCGCGCACCCCGGGGACTTTTTCTAATTCGTTTTTGATTTCGGTCGCGGCGTCACGCAAAACAAACCCATCATAGGGCCCCGATAAAGTGAAGACCCAAATCGGTGAATCATCGGCCGAAATTTCTTGAACCAGCGGCGTTGAAACCTCGGCAGGAAAACGATTAGACAAATTATTAACCTCATCGCGCAAACGGCGCAAAGCATCAGCTAAATCTTCTTTCGCCTCAAATTCCACGGTAATCATTGATAAAGAATTACTGGATTCGGAAGTAATTTGTTTTACCCCCTTGAGCCCGCTAATTCCGCCTTCAAGTGGCTTAGTAACCAATTCTTCAACATCCGCCGGTGATGCGCCGGGATAAGTAGTAAAAACAGCGGCATAAGGAATTTTTACCTCCGGACTAGATTCTCGCGGTAACGATTGATAGGCATAGACACCGATGGCGATCAAAAAAGCAATTAATAAAAAGACCACTCGCGGCCGACTGACAAAAAAATTTAACCAGCCACGACGCAGCCGAGGTTTAAATTTTATTCGGCTTAAATAAAGCTGATCGGCAGTTGAAGTTCCTGGCGAATCCACCGCTCCTGTCGTCTCTTTAATATTTTTATCTTCTTCTTTTAAATTTTTTAAATCAAACTCCATAAAATTATTCACTAAGTGTAATCGCCTGCCCCGGACCCACTAATTTATTGCCGGTGGTAATAATTATCTCTTCTAAGCCTAAACCTGTTTCTACCTTAGCCATTTCTCCTTGGACTTCGACAACCGTAACAATTTGTTCACGGGCGTAACCATTATCAAAAACTAAAATCTTGGTTTCGTTTTGACCAATATTTAGGGCTGATAAAGGTAACCAGGATAAACCCGCGTCCGCTTTCAAAGTTTGTATAATTTTAATCTTGACATCTACAACCGAACCGATCACCAAACCTTCATCTTGCTCTAAAGATAACTCGGCTAAAAAGCGCCGTGACCGCTCATCCGGTTGTTGGGAAACGGAACTAATGACGCCGGAATATTCACGGCCGGAACTATCTTTGACAAGGGCCGCCATCCCGGCCTGAATATCATCGAGACGATCAGCTTCCAAATAAAAGCGCACTTTTAATTTTTCTACTTGACTAACTGTGGCCACCACTTGTCCGGCACTAACCGTATCGCCGTTATTCACCGGCCGACTGGTTAGCGTGCCACTAATCGGCGCGATAATAGAATGGACATCAAATAAATTTTGTAAAGCAACCTGCGCATTTTCATACTGCAAGCGCGCGCTGTCCATTTGGGACCGAGCCGCGGCTAATTGCGATGACATTTTAACCCTCAAATTTTCATACTGATTTTGCGCCAAGTCAGCCGCCAAACCGGCTTGATCTTGTTGTGAAGTATTGCCGGCCCGTAAATTATTTAAATTTTGTGCCGCCGCCGCTTCCTGCTGTTGAGCCAATTGATAAGCTTTTTCTAAATTCTGAATCGTCGTTTCGCGACTCAGATCTAAACTATTTAACCCCTGCTCCGCGGCCTGTGCTTGCGCTAAAGCGCCATTGGCTTGAGTTTGATAAGCCGCCACTTGTTGCTGTAAGCCGGATAAAGAAACGCCCATCGCCGCCGTCTGCGGCAGAGTGGCAGAAGGAATACTTTTTTCCAATAAATATTTAGTGGCATCAACCGCTGCTTTTGTTTCTTTTAAAACCGTTGTCGCCGCTCTTAGCCGCGCCGGGATATCCGGATAATCACTTTTTAAAATATTATCGTAAAGATCTTTAGCTTGCTCATAGGCCCACTCCGCCTGACCATAAGAACCCGCTTCCAGTGCCCCCAAACTTGGAGAATAATTGATAGTCACGACGCCATTGTCATCAAAAGCGGCCATATTATTGATACCACTTAAAAGACTGCCGGCGGTAGCAATTGCCGAATCAGCGGCTAAAGTAGCATTTTCTAAAGCGTCCACTTCCGCTTGCGCTAATTGCTTCTGACCGGAAGTTAAATTATTATGCGCTTGCTCCACGGCAATTTTGGCTGTTTCATAAGCCAATTCAGCACTTTTAAAACTTTCACTGGTAGTGATAGTTAAATTTTTCTCATTAGTGGTCGCCTGCACCAAAGATAATTCTGCGCTTTTTAGATCTTTAGTTGAAGAGAGTAATAAATTTTCATAATTAGTTCGGGCCAACTGGTAAGCACTTTGCGCCTGCTCCACGCCAATTTGCGCCTGTTTAATCTGACCCGCATTAAAATTATTACCACTGACTTCAACTTGATCATCAATACGTCCTAGTTCTTGGCCAGGAACAACTTTAGTGCCAATCGCCACTTCAAACCCTGAGATTGTACCGCTGGTTTTCGCGATAATTTTTGCTTCACTCTCCGAGGAGACAATTCCTGGATAAGATAATTCCTGTTCCCAAATTAAGGTCTCAGAAACGGCTCGCCCGGAAACCGAGACTGGCTTTATTTCTTCACTCTGTTCCTCGGCGACCGGACCGCAAGCACTTAAAGTTAAGGACAAGCTAATTAAAAAAACTGCTAAAAAAAACTTTTTCATATTTTTACCATTTTTTATTCTTAAACCCATAGATATTATTTCTAAAAACACCCTTCAAATTAACAGTAAAATATCTTTTAGTCAACCAAATTAAAAAGTGGCGGTCGGGGACCGCGACTTTTCATCGATTTAAAGAAAAAATCAATTTAAATCTGCTAACTTTAAGAAAATTTAAGACTGTTTTTCTATAATTATAAAAAATTTATAAACTAATTTTTTGCTTATGAAAATTCTCATCGTTGAAGACGAGACCGCGATTGGACGCTTTCTAAAATCCGGACTCGAAAGCCGCGCCTATACCGTTGATTTAGCTCTTGACGGTCAGCAAGGCTCATTTTTGGCCCGCACTAATACTTATGATCTCATGATCGTTGACTACCACCTTCCCAAACAAAACGGGTTAACCGTTATTGAAGAAGTGCGCCGCGAAAAAAATACCCCAATCTTGATGCTCACCGTCTGCGGTGACCCCGATCGAAAAATTGAGGCCTTCAAGTTGGGGGCGGATGATTTTCTAACCAAACCCTTTTTACTAGACGAGCTACTTTGGCGAGTCCATGCCTTACTAAGACGACCGCCCACCTGGCAAGCAGAAGTTTTAAAAATCGATGATCTTTCTTTAGATTTAGTTCAACACCTGGCCCAAAGACACGGCCGCACACTCAATTTAACCCGCAAAGAATACTGTATTTTAGAATATCTGATGCGCCATCCGAACGTCATTAATTCTCGAGAAATTATCATGGAAAATGTCTGGGATATGAACATGGATCCCTTTTCCAACACTTTAGATACTCATATTTTAAACCTCCGGCGAAAATTAAAAAACGCGGGCGGAAAAGAGATAATTCATACCTTTCCGGGCCGCGGTTACAAATTGGCAGCTAAAAAACTTTAAATTAACTTTTATCTTTCTTGTCTTTTTCTTTAACTTTATTCAATGAAGCGGTGGGCATAAATTTTCGACCCCCTAACTTTTCCGGTAAATAAGTTTGACTGGAGGAATCAACCAAAGGCGTATATTTATAGTTTTTGCCATAACCCAAATCTTTCATTAATTTTGTCGGCGCATTCCTGATATGAAGCGGGACCGGTAAATTACCGCTTTCATTTATTTCGGCTTGAACATTGTTATAAGCCTGATAAACAGCAATACTCTTGGGTGATTTTGCCAAATAAGCAACGGCGTGAGCCAAATTAACACCGCATTCCGGCAGGCCAATTTTATGACAAGCATCATAGGCCGCATTCGCTAAAAGCAAGGCACTGTTATTTACCAAGCCGATATCTTCCGAGGCAAAACGAATTAAGCGGCGGGCAATATAAAGCGGATCTTCGCCACCGGCGAGCATACGTCCTAACCAGTAAAGGGCGGCATCGGCATCACCACCGCGCATTGATTTATGGAGAGCCGAGATTAAATTATAGTGTTCTTCGCCACTTTTGTCGTAAAGTAAACTGGGCTTATCAATTATTTTTTTTACCAAAGCAGTATCAATAAGTTCCCCACTATCACCGGCGCTCTCTAAAAGATTGAGCGCTTTTCTGGCATCACCATTAGCGAGGCGGGCAATTAAACGCCAAGCCTCTTTTTTCCCCGTAAACCCCGAACGCTTGGCGGCTTGAGTAACAATTTTTTCTAAATCGGATTCCGATAAAGCCTCCAGTACCACTACTTTAACGCGCGAGAGCAAAGCGCCATTAACCGCAAAACTGGGATTTTCCGTGGTGGCCCCAATTAAAGTAATGACGCCGCGCTCCACCTGCGGTAACAGAGCGTCTTGCTGAGCCTTATTCCAGCGGTGGATTTCATCAATAAATAATAAAGTTTTTTTGCCTAAACGGCGCGCTTGCTGAGCACGCTCAATAATTAACTGCAGATCCTTTTTGCCGCTACTGGTAGCCGAAATCTCGACAAACTCCGCTTTTGTTTCTTTAGCAATAATTAGAGCCAGGGTGGTCTTCCCGGATCCGGGCGGGCCCCAAAAAAGTAAAGATGAAACTTTGTCCTCCTTAATTGCTTGGCGTAACCAAGACTCCGGTCCAATGACTCGTTCTTGGCCGACAAATTCACTTAAATTTTGGGGGCGAAATGAAGCCGCTAAAGGGGCGTGATTTTCCATACCCCCATTTTAACACCTTTTGAAATCCGGCCCAAGCCAGCGTTGCCAAGTCCGAAAGCTTAGGCTATGATAAACTTTGATTAAATAAAAATTATGAAAAAAGTAATTGTCATGTACGGCCTGCCGGCCTCGGGCAAAAGCACCCAAGCAAAATTATTGGAAGAAAAATATGGTTGGCACCACTTTTCAATGGGTGAAAAATTAAGAGCTTTAATAGAATCCGGCTCAGAAGTTGGCGCTAAAGCCAAAGAGATTGTCGAAAATGGGCTTTTAGTTCCCGATGATATTATTTTAGCGGCCCTAGGATCAGTAGCCGAACAAGCTAAAACTGTCGGTCTAGTTTTTGACGGTTTCCCGCGCAAACAAGAACAGGCGGTTATGCTTGATGAACTTCTAGCAGCGACGGGGGTAAAAGTTTCTGCCTGTATTTTATTAGAGGTAAGTGACGAAACCGTTCATCAGCGAATCAGCCGCCGCCTGGCGGTCGCGGTACGCAAAGATGATCAAGATAGTGCTGTCATCCAAAACCGAATCAATGTTTTTCGCAAAGAATCTCTGCCGCTCTGTGCCCATTATGAAACTCAAGGTAAGCTTTATCGTCTTGATGGCGAAAAAAGTATTGAAGAAGTCTTTACCGAGATTTGCAAAATCGTTGAAGCTCTCTAACTAAGAAAGCCGCGGTTAACCGCGGCTTTTTTAATCAATAATCATTCGGCCATCGAGGACAATGGCGCCCTGTTCTTTAATAACCAAAGGATTGATATCAACCTCTTTTATCTGAGGCCAATCTTTAACGAGTTGCGCTAAGCGTAAAATACAGTCACTAAGCGCTTCTTGATCAAGCGCTCCTTGACCGCGCGCGCCGGCTAAAATCTTCGCCCCTTTAAATTGCTTTAACATTAATTTGACATCGGTTTTTGTTAACGGATTCAAGCCGAAAGCAACATCTTGTAAAATCTCTGTATAGATTCCTCCAAGACCAACCATGATAGCAGCCCCTAAAGATGGTTCCCGAACACTACCAATAATCAACTCTTGCCCGCCGCTAATCATTTCACTAATTAGCACCCCCTCAATTTTGGCCCGAGGTTTTTTAGCTTTAACGCGCTTTAATAATTCTCGATATGCGCGCGCGGCCTCTGGAGCAGGAACATTCAGGCTGACCCCACCAGCATCGCTCTTATGCAAAATATCCGGCGAAATAATTTTTAAAGCTAAGTTTGTTTTTATTTTTTTGCCTACTTCTTCCGCTCCGGCCGCGCTCTTAACTTGATAATTCTGGAGCACCGGCAATCCGTAGGCTTTAAATATTTCCTGCACATCCGGTTCAGGCAAAACCTTAACTCCCCGTGCCTGAGCGGCGCTTAAGATTTTCTCAACTCGTTCTTTTTTCAAATCTTTAAAAACTGGAACCGCCTCGCGCTTAATTTTCCGTTGCTGACAAAAATCATTTAAGGTCGCCAGAGCGTGCGCGGCCGCCTCCGGCCAAGCATAAACAGCCACTTTATGGGCGCATAATAATTCCCGACCCCGAGCGCTTAATCCTTGCCCCATAAAAACAACCGCTAAGGGGCGTTTAGTTTTTTTCTTAAACGCAATTAAAGCTTGCGCGGTAGCGTCAATCTCGGTCATTGATTGCGGCGTTAGAATTACTAAAAAGGCATCAATATTTTGATCTCGATTTAAGATCTCCAAGGACTCTTGATACCGGCGCGCGGGCGCATCCCCTAAAAGATCAACCGGGTTGCTAACACTGGCTGCCGCCGGTAATATTTTCTTTAAGGAGGCTTGAGTTTTTGTTGATAATGAAGCCAACGACAAACCGCGCTCCGTTAAAACATCAACCGCTAAAACGCCCGGGCCACCAGCATTAGTAATCAGGGCCACCTTTTTCGCAGCCACTAAAGGGTTATTGTAAAAAACGCACAGATAGTCAAAAAGTTCTTTAACTGTTCGCGCGCGAATCACCCCGCTCTGATTAAACAAGGCTTGATAGGCGGCGTCATTGCCGGCTAAAGAGCCGGTATGAGAAGCGCTTGCTCCCGCTCCGGCACGAGTACGCCCGGATTTTAAAACCACCACCGGCTTGGGGGCGGAACCGAGAGTTAAAGAGCGAAACTGTTTTAATAATTCATCGGGATTAGCTAATTGCTCGGCATAAAGACCGACCACTTTAGTGGCTTTATCTTTTTTTAAATAGGCCAACATCTTGGCTTCAGCAATTACGGCCTTATTACCGATACTGATAAATTTAGAAAAACCCAAACCGAGATTAGCAGCGACATCCAGAATAGCGGTGCCAAGAGCGCCGCTCTGAGAGATAAAAGCGAGCTCTCCGCGTGGCGGCATTAGACCGGCAAAAGAAGCATTCAATTTTTTCTCCGGATTAATCACGCCTAAACAGTTGGGACCAATTAAATTAATTTTATATTTTTTGCTAATCGCGATGAGCTCGGCCTCAAGATCGGCGCGCCCCGCTTCTTTAAAGCCCGCGGAAATCACCACCGCCCCCTTAATGCCTAGTTGACCGCCAGTTTCTAAAACACTCGGCACCAAAGCGGCCGGCACGGCAATCACCATCAAATCCACCGGTTTTTTAATCGCCGCTAAATCGGCGTAACAGGGCCGGCCTAAAAGTCTTTTCGCTTTGGGGTTAACTAAAAAAACTGACCCCGGAAAATTTTTAACTAAATTTTTCGCGATGTCGTTCCCCACACTGCCAACACGCCGCGAGGCGCCGACAAGAGCGACACTGCGAGGGTTAAAGATTAAATCAAGATTTTTCATATTTTATTTTAAGAACCTTGGGGGCTCTTAAGGTTTTATTATTCTTTCAGTTTATCATTTTTTTAAAGCCACGGGAAACTAATTTTTTAACAAAAAAATTAATTTACGATATAATATCAACCTAGTGATTAAAATTATTTTTAAACAATGCGCCAACCAATTCGTAAAGGAAGTAAATACACTTTCCGGGAAACTGATTATTATTTAACTTCGGAACGATACGACGAACTCAAGAAACGCTTGGATTATTTTGTTAAAATTAAACGACCACGCGAGGCAGCCGAAGTCCAACGTTTAGCTTTAATGGGTGATTTTTCAGAAAACGCCGGTTATCAATTAGCCAAGAGCCGTTTGCGCGGACTCAACCAAAGAATTATTGATTTAGAAAATCTTTTAAATCGGGCCCAAATAATTGCTCCCCAAAGTAATAATGAAGTGGATATCGGCCATCGGGTAACGATCACTAACGGCGAGCAAGAAAAAGTCTTTCTAATTCTTGGCGCCACCGAAACTAATCCCGGTGCCGGCGTTATTTCTTACCAATCCCGACTCGGCGCCGCCCTGCTTGGAAAAAAAGTTGGCGCTGATTTTATTTGGTCGCGACCTAAAGGCGAACAGATTTGGAAAATTAAGAGTATTGATTAAAAAGAGGCTACCTTCTTTTTTCGCCCCCCTTGTCTTCTTGACATTTTTTTTAAAATCGATATACTTGATTAGTCAATTACTAATCAATGACTACTATGTTAACTTATTTAAGTGCCAACGCCCGTTTTCAGGCGAAATTATCGCGCCGGCTAGACGCCGCTTTAAATGACCTCAGTCTTCATGAGCTTTTAATTATGCAACACTTAGCGGCTGCTCCCGAGAAATTACGCGCCGCCCAACTAGCGGATCTAATGGGTCTCACTCCTTCTGGAGTGACCCGCTTACTACTACCGATGATTAAAATTGGTTTAGTGAAACGGCAACCGAATCCCCATGATGCTAGAAGCAGTCTCATCGAACTGAGCCGGTCCGGACGCGAAAAACTGACCGAAGGTTTGGAGCGCTTGGAAGATTTTGCCGAAGACAATTTCCCCGCTCCGCAGCAAAAAAAATTAATTACGCTAACGCCCACCCTACAAGAATTGGCTCAGCGGCTTTAAAAAAAATCTCCCGACTCTCGGGAGATTTTTTTTTAGAAATTAATTTGGACAGAAATTATTTCCGGAAGATTAAAAAGGCGCGAAGGTATGACGCTATTACCCAAACCGCGAGAAACGAGCATTGTTGATGTTACTTTTTGATACTGACCACTGTCATATTTAGGGAATAGCCCTTGATTAGGAGCCACGAGTCCGCCCACCACCGGCAGGCGCCATTGGCCGCCATGAGCATGGCCCACTAAAGATAAATCAAAACCGGCGGCGACATAATCGCTAAAACGTTCTGGTCGGTGCGAAAGTAAAACAGAAAAATAATTCCCAGCCGCCAAACCTAAAAACTTTAAATCGGCTTGCCATTCTTCTAAAGAAGAAAAATCCGGATCGCTAATTCCCGCTAAAAATATTTTTCGCCCGGCCTGGTTCTCTAAAAGCACAGTTTCATTATCTAAAATTACCACCCCCGCACCCCTTAACTCGGCTTGAAGCGCTGGATAAGTGCCACACCATTTTTCATGATTCCCGGAAACAAAATAAACTGGCCCCTGCCCCTTTAAACCTCTAATTAAATTAAGTGCCTGATCCGACCCGGCGCGGTGTGAATCAATAATATCGCCGGTAATAAAAATTAAATCTGGATTAACACTTTTTATTTTTTCTAAAAGCTTTTCATTATTGTCGCCAAAACTTTTATTATGTAAATCGCTTAGATGAACAATTGAGAAAGAATCGTCTTTAGCTGTTTTAATTTTAGTCACCTCTTTTTCCGTCTCGCTCCCTGTTTTCGGCCCCGCCGAAAATTCATAGGCGCTAACTGTTAATTGATTATTTTGATACCACAAAAAAAAGACCCCCAACCCTAAGAAAATAAAAAATAATAATAATTTTTGTGCAAACATAAAAAATAGTGCCCCCAAAGGGAATCGAACCCCTACTACGAGCTCCGGAAGCTCGCGTTCTATCCATTAAACTATGGAGGCAGAAACACCTTTATTAAATCATCTTTTATTTTTTTTAGCAATTTTTTTCTGATTATGATTTTTGGCCGTTTTCTTATATAATATAAATATAAAAAATAATTTTATGAACAAAAAATCCAATAATTTAATTCTTTTATTTTTGATTACATTCTGCCTAATCGCCGTCATCTGGTTTTTAACTGATTTTTTGATTGCTGACAATAGACAAAATGATCCAAAAAAAATCGAAAAAAACAACTCCGATTCCACTTCAATAATAAATCTTGAGGATAGTAACTGGACAATTAAAGAAGCTCACAATCAAAGTGGCATCTTTTTAGCCGCAAGCGGCAACCAAGCCCCAACCGTTGAATTCAGCGCCGATCGGGTTAACGCGCGCATTTGTAATAACATCAGTGGTGATTACGAATTAAAAAATAATCTTATCACTACCCCCGGGTTAATTAGCACACGGATGGCTTGTGCCGGCAACTTAATGGTGATTGAGAATATTTTTATAAATTCTTTAGAAAATAACCAGCTCCTAGAGATTAACAATCAAGGCAACTTAATTATTGGTGACGGCGACGGCGGGAAAGTTATCCTTGTTAAACAGGCGGCGCCGGAAACAGAATTGTCTGGCACTCACTGGATTTTGAGCCATTACCGCACCGATGGCGCTTGGCGTGATGCTAGTGCCAACAACATCACCTTAAATTTTGCGCCGGAAATTTTAGAGGGAAAAATTTGCAACCATTACGGCGGCGATTATCAAACCAAAAATAGCCAGTTGTTTGCTGCCAATATTTTCTTAACCGAGATGTTTTGCGCCGATGAAGAGTTAATGGCCATTGAGCAAAATTTAACCAAAACTTTAAGCGGTACGGCCACTTACGAATTTGATTACGAAAATAACTTAATTATTAAAGATGGTGAAGAACGACAATTTAAATTTCGCCCGGCACCGGTAACGAACCCTCTAAGCGAAACCACCTGGCGGCTGGATACTAAAGGTAACGGCGCGGTTTGGACTGATCTTAGCAAAGCCAATGTAAAAATTACTTTTGACGCTGACCGCGTTTACGGTCGCGCTTGTAATAGTTTTGGTGGCAGTTATCTTATCAAAGATGAGCAAATTATTATCACCGAAAGTATAATTTCTACCTTAATGTATTGCGAAAACAAAGATTTAATGGACGCCGAAAGCACCATTAGTCAAACCTTGCAGTCAAACCCGGAGTATAAATTAGAAGGCGATACCCTAACCTTAATTAGCGCCGAAGGTTTACAGTTAAAATTTAGCCGCTCGGAAGAAGAAGAATAAATTTACTTACAAAAAAAGACTTCGCTGTAACGGCGAAGTCTTTTTTTATTTATTTTTACTCAGTGGTTTGACCATCAAATCGTTCGTGTTCGTGTCGAGCCTCAGCCTCTTCTTTCGTGGCTTGAATCACCCCATCTTTATGCTCCGCTGGAGAATAAATGGTGTAAAGCTTTAAATCCTCAGAGGCGGAAGTATTAATAACATTATGCTCAGCGCCAGCGGGCACAATCACCGCACTTCCGTCGCTGACGGCATATTCGTTGTCGTCGACTAGAACCTTGCCTTCACCGCTCTCAAAGCGAAAAAATTGATCAATTTCCTCGTGAACTTCGGAGCCAATTTCTTCGCCCGGCTTTAAAGACATTAAAACTAATTGCGCATGCTTACCGGTATAGAGAACTTTGCGAAAGTTAGTGTTAGTTAATGTTAATTCTTCAATGTTGTCGTTATAACCTTTCATATTTTTATCTAATTACTAGAGCGAACTAGCGTCCGCTATTTATAAATATAGCACTTTTTGAAATAAGGAGCAAAGAAGGCAAATAAAAAATCCCAATTTGGGATGTTTTTGTTTACCGCACGGGCGGTAGGAATTATCGCGCTTACCCGCCGCCGGAAACGCGGCGGGTTCACTTGTCCAGACCAGCCGCTGAGCCCTGCGCCAGCTCGGGCTCAGCGTCGCTCCCCTTTTCGCTCGCGCTTCCGCTCTCGCTCAAGACTCGCTCGCCGCTTGTTCGATTCCTTCTCTCGCTGCGCGACCAGAATATAAAAAGAGAGGCTTTGCCTCTCTTTTTATATTCCGGCACGGGCGGTAGGAATTATCGCGCTTACCCGCCGCCGGAAACGCGGCGGGTTCACTTGTCCAGGGTTGGCGTCCGAATATCCCCCGGATATTCGTCCGACGCTCAACCGCTCGTTTCGGCTTCCGCCTCAACTTGCGTTTCGCTGCCAACCTGTTTGTATCATTAACAATAAGAGAAAGATATAATAAATACCGGAGAGCCAGCTCCTAGCCTGTTTCGGGAGGTATCTATTATACCCGCCTGCTCGATTTCTAGTGCCAACGGCACTCTAAACAAAAACATCCCAAACTGGGATGTTTTTGTTTACCGCACGGGCGGTAGGAATCGAACCCACGCTAGAGGTTTTGGAGACCCCTGTACTACCACTATACGACGCCCGCATTATTTTTTTAAACTCTCTGTATTCTACTAATTCTTTTCTCAGTTGGCAATAAATTATTCCGTCACCTCTGGCTCCGTCTCGGTTTTATTTATTAAAGACTCCATCGCCAAAAGTGATTCATTAAAAAGATTGAGATTTTCTTGAAGCTCGGGGTTAGTCGCGATATCTTTAGCCGCTTCCCTTTGTGCCGCCAAGGAGTTAATTAATTTATTCCCTAGTACCCGCTCTTTCTCGGTAATCGTCTCGCCGGCTTTTAAGTCTTTTAAAAGATCATCCAGTTCTTGCTTAGAGAGCGACAAATAAAAAGTTGGCAAATGCTCTAAAGATTGGCGCAACAAACGCCCGGCACTAACTGTCGCTCCATATTTCACCCGACTGCCGCCGGCCGCCAAAGATTTTTCCATTTTCTTTTGCTTCTTGCTCCCGCCGTCGTCGCCGGTAAAACCTAAAACATCATCAAATCCGCAAACAGCGGCGCCACTCTCCCTATCAATCAATAAGTTATCGACGCCATAACGATAATCATCATAACTCGAGGCGCGCGCCACAATAAAGCGATCACCCAATTGGCGCGACAAAGATAAAGTAACCGCCATTTCCGCTATTAAAGAGGGATTTTTTGTCCGAGTCGCTCGCCACTCCGCCACGGTTTGGTGCTTATAAATCGCCCATTCCTCTTCCCGGTCAGAAACAAATTGCCGATCCTTAACTGTCTCTTCCTCTTCCGGAATTTTTATTGCCCCTTCATTATCTAAAAAATCTAGACCCCAATGTTCGTTTATTTCCCGACTGCGCGCGGCGAGCTTTTCTTCCAAAAATGGACGATATTCCTCGGGACGAATTTTCTTCTCCGGTAATTCAATTTTTCCTAAAATTTTTAAATCATACATAATTAAAAATTTTATTTATCTTCGGGCAACTCCTTTTCTTCAACTTTTTTTAAGCGTTTATTTTCACGATCATTTTTTGACATCTTCATTAAATAATCAAGGAAATCACTTAATAAGGGGTTATCTAAACGCGTACTTTCTTGAGGCGGGAAATCTTGATTTTTATTCTCCGATTTTAATTCTGTCGCAAATTCTAAGCTGTAAATATGGGTAATAGTTACTAGCAAAGAAACAATTAACGGCCCCAGAACAACTCCCCAGAAACCGAAAACGGAAATACCGCCTAAAATGGAAAGAATAACAAAAATTGGATTAATTTGTGCCTTATCTTTAATCATCAACGCCCGAACCACATTATCAACCGTGCCAATAATCAAGAAGCCCCAGAGGATAACGAAAATTCCCTGCCAGACTTGGCCCATTAATAAATAATAGAGACCAACGGGAACATAAAAAAGAGCCGACCCTAAAACTGGCACTAACGACAAAAAAGCGATAATAATCCCTGCTAAAAAAGCTGGGAAACCGACAATGCCAAAACCAATCGCCCCCGCCGTACCTTGAGACAAAGCGGCGACAAAAGTGGAGATAATAGTTGTCGAACTAATCTCATGAAATTTATTGAATATTTCTTTAGTATATTTTTCTTTAAGCGGTAGTAAATAGGTTATATAACGCAAGAGCTTCTCACCGTCAATAAAGAAAAAATACATCGTAAGAATAATCACTACCAGCGAAACAATAAAACCAGTTGTTCCTAACACTAAACTTTTAGCGGCAGTAATCAGGTTATTACTGAAGCCTTTTAAAAAATCCAGCATCGTATTATTGATCAAGTCATTATCTCTAATGCCGGAAAAAAGATGATTTAAATTAAAACGCTGGACCACCGGATGGTTAAGAGCTTCAGAAAAGCTATTATTTTCAAAATAAATAACTGCTTCATTATAAGCAATCACCGACTTGTTGGCGGTATAAATAATCAAATTAATACTCGGTAAAATAATGATGACCAACAAAATCAAGCACATCAAAAAGGAGGCGGTCCGCCGGTGCCCCTTTAAAGCTTTAACTAGTTTTAAATAAGGCTTATAAAAAATGGTTACTAGAACCGCCGCAATAGCAATATCGACTAAAAATGGCTTAAAGACATAAAGCGTCGCGGCGAGAGCTCCGACCACCAAAAGAATTAAAAACCATCTTGAAAAATTATTAAATTTAACCGAGTTTTCGTTTGTCTGTTTTTCTGTCATATGATTAAAAACAAGATCATCCCGCGAAGGAGCGGGATGACTGATCTTTGCTATTTCGTTTCTTTGTGTAGAGTATGTGTCCCGCAAGTCGGACAATGCTTTTTCATTTCCAAGCGCCCCTTTAGAGTCTTTTTATTTTTCTTTGAGAAATAATTAACTTTCTTGCACTCCGTGCACTCCAACTTAATCAAATTGTCATTAGCCATAGAAGTAGTGCGGCTCCTACCAAGGTAACGAAAATAGGGGCCACAGTTCACTTAATTTTTTATTCTAACACCCCAAGGATACCCAAAAAATAGGCTGCCGTCAAGAATTAGACTTATTTCTGACAATGAGGACAATAGTGAGTTCCTCGTCCTGCGACCCGAATCTTTTCAATTATTTTTCCGCACCGATAACATTTCTGACCGCCCCGACCGTAAACTTGTAATTTTTCAGAAAAATTCCCTTTCCGGCCGCTACTGTCTAAATAATTACGGAAAGTCGTGCCTCGATATTTTAAAGATTTTCTCAATATTTCCGGAATCACTTTAAACAATCTTGAAACTTCAACCGGTTTTAAAGAATTAGCGACTCGGGTCGGTCTAATGCCGGCTGCAAATAGAGATTCATCGACATAGATATTACCCAAACCGGCAATTACTTTTTGATCTAATAAAACGGCTTTAACACTCCGCCGGCTCTTCTTTAAATTTGCCGCCAGCCCCTCCTGAGTAAAACTTTTATCCAGGGGCTCCGACCCGTAATTATTGGCGATTATTTGCTCCAGTGTTTTCGCGTCCACTAGCCGTAGATAACCGAATCGTCGTAAATCATTGAAGAATAATTGGCTGCCGTCTTCAAAAGTCAGACTCACGCGCGTGTGCTGATTAGGGAAAGATCGACTCCTTTCTTCTTGAGAGAAGCTGTGCCCACCGGTAATTACTTGTGATGGCGACAGATAAATTAACTGGCCGGTCATTTTAAGATGAATCAACAAAAAAAGATTAGGTTGATTTAACGTAAAAATTAAAAGCTTGCCACGGCGATTAAGGTTAGTAAAAGACGCCCCCTTTAATTTTTTAATAAAAGTGGCGGCGCTGGGCTTAACTGTTTTAGGTGAAAAAACTTTCAGGGCTGTAATTTTTTTTGCCGGTAAAACCTTAGCTAAATCACGCCTGACTGTTTCTACTTCAGGTAATTCAGGCATACTCTTAGAGATTTAAAATGGCTCCAATAATTAGCCCTAGAATAAGAAACTCAATCGCGAAGATTCTAATAAAGCTATACCCCATGTTGTCCGGATCCATTAGCTTCATAAAGATAATTTAAATATTTTATAATTACCTTAATTATAACACAAAAGCGTCAAAATGACGCTTTTTTAGGGTGGGCCGAGTAGGATTCGAACCTACGAAGGCGCAAGGCCAACAGATTTACAGTCTGTCCCGGTTGACCGCTTCGGTATCGACCCGCAAAACACTGTTTCCAATATAAAGAAAAATATACCAACTGTCAAACAATGTTTAAGCCCCGCTAGTCGGGGCTTAATTTAATATCAAGAAAAATTAAATACTTTTAACTAAGCAATCCCGGTCACCCCCTGAATAACAAAACGAACGAGAATATAGGCGGCAAAGACAACAAATAAGCCAATAACTGCCCAAATAATGATGTTCTTCCCTTTCTTGACCTTATCTTGAGAGCCCGCTGATAACATCCAGGTAAAACCGCCGTAAATAAATAAAACTAAGGCGATAGTACCAACAAAACCTAAGATGAAATTAATAATATTGCCCACTAAAATATTAGGGTTATCAGTGCCGAGTGGATTAGGCAACTCTTTCGGGGTCACTGTATTACTCCCAACACTTCTTTCGGTGCTGCTGGCAAACGGTATGGTGCTACCTAACGCTGGTAATACCAAAAAATTAAGACCAAAAAGAAAAATGAAAATAACGCTAAAAATCTTTTTCATAAAAAGTTTAATTGATATTGATATTTTACTATAAATTATAAAAAAAGGCGAGTAATTACTACTCGCCTTAGCGTTATTTTCTAAACCAAACTCGGATTTTTGTCGGTTCATTAGTTAGCGCCTTAAAACCGATGCTTCCGTTACCGGTTACCGTCTCCTGGTGTTTCCCCGGAGCAAATACTCGGCCACTGACCATTTCTACTGATCCTCCGGTAACTTCAATATCAAGCTCATCGCCGTTATAAAAAATATTATCAACAATCCAAACGTCATCAACATTTTCTAAAACGCCAGCTTGCCTAACGATACCATTTTTTTCTTTTGGTTTTTCAGCACTTAAGTTTTCCTTCGGAACGGCGTAATGCCCAATCAGAATTAGGAAAAAAAGACACCAAACTAATCCAACCGAACCACCGGTCTTGGCTTCTTTTAAATCTAAAACTGATTTAATTAGGCCGACGCTAGCCGTGGCGACAATTGCTGCGCTTAATGCCTTCCAAAAAAAGAAAACATTATATCCAGACAAAATCACCCAAACCAGACCAAAAATAGCTAAAGGTATAAGGTATAAAGGAATTTTTTTTAAACCATCCTTGCCGCCCCCCTTGCCATCACTTCCAGCTTTTTTAGGTTCTTCACTATTAACGCCTCCTTTTGTTAATAAGACTCTTTCTTTCGCTACCATAATTGTCTACTTTTTTTGTTCTTCTTCTCGCCGTCCTGATTTCTTCAAAAAAGTCCCGGCCGCTCCTTTTATGAAAGCGTCGCCATCAGAAGCATCCATTAAAATCAAATTACCCCCCTTAGAAGCTACTTTAATCGCTTCCGCTTTCACCTCACTTTGCCAAACTGCAGCCACTAAACGAGAATCATTTAAAGATTTATTCATCACTGCCAAACGAGAAAGTTTAATTTCATTGTCCTTCTCGGCTATTTGAACCTCAAACTCTTTGTTTTTGAGCTCAACCCCCAATAATTCCCTTTCCACTTGTTTTTCTCCCACCTTGTTGCGCAAATTTTGCACCTCAACAGTGTTAGCAATATCATGAGGAATTAATTCCAAAACACGAAATCCTGTTTTAGCGAATAAATTTCCTGCTAAATCATCAATTTCCGTTTGCCAATCATGACTATTAAATTCATCACTCAAGCTTTCACTGTCTTTAGTTTTAGCAAAACGGACAACACTTTTTTCGATACTAAAGGCAAGATAAGAAAAGGGGTCTTCCATTTTATACACCGCCGCAACAGAATCTTCACATCTTATTCGTAAGGAATAAATGATTTTAACAACGGCCCCGCTCTTTGGCTCAATATCACTATTGGTGCCATAGGGGTGGCTATCAATTAAATCCTGATTAATTCCCTTGCGCTCACCGCTAATGATGTTCAAAAATTGATCATACATCGGCACGCGCGCCACTAAACGAAAAAGTCCAAAAAAACGAGGGATAAAGTACCAACCAGGCGTTAATGGCTCACCAACTTGGCCGAACCATTCCCAAACATACTCCCAACGGGGCAACACTTTTAAACGTTGAGACCAGATTAAGAGCAGCAAAACAATCGGAGTTAAATAAATTAGCCCCCAACCTTTTACAATATCCAGGGCTTGCAAGCCCCAAACAATAAGCACCATACCACCCGTTAAAACAAAGGCCAGCGCTATCCAGACCTTCCAAAATATTCCCTTTTGAACACGGCTGGAATCTAGATAATCCAAATTTTCTTCCATATCTTCTTTATTTTTTGTTGTTAATTTACAATTTTTATGTCTAGATTATATCAAAAAAGACAGATTTTGTCAAATAGAGGGTAGGTTAAAACAAAACCGTTCCCGAGGCGGGAACGGTTAAATGAGCCGTTTTCGAGATTCGAACTCGAGACCTTCTCCTTACCATGGAGATGCTCTACCAACTGAGCTAAAACGGCCGAAAATTAAAAATTAGCCAGGAAGCGCTAACTGCGTTCTATGATAAATTATTTAGTTAAATTATTCAAGTCTTTTAAGAGGGGTCCGGAGTCCCCGGCTCATTCCCTTTCCGAGGATCGGAAGTTCCCGGGGTATCGGGTTCGTTAGTCTTATCAGTTAAAGGCAAATCAAGCTCTTCTACTCTATTTTCTGTCTCATTCTTTTGCGCCGCGAGCATGTCTCCGGCCAAGTTAAACATTTGTTCCCATTCTGCCAACTTGGCATTATCCGGATTAACTTGCTTGAGTCGCAACACAAAATCTTTAGCAGAATTTAATTTATCTAGAGTAATCGCCAACTCCACCGCTAAATCTAAATAGCGCGGATTATTAGGTTCTAATTCCAGAGCCTCCTGCACCTCATCAAAGGATCTTAAATAAGCTCCCAAATTTTTACTAATCAGGGCCATCTCAAAATATATTTTCTGACGGCTAATTTCCGGATTAGCGGGATATGACCACCTCAAGCTGCGGTACAATTTGAGAGCATGTTCTAAGGTTGAATGAGCCTCCGCCCAACGCTTTCCTTCACTGTAGACATCGGCCAAGATCCAAAAGGCGTCTAAGTTTTTAGGCTCCAAACTAATAATTTCAATTAAGGCCTCCTCGGACAATTCCAGCTCTTCTTTTTCTAAATTTTCTTTAGCCACCACAAATAATTCTTGGATTCTTTTGCGGCGCTGGCTTAAACTTAATTTTTCCCCCCGACGACTACGGCGGCGCTGCTGCTTAAGCTTATCATAAGCTTGGTAAAGAGGGTCGGAAAAATTCTTTTTGAGAAAGAGGAGAAAGCGACCAAAAAAGCCGCTCCACTGCGACAAATCGCGATCTAAACGTTTCTTAATGATGTCTTTTTTAAAACGTGATTCTTTTTCGCCGGGAATATTTTCCACATCTAAAATTGCCAGAGCCGGAAACTTGCGCACGACAATTACCGCAATAATTGCCAAAGCGACGAGAATAATAATTATAATCAATAAGGGCCAATCCATATGATTTAAATTAAGCGCCAATAATTTTTTTAAAGTCATCGGCTTTGAGGCTAGCGCCGCCCACTAAAAGCCCGTCAATGTTAGGCCACTCTAAGAAATCGGCCGCATTTTTGGCGTTTACACTGCCACCATAAAGAACGCGAGGGAAACGACCAAGTAGATTAGCTAAAACCCCCTTAATCATTACTTGAATCGCCTCAGCCTGAGCGGGCGCTAGCGGCTGACCACTACCAATAGCCCATAAAGGCTCATAAGCGACCACTAAAGCCTCATCTTTTTCTATTACTAAACCAAATAAGACCTCCTCTAGTTGCCGCCTTAAAACCGCGGCGGTTTGCCCATTTTTTTTCTGAGACGCGTTTTCGCCAATACATAAAACCGGAACTAAACCGGCCTCCAGGGCGGCTTGAACTTTTAAGCGCAGCAGTGAAGAAGTTTCCTTAAATTCTTGGCGGCGCTCACTATGACCGATTAAAACATATTTAACCCCCAACTGTTTTAATGAAGTCGCGCTTACCTCGCCAGTATAGGCGCCTTTAGCATAAGGAGCGACATCTTGCGCGCCTAACTTAAAAACTTTAGCCGGCAAATTCTTCCGCACCCCTTCTAAAGCGCTAAAATCTGGCAAGACGCCAATTTCCGCGGCCGCTTTTTTAATTTTTGCTCCGTAATCCCGAGCTAACTTAAGACTCTCTTTAAAAGATAGCTGCATTTTCCAATTTGCCAAAATTAATTTTTTCATAAAATTAGATCCCTAGTGCTGCTCGCGGCGGCTAAATTATCTTAAAACAATAGGCTTTTTTTAGTTTAACACTTTCTTAGCCCAAGAGTAAGAGAGTGCTGGGCAATCAGCTAATTAAACCAAAAAGAGTCTTTTTAATATGATATCATAAATTAAAGGAAAAATCTGTCTTTATTAATTTTTAAGCAATAAAAACCGAGCTTTTTCTACTTGCCGCGCCAATTTTTTCGTGTTATAATAGGTGCAGATTAAGATTAGAAAATTAAGTCAAAATGTCCTTTGACTGGATGTTTTTATTTTTTTATGAGCACTACTGACAACAAAAAAACTCAGGATTACGGCGCGGACGCAATCACTGTTTTAGAGGGTTTAGACCCCGTTCGTAAAAGACCGGGCATGTATATCGGCTCTACTTCCGCTACCGGTTTGCATCATTTAATTTGGGAAGTTGTCGACAACTGTATTGATGAAGCCATGGCCGGTTTTGCCGAACATATTACCGTCACCTTAACCAAAGACGGCTTGGTTTCCGTGGCTGATGATGGTCGCGGCATTCCGGTAGAAAAAATGAAAGCGACTGGAATATCGGCCTTAGAAACAGTTCTCACCAAACTTCACGCCGGCGGTAAATTCGGCGGCGGCGGCTACAAAGTTTCCGGTGGCTTACATGGTGTCGGCGTTTCTGTAGTTAATGCTTTAAGCTCCTACTTGCGCGCTGAAGTACGCCGCGACGGTCAGCTTTGGGCACAAGAATATAACGCCGGTAAGCCAAAAGGACCAGTAAAGGCCATCTCTAAGGCAAGCGGTACGGGCACAACGATCTCCTTTAAACCAGATCCGACAATTTTTACTGAAACCGAATTTAATTGGGGTAAAATTTTAGATCGCTTACGCCAACAAACTTATCTCACTAAAGGCGTCACGATAGATATTAGTGACGAGCGCCCGGGTCACCGCCCAAAAAAATATCGCTTTCATTTTGAAGGCGGAATTAAATCTTATATTAAATCTCTGCATCGTGATAAATCAGTTAAGCACGACAGCATTTTTTATGTAGAAAAAGAAATTAATGACGGCAAAGTGGAAGTAGCCTTGCAATATAATGATGAATTTAACGAAACCACGATTGCTTTTGCCAATAATATCCATAACCCGGAAGGTGGCTCTCATTTAGTCGGTTTTAAAACGGCGCTCACCAGAACTTTAAATAATTACGGCCGTTCCAAGAATCTCTTAAAAGATAAACAAGAAAATCTCACCGGTGAAGATGTTCGCGAAGGCTTAACCGCAATTGTTAGCGTTAAATTAACCGACCCGCAATTTGAAGGCCAGACTAAAGGGAAATTGGGAAATGCCGAAATGAAAGGGTATGTGGAGCAGGTTTTTGGCGAGGCTTTTTTAATGTTTTTAGAAGAAAATCCTAAAGAGGGTGAAGCAATTATCAACAAATGTATTCTCTCCTCTCAGGCTCGTCTGGCCGCTCGGAGCGCGCGGGCTACAATTCTTAGAAAAGGCGCTTTAGAAGGCATGACTTTACCGGGTAAATTAGCCGACTGCTCTTCTCGGAAAGCTGAAGATTGTGAACTTTATATCGTTGAGGGTGATTCTGCCGGCGGTAGTGCCAAACAAGGCCGTAATCGTCGCTTCCAAGCAATTTTACCTTTACGAGGAAAAATTCTTAATGTGGAACGAGCACGAATGGATAAAATGTTGGCTAATGCCGAAATTAAAAATTTGGTAATTGCGATGGGGACCAATATTGATGATCAGTTTGATATTAGCAAACTCCGCTATCACCGCATTATTATTATGACCGATGCTGATGTCGATGGCGCTCATATCCGTACCCTCTTGTTAACTTTATTTTTCCGCCACTTCCCCTATTTAATTGAGAGTGGTCATATCTATATTGCTCAACCGCCACTTTATCAAATTAAAAAAGGAACAGCGGTTCACTACGCCTACAGCGATGAAGAAAAAAATAAAATTATTGGCGACTTGGGCGGCGAAAGTTTAGCCACCGAAGATTCAGACGAAGAAGAAACCGAGGAAGCCGCCGCCGAAGAAGAAGAAGAAAAAGCAATCAAGAAGAAAAGTACTCGGATTCATATTCAACGCTACAAAGGTTTGGGAGAAATGAATGCCGAACAACTTTGGGAAACAACCATGGATCCGGAAAGAAGAATTGTGAAACAGGTAAAAATTGAAGATGCTGCTAAGGCTGACCAAATATTTGATATGTTAATGGGCGATAATGTCGCACCGCGAAAAAACTTCATTCAAACTAATGCCAAAAAAGTGGCTAATTTAGATATTTAATTTTTTACCTATGAATTACACCTTACCTTACTTCCTCTACCCAGTCATTGCTTTTACGATTGCTCAGGGAACAAAATTTTTTCTAAAGACGCACCGACGCGGACGTCTTTCTTGGCGTGATATTTTTGCCTATTCCGATATGCCCTCCGGGCACACGGCCACAGTCACTTCCCTATTAGCGATTGTTTATTTAAAGTTAGGAATTACTTCCGTGGAGTTTGCCTTGGCCTTAGTTTTCACCGCTATTGTTATTACCGATGCCATCGGTTTACGCAATTATCTGGGCGCCCACGGCCAAGCGCTGAATAAAATTGTTGGTGACCTAGATGATGATAATGTTTTAGAAAGTCACTACCCTAAACAACTGGAACGCATCGGACACACTCCTTTACAAGTTTTAATGGGCGCTATTATTGGTGTTTTAGTAGCTCTCGTGGGCTATTTCTGGTTCTAATAACTCGCTCGCAAAACCGCCGCTTCAAAGAGCGGCGGTTTTTTTTAAAGTAAACTTTTACCCGGAAAACTTTTCGGGATTTTTATTTTTAATATATTTAAAATTGTCGGGGCCACCATACTCAGATCACCAGCTAAAGGAAGCAAGCTTAAATCTTCTGAAAAAACATCCGCTCCTAAACTCTGGCCCGCATAATTTTGCCCCACAATTAAAAAAGGGATTGGCTTATTGGTAATATCCGTTTGCGCGACCCCAGAAAAAGAATTCCGCAGAGACTCTACTCGACCGTAAGCGGAGCTAAGAATTAAGGTGCCATAATACTTACTAACAGCGTCACCAATTTTACCCACCCACAGATCATAAGTCTTTAAGGCACTCCTAGTTTTTTCCCAGTCTCCCGTCTGAGCCACTAAATCTAAATAACTTAAACTAAGAACGATAAAATCTTCTTCCCCTTTTTTAATAAGACTAATTAATTTTTTTACCAAGGCCGCACTAGCCTCTTCCAGGTTTTCTTGGCGGTCGCCGCCGGGAGAAGAAATCACCTCTCGACTTTCGCCCGCCAATAATTCAGCACGGCCATTGATAAAATAACCTTCTAAAAAAGGCGCAGCTTCGCTTTCGCTTAAACGTCTTTGCTTTAGACCAGCTTCAGAAATTATTTTTGTTAATTGACCCCCGGCTCCTAAAATCTGGTAGCGCTGCCCCGGCTCACCCGATGCCGATAAAACAGCGACCGGATAATTCTCTAAAAACCTATTAAGATTTTTTAAATTTAGACCGTTAAAAGCGTTCCCTTCACTTAAAGGCGCGACCCCCCAAGAATCCAGCAACAATAAAACTACTGGTCCGCTAGTCTCCTTTTTTTTCGACTCCGAGGCGGGTGCTATTTGTGAATTTAAATCAGGCATAAAAATTTTAGGATTTCGTCCTTAAATTAGATTCAATAAGAAGTAGGCGATTCCATTTACTAACACGTTCACCACGAGTGGGAGCGCCAGCCTTTAAATAATCCGCACCACTGGCAACTGCTAAATCCACTAAAGAATCATCGTTAGTTTCGCCGCGGCGTTGACTAAAAATAATCCGATAATTATGTCGTTTAGCCAACTGCAAACACTCCATTGTTTCTGTTAGGGTTCCGGCTTGAGCAGGGACGATCACGAGTGCATTTCCTAAATGATCTTTGAGAGCGGTCCGTAAACGCTTAGTGTTAGTGGCAAAAAAATCATTACCAGCTAACAAAGTTTTCCCACCTAACTCCTGGGTCACCTGACGCCAAGCATCAAAATCGGTGGCCGCGGCCGGGTCTTCTAAATAAACAATCGGAAAGCGGCTTAGCCAACTATGGTAGAGACCAATTAAATTGGCACTGCTTAAATAATCATCTCCTAGAGAGAAAATATATTTTTGATCGGCTTCGTCAAAAAGAGAGCCGGAGCCAATATCAACCCCCAGCCGGAATTCATCTTCATAGCCGGCGGCCAAAGCGGCGGCACTAATTAATTCCAAGGCTTGAATACTGGAGTCCATATCCGGTGCGTAGCCACCCTGCGAACCGGTATCAACATCATAACCGGCGGCATCTAAAATCTGCCCGAGCCGGTGATAAGTTTCGGCGCCCGCCCTTATCATCTCGGCCAGCGGCTGCCCACTTTTTTGAAAACGAGGCGCGCTAGGAGAAAAGGTTAATAAGTACTCCTGAAAATCTAAATTGGTATCAGCAAAACCGCCACCGTTAAACATTGTTAGAAGCGGCGTCGGTAATTTCATTTCACTGTCTTTAAAATAAGTTTCGTGTAAATACTCGTAAAGTTCTTGTTTTTTAGTTCGGGCGGCCAGTTTCGCCACCGCCAGCGAAACCGCTAAAAGAGCGGGAGCGCCGATTTTTTCTTTTTGTTCACTGCCATCTAAATCAATTAAAATTTGATCAATTTTTTCTTGCTCTAAAGGCGACCGCCCGACTAAAGCCGGAGCGATTTGCTCGTTAACCGCCTGGACGGCCAAAAGAACACCACGACCAAAATAACGCTGACTGTCTCCATCTCTCTTCTCGGCCGCCTCAAAGGGGCTGTGTAAAGAGCTAGTGGGCGCGCTCGCCCTGGCCCGCTCGCCGGTATTTAAAGTAATTGTTACTTCAATTGTGGGCCAGCCGTTGCTATCTAAAATTTCTCGGGCACTGACAGTTTTAATTTTCGGGATCATATAATTATTTTTAATTTTTATTATGAGATAGCAATAAGTTTCAAAAATTCCTCCTCAGTTAAAACTGTTACTCCCATTTTCTTGGCCTGCTCTAATTTGCTGCCCGGATCGGTACCGACAACCAAATAATCGGTATTTTTTACCAGACTATCTTTGACTACCCCGCCCTGCCCGGTAATTAAATTTTTTGCCTCAGATCGAGAAAGAGATTCCAGACTGCCGGTTAAAACAAAAATTTTATCTTGAAGCGGGCCAGCGGTGGTCGGCTGATCAAGTTTTAAGCGTAAACCATGCTTGGTTAGCTTAGCCATTAAAACTGCTGTTTCCGGATCTTGCCAATAATCAAGTAAGGATTGGGAGACGATGGGGCCGATATCGGCTAGCTGGTTCCATTTTTCAAAGGAAACTTCTTTGAGTTTTTCTTGAAGCTCGGCGGGAGTGATTTTAGCTTCAGAAAATTCCGCCGCCGCCACTTGGGCAATTATCGCGGCCGACTCTAAACCGATATGACGAATCCCTAAAGAATAAATAAAGCGCGCTAAGAATAGTTCTTGGCGAGCAGCAATGGCCGCTAATAAATTATCAGCTTTTTTTTCCTTAAAGCCCGGCAGACTAAGTAAGGCCGGTTTTTCTAAACTATAGATATCGCTAATATCCTCAATTAAACCAGCTAGTAGCAGTTGAGCGGATAATTTTTTTCCCAGACCAACAATATCCGCCGCTTCCCGGGAAGCAAAATGAATCACCTGATGAAGCGCCCGCGCTAAGCATTTATTATTAACGCAACGCAAAGCTACCTCGCCTTCACTGCGAACAATCGGGCCATGACAGCGGGGGCAAGAAGTGGGCGGATAAATTTCTTTCTCATCGCCTTGGCGCAATTTAGGTAAAACTTGCAGAACCTTCGGAATCACATCGCCGGCGCGTTCAATCACGACCGTGTCACCAATCTTTAAATCAAGACGTAAAATTTCGTCAAAGTTATGTAAGGTCGCCCGACTAACAATGACTCCGGCAACATTTACCGGATCCAGATGAGCGACCGGTGTCAGGGCGCCAGTGCGACCGACCTGCCAACTAACATCGGTAACGCGTGTGGTCACTTGTTCAGCTGGAAACTTATAGGCCATCATGTAACGAGGTGCCTTACCCACCACGCCCAACTTAGGCCACAATTTTAAATCATTAAACTTAACGACTATACCATCAATTTGATAAGGCAGGCGCTCGCGTTTTTCAAAAATTTTATCATAGTAGGAAAAAACTTCCGGCAGGCCAAAGCATTGTTTATTATCGACTGGAGTTTTAAAACCTAATAAATTAACAAGTTTATCGGACTGGGCGCGAGTTTCAATAATTTCACCGCGCTCCTTACCGTCCAATAAAAGATCATAGGCATAAAAAACCAAGTGCCGCGAAGCGGTAATTTGCGAATCCAATTGGCGCAAGGAACCGGCCACAGCGTTTCGAGGATTAGCCAGCAAAGGCTTGCCGGCAGCAGCGTATTCTCGGTTTAATTTTTTAAAGGTTTTTGTTTCCATGATTGCCTCGCCACGCACTTCCAAATTTTTAAAAGACTGGGCCGGCTCTTTTAAGCCTAAAGCTTTTAAATCGGCCACCTCTAAGTCGCGTAACCTTAAAGGAACGCTTTCAATAGTGCGGACATTCGCCGTGACATCTTCACCAATTCGGCCGTCGCCGCGAGTCGCGGCCTGAACTAAAACACCAGCTTCGTAACGCAAAGACACCGCCAGTCCATCCAGTTTTACTTCAACATAATAATCTTGCGAAAGCGGCTGCCCAAAAAAACGGCGATTACGTTCTTCCCAAGCCAACATATCTTCACGGCTAAAAGAATCATAAAGAGAGATCATCGGCTGACGATGGCTGACTTTCTTAAATTTGGCACTAGGCTGGCCGGCAACGCGCTGAGTTGGTGAGTCGGGAGTGATTAATTCTGGATATTCATTTTCCAGACGAAAGAGCTCCATTTTAAGGCTATCTAAAGCTGCCGGGGATAAAGTCTCTCGGTCAAAAACATGATAATTATAACGGTGATAATCAATTTCTGCTCTTAATTTTTGGAGGCGCAAGGCCGCTTCTTTCTTAGTCATAAACAACCTTATTATAGCACAAAAAAACCGCCACGGCAGTGGCGGTTTAGGAAACTAATTTCTAAAATTCTATTGAGCCGGCGTAGTCGTCGCCTCAGTACCAGCGGCCGGTTGAGCGTTGGAATTTAAGAAGGAGATAACATCGTTTAGATTCTGAGTGTTAGTGGCAACAGCTTGATCCAATTGGGAAATAATCAAGGCATTGTTATTTAAACGAGCATTGAACTGGAAAAAAACAACGAACATGGCTCCAACTAAGAGCCCGATAACGAAATTAATAATGTTTTCTTTTTTCATAATATTATTAGTTACAGCTTGAGATCGCCTTTTAGGGGTGCGGATACCCAAACTTTTATTCTTGACTAACATTTGCCTGAGCATTAGCAAGGCTTTGGTTGATAAAGCCCACTAAGGAATTAATCTGTGTGTTGTTCTCGACCACTGTCACACGAAGTTCATTTAATTTCTTGTCTTGGTGATACAGCTGATATCCAAAATAGGAAAATATCCCTATCAGGATAAAGAGCGCAACACCGAGCCAAGCTTGGTAATTCAGTTTTTTACGCATACTCATAATTAAAAATTATTATTAATGAAACTATTGTAGCATTTTAACGGTTAGATTCCAAGCTCACGATTCGGGCCTCTAGTTGCTCAATTTGTTGCTGTTGCGCCTTAATCGCCTCAATTAAAGGCGCCACTAAATTACCATATTCTACCGCTTTATATTGACCATTAGTTTCCACTAGTTCAGGAAAAACTTTTTCCACTTCTTGAGCGATTAAACCAACACTCGCTTCTTTTGAATCTTTCCAATTAAAGGTTACGCCTCTAAGAGCGGTGATTTTTTCTAACGGGTCATTAATCGTTTTGATATCGGTTTTTAATTTGGCGTCAGATGAATATAGATATGAAGCTGCCGTTACTGTACCGAAGGTAGGATTAAAAGGGATAGTGGGGACAGCGGTACAACTTTGAACATTACCACTGGCATCAACACCAAGGGGGTAATAACCGGCAGAACAATTGGTGCCATCACCATGGCCGCCGGTAGGGACAGCCGTACAACTTTCAGCATTACCGCTGGCATCAACACCACGGGCATAATAACCGGTTGAACAATTGGTGCCATTAGCCGCAAGGCTAGTAGCATAGGCCACTGTGCTAGGAACAGCGGTACAACTTTCAGCATTACCGCTGGCATCAACACCACGGGCATAATAACCGGTTGAACAATTGGTGCCATTAGCCGCAAGGCTAGTAGCCGTATTAGCAGTGGTCGCGCTAGTCGCGTTTCCCGAAAGATTTCCCGAAAAAGAAGTCGCCTGAAGAACGGCGTTAACGACTACATTTCCCGAACCTGTATCAGTAATCCGAGAATTAGTTAAACCGGAAGCACTAGACCATTTTGTTAAGGCATTAGTTGTTCCGCTTCCGGAAACATAGCCACCAATAATAGAATCTACATATCCTTTAGTAGCGGCATGGCTTGTTGCTGATGGAGTAGGTACGATTAAGGTTCCAGTAAAGCGACCGGTGCCGGAGACATCAAGTTTGTAAGATGGAGAAGTGTTACCGATGCCAATACCGGTAGCAGTTTGATAAGCAATTGAATTTCCTAAACTAGCTGATCCTGTCCAAAGGGGCACATAAGAAATAGTACCAGACCCGGAAATACCGCCAGTAGCAGCAACTGAATCCACATAAGCCTTAGTGGCGGCTTCATTCGCTGTCGATGGAGCAGGCACAATTAAGGCTCCAGTAAAACGACCGGTACCGGCGACATCAAGCGTGTATCCCGGAGCAGCGGTAGTACCGATACTAACTCGGTCAGTTGAATTAGGAGCAATAATAAAATTTTTAGCAAATGATGGCTGTAAAAAAACAAATACCCCTAATAATAAAATGGGGATGCCCATCAACAACTTGCCTTTTTTAAAAAATGTTTTCCAATTCATAATGTTAAAATTATTTTTTAACTACACACACATAGTACCATTTTTAAATAAAAATGGATAGAATAATTAATCAACGGCGATATAAAAAACATTTTCCAAGCCTCCAAACCAGGGTGAATATGTTTTATCACCAGCCTGAAATCGGGCGCGCAAAAAAGCTTGATCCGAATCTTTATTGGTAAAAGATAAACTATTATCAACAACTTCCTGCCAATTATTAGCATCAATAGAAGCAAACAAAGTATAACTTCCAGGGGCGGCATTAATTGATTGTCTTAGAAAATGCAATTGCTGAATCTTTTTCCCCTTATAATTATTGATATTAATACTCTGATACTGATAATCATGACTGTTATCAAAACCCTGATCAGCAAAAAGATATTTCTTCCCTGCCTCTATAAAATAGAGTTGATTGTTTTCAACAAAACATTGAAATGGCTTCTGACTGAAAATTTGACTTAAATCTAGCGCCCCTTGGATTTTTGAAGTGCCATTTTGCCACAACTTTAAAAAATGTTCGGATTTATCAGCGGAACAAAGATACCAGGTCGCCTCGGAATCGTTACCAATTTTTAAAATTTTAGAAACAAAGCCACCGCTAGTTACTCGTAAATCAAAAAATTGTTTAAGATCCTGCCAATCACCTTTATTATAAAGTAACCCCAGGCCCTCATAACCGGAATAAAAAATTATAAATTGTTCATCACTGCCGCCGGCGCTCACATAGCCATTGCCATAACCAATTCTGGTGGTCATTTTAGGAGCAGTGTCTAAATAAGTTAGTCGGCCGCGACTATCGGAAAAATAAGAAAAAACCAGCTCCTGTCCATTTTCGGAAACAATAAAACTAACCAAATATTTTTTGTCTAAAAGGTCGGAAAAAACCGCCTTAATTTCCTTGCCTTTTATTTCCTCCGGCCAAGGTAAAGATAGCCCTAAAAAGCGCCAATTATTTTTTTCTAGATAAACATCGGGGCGTTCATCCTTGTAACCGCAATCTTCAACCGAACAAGTTTCTTTTAGAACTAATTCATAAAGCGGTTCAAAAGTAAGGGCCGAAACTTGTTCATCAAAATATAAATTAGTTTCTTCTCGGTTAATATAATATTGATTGTAAAAAGTTTCCGAAAAAATATTGGAATAAGTAATTAACTGACCGGAATCAGTTAGGGTTGGAGTTAATTCTTGAGGCTCTTCAAGCGCCGGCTCTTCAAGCGCCGACTCTTCAGGTGTTAATTCTTCAAGGGTTGACTTTTCAAAAGCGGCCAATAATTCCTCTTGGGTGTTAATTATTTCCATATCCGGAGAAGGTTTTAAACCCCCGGGAATATTGGCGATAATCGTTTTTGTCTGCGACTGTAATTTGGAAACCGCTAAAAAATTATTAACCGTAAATACTGTCAAAATTAACAAAACAACCAATAAAAAAATTGAATAAAAATTTTTAAACTTAATTTTGGAATTAAACTCCATAGCGTCTAACTACAGAAAAAGGGGCGTAGTTTAGACTACACCCCTTTAAAATAAAGTAGCTTATTTTACAATCATTTTTCCAACTTCGCCGCGAGCAGCATGCCCGGGAACATCGCAATGGAAGAAATATTCTCCAGCTTGAGAAGGAGCATTAAAGGTAATTGCCCGAGTTTCTTGAGGGCCAAGGCCTAAAGCAACTGCCGACAGGCTAGGATCATCAAACAAGAAAACATGAGTAAACTCGTCGGTAGAACTTACCGCTAAACTAACTGGAGCTCCTGCTTTGACCTCAAAAGAGTCGGGAGAAAAACCGGCCGCTGAGACGCCAACCTTGATTACAGATTCAGGAAGCTGTTCTTTATCAATCGCCTCTGTCTGTTGAGGGGCCTCAGGCGCCATTGGCTCAGCATTATTCTGAGCTACTTCTCCAGCCGAAGTAACAACGACATCGTCTTTAATCGGATTAGCTCCAGGGACTTCTACCCGAGAACCTTCCGGAATGGTTTGACCGGTTTC
>JBMNOL010000001.1:0-112923 GCA_050943055.1 Patescibacteria group bacterium
TCACCTCCTTTCTAGGGAGATTAAACATTTTAATTTATTAAAATGTCAGTCGACCCGAAACGGTGCCGATTAGAAGCGAAACTTATAGGTTATAAATTACAAAAACCCCCTTTTTAAGGGGGTTTTTGTATTAACAATTTTTTGTTCTATTTTATTCCGATGGCCGCCTTCACTTTACTTAAAGTTTTTTTTGCCATCTCTTCGGCGCGCTCTTGACCGGTCGCCAAAACTTTTAAGGCCTCACGGTCCGAAATTTTGGCATACCTTTTTTGAAAAGCAGTTAAAAAATTAACCACCACTTCTTCTAAATCTTTTTTAAATTCCCCATATCCTTTCCCTTCATATTTCTTCTCTAAATCATCGATGCTCTGGCGACTAAGATGAGAATAAATAGTGAGCAAATTAGAAATCGCTGGTTTATTTTTCTTATCATATTTTACCTGATTATCAGAATCTGTCACCGCCCGTCTAATTTTTTTTCTGGCCTCAGAAATATCTTCTAAAAGATCAATGCAGCCAGCACTATTTTCACTTTTACTCATTTTTTTCGTCGGATCTTGCAGGCTCATAATGCGGGCGCCATTTTTTCGCACCAAAGATTCAGGAATCTCAAAGACACGACTATATTCATTATTAAAACGTTTAGCTAAATCACGAGCGAGTTCCACATGTTGCTGCTGATCTTCACCAACAGGGACAATATCCGTTTGGTAAAGTAAAATGTCAGCCGCCATCAAAACCGGGTAATCAAACAAGCCGACACTCGCCGTTTCTTTGTGTCCCAATGATTTTTCTTTAAATTGAGTCATCTTTTTTAAATCGGCCATGCGCGCCGCAGTGCAATTTAAAATCCAAGCTAACTCGGTGTGGGCGCCAATATCAGACTGTTTAAAAAGAATTGATTTTTTTGGGTCAACACCGGCGGCTAAATAAGTTTTGACTAATTCCAAAGTCCACTTCTTTAAATCTTCCGGCCGTTGCTTAACAGTAATCGCGTGATAATCAACGACACAAAAAAGGCAACTATATTTTTCCTGCATTTCCAGCCACTGACTTAAAGAGCCAATATAACCGCCGATATTTAGTCGGCCGCTCGGTTTTATTCCCGAGAAAACAATTTGTTCCTGCTTTAACTCAAAGGGCATATATTTTTTTATTTCTTGTCTTTATCTTACGCTAAAGGCAATTTTTAAGCAATAAAAAAGCCCGCTCACGCAGGCTACTGACAAGCATTGTAATGCACCCTAAATAATTAGTCAAGTTTTTTTGAAGATTTTTTTCTTTTTTTGACAAAAAGAAAAAAGCGCTTTAATATTATTAAGCTAAATTAAGGCGGAAATCCGGGCTGTAGTATAATGGTAGTACGCGTGCATGGGGTGCATGTAATCCCGGTTCAATTCCGGGCAGCCCGACAATAGAAAAATCGGCTGCTATCTTAAAACATCGGGCTTGTAGCTCATCTGGTAGAGCGCAGCATTCGCATTGCTGAGGTAAGGGGTTCGAGTCCCCTCAAGTCCACGGAGGAGTTACGGGCTGTGGTATAGTGGCATTACGCGCGATTCGGGTTCGCGTAACCCCGGTTCAATTCCGGGCAGCCCGACAAATAAACCCGGTTCTCCGCCGGTTGGCGGATCCGGGCAGCCCGACAAATTCAATCCCCCTCCCATTAAAAACACTAATCACTGGCGTTTTTAGTTATTTTTACTTGTTGCCAAAAGGAGTAGATAATTATACAATAACTAAAACTTAATTTATAAAACCGCGTTTAGATTAGCGGTTTCTTTTATGAGTGCTGACCCTTTTATGATTAATTTTAAAGATAACTACGAAGAAGTAGGAGAAGTTCCAGAGGCGGAAGCGGCCACCCCCCAAAAAAAGCACCGCCGCCTAATCAAAACTGCCTGGCTAATTATTATCCTGGCTATAATTTTTACCGGCAAAATGATTATTTCCGGATCGGGAGATGATTCTTGGTTTAATCGCAATATTATTAATAAGTTATCACACATCATTCCCGCCGAGGATAAAAAATTAATCGGCGAAGAATACGACCGTATCAATATTTTGTTGATTGGCATCGGCGGCAAAAATCATGATGGCGGCTATTTGGCTGACACGATTATGTTAGCCAGCTTTAAGCCCTCCACCAAGCAAGTGGCCCTAATCTCTATACCCCGCGATTTATCAGTACACAATTCCATTACTGGGACCTCTTCTAAAATTAATGCTGTTCATGCCTACGCAGAAAACAAAGAACCTGGAAGCGGCGGGCCGGCAATGACGGCCTTACTATCAGAGTTGCTCGGCACTCCTATACATTATTATATTCGCGTTGATTTTGAAGGTTTTATCAATATTATTGATGATATCGGCGGAATTACGGTAAATGTCGAAAGGACTTTAGATGATTATGCCTACCCGATTATGGGACAAGAAGATAACCCGGATTATTATTCCCGTTTTGAACATTTACATGTCGACACCGGCCCTCAAAAAATGAACGGTTCCCTGGCTTTAAAATTTGCTCGCAGTCGCTACGGCGTCGGTGGCGAAGGCAACGATTTTGCCAGGGCTCGTAGACAACAATTAATTTTAGAAGCGACTAAAGAACGTCTACTCTCAGCGAATGTTCTTCTAAACCCCAGCCGCTTAATTGATATTTCTAATGAACTTTCTGAGCACTTGGCGACCAACCTAACTATTTCCGAAGGCTTATCTTTATGGAAAGATTTTAAAGATATCAAAACCGACAGTATCATCAATAAAGTCTTAGATAATAGCCGCGAAGGTTTACTAATGGACCAAATCGGCTCTAATGGCGCTTATCTATTAGTTCCTCGGGCCGGTAATTTTTCCGAGATTCAGGTTTTAGTAGCTGAAATTTTTGGACCCGCTCCCGAAGAAATAAGTAGCACCACAACGCCAATTATAACTACTGAAGCCAGCCAAATCGAGCCTTTAAACGAAGCGGTTCGTCTAACCGTTCTAAACGGCAGCTGGGTTAGTGGCTTAGCTGGTAAAACCGCCACTATTTTAAATACTTACGGCTTCGCTGCCACCGCCGCTAATGCGAGCAATCGGGAAATTAGGGAGAGTAAAATTTATGATCTTTCTTACGGACAAGAGGAAGCGGCTTTAAAATTACTGGAGACAATTACTCCCGCCACCCTTTCTTACGACACACCGGAATGGTTAGAAGATTTTAAAGAAACGGATAGTAACGCGCGCCTAATTTTAATTTTAGGAACCGATGCTTCTGATTGGCAACTAGAAACTTATAAAAAATAGTTATGTCTGGACGATTTACACAATTGCCGCTGGTTACTCTCTTTGGCCGAACCAATGTGGGCAAGTCAACAATCTTTAACCGCTTGACGGAAAAATCGCAAGCGTTGGTTTCTGATATTTCCGGAACGACCCGAGATAGTAATTTAGGTGTCGTGGCTTGGGATAATTATGAATTTGAATTAGCCGATACTGCTGGATTTTACGACTTTGATCATTTAGAGAAAAGACCAAAAAAGAAAGTCGAAAAACTAAGTGCCAATGACTTAGCTCAACGTCAAGCCGCCCGACTGTTAAGTGAGGCACAATTAATTCTATTTATTGTTGATAATCGCGATGGCCTCACAACCGATGATAGACGTCTGGCTAAAGCTTTAAAAAGCCGCCCCGAACTAATTGCTAAAACAATGGTCGTCGTTAATAAAGTGGATAGTTTTAAATACGCGAGTGAAGCGGCGGTCTTTACTAAATTAGGCCTGGGCACACCGCAGTTAATTTCTGCTTCCAGCGGTTCCGGAACCGGAGACTTACTGAGTAAAATTTTAACACGCCTCTCATGGACTGATAATTTGACCACTTTGGAAAATAGGCCCGAAGAAATCCGCGTTACGTTTATTGGCAAACCGAATGTCGGTAAATCTTCCCTGGTCAATGCCTTACTGGGCTACGACCGCTCACTGGTCAGTGACGAGCCACACACTACCCGCGAACCTCAAGATGCCTTCTTAACTTGGCGTGGAAAAAATATCAGATTAGTTGATACTGCTGGCTTAACAAAAGAAGGGCATAAGCGCGCAGGCTTAGAAAAAGCCAGCGGGGAACGCGCCTTAACCGCCCTACATAAATCGGATTTGATTTTATTTGTCTTGGATGTTTCCGAGCCATTAACCAAGCAGGACGCTCGTCTTGTTGGTGAAATAATCGCCCAACAAAAAAGCTTAATTTTGCTAGCGAACAAGTGGGATAAAATTAAACCTAAAGATGTTAAAGGCTGGACCCAAAAAATTTATAATCATTTCCCTTTTGTTGCTTGGGCCCCGATCAAATTTGTCTCAGCAAAAAGCGGTTTAAAAGTTCCGGAGCTTCTCGACCTAATTCTAGAGATAGCCGCGGCTCGGGAATTAAAAGTTTCCGATTCTCAATTACAAAAACTATTGGCAAAAATTGTTAAGATTCATTTACCGGCGAAAGGTAAGGGTTTGAAAGCGCCGCGAATTTATGAATTTACCCAAACCCAGACCAATCCGCCAACCTTTAAGATTAGGATCGGTTCCAAAGATAATCTTCATTTTTCCTACGTCCGCTTTATGGAGAACCGATTACGAGAAAAATATAATTTTATTGGGACACCACTAAAAATGGAGGTTGTGAATAACAAGCGCGTCCATAGTCTTAATTCTTAAAAATCCCAGAAACCACTGGGGTTTTTAAATATTTTTCTTTACTTTTTATTAAAGTTTTATTAGAGGAAAATTAAAGTCACTTAGTCTATAATAATTATATGAAAATCGTTATTGGTTTAGGAAATCCCGGAAAGGAATATGCCGCTAATCGCCACAATGTCGGCTGGATGGCGCTTGACCGTTTACTGGGACCGGTAAAGTGGGAAGACAATAAACGTCTGCAATGCCAAATCTATCGACAAGGTGATTGTTTGTACGCCAAACCGCAAACCTTTATGAATAATTCCGGCGAAGCGGTCAGAAAAATTCTTAGCTATTACCAGTTGCTGCCCAAAACTTTAGGGATTTTTAAAAAAACGGCTGCCGATTTAAGTGAAGTACTTCTAGTAATTCATGATGACATTGATCAGAGCTTGGGACACTACCGACTCACTACCGATTCCGGCAGTGGCGGCCACAACGGGGTTAAGTCAATTATCAATCATTTAAAAACCCAAAAATTTCGGCGTTTAAAAATTGGCGTGGCGAATGAAAAATTGCGCCATCAGATTCCCGCTGAACAATTTGTTTTGACTAATTTTTCTGCCGCTGAAAAGGAATCTTTAAATGAAACTATTGATCGCGCTCTTAAAGAATTATAGTCCTGGCCGCTAAAGTGATGTCGCCAGAAAGGAGTTAGCTGAGGAGGGGCAGCTTGTTTCTTTGTTGACGGCATCTCTTGAGCGGCCAAAAAATCTCTGATCTTTTCAGGGATTTTTTTAAAACATTATTTTTTAAAAGTTGACAGCTTTAACTCAGATAGTAAACTAACTAGCAGATAATTTTTTAATTTTATGAATTTAATAATTGTTGAATCGCCAACTAAAGCTAAGACTATTGCCAAGTTTTTAAGCAAAGACTACCAAGTCACTTCTTCTTTTGGTCATGTTCGTGATTTGCCGAAAAGCACCATGGGAATTGAAATTGAAAATAGCTTTACACCTAAATATGTAATTCCAACCAGTGCGCGCAAAAAAGTAAGCGACTTAAAAAAGCAGGCCGGACAGGCAGAAAAAGTTATTCTCGCATCCGATGAAGACCGCGAAGGTGAAGCGATTGCTTGGCACCTAAGCGAGGTTTTAAATTTAACTCCAAAAAATAGCGAACGTATTGCCTTTCACGAAATCACTAAAGAGGCCATTTTAGAGGCACTTCAAAATCCGCGAGGCCTAGATATGAATTTGGTTGACGCTCAGCAAGCGCGTCGCTTATTAGATCGATTGGTTGGTTATGAATTGTCACCATTTCTTTGGAAAAAAGTCGCCAAGGGTTTATCGGCCGGGCGCGTCCAAAGTGTGGCCACGCGCTTAGTGGTTGAAAAAGAACGCGAGATTAAAAAGTTTGTTGCTCAAGAATACTGGAGCTTAAGCGTTCTTTTAAAAACCGACTCGGTTGAAGATTTACGAGCGGAGCTAGTTGGGGTTAAAGGAAAAACCTTAAAACCTCTGGAACTAAATAAAGATTTAGCCGTACAATACAAAGACGCTTTGACGAAAGAAAAATACCAAGTAAAAAGCGTTAGCGCTAAACGCGTTAAAAAAAATCCGCCGGCACCGCTAACTACTTCTACTTTACAACAAGCGGCTAATCGCCAATTAGGATTTTCGGCCAAACAAACGATGACAATTGCTCAGAAACTTTATGAGCGTGGATTTATTACTTACATGCGTACCGATTCGCTAAACTTGTCTGCTAAATTTTTAGAAGAAAGTCGCGCCTGGTTGGAAAAAACTTTAGGAAAATCTTACCTCCCCAAACAGCCACGAGTTTTCAAAAAAAAGAATAAAAATGCTCAAGAGGCTCACGAAGCGATTAGACCAACCGAGGCCAACCGCCATCCGGATGAGATTAAAGGCTTAGAGGGAAACGAACAACGTCTTTATCGTTTAATTTGGTCGCGTTCCCTAGCAACGCAAATGACCGCCGCCGAATTAGAAACAACCGCTATTGATATTAGTGCCGGCGATTTTGACTTACGTAGCAATGGCCAAGTTTTAATTTTTAAAGGCTATCTAGAAATTTATCCAGAAAAAACCAGCGAACAAGTGTTGCCCGTTGTTAAAGATGGCGCCGCCTTAAAATTAATTGAAGTCCAAACCGAACAACATTTTACCAAAGCACCGGCGCGCTATTCTGACGCCACTTTAGTTAAAGAGTTGGAGCACCACGGCATCGGCCGTCCTTCCACTTATGCCCCAACCATTAATACAATTATTACACGCGGCTATGTGAGCCGCGATGATAATAAAAGGCTAGAGCCTAGCGAAATAGCTTTTATTGTTAATGATTTATTGGTTGAGCACTTCCCAGAAATCGTTGATTATCAATTTACAGCTAACATGGAAAATGAATTGGACGAAGTCGCGGCCGGAAAAATTAGTTGGCAACCAGTAATTAGCAACTTTTACGAAAAGTTTCACGACAACTTAGAAAAAAAATACCAAGAAATAAATAAAAACGAAATTATGCCTGAAGAAAGCAGTGAGGAGGTGTGCGAAAAATGCGGTCAACCGATGATTGTGAAAACAGGACGCTATGGTAAATTTTTAGCTTGTAGCGGTTTTCCTGATTGTAAAAATATCAAATCTTTAGAAGCGAAAAAGAAAAGCGCGGATTCGAAAATCAGCGCTCTAGCCGAAAAATATAAAGATGAAAAATGTTCTAAGTGTGGCAGCCCGATGGCTGTTAAAACCGGACGCTACGGCCCTTTCTTAGCGTGCACCGCCTACCCGAAATGTAAAAACATAAAAAATATTACTGACGAGTCGATGCCAGAAATAGCTTGCCCGGTTTGTGGAACAGGAAAAATTGTCAAAAAGTTCAGTAAACGGGGGGTCTTTTATGCTTGTGATAATTATCCCGATTGCAAAACTGCTTATTACGGCCAACCGACCGGAGAAAAATGCCCAGACTGCCACAACCTCTTAATCAAAGATCGGCAAGGTAAAATTATTTGCAGTCAAAAAAGCTGCGGCTTTCTAAAATAATTTCTCAACCAAAAGCCTCTCCCTAAGGAGAGGCTTTTTTTATTAACAGTTTTTTTAATTATTTTTTAGCCGTTCTCTTTTTGACAGTCAATTTTTTAGCCGTACTTTTTGGGGTAGTGGATTTTTTAACACTTGTTTTTTCCTCTTTCGCTGCCCGCCTAAAGGGGCGATCCTTCAAAAAACCGAGGACTTGCGCCGCTACGAGATTAAAGAACTTTAAATAAAGACTACTGTCGCTAAGTGTTTTTTTGACGGTCGCAGCAATCCCTTCAGCGCCAGTCACAATCCGCTCCGCGCGATCAATAACTCTTTTAGCTTTAATTGTAGCAGCGATAACATAGGACAAAGCCCAACAAAGAAAAAATGTTAGGACGATGACACAAAAAGCGATTACTAAATTTAAAAGATCACCAGAAGTTTCAAACATATTTTTAAAATTAAAAATTTCTTATTTGTGCGCCAAACTTTTCTTCTAAATGTTTAACCAGCTCTTTTTGAATGACCTCAACTTCCTCGGAGCGAAGAGTGCGATCGGGAGCCTGATATTTAAGATGAAAAGCCAAGCTTTTTTTACCTTCACCCAATTGGCCACCCTGATAAGTGTCAAACAAATCAACCGCGACCAACAAAGAATTAAACTTTTTTATTTCTTGTCTGAGATTATTATACACCATTTCACTATTAACAACAAAAGCTAAATCGCGCTCAACCGCGGGGTATTTAGCCGGCGCTTGATATTTAAGAGCCGGGCAAACAGCCAAGAGGGCTTCGAGTTCTACTAAACTTAACTCGGCCACCGTTACTTTCATTTTTAAGCCAAACTCTCTGGCCGTCGCGGTAGAAATTGTCGTAATCGTCCCCAAGTCGCGATCATTCACTCGTAACCTTACTGTTTCACTGGGGTCACTATAATGATAGGCGGCGGAATCTTCTGGAGAGACAAATTCTAAATCCCAAGTTTTCCCAAATAAATAAGTAATAAGGGCGGCAACCCAACCCTTAACAACCGCAAAATTATCCGCGTTTTCTTTAGTGGCTAAGAGTAAGCCCAGGCGTTTCTGTTGGTAAGGTAAGCGCTCTTGATCATCGCCCGCCTTATCAAAAACTCCCGGAATATCAAAATAAACACGGCCGATTTCAAATAAAGACAGGCGGGAAAAATTAAATTGATTAGTGCGAACATTATTTAAAAGATTAATCGCTAAATTCTGCCGCAAGTAATCATACTGATCCGATAACGGGTTAGCAATTTTTAAATAAGTGCCTTCCTCTAGACCAAATTTTTGTAAATGGTGATGACTAACAAAACTGTAATTTTGGGTTTCGGTCAAATTTAAAGAACCAGACAAAAAGTCTTCTAATTTTTTCTCGAGGGCTAAATCAGCTAAACGCAAAGGCGGAATTAAAGCAGCTCTTGGCGCTATCGAAGGTAAATTATCATAACCCCAGAAACGCAAAACTTCTTCTAAGACATCTTCCTTTAAACGAACATCTTTAGCGGCGCGCCAACTAGGAATCACTACCGATAATTCACCGTTATTATTAGTAACCCCAAAACCTAGGCGTTCTAAAATAGAAATGACTTTAGTTTCCGGAATTTCTTGACCGGCGCGCTCATTGATCCAGTTTAAACTCAGAGTTAAAGGACCGGCTTCTAAATTAAATTTTTTATGATCAAAAATTTTACTGATAACCTTGGCTCCGGGGGCAATTTCTTTCAGTAAAGTCCAAAAGCGCCACAAAGCGGTCTCCGCTAAATTTGGATCTAAAGATTTTTCAAAACGGACCGAGGCTTCCGTTCGCAAACCTAACTTAGCCGCTGTCTTACGAACCGAGACAGCTTCAAAATTAGCGGCCTCTAAAATAATTTCATTAGTATTAAGAGAAACGCCGCTATCTTTACCACCCATAACGCCAGCCACAGCGACCGGTTTTTCACCATCAGTAATCACCAACATCTCTTCGGTCAATTCTTTTTCTTGACCGTCTAAAAGAGTAAGTTGTTCGTCCTTCTTCGCCAGCCGAACACCAATCTTCTTTACTAAATCGCGATCAAAAGCATGTAAAGGCTGACCGGTTTCTAACATGACATAATTAGTCAAATCAACAATATTATTAATCGGTCGTAAACCAACCGCCTGTAAACGATTCTTGAGCCACTGTGGCGATTCGGTAATTTCTAAGCCCCCAATCGCTAAGGCTAAATAACGAGGGCAAAGACGGCTATCTTCAACCTTAACACTTAATTCCTCCCCACTGTCCTCAATTGCTGTTTTTAAAAACTCGGCATAATCTTTTATGGGTACCTCATAGATTACTCCCAACTCTCGGGCCAAGCCATAATGTCCCCAAAGATCCGAACGATTAGATAAAGACTTATTATCAATTTCTAAAACAACATCACTCAATTTAAAATATTTAGCGAGCGGCTCGCCAATCTTGGCCGTTTTGTCCAAAACCATAATGCCTTCATGGTTGTCACCTAAACCTAACTCGTCTTCGGCGCAAATCATTCCTTCGGAAATAACGCCCCGTAAAGTTGACTCTTTAATTTCTAAACCATTGGGTAGCACGGAACCAATCGTAGCCACCGCTACTAATTGGCCGGCGGCGACATTGGGGGCGCCACAAACAATATTTAAAACTGCCGCTTTAATATCCACTTTCGTGACCCGCAGGCGATCGGCATTCGGGTGCGGTTCCACAGTCAAAACTTTACCGACGACCACTCCCGGCCACTGCGAATCTTGTCTTTTAACCCCTTCCACTTCCACGGTGTGCATCGTGAACTTGGCCGCCACCTCTTCCGGTATGGCTGTTTTAGGAAGTTTAATAAAATCGTTTAACCAGTCGTAAGAAATTAACATATAATAAAATACTCTTTAAAATTGATTTAAAAATCTTTTATCGCCACTCATCAATAGGCGGGCATCGTCAATACCATATTTTAGCATCACTAACCGAGACAGGCCGAAGCCGAAAGCAAAGCCTGAATATTTTTCCGGATCTAAGCCACCGGCCCGTAAAACATCAGGATGAATCAAACCACAACCTAAAATCTCTAACCAACCCGAGCCCTTGCAAACTCGACAGCCTTTCCCCTCGCACAAGAAGCAAGTGTATTCACCGTTAGAGCCAGGCTCAACAAAAGGATAAAACTTAGGACGCATTCGCAATTTAGTATTAGGGCCATAAAGCTTTTTTCCGACAATCTCACAAAAACTTTTTAGGTGGGCAAAATTGATATTCTCACCAACCATCAAACCCTCTAATTGATAAAAAGTATGTTCATGACGAGCATCAGTGGCTTCGTTTCTAAAGGCTCGACCAGGAATAATTGCTTTTAAAGGTGCGCCATATTTCTTTAAGGCTCGCACTTGAACATTGGAAGTCTGGGTGCGCATCAATAAATCATAATCACCATCCTCGTTTTTCTTGTCGATGTAAAAAGTATCCTGCATATCTCGGGCTGGATGATGTTTAGGAATATTTAAAGATTCAAAATTGTAATAATCACTTTCTAGCTCGGGACCATCTAAAACCATAAACCCCATGGAAGTAAAAAGATTTTCAATTTCTCGGCGTACTAAGGTCAGGGGATGGAGATGTCCGATTTCAATTTCTTTTCCCGGCAAGGTGGAATCTGTAACCGCCGCCACGGCTGAAGTCGAGTTTAACTGAGCGCGGACTTCTTCAAACTCTTGAGTCAACTGAACTTTTAGCTTATTAACCGCCGCCCCGAATTCTTTCCGAGCGTCGCCCTCTAAATTTTTAATCTGTCCTATTAGTTTCGCCAGCTCTCCTTTACGAGACAAAAACCGATGCTCAAAATCAAGTAATTCCTCCGGAGTTTTGAGAGCCGCTAAAGCCGCGGAAAAAGTTTTTTGAAAATTGTTTAATTGTTCTTTCATATAAATAATTAAAGTCGGTTTTTACTGGGGCGAGTTAAGATAGCCTCAATAATAATAAATAGGGTGCCTAAAATAGCGAGGTTTAACCAAGTAAATAAATTTTTCGCCAATAAACACAAAAGAATAATAATGAAAGCGGAAAATAAAAAAGCCTGCCGATAGGCATTGCGCACCGAATAAAAAGCTAATTCATGTTTAAGGGCGACAAAGCGAATCAAAAAACCGAAGAGCGCCGTAAAACCAAACAAGGTTAAAAATAAGGAGCCATAAAAAAATAAAAAACCTAGCTGATTAGTGGTGTTCGGATTGACGCTGCTAGCAACATAGAGAAAAGCGGTCGCGCAAACCGCCGTTGCCACTGCGATTGCTAAAAGATAACGTTTCAAGGTCATATTGTTTCCTTTAATTTATTGAGTTCCGCTTGGTAAGCAGCGAGTTTGGCTTGCTCTTGGGCCACGATGTGGGCGGGAGCGCGACTGATAAATTCTTGATTAGCTAAACGCCCTTTTAAGTTGGCAATTAATTTTTCCAAATTGGACTGCTCTTTAGCAAGGCGGTTCGCTTCTTTTTCCGGGTCAACGGCCTCCAAAAGATAAATGATCGTGTCTTGGACAACCACCACCACCGCCTTATCCGGTCGCGGGTCTTCCGTCACTAAAGTTAAGGAGGATAGGCCCGTTTTTAATTTAGTAATTAACTCTAAACCCGGCTCTAAAAGATTTTTATTTTTTGGCGAAAAAGCTAAAGCTACTAACTGTCGCCCCGGCGCAACCTTATTAGCACTGCGGGCGTTGCGAATTGCCACAATTAAATCACGCCACAAGCTTAAAGCGGTTTTTGCTTCCACATCAGTAATTAGCTGGGCTTCTGGCCATTGCGCCACCATTAAAATTCCTGGTCGAAAACTTTGCCAAATCTTTTCCGTCACAAAAGGAATGAAAGGATGCCAAAGATGTAAAATAGCGACGAGTAAATAATTTAAAATTTCAGTTTTGCCGCCTTCAACCTTAGCAATTTCCAAATACCAATCAGCCAACTTATCTTTAGTAAATTCAGTTAAAGCTTCAGCGGCTAAAGAGAACTCAAAATTATCTAAGCGCTGGCGGACTTCCGCAAAGGTAGCGCTTAACTCCGCTAAAATCCAACGGTCGGCCAAGGTTTTCGCTTCCGGTACGGCAGTTACCTCGCATTCGGCCACGCCCGGCTGGCTTAAAATATAACGGGCAATATTCCAAAGCTTATTGATAAAGTTACGTTTAGCCTCAACACGCTCAGCGCTATAGCGGCTATCATTTCCCGGCGTGCTCCCCATTAATAAGGAAAGGCGTAAAGCATCGGCACCGTAATCAGCAATCGCTAACAAAGGATCAACCCCGTTGCCCTTACTTTTGCTCATTTTTTTACCCTGCTTATCTAAAATTGTGCCGTGCAAATAAACGGTTTCAAAGGGCAACTCGCCCAAACAGAACATAGACATCATCACCATGCGCGAAACCCAGAGCGTTAAAATTTCGTAGCCGGTTTCCAAAACTTGAGTAGGATGAAAACGCGCCAAGTCACCGACTTTCTTACCATTTTGATAATTATCAGGCCAACCCAAAGTGGAAAAAGTCCACATCCCTGAGGAAAACCAAGTATCTAAAGTATCGGGATCCTGAACCCAGCCTTCGCCTTCCGGCGCCTCAGGGCCGCAGTAAACTTTTTCGTCGCGGTACCAAACCGGAATCGGATGGCCAAACCAAATTTGTCGCGAAATACACCAGTCGTGCAAATTCGTCAGCCAATCTTGATAACGTTTATTAAATCTTTCTGGAACAAATTTTAAAGATCCATCTTGAGCCACCTCTAAAGCCTTATCCTTTAAGGATTGGCCACCTAAGCGTTTTAAGGGTTTGCCCACATTAATAAACCACTGCTTAGAAGGCAAAGGCTCAATCGGCGTATCGCAGCGATAGCAGGTCGAGAGGTTATGACTAATTTCTTCCTCGCTAATAAGTAAATTCGCTTCCTTAAGTTTATTAACAATTTTTTCCCGAGCCGAAAGAACATCAAGGCCGGAATAATCAGCAAATTCTTCTCTTATTAAACCTTGCTCAGAAATAACTTTAATAATTGGCAACTCATTTTCTTGAGCCATCTGCCAATCAATCATGGAGTGCGCCGGGGTCACCCCTAAAGCGCCCGTGCCAAAATCCGGATCAACATTCCGATCAGCAATTACTTTAAGCCTTAACTTTTGCCCAACAAAATCAACTTTAAATTCTTGACCAAGATATTTTTTATAACGCTCATCTTTCGGATTAACCGCGACCGCCGTATCGCCTAATTTTGTTTCTGGCCGGGTAGTAGAAATGGCGATTGGAAAATCCGAGGCATATTTAAAAGTATATAGTTTAGTTGTTTGCTCGCTATACTCCACCTCATCGTCAGCTAAAGTTGATTGACAATGCGGACACCAATTAACAATTCGTTCACCCCGATAAATCACGCCCTCTTCATACATTTCTACAAATAAGCGGTTAACTGCTTTCTGGCGAGACTCATCTAAAGTAAAGGCTTCTCGGGACCAATCTAAAGAGGCCCCCATTTTACGCATTTGTCCTAAAATCTCGGATTGCGTATTTCGCAAAAATTCCCAAATTTTCTCCAAAAGAGCTTCCTTACCTAAATCATGTCTGGTTTGTCCAGTTTCTTCAAAAATTTTTTTCTCAACCACCATTTGAGTGGCAATCGCGGCGTGATCAGTGCCCGGAACCCAGAGCGTACGATAACCGTTCATGCGGTGATAACGAATAAGCAGGTCCTCAATCGCCAACATAACGCTATGGCCAATATGCAGCTTCGCCGTGATATTTGGCGGCGGCAAAATAATCGTATAAGTTTCTGCCGTCTTAGGTAAAGGAGCATTATCAGGGTTAAAAAAACCCGAATTTTCCCACAAATGATAGATTTCATCCTCATTTTCTTGAGGCGCGTAGGTTTTACTTAGTTCTGTTTTCATACTAATCAAAAATACCAGAAAAATAACGACAAGTCAATAAAAATAAGGGTTTTAAACACTTGACTAACTTTAACCATCAGGCTATATTAGGAAACTAAGTATTTTGTATTGCCATGTTAACTAACGAGGAACAATTTTTAAATCGCTTACGAAAGAGCCAGAAACCGCTCCTTGTTTTTCCGGCTGATTGGCCCGGCGAGGCCGTCGCGGTTAGTGCCACTCTTTTTCAATTACTCGAGAAGCTGGGAAAAGAACCAGCTTTGGCGGCCGCCCCTTCGTGGCGTCAAAAAACTTGGAATTTTTTAACTCCTCTTAAAGGAATAAAACACCAATTAGACTTCTCTGGCCCCTTAATAATTAGTTTACCAGTCAAAGAATCGGAAGTGGCCCGGATAAAATATAACTACGATGACGAGGAACTAAAATTTTTTATCTTTCCTAAAGAAAAAAATTTAAAAGCTAAAAATGTTAAAGTCGAAAACGCTCCCCCTCCTTATGATTTAATTATTGTTACCGGAGCCGCTGATCTGGATTCGCTGGGGATTATTTATAATGATAATATTGACCTATTTTATAAAACCGATGTTATCAACTTAGATTGTCAAGCCGAGAACGAAGAGTTTGGTGAGATTAATCTGGTTGATTTAAGTGCCGCGACGATTAGCGAAATTTTATACTCCGCTTTATCAGAAAATGAGCGTCGTTTAATTACTGATGAGGTCGCTACCAGCTTGTTGGCCGGTTTAATTGCCGGCACCAAAAGCTTTAAGAGTAACCGACTCACCCCGAAAACCTTAGAGCTCGCCTCTTTATTAATCGCCGCTGGCGGTGAACGAGAAAAAATAGTCAATCATCTTTATCGTTCCCGCAACTTCTCTACCCTGAAATTATGGGGGAAAGTTCTTGCTGGTTTAAAAGCGGAATTAAATAGCTCTTTAATTTGGTCCTATATTCGCCAGGAAGATTTTAAAAATACCGGTGCCGGTGCCGATAACTTAATTGATATTATTGACGAGCTAATTGCCAATATTCCCGAGGCTCGAGTAATTACTTTAATTTTTGAAGATCCGGAAAAAGCCGAGGAGCTAAAAGTTGTTTTATACGCCGCCAAAAACATGGATGCTTTAAAATTACTCAAAAAGTATCAGCCCCAAGGCAACTTCCGTTTGGCGCAAACCTCTTTACAAAAATCAGAAACTAACGAGAAAACTTTAGAAAAATATTTAAACACTCTTAAACAAGAACTAACTACTTGGTTGACGCGCTAAAAATATTTTTTCTTGATTTGTCAGCCCATGAATGATATATCTATAAAGAAGATTAAGCGCCCATGGCTCAGTGGTTAGAGCACCGCTCTTATAAAGCGGGGGTCGATGGTTCGACTCCATCTGGGCGCACCAAGGCGAAGCGCAAAGCTTCGTTTTTACTAGGGGAGGAAAAACTAAAAAAAGCGTACTAATATATAGGAGATGGTTAATCTTTACGACCCCAATGAGGTTCCAGATGCCAGTCTGGTCCAAGCCGCTTTAAAAAAAAGTGATGATTTTGTTTTTTTACTTAACCGCTATCAAGAGCCTATCGCCCGTTTTGTCGCTCGACTTAATAATTATTCCTTGGAAGATAATGAAGATTTATTACAGCAAATTTGGCTAAAAGTTTATTTAAATCTTAATTCCTACAAACCAGAAAAAAAGTTTTCTTCTTGGCTCTACGCTATCGCTCGCAACCAAACCATAAGTTATCACCGAAAAAGACAAACGCGGGCTGAAGGCCACCAACAAAGTTTAGAAGATTTGGTTGACTCCCAATTAGCCGCGGCTCTTAATTTAGAAGATGATTTACACCTCCGCCTGGAGCAAGACCGAGTTAAGGAGGCTTTAAAAACTATTAAACCTAAGTTCCGGGAAATCCTAATCTTAAGTTTTTTGGAAGAAAAAAATTACCAGGAAATTTCAGAAATTTTAAAAAAACCAACCGGAACGGTCGCCTCCCTGTTAAATCGGGCCAAAAAAAGTTTAAGAGAAAAATTAGAACTTTGAAAATATGGAAATAAACCCTCAAAAATTTAAAAACAACGTAATTCAGGAAATTAAAGAAAAAAATCTTAAGCCACTTCCCGGCTGGTTCTTTGTGCTCAAAAACATTTTGCTTTGGATATTAGGAATACTGGCAGTTTTGGCCGGAGGCTTAACCCTTGCCGGCGCCTCTTTTATTAAACCTTTTGCCGTTTGGCAAGAGGCCTCCTCTATGGAAACCAGCCCCGTCTTTTTCTTAATTAACAGTCTCCCCTTAATTTGGGTTATAGCCATGATTGCTTTTACTCTTCTTGCTTATTCCCACATTAAAAAAACTGAAAACGGCTACCGCTTTTCTCCTCTCTTAATTTTAATATTAATTGTCGTCGCTACCTTAGCTACCGGTGGCGTGATGCGAGCAGCCGGAATAGATGAAAAAGTTGATGATGTTTTAAGCTATAATCTGCCTCAATATGAAACCATCATTAACCCCAATGTGAGATTGTGGTCCGATCCTCAAGCGGGGCGCCTGTGGGGCAAGGCGATTAGCCCCGAAGAAAATGGCTACCAAAAATTTTTAGATGCCAAACAAAAAGTCTGGAAAGTGAAGGCGGACAATTCCGACCACACTTTACCAATTGGCGAAACAATAAAACTTAAAGGCGAGAAAAAAAATAATGATACTTTTCATTATAAAACGAGTGCTCCTGGTGGTGCCGGGAAGGGATTTTTAGATCGCCTCTACCACAATCAGACTCAAGGGCGAGGTCAAGGACGAGGCCAGCGTAACCAATAAAAACGGCTAAAAAAGCCGTTTTTATTATAAACGAAGAGCTTAGATAAAATTAATTTTTACTTTTTTAAAGAAGACGCAAGAATGGAAGAATTATTTTTAAAAAGCGTACTAATAAGTATAGGGCCCCTCAAATTAATAATTAACTAGCCAAAGGTTTAAAAAACCGGCTCAAACCTTATGTTAAATAAAAATATAATCAAAGGTAGTACTCTTATCGCAGCTATCGCCTTAATCGGCAGCGCGAGTTCAGTCTTAGCAGCCAACGATAATAATTTTAAATTGTGGCAAAAAAATCAACCGCCGAGCAGCCTTAACACCAACCAAAGACCGGCCCACCGGGGAAATATGGGCTTAACTTTAGGTAAAATAAAACCTGCTAATTTTTCACAACTAACCACCGCTGAGAAGGAAGCGGTCCGAGTAAAAATGGAGGCAGTTAGAAACGCTTTAAAGACCGCTAATTATCAAGAGTGGGTAAAGGCGGTTAAGGCTTTAAGCCCAAATGCGCCCCAACTCCAAACCGTCACCGCAGCCAACTTTCAAGATTATGTTAATCGCTTCCAAGCTAATAATGAAAACAGAGATCTCCACTTAACTAATATGGCCACGCTCCGAACGGCCATTAATAACAATAATTACGAAGCTTGGAAAGTAGCAGTGAAAAAAATTAATCCTGACTCGCCTTTACTTAGCAAAGTTACTGCTGAAAATTTCTCCCGTTTAGTCGCGGCCCATAAAGCCGGCACTCCGGCCGAAAAACAAGCGATTTTAAAAGAGTTAGGGGTTGAGCAAGGCCAAGGCCTAAAAGCCGGGCCAGGACACAGTCAAAAAATGAAGATCCAGCGCAATTAAAAAAAAGTTAACACCCCCCTTAATCCTAAAAGCGGAGAAATTAATCTCCGCTTTTATTTTTCCCCTGCTAACAAAATTTTGAACAAGAAAACCTGTTTTTATTTAAAACCTCACCGGCCGAGACCGATCCAAAATTAATATCTCGACAATGGAGCGGAATAAATTTATCATTATTAACTAAGCCTTTCCAAATTTATCTTAATATAATATAATGGGCTTATTGACGGGCTCGTAGCTCAGTTGGTTAGAGCGCTACGTTGACATCGTAGAGGTCTGCAGTTCGAGTCTGCACGAGCCCACCGTAATTTTTTCTTATGCTCAACAATTTATTCAATCGCCCCAATAAAGCGACCATCCAAGAAAATAGTCGACCAGCTATTAGCGATTGGTCTGCCGATCAAAATAATTACCAATTAGCCATTGATGTTTACCAAACCCCCAGTCAAATAATTATTCGAGCGATCGTTCCAGGAGCGGAACCGGAAGATTTAAAAATTTCTTTACATAATGACTTGCTCACCATCAAGTACCAAAAAATTGATGAGTTAGCAGTTCCTGAAGAAGACTACTTTTATAAAGAGTGTTTTTTTGGACCTTGTCACCGCTCTTTAATTTTACCGGCCGAGGTTGATAATCGAGAAATTAGCGCGAATGTTGAAAATGGAATCTTAACCATCGCTCTCAAGCGCTTAAACCACGGCCCCGAACTCGGTCAAGAAATTAAAATTGATTATTAATCTTAATTATGAGTACACCCGATTTATTTGAGCTCCTAAATAGTCAAACCTCGGAAGAAGATTCGGCTCCAAAAGATTTGCTTAATGACTTATTGACGGCCTAGGAACCAACAAACAAATATGAAAAAAATAGAAAAGCGCCCGCCAAAGAAAAATTTTTTTATCTTCTTGGGGGCATTTTTATTAATCTTATTATTAACCAGCGGCGCGATTTTTTTCTTCACTTGGAAACTCAACGCTAATAAAATTAACCCGGGCACCAGTGTCGGCCCTATTTTAGTCGGCAATTTAACAATCGGTGAGGCCCAGCAGTTAATAGAAAAAAATCTGCAGGCTTGGGAGCAATCAAGATTAGTAGTCCGACATAATGATACCCGCTTAGAAATTCCGGCCGCCATCCAAGTCAACGTCGAGGCCAGTTTGCCAATTTTTACTTGGCAACCGGAACTAATAAATCAATTTTTAACCAACAATCTTGCAGCTAATTCTTGGCAACGTTATTTAGTTAGTTACTTTACCCCCGCCCACTTAGATATTCCTTATTTCTTAGATGAGGCCTTGCTTAAAAGCTATTTAACTGAAGCTCTTCCCGATCTTACCATCACCCCTCAGGACGCTAGTTTCATAGTTCATGAAGACTTAAGCACTGATTGGGAATTTACGATTCGGCCGGAACAGATTGGCCGACAAATTAATTTTGAAACGGCTCTCAAAACAATTCATAAAAATTTAGCCACCCTAAGCAATGAAGAGGCTGTTCTTACAACCAAATTAGTTCGCCCCCAGGTTTATCAAGCTGATTTAGAAAATTTAAGACCAGCCGCTCAAGCCTTGATTAATCAAGGTGGTCTAACCTTAACTGTCGCCGCCGATGCAGAAACCGCCACGAGCACTTGGATAGTGCCAAAAAGCACCGTGGCGACCTGGATTGTTCCTAAGTTTAATAATCAATCGCAAACGGTCGGTTTGGATTCTAAAAAAATTGCCGCTTATTTAAACGAACTAGTTGCCCCCGATATTAATCGCGAACCTCAAGCACCTCGCTATGAACTAGCAGAAAATCGTTTAACTGATTGGTCGCCGGCCGTAATCGGAAAAAAATTAGACACGGAAAAAAGTGTTACTGATATTTTAGAAAATTATTTAGAAAATAAAATTACGGAAACGGAGTTAAGTGTCAACCTAATCTTACCGGAAATAAAAAGTGGCGATAACCCCTTAAGAATTGAAGAACTAATCGGAACTGGCCACTCCAATTTTTCCGGCTCTTCTAAAAACCGACGTCACAACATTAAGGTTGGCGCCGATACTCTACATGGCTTACTAATTGCTCCCGGTGAAGAATTTTCTTTAATTAAGGCTCTTGGGGATATGGATGCCAGTGGCGGCTACTTACCGGAATACGTAATTAAAGGTGACAAAACCCAACTTGAATATGGTGGCGGCCTATGTCAGGTAGCAACGACCATCTTCCGTTCCGCCTTAGGCTCCGGCCTGCCAATCACGATGCGCCAAAATCATTCTTACCGCGTTAGCTACTATGAGCCAGCCGGTATGGATGCCGCTATTTATGATCCGCTCCCCGATGTCCGCTTTATCAATGATAGTCCCGATTATATATTGATTCAGGCACGCATTGACGGCGATGATCTTTACTTTGATTTCTGGGGTAAAGAGGATGGCCGTGAAGCTACGACCACCACGCCGGTAATTTTTAACATTGTTAAACCGGCGCCAACAAAAATTATTGAAACCACCGATCTTAAACCCGGCGAAAAAAGATGTACCGAGAGTTCACATAATGGGGCTGATACTTATTTTGATTACACTGTTATCTATCCTGACGGTGAAGAAAAAGTGAAGCGCTTTAAATCTCATTATGTTCCTTGGCAAGCAGTTTGTTTAGTCGGCGTCGACCCGGAAGCGAAAGCGGAAGAGGCAGAACAGACTGAAGCCGAAACAGATTCTTCTAACACTGCTAGCTCTACTCCAGAAACAGAGACGAAGCCGGAATAATAATTAATTAAAAAAGAAAGCGCCCCCACAGAGAGGGCGCTTTGATTTAAAAAAAAGATCGTCTGAAACGGGCAGGCAAGAAAATCTCTTCTAGGAATCCCCGAGCCTATGAGAGAATACCATTTCTGATATTATCTCACAGGCCCAAAAAACCCTAGTAAGAAAATCCCCATGCTTGTCGTGCCTAACCCGTTTCAAACGACCTTAGTAAAAAGAACTGAAGCGCTAACGATTCAATATAGCATACCGTTAATTCTTTGTCAAGCCCCTTGGAGTTAGTAACTTTATTAGGGGGTCATTTTTAAATAAATTTCTTTATTATTAGCAAATATATTTATAGTACCAAGCTCATCGGTGCGAAAAATATTTCCCGTTATCAACGCTAACCTTTTTAAAGTTTCCGGATGTGGATGAGAAAATTTATTATCCTTCCCTACTGAGATAATGGCGACAAGCGGCTTAACAGTTCTTAAAAAATTTTCCTGACTAGCACTTGAAGCCCCATGATGAGAAATTTTTAAAACATCATAGGTGCTTAAACCGCCCACCAACAAATCAGTCTCGATTTCTTGACCAGCATCACCAGTAAATAAAAACTGACGCTGGCCGCAGACTAATTCACTGACCACCGACTGGTCATTAACTTCTTTACTGGCGGCGGCGCTCAAAATATTAATCCGACAATACTCCCCAAGCGGAAAAGAGTCAGCAGCAGTAATTTTTTGTTTAGGAATTTTATTTTTTTCTAAATTACTAAACCACTCTTTAATTAAAATATTATCCTCATCTACTTCTCCATAAAAAACTTGTTTAATTTGATAGCGCTCACCAAGCTCAATCAAACCGAACAAATGATCGCTGTGTTCATGAGTTAGTAAAACAAAATCTAACTGGCGCTGCCACCAAGGTAAGACGGTGCTCAATTCTTCTAACAGACGGTTATCGGGACCACCGTCAATTAACAAAGTTTTTTTGTCCGGAGTCACAATTAAAATTGCATCGCCTTGCCCGACGGAAAGAAAAGAAACCTTAACCGAACCCCGCGGATAAAGTGACTGAGGGAGAAAAACCGTCAGACCAAGTGAAAAAAATAAACTACTGACTAAAAGTAAGCGTTTCATATTTTTAGTCTAACACAGCGAGTATCAAGTTTTCCTCAATTACAAAAATCGCCCGGAAACCGGACGATTTTTGTATAATTTTCAAATGGCTTAAAAAAGAATTATTTTTTCTTTTTTGGAGCGGCCTTTTTAACTGCTTTTTTAGGAGCAACTTTTTTCGGGGCGGCTTTTTTAACCATCTTTTTCACTGCTTTTTTAGGAGCAGCCATCTTTACAACTTTTTTAGGAGCTGCTTTTTTAACCACCTTTTTAACTGCTTTTTTAGGAGCAACTTTTTTCGGGGCGGCTTTCTTCACAACTTTTTTAGCCGGTTTATTTGCGGGCATATTTTCACCTCCTTTCAATTGGAACTAATTTAAAATTTTTTTTAAAAAAAATTACATCGACCGAAAAACTTATTCTAATTATACATCCAGATGAAAACGATAGCAATGCTTTTTTATTTTTTTAAACGTGCAAAAAAATATTTTTCCAATTCTGAAATTTTAATTCTCTCTTGAGTCATCGTATCACGATCACGAACAGTTACCGTCTCATCTTCCAAACTATCAAAATCAACGGTGATGCAAAACGGTGTACCAATTTCATCTTGACGCCGGTAACGCTTGCCCACATTGCCATTATCATCAAACTCACAAGAAAATTGTGAGCGTAAATTATTATAAATTTTTTGAGCCGCTGCCACTAACTCCGGTTTATTTTTGAGAAGGGGAAAGACCGCAATCGTGACCGGCGCTAAATCGGCCGGCAATTTTAAAACCACTCTAGTTTCTTTTTCCGAAACAGTTTCTTCGTGATAAGCAGAAAGTAGGGTCACTAAAAAACAGCGATCTAAACCAAAGCTGGGTTCTAAAACATGAGGCGTGACATGACGATTAGTAGTAGCTTCAAAATATTCCAACTTTTGATTAGAAAATTCACTGTGTTGTTTTAAATCAAAATCGCCGCGATGAGCTAAACCACACAGTTCTTTAAAGCCACCAAAAGGCATGTCATACTCTAAGTCAACCGTCTTGCGGGAGTAGTGCGATAATTTTTCTTGGGGATGTTCATAGCGCCGAATTTTTTTAGAGTCAACCCCTAAATCATCAACAAAAAAATGTTCCTGCTCCGCCAAAAGAGAAGCAAACAGTGGCTGCCAGTCTTTTTCCGGATCAATAAAATATTCTAATTCCATTTGTTCAAATTCGCGAGTTCGAAAAATAAAATTACCGACAATAATCTCATTGCGAAAGGCTTTACCAATTTGCGCAATACCAAAGGGCAGCTTCGGACGCATCACATCAACAACATTTTTAAACTCGGCAAAAATAGCGCCCGCTGTCTCCGGACGCAAATAGACCATTTCTTCAACACCATTCATCTCCGTTTTAAACATCATGTTAAAAAATCTGACCGCGCTCCAATTCTTTGCTCCGCAAGCGGGACAAGCAATTTCTAGCAACGCCTTATTTAAAGCGTCTAAATCACCTTCTAAATCTTGACCAGTGGCTTCTAAAACTAAATGATCAGCGCGCCAACGCTTACGGCATTTTTTACAATCAACCATGGCATCATTAAAACCACCGACGTGACCGCTGGCTTCCCATAACCGTGAGGGTAAAATAATCGGACCATCTAAACCATAAACTTCATCCCGACTAGAAACAAAACGATTCCACCATTTCTGTTTTATTTTATTTTTTAGAGTTACGCCGTAAGGGCCATAACTATAAGCCCCGGACAAACCGCCATAAATTTCCCCGGCCGGAAAAACAAAGCCGCGCCGCTTACAAAGAGAAACAATTTTTTCCATTAAATCATTAGTAGCTTCTTTCATATTTTACATTTCTTCTAAATAAATAAGACCCAACAAATCAAAACCATTTTTTAAAACTTGACTGCAAGCGCGCACTAACTGCAAACGCCCCGCCGCCACTCCCGGCGCCGCCTTCAAAATCGGTCGCTGTTGGTAGTAATCATTAAACGCCTGCGCGAGCTCAAATAAGTAACGAGCAATTACCGACGGATCGCGCTCATTCGCCCCCTTGATAACTGTTTCTAAATAGCGCTCTAATTTTAAAACCAAGATTAATTCGGGTTCTTCGTAATTAGGCGCCTCCTTAGTCTCTAAAATTTTTCCGCTTTTACTCAGTAAGCTAGCAACGCGGGCGCCGGTATATTGCAAGTAAGCGGCCGTGTAACCATCAAAACGCAAAGCTTCGGTAATATCAAAAGTGATAATTTTATCGGCGGACACTTTAATCATTTCAAATTTTAAAGCACTGACCGCTAAACCGCGCGCTGTGGTAGCAACTTTTTCCGCCGACCAATCTTCGTGTCGTTTGATAATTTCTTCACGGGCTCTGGCCTCGGCTTCATCTAAAACTTCTTGAAAAGTAATAACATTGCCGGTGCGCGAAGACATCATGCCATTTTTCAAAGTCAAAAAATCATAACCCAGGTGTGTCATTTTTTCTTGATACCCCATCCGCTTTAAGATGGCAAACAGTTGCTGAAAGTACAAACCTTGACGAATATCCACGACATAAATTGATTCGGCTAGATCATACTTGGCAAATTTAGCCGAAGCTAAAGCCAAATCAGCAACGGCATAAAGAGCGGTGCCATCAGAACGAATAATGGGCAGAACACCTAGACCTTCGGGCTCTAAATCAGCAATAATAGCGCCTTCGCTTTTTTTCAGAATCCCCTTAGCCAGCAACTCATCTTTTATTTTTAAGCCTTGATCAATGAAATCACTCTCATAAAAAGTATCATCGAAGTGAATGTTTAAAATCTGATAAACAGAGGCAAAATAATCAAGGCTCCACTGGCGAGTCTCCTGCCAGAGCTGATAGACCTCTCCCTGACGACTCTCAATGGCCTTCATGATTTCACTGACCTCCTGCTTGGCAGTTTCATCGTCGCCAATTAACTGAACAGCTTCACTATAACAACGGCCTAATAAGTAGCCCTTCGGCTCCGTCGCCGTTGCGTATTTTTCTTGGCGTTGCCAATTCCAAATAGTTTTAGCCGTATGAATACCAAAATCATTAATATAGGAAACAGGGATAACCTTTTCGCCCGCCGCCGCTAAAATCTTAGCCACCGCCGCTCCGTAAGAAATATTGCGCAGGTGACCAACGTGTAATTCTTTATGCGTATTCCCATTTGAATATTCAATCATGATCGCCGGCGTCTCGCGCTCGGGCACAGATCCAAAATTTTTACCACCACTAATAATCTCCGTTGTGGCCGTAGTCGTAAAAATATCGGGCTCTAAAAAGAAATTTAAATAAGGCCCCACCGCCCGCACCTCTTTAATTGCGGCCGGTAAATCCGGGGCCGTGTTCGCTGTGGCCGCTAATTTAGCAGCTAACTCCGGCGCGCTAATTTTTTGTTTGGTGGCTTCAGTAAAGAGGGGCCAACTCAAGTGCCCCATTTTTGTCTCGGGTGGATAAACAAAATCCGTTGCCGCACAATTAAATTTTTTTGCTAGTTCTTCTTTTAACTTTTCCAAGTAAACCATAAAAATAAATCTACTCCCAAACCACCAAGAGCGACAGCTTGGAATACTCCCGTTAAATATGCTACAATGTTAACAAATCTGTCAGTGTTTTTCAATCTTTAAACGCTGTCTTAAAATTTTATTTTTTGCTAAATTTTAAAAAATATTTTTAACTCTATGTCTATCCATCGACCCATTTTGAGCGCCTCCTGGCGCTTGGCAACGCGCCGAAAAAAACTCTGGGTTTTTGGTTTTTTTGCCCTCCTGGTTTTTATCGGTGGCGAATACCAGATTATTAATCAATCTTTAAATAGTGGCTGGGGCGCTAATATTTATGAACGTCTTCTTGCCAGTAGCAGCTTTTCACCGGAACTCTGGAGCGCACTTCTTGAAGCTCTAAGCGTTGACTGGCGCACCAGTTTAGCGGTTATTATTTTGATTCTTCTGGTTGCCGGTCTCTTATTCGCGGTTCTTTGGCTCGCGGTTAAATCGCAAATTGCCTTAATTCGTTGGGCCAAAAAAGATCACGCGGGCGAAGGCGATGAGGAAATTAGTTTGTGGGATGCCTTCACAGTCAAAGATGGTCGGTTTTGGCGCGTTTTAGCGGTCGGTGTTTTGGTAGAAATTATTATTTTTGCGGTCGGCGTCTTTTTAAGTCTGCCTTTAATTTATCTGTATTTTAAAAACTCTCTCTGGGCTATCGCCGCTTACTCCTTATTCTTCTTAATTTTGATTCCGGTCGCCGTTTCCTGCTCACTCTTAGCTAAATACGCCATGGCCGAAATAGTTTTAAACAAAAAAGGGTTCACTGCCGGCGTCATTAGTGCTGTTGAGCTATTTAAAAAGAATTGGTTGGTTAGCTTAGAGATGGCTTTGATTCTTTTCTTTATCAACTTTACCGTTAGCTTTATAATTCTCTTCCTCTTAACTTTTGTAGCCTTCCCAATTATGCTAACTTTGATGATCTTTGGCCTAGCCCTCCCGCTGGCATTACTGATTCTTACTTGTTTTCTCCTGATAGTTTCCGTCGCTTCTTTCTTGATGACTTTCCAAACTACCGCTTGGACCAATCTCTACTTGGAAATTAAAGAACACGGTGCGCCCGCTAAAATTGAAAGAATTTTTGAAAAAGGTAAAAGCCCTAAAAAACCTAAGGCGGACAAGGCTCCTGACAAAACTACCAAAGAACCCGCTTCTAAAAAGCCCCGCCTTACCACCAAAAAAACTACTCCTAAGAAAAAATCCTAAGCTATGAGTCTGAGCTCCATTGACAATTTAATTACCGACGAGGAGCCGGAAGAAGGCTCACCTTTAGATAACTTTTCTCGAAAACAGAAAGAAATTAAAGTGCGCGAAATCGAACGCGAAGCGGAAGGGCGAGCCCGACTCCTCGGGCTTCCTTATATTAATCTAGATAGTTTTCCGATTAGCGGCGATGCTTTAGGTTTAATAGAGGAAATGAAGGCTCGCGATTTAAACTTGGTTTGCTTTTTTTATGACGGCAAAGATTTTAGATTAGGGACCACTAACCCCACTACCGAAGTAAAAGAATTTGCCGAAGAGCTCCAAAAAAAATTATACGCCAATGGGGTTTTATTTTTTATTTCCGAAAATAGTTTACAACACGCTCTTGAGCTTTACAAAAACCTGCCAAAAGTCACCCCTTACACGGGAACGGTCGAAATCAGCCCCCAAAAATTAGTAGAGTTCCAGGAAGACCTGGCTGATTATCGCAAGCTAAACGAACGGATCAACGAAGTTAATATCAGTGATGTTATTACTTTAATTTTGGCGGCTGCTATTCGTTCCGGATCTAGTGATATTCATATTGAAGCGGAAGCTCGCGGCTCGGTTATTCGCCTCCGCATTGATGGTGTTTTACACGAAGCGGCAGTTATTACTGGTGAGAAGTGGCGACGAATAGCTACCCGTCTAAAAATTCTCGCTAAAGCAAAAATTAATATCACCGACCAGCCTCAGGATGGTCGTTTTAGTGTTCGCTTTAACGATCGCAAGCTTGATGTCCGCTGCTCTTTTTTACCAACAGCTTTTGGTGAGAGTGTGGCGCTGCGCCTACTCGACTCCTCCGCCCAATCTTTATCTTTTGAGCGCCTCGGTTTACGAACGGAAGTTTTAAAAATACTGAAAGCGCAAATCAAGAAACCAAACGGCATGATTTTAACCGCTGGTCCGACCGGCTCCGGAAAAACGACGACTCTTTATGCGATTTTAAACGAATTAAATAAGCCGAATATAAAGATTATTACTCTAGAAAACCCGATTGAATATCAGTTACCGGGGATTAACCAGAGTCAAATTTCTGAAGATAAGGGCTATACTTTTGCCGAGGCCTTACGCTCGGTCTTGCGCCAAGATCCAAATATTTTAATGGTTGGCGAAATCCGCGATTCGGAAACAGCTAAGATTGCTTTACAATCTTCAATTACTGGCCATTTAGTTTTATCAACCATACATACCAATGATGCCGCGGGCGTGATTCCGCGCTTACTAGATTTAGAAGTTGAACCTTATCTACTGCCACCGGCTCTAAACGTCGTTATCGGTCAACGTTTAGTGCGCCGGCTCTGTCCGCACTGCCGCGAATCTCACGAATTGAGTAATCTAGAAAAAGAACAAGTTAATAAAATTATTGGGGTCATTTCACCAAAGTCGGGCATAAGCGTCCCCGACCAGTTGCCTCCTCTCTGGAAAGCAGGCAAAGGTTGCCCAGAATGCAGTTATACCGGATACCATGGCCGAATTGGAATTTACGAACTGTTTACGATGGATGAAAAAATAAAACAGTTAACCATTGATCGGGCGCCGTCTTTTAAAATTCTGCAACAAGCCATTGAGAATGGAATGATCACCATGCTTCAAGATGGTATTTTAAAATGTTTTGAAGGTATTACTTCAATTGAAGAGGTTTATCGTGTAGTCGGTGATTTTGATTATATCAACGAAATCTACGATATCGTTATTTCTCAAACTATTGGTCGCGGTCTAATCATCAAGGAGGCTGACCTTACCCAAGCGAAAGAAACCCCGGTTGATGTTAAGACGCTTTCAGAACAGGTTAAAGTAATATCGCCCCGAGAAATTGTTAATTTGATTATGTCGCTAGCGATTGTTAAAGACGCGGGCGATGTTCACATTGAACCAACCGATAATTTAGTTAAAGTTCGTTTTCGAATTGATGGCGTCTTACACGACATTGTTAATCTCCCCAAAACTTCCTATTTGCCGGTTTTAGCGGAAATGAAGATTTTAGCCGGCTTCGAAACCAACGTTAAGCGCGCCACTCTTGATGGCCGCTTTAGCTTGCATCTGCCCCAACAAAAAATGGACTGCCGCATTTCTATTATCTCTGGCGGCTACGGGGAAACGATTGTAATTCGTTTATTATCGGCGGCCGCGGTGAATTTAGATTTAGAAAAACTAGGTGTCAATGGTCCTTCTTTTGATTATTTGACTAAGGCGATGTCTAAGACTAAGGGCATTATTATTACCACCGGACCAACCGGCTCCGGTAAAACCACCACCCTCTACGCAATTTTGAATAAGTTAAATCGGCCCGATATTAAAATTATCACTGTTGAAGATCCAATTGAGTATCAACTACCAGGGACCATTCAAACTCAGATTGATACCGAACGGGGCTACACTTTTGCCTCGGCCATGCGCTCCTTGCTACGTCAAAATCCAAACATCATGATGATTGGCGAAATCCGCGATGCGGAAACCGCCAAAATTGCGATTGAAGCGGCCTCAACGGGGCACTTAGTGCTCTCGACGATTCACGCTAATTCGGCGGCAGGAGCGATTTCTCGTTTCTCCGGTTTAGGAGTTGAGCGCCAAGCGCTGGCTAACACCTTAGAGTTTTCTATCGGCCAACGCCTGGTCCGTCGTCTTTGTAAATATTGCCGCCAGCCCGCACACATCGACGAGGAAACTCTCAGCCACGTACGCAGCATTTTATTACAAATTAAAAATCCTAAAATTAAAATCCCCCAAGATTTAATATTTTATACCGCTCCTGGTTGTCCGCACTGCAACCATATTGGCTACAAAGGAAGAGTGGGGATCTATGAGACTATCACTACTACACCCACCATCATGAAACTGATTCAAGATAACCTCATTACCGATTATGAAATTGAGCAAGCGGCGATTGCGGAAGGAATGGTGCCAATTGTAGTTGATGGCATTTTAAAAGCTTTAGCCGGAGAAACCAGTTTAGACGAAATTTTTAGAGTAATTTAATTTATGCTTAATAAGAAATTTTTTGCTGATTTAATTGCTAATTATCGTGACCAATCCGAATCACGACGAGAGATTATCGCCGCCACCGCTCCAGTGTTATTTGCGGCCAAAACAGCCATCTTCTCTCTACACCGAGGCGAAGAAGAAAAGGCGCGCCAATATTTAGAAACGGCCACAACCACTCTAAAAACTTTACAAACAGACTATTCGATTAAACGACTAGAAGAAGAAGGTACTTACCGAGCGGCGGTTGAAGAATTTGCTGAAGCCTCCTTCTTGGAACAAGTAGTTTTAAAAAATACTTTAAGTGCTAATCCTGAAGTCACCTTAAACCACGAAGCTTACTTGGGTGGCTTATGTGATTTAGTTGGCGAGTTAGTCCGCTTGGCAACCAACAGGGCCGCGGCCGGACAACTTGAAGCGCCCGCGGAATTAAAAATCTTAGCTGACGAAATCCTGGCGACTTTAGCGCCGGCAAATTTTACCAGCTATTTGCGAACAAAATACGACCAAGCTAATAGCCACCTGCGCAAACTTGAACAGATGGCTTACGAAATTCGTTTACGTCAAAACACATGAGCTTAGTAGCAATTTTTTCCGATCTCCATGACAATCTAAGTAACTTAGATTTATTTTTAACTAAGGCCCGCGCCCAAAAAGTCGCGGCCCTTATTTTTACCGGCGACCTAACCAGTGCCGAAACCTTAGATTATCTCGTCTCGCAGTGGGACAGGCCGCTCTATTTAGTTAGTGGCAATGCTGATTTTTTTCGAAGTAATGATGTTAAAAAACACCCCCACCTTATTTATGCGGAGAATTATTTAGATTTTACTTACGAGAATTTTCACTTCTTAATTGCTCACAAGCCAACAGATTTAAAAAAAATTCTCGTCACTAACACTGTTTACGATTTCGCTTTTTATGGTCACACGCACCGGCCCTGGATTAAAAATGAAGGCGGTGTAATTATCGCCAACCCCGGCAACTTAAAAGATGGCTTTGGCCAAGCCACCTACGCTCTTTTAGACACAAGGAGTGGTCACTTAAAATTAAAAAAACTGAGCGATTAACAAAAACGGCTCCAGTCAGGAGCCGTTTTTTTATTTCAATTTTCGTAGATATTGACCGGTATAGCTTTCTTTTACTTTCGCTACTTGAGCAGGAGTCCCGGCAGCAACCAGGTAGCCTCCCGCCTTCCCGCCTTCTGGTCCCAAATCAATCAACCAATCACAAGTTTTAATCAAATCTAAATTATGTTCAATCACCAAAACGGTATTCCCTTGCTCAACTAAAAGATTAAGAACTTTTAAGAGGCGATCAATATCGGCAAAATGCAGGCCGGTGGTGGGCTCGTCTAAAATATAAAGAGTTCGGCCGGTTGAACGTCTCGCCAGCTCTGTCGCCAGTTTAATTCGTTGAGCTTCACCGCCAGAAAAAGTAGTCGCAGCTTGACCCAGTTTTATGTAACCCAAACCAACTTGATCTAAGATTTCTAACTTATGATGCAACGCGCTTTGATCACGAAAAAAAGAAAGCGCTTCTTTAACTGTTAAGTTGAGGACTTCAAAAATATTTTTTCCCTGGTATTTAACGGCGAGAACTTTAGGTTTAAAGCGCTTACCACCACAAGCTTCGCAATTCAAATAAACATCGGCCAAAAATTGCATCTCTACTTTTATCAGGCCATCACCGCGGCAGGTTTCACAACGACCACCGGGAACATTAAAAGAAAAATCTCCCGCCGTTAAACCGCGGGTTTTCGATTCTGGTAAATTCGCATAGAGGTCGCGAACATAACTAAAAATACCCGTATAGGTAGCCGGATTAGATCGAGGTGTCCGCCCAATTGGTGACTGATCAATAGCGATCACCTTATCAATATTTTCCAGGCCGATGATTTTTTTATGTTTACCTGGGACTGCCTTAGCTCGATAAAAATGACGATTTAAAGCCTTGGCCAAAATATCATTCATTAAAGTAGATTTCCCCGACCCCGAGACTCCGGTAATCGCCACTAATTTACCGAGGGGTAAGCTCACATCAATATTTTTTAAATTATGTTCGCTCGCACCAATAATCTCTAAGAATTTACCCGTCCCTAAATGATCGCGACCGCGCGGTTGAATTTTTTTACGACCGGCTAAATAATCGCCGGTTAAAGACTTCGGGCAGTTAACAATCTCACTGGGAGGGCCGGCATAAATAATCTCACCGCCATACTCACCTGCCCCAGGGCCAATATCAATTAAGTAGTCCGCTGATCGCATCATTTGCGCATCATGCTCGACGACAATCACAGTATTACCGTTATCACGCAGGCTCTTCAAAATTTCAATCAGTTTCTGATTATCCCTTTCGTGCAAACCAATTGAAGGTTCGTCTAAAATATAGATGACGCCACTTAGCCCGGCTCCGGCTTGAGTGGCCAGGCGTAAACGTTGAGCTTCGCCACCAGAAAGACTTGCCGCCCCGCGAGATAAACTTAAATAGCCTAAACCAACGTGTTGTAAAAATTTTACCTTTTTTAAAACCTCGGTTAGAATTGGCTGGGTTACGGCCGTTAAGCCAGTTTTCGCCGCTAACCATTTATTGAGTACTTCAGAAAAAGAATCAAGATCTAAATCGGTTAAAGCGGCTAAATTATAATTATGAAATTTTACTGCTAAGGCTTCGGGGTTTAAACGCGCGCCCTGACAAGCGCGGCACGTAAAAGACAACATCGCTTTTTCAAGCTCCTGTTTAACAAAGTTAGATCGCGTTTCTTGATAACGTTTATTTAAGTAAGCAATTACGCCGTCAAATTTAGAGTCGCCATACAATAAAGCTTTTTTTTGCTCTTCTTTTAAATCTTTGATTTCCGTATCCAAAGTAAAACCCTCTCGAGCGGCCAGTGCCGCCAGGTCTCGAAGTAATTCTTGCTGACGGTTAGAATTATTGAAAGACAAAACTTTAATTGCTCCTTGAGCCAAACTTAATTTTTGATTAAAAATTAAACTTTCTTCCACCAATAATTCTGTTCCCAGTCCGGTACAAGTTGGGCAGGCCCCGGCTGTAGAGTTAAAAGAAAAATCGCGAGCTTCAAGCGGTAAACGGCAATAGCCGCAAGTCGGACACTCCCAACTGCCATTAATCTTAGTGACATCTGGACTATCTTTTTGGCACTTAACTTTTTTTAATTTAGCGCCACAATGAGGGCAAAAAGGAACGCCGGCCCGAGCATAGAGCAGGCGCAGATAATCATAAATTTCAGTAATAGTCCCAACGGTTGAGCGCGGATTATTGCCTATTGTGCGCTGATCAATAGAAATTGCGGGTGATAAACCCTCAATAATATCCACCTCCGGACGATCACTTAAATTCATAAATTGACGGGCGTAAGAAGATAGTGATTCAACATAACGACGCTGCCCTTCAGCATAAATCGTGTCAAAAGCCAATGAGGATTTGCCGGAACCAGACAAACCGGTAATCACCGTTAATTGATTACGCGGAATCGTTAGGCTTAAATTTTTTAAATTATTCGCACGTGCCCCTTTTATTTTTATAAAATCAACCGCCATAAAGTCGAAATTTAGAAAATTATTAGCCTAGATTATAAATGTTATTAACCAATAAATCAAGAGCCGGCCAATCAAAAAACGGCCTTAAGGCCGTCCTGACTGAATCTTTTCTCTTAAAAAAGTGGTTCTAAAAACTTGATTACGGTCAATAAGAAGCGATCTGAGCAATTTATTTTTTTCTTCTTCTTGTAATTAAACGGGGTGCTGGTTTTTTTCCAATTATCAAAAATTCTGAGTAGATTTCGCACTGCCTCTTTTTGAGAAAAGAAAATACCGGCTTCAAAATTTATACCAAAAGAAAAAATATCCAAATTTTGCGACCCCACCACCGCCTCCTCGTCGTCAATAATCATTATTTTAGAATGATTCATGACAGGGAGAAAATAACAGCGGGTGCCGAGAGCACTTAACCGCCCAGCATTTAAATAATTAACTTTATTTAAGGAGCGATGGTCAGTATTTTTTGGTATTAAAATTTCCACCCGGACGCCCCGTCTTAGGGCGCTATCAATAAGAGCCATTAGCCAACGTGGGGGCGCTAAATAAGGAGAAGTCATCTTGACGCTTTTTTGAGCATTAGCGATTTTCTCTCGGTAATAATTGTCTAGATAATAAGTCTTGCGCGAACGTGGCCAATTATCAACTAACCACGCCTTAATTTTTCTTGATAAAGCCTGTTCTGAGTAGGCTAAAATTTGCGGATTCTTGCCACCCGAAATTTTATAAGTATAAGCAAAGCTTTTTAGAATCGGTTTTACGACTACTCCCGAAACTTGCATTGTTAAATCATTCCACTGCTGAGTATTTTTCTTGATGTTCGCCCCGCCAATAAAAGCTAATTTTTTATCAATAACCAATATTTTTCGGTGACTGCGATAAAGGAGATGGCTAAAAAAATGTAAGTCTACGCCGGCAGTTCTCAGTCTTTTAATCGCCTTTTTTGATAAGTTATGACTACCGAAGGCATCTAAAACTAAAACAACTAAAACGCCAGCCTCGGCTTTGGCAACCAATAGCCCCACAAAGTCATGAGTCTCGCGCGTATCTTCTAAAAAAATATACATTTCCAAAAAAACAGATTCCTGGGCCTGACTGATGGCTTGATACATGCCTGACCAAACGCTAGTGGATTTTGTATAAAAACGATAAGACATTAGGCAGCTAAAAGACGTTTAAGTTTAGGAAGTTGTTTTTTTGTTTCTTGATAGCCAATTGCCATCATCTCCGCCAGGTTTTTAGGGGTAAGCAGCTGGCTGGGTTTTTTATTAATATAAGCGGAAAGGTCGGGACTAATTATTAAGTCCGCGCTTTGAATTGAATGCTTAGCTAAATGATAAAGAGCAATCCGCGAGGTCCGTAAAGCGGCTTTAACTAAATTCAATTCTTCGTTAACAAACTCATGACGATGATATAAATTAACGGCAATGATAATTTCGGCGCCCGCCTCTTTAAGAGTCTTAACTGGCACCGGATTACTTAAGCCGCCGTCAACAAAATAACGATTTTTTAATTTCAGCGGTTCAAAAATTAAAGGCACTGAACAACTAGCACAAACCGCACTCGCTAAAGAACCGCTTTTAACAATTTTGCCGGTGCCACCACTTAAATCCGTCACCGCGACTCGCAAAGGGATTTTAGTGTTAGCAAAAGTTTCTGTCTTAAAAATTTCTTTTAAAATGTTTTCTAAGGTCTTGCCTTTAATCAACCCCGGTGATAGGCGTAAATCAGACAAGCCAATTCTTTTTAAAGATCGTGCCCGCTCCAGCAAGTATTCGGTAGTCGCGTTCGCCTCTAGAGACAGCGCGTAACAAGCCGCCACCAAAGAACCAATCGAGGCGCCACTAATAAAATCTATTTTTATCTCCGCCTCTTCTAAAGCTTGTAAGACCCCTAAAAGAGCAAAACCACGTTGACCGCCACTACCTAAAGCAAGGCCGATTTTTTTAGGATTATTTTTTGTTTTCATAATTGAATTATATCTTAGCCTGAGGGAAAAAACAAAAAGAGTACACTCTGACACACTTTTTTTATGTAGTCCCTAGGGGAATTATCGCGCTCGCCCGCCGCCGTTATGCGGCGAGCTCACTTGTCCAGAGTTGGCGTCCGAATATCCCCCGGATATTCGTCCGACGCTCGTCCGCTCGTTCCGGCTTCCGCCGTCTCTCGCATCTCGCTTCCAACTTGTTCGATTCCCCAGCCTAACGGCTGTCTAACTAAAAAGCGCCCAGTTTGCACTGGACGCTTTTTAGTTAGCTAGTAGTCCCTAGGGGAATCGAACCCCTGTTACCAGGATGAAAACCTGGTGTCCTAACCACTAGACGAAGGGACCAAATTTTTTAGACAAAAAAGCGCTGCAAACGGCGCAAATTCAATCTCAATTTTACCTACAAAGATTTTTAATGTCAAGAAAGACTAGACGGAATTTGGCCTTTAGGCTAGAATCACTTAAAATATATTTATGAAAATACTAGGCATTGAAAGTAGCTGTGACGAAACTGCCGCTTCAGTTGTAGAGGTGGATGAAATTAGCGGTGGCAACAAAACCTTAAGTAATGTCATTTCTTCACAAATTGCTATCCATCAAAAATATGGCGGCGTTATCCCCGAAGTGGCGGCGCGCGAGCATGTTTTAAATATCTTACCCGTAATTACTGAGGCTTTAGAGACTGCCAAAGTGAGCCCCGAGGAACTTGATTTATTAGGAGTCACTGCGGGCCCCGGTCTAATAACTTCCCTAATTTCTGGAGTCGAAACCGCCCGGACTTTAGCCGCGGTTTGGCAAAAACCATTAGTTGGCGTTAACCATATTGCCGGCCATATTTATTCGGGCTTCCTCGACCAAAATATCCCGCCCCAATTTCCTGTCATTATTTTAACTGTTTCTGGAGGGCATACTAATTTAGTCTTAATGAAAGATTGGGAAGACTTTGAAGTGATTGGCGAAACCTTAGACGATGCGGCCGGCGAAGCCTTTGATAAAGGAGCAAAAATGCTGGGACTCGGCTATCCCGGCGGACCAGCGATAGGAAAGGCGGCCGCTGATTTTATCGCTAGCGCCCAAAATACTGATCTCAAATTTCCTCGTCCTCTGCTAGGCAAAGGCTTTAATTTTTCTTTCTCCGGCCTAAAAACCGCTCTTCTTTATAAATTACAAAAAGATCCCACTTGGTCCAAAAAAGTTTCAGAATATGCCTTTGCCTACCAAGAGGCGATTATTGATGTTTTAGTGGCTAAGGTTTTAGCGGCGGTAAAAAAATATCAACCTCGAGCCGTTACTCTTTCTGGTGGCGTTAGTGCTAATACTCGCTTACGCGAAGTTTTAAAAAATAAACTTACTGAGCAGCACCCCGACTTAACTTTAAGAATTCCGGATTTTGCCTACACCACCGATAACGCCGCGATGATTGCCTTAGCTGCCTACTATGCCAACCGGGCGGGAGCTCCTAATGCTTGGCAAAATTTACAAGTTAAGGTAAACTTCTCCTTGTAGCTTCGGGTTCGGTGGTGAAGCGGTCTAACACAGCAGTTTGCAAAACTGCCATTCGTGGGTTCAAATCCCACCCGAACCTCAAGAAGCGAAAAACGACTCAAACGGAATCTTGGGTCGTTTTTTATTTTATAAAATTAAAAAATGATATCTTTTATTTTAATGAAAATTGTGGATAAGTTGTGATTTTCCCAGTGGAGAAATAAAGTTAAGTCCACTCTGCAGTGGACTCTACCTTGGGGAAAGGGACTTTTTTATCCCCTTGTCAAATAAATATATTTATTTAATATTAGTTAAAAATTATTATTTTTGCCCAAGTTTTCAACATTTTACGCTTGAGGCTTGCTACTAGTTTTGAAAAATGTTAGAATATACACATAAATAGTTCTTTAATTTATTTACTGCAACCCGTTACTTTATCAGCGTCAGAATGATAAACGCTTATAGAGCCAGTCTATTCAATAAAGATTTGATCAATTTCTCGGATTAAATGTTTATTAAATCACTTGCTAAGTTACGGTAAATAAAAAGTTTCTTAATCTGACCAGAAACAAAAAAACGCTAAGCAATTTAGCGCCAAAAAACAATCAGAGGCTCTCGGCCACGAAATCATTTTATGCCCAATGCATAGCCGGTCTTACGAGCCTCTTTTTATTTTTACTAAAGTCTGCTTAAATAGAGTTTAATAGTTTTTAGTTTATGTCTTTATCGATTGGCATTGTTGGTTTACCTAATGTTGGTAAATCATCCTTATTTAATTTATTGACCCAGAAAGGCGTAGAGGCGGCCAACTATCCCTTTTGCACGATTGATCCGAATGTCGGCATTGTTAAGGTACCCGATGAGCGTTTAGAAAAATTAGCCGCCATTTCCAAGTCTCAACAAATAATTCCCACAGTTATTGAGTTTGTTGATATCGCCGGCTTGGTAGCGGGCGCTAGTCAAGGCGAGGGTTTAGGAAATAAATTTCTCGCCCATATCAGAGAATGCGATGCCATCTGCGAAGTAATTCGTGATTTTAAAGATGAGAACATTATTCATGTCGCCAATAAAATAGACCCCGAAAGCGATAAAGAAACAATTAGCTTAGAATTAATTTTAGCTGACTTAGCGACTGTTGAAAAACGTTTAGCCTCGCTTAAAAGAGAAAGTCGCAGTGGCGATAAAGAAATTGTCGCTCAAGTGGCCACTTTAGAGAGAATTTTTGAACATTTAAGCGCTAGCCGCGCGGTTCGCGAACTGGAATTTAGCGACGCCGAGGCCCCTTTTGTCAAATCTTTATGCTTATTAAGCGCTAAACCAATTATTTATTTATTAAATATTGATGATGCTTACAGCGGCGAGCCCCGCCTGAAAGGAACTAACGAGCAGATTTTAAGCATTAATATTAAAACGGAAGAAGAAATTGCTGCTCTACCTGCCGCCGAACAAGCTGAATTCATTGAGGAATTAGGTTTAAAAAATAGCGGTCTTAATCGCTTAATTGCCGCCGCTTATAAACTTCTGGGCTTAGAAACCTTCTTTACCACCGGTCCGGATGAAACCAGAGCATGGACAATTAAAAGCGGTACCAAGGCTCCTGAGGCAGCCGGCGTAATTCATACCGATTTTATTAAAGGTTTTGTTCGTGCCGAGGTTATCCAATGGGATAAATTTATTACCAGTGGCGGCGAAGTAAAAGCTCGTGAAGCCGGGCTAATTCGTACCGAAGGTAAGGATTACGTAGTAAAAGACGGCGATGTTTGTCATTTCTTAATCAATCGTTAACTTTTTAAACAAAGCCAAAGCCCCGCTCCGCGGGGCTTTTTTTTGTGAATTCATTTATTTCTTCTCCAAAACAACAATTTCTCGGAAAACTTTTTGTCCGGCCCGACCATAGATCACGGTTCCGCGTGAGGTTAATTTTATTTCCGGCCATTTTTGCCAATCTTCGGGTAAAAAATTAACAATTTTAAAAGCGCCGTAATTCGGTTTTAAGAGTTGATTGCCAAAAAAACTAGGCCAAACCATAACTACTCTTCCTTGAGGCGCAATAATCTTAGAAAATTCCATTAAACTAGCCGTATATAAAGCCTCTAAATCTTCTTTTACCGTCCTTAAATCATGCCAACCACGCTGGGGCCCCAAATAAGGCTCGCTCACAATTACCGCTATTTCCTTGGGCTTAAAAGATTCGCTTAACCGGGTGGCATTTTTTAGAAAAACTCGGACCGTCCTTTTTTCTAAATGGTATTTTTCTTTAATCCAAGCTAAATTTTCTTTAGTGTCAGAAATTGCCTTAGGCGAAATATCGGTACCAATAACCTCTTTTGCTCCTAAAAGTAGGGCTTCTTGTAAAATTGTTCCGGAGCCACAAAAAGGATCAAGAACTGGACCGCTATTTTCATTTACCCCGGCTAAATTAAGCATGATTTGGGCTAATTTTGGCGGTAACATGCCAGAGGCGTCATCGCGCGCCGGACGACCATAATCCCTTTTTGACAGGTCTTTAAAAGCCTGAACCGCCAAAGTCTGACCAATAAACAACTTGCCCCCATCGGAGGCCAGCACTAATTCACAGCCCTTAGTTAATAATTTATTCTGCTCAACAACCACACTGGACAAATTAGGCTCTTTACTAGTTACCAGTCGCGAACTAACGCCTTCAGCCTTCAACTTTTTCTTTAATTCCAACCCCCAAGGCAGAAGCGGTAATTTATGTGGACCATAACTAGAAAGGCCAAAATTAAATTTCCCAGTTAAATCTGGGTTCTGGCTAGCTTTTTTTAAAATATTAAATAAAGCCGGCTGAGAATCTTGTTGCGATGGTAAAGTTTTCTTAATTACCCCAATCTTAATCACACCTCCTAATTTTTTAATCAGCGTAGCGGGCTGAAGCTCGTGCTCACTTTCCCAAAGCAAAAAATCCTTGCCCAAAATTTGAGCTTGATGATCAGGTAAAATGGCCGCCAACTCCATTAAGGAGAGGCTGGGGTTATTTCCTAAAATGAAAAAATAAGTCATACCCTGCTAGCTTACCGCAAGCTTTTAACTATTGCAATTATTTAGTATCTATGTTAGATTAAGTGGGTAAAATGAATAGCAATATCTTTTCCATGATTCCTTTATAGGAATCGGCTTTCCGGCATTAGCGACAGGAAAGCCAAAGGTGTTCTAGGAAACCTCTCGGCTTTTTTAGGATACCGGGAGGATTTTTTTTAACTGAGCCCCCTTCATCAAAAAAGGCGCTCCTAAACAAATTATGTCAAAAAGTAAAGCGTCGGGTTTAACCCGTTACGAAATCATGTTCATTGTTCCCAATAAGTACACCGAGGTTGAGGCAAAAACCATTATTGGTCAGGTGGAAAAAATGATTATGGATAATGGCGGTCAAATTATTTCCGGTGAATATTGGGGCAAGAAAAAAATGGCTTACGAGATTAAACACAATTCTTATGGTTATTATCAGCTCTACCAGTTTGATTTCCCTAGCACTAATTTAAGCAAGCTAAACAACGACTTGCGTCTCTCCACCGAAATTTTACGCCATCAAATTTTAAAGATTAAGGTAAAAAGTGAAGAACAATTAGCTAAGGAGCAAGCGGCTCGTGATCGTTTGATCGCTAAAGAGGAAGAAGTTAAGGCCGCTGCTGCTAAATCCGCAAAAAAAACCACTCCTCGCAAAAAGAAGGATGAGGATAAGACAGAATTGAAAGATTTAGACAAAAAATTAGATGGTATTATTGAAGACGCCGAAGGGTTGGTTTAAGAGATGTAAATAATATTAATTAAAGCGACCCCCTACTCGCTTACTAAAAATATGACTTTAAACAAAGCAATGATCATCGGCAATCTTACTCGAGACCCAGAATTACGCAACACCGCCTCCGGAGCAAATGTGGCTTCTTTTTCGGTGGCGACCAGCTTAATCTGGAGCGATGCTAATGGTCAAAAACAACAAAAAACCGAGTTTCATAATGTCGTGGCCTGGCGCCGTTTAGCTGAAATTTGCGGACAATACCTGCGCAAAGGCTCTAAGGTTTTTATTGAGGGACGGCTACAAACTATCGACTGGACTGGTCAGGACGGAGTAAAGCGTTATCGCACCGAAATTGTTGCCGAAAATCTAATCATGTTAGATTCAAAAAATTCTAACCGCGGCGATTCAGTTGACAATAATAATTTGCGCGAAGAATTAAAGGAAATCCAAGTTGAAGAGGAGCCCGAAGAAGAAATTCGCGTGGAAAACATCCCCTTCTAAAATTAAAAAAATATAATTGTTAATTATGACTACTAAAAAAAGTAAGGAGTGCTATTTTTGCGCCAATGATATTGAGGTTGATTACAAAGATACCCGATCATTACGTAAATTTGTAAACTTCTATGTTAAAATTTTACCGGGAAAACGCACCGGTGTTTGTGCTTGGCATCAACGCAAGTTAGCGGAAGCTGTTAAGCGCGCCCGCACGATGGCTTTGATGAGCCACACCCATCGTTAATTTATTAGCCTATGTTAAGTATCAGCGAAATCAAACCGGGACGAGTGATTAAAATCAATAATCAACCCTACGTCGTCACCAAAACCGATCATCATAAAATGGGTCGTGGCGGGGCCGTTTTAAAAACTAAACTTCGCAACCTTATTGACGGCCGTGTCCTCGATCAAACCTTTCAGGGCGTTCAACAAGCCGAAGAAGCAGAAACGGAAACTAAAAAAGCCAACTATCTTTATAAAGATGCCGAACAAGTTTTTTTCATGGACAATGAATCGTTTGAGCAGTTTAGTTTAGATCTAGAGTCAATCGGCGACCAAGCCAAATTCTTAAAAGATGGCACCGATGTCTCTGTTCTTTATTTTGAGGGTAAACCAGTGACCATTGAATTGCCAATTAAGATGGAGTTTAAAGTTGTTTCCGCCCCTCCTGGTGTTAAAGGTAATTCAGCCGGCAACGTTAATAAACAAGTAGAGATTGAAACTGGTGCCACCATCTCTGTACCGATGTTTATCAATGAGGGTGATATTATTAGAATTAATACGGAAAGCGGCGACTACGTTGAACGCGCTTAAAAATTATCCCAACTTAAAAAGACCGCCTCACTGGCGGTCTTTTTGCTATTTTTAGCCCCGTGCTATAATAATTATCTATGATTTACTTACTGTTAGCGAGCCTGGCCTTTCTTATTTTGGCCTGGAAGCGCTTAGATCTAGCCGTATTACTAATTATTGCCGGCACTCCGCTTTATTTGTGGCGTGGTCAGTTAGCTGGCCTACCGCTGACTTTTTTAGAGATTATGATTTTAGAGGCTTTTGCTGTTTGGCTTCTAAAAGATGGTCCTCATTTTAAAACTCTCTTAAAAAAAGATTCGGAACGAACACCCTACCCATTCCGCTGGGAAATTATTGCCATCCTTTTGGTTTCTTTTGCTGGGGTGATTGTCGCTCAAGTTAGCCCGGCGGCGCTGGGCATTTTTAAAGCTTATTTTTTTGAACCGCTCTTACTTTTCATTTTAATTATTAATTTATTTTCTTCCCCGGCCGGACGAAAAAAAATTATCGGCGCCTTAGCAATTTCCGCTTTAGCAGTTTCTCTCTTTGCTATTTTTCAACAACTGACTGGTCTTTTTATTGACAATCCTTTTTGGCAAGCAGCAGGCAGTAGACGGGCTACTTCCTTTTTCCCTTATCCCAATGCCGTCGGTTTATTTCTAGCGCCCTTAGTTCTAATTTTTCTCGGTCACTTAATTAATTATTGGCAGGAACGTTCTTGGGCTTGGAAGGTTTTTTATATTTTAACAATCCTAATCGCTGTAACTGCGATGGTGGCTGCTCAATCCGAGGGCGCGCTCGTAGGGCTAATTGCCGGGCTCGGAATTTTTGCGCTTCTGGTTAATAAAAAAGTACGCTTAATCACAATTATCTCCGGAATACTTTTAGCGCTAATGATTTGGTTCACGCCACCGGTAAAAGATTTTGTCTTAACTAAAGTTTTATTAAAGGATTTATCGGGTCAAATTCGGCGCCAACAATGGAGTGAAACGATATTAATGTTAAAAGATGGCCGCTTAATTACCGGCGCTGGATTAAGCGCTTATCAAGAAGCAGTTGCCCCTTATCATCAAGACGGAATTTGGATTAAAACCGATGACCCCAACTGGTTACATGACATCATGTTTACTCCCGGCTTCCGAGAAAAAATGTGGCAGCCGACGGAAATCTATCTCTATCCTCATAATATATTCTTGAATTTTTGGAGTGAACTTGGTATTCTTGGCGCTCTGATATTTCTTTGGCTAATTGCTAAAACTCTGGGTTCGTCGCTAAAATTATTCCGCGAAAAAGATAATTCGGAGCGGTATTTAGCTTTAGGCCTTTTCGGTGCGCTCGTAACCTTAACTATTCATGGCTTAGTTGATGTCCCCTATTTTAAAAATGATCTCGCTGTCCTTTTTTGGATTTATTTAGCCCTAATTGGCGGCTTAACCTTAAAATCAAATGGAAAAAATCTTACAAAAAGTAATCGCTGAATCTGGTTTTTGTTCCCGCCGGCAAGCGGAAGCGGCCATAAAACGTGGTGAAGTAAAAGTCAACGGAACTTTGGCTAAGCCTGGAGATTTAGCTTCGCCGACTGATAAAATTACCGTTCGCGGAAAAAAAATTGGCGCTCCGCAAGAAAAAATTTATTTAAAACTTAATAAGCCCAAGGGGTATATCTGTACTAATCGCACCTTTGCTAATGAAAAAAATATTTTCTCACTTCTACCTGATAACATTAAGGGTTTATTTGCTGTCGGCCGCTTAGATAAAAATAGCCAAGGTTTAATTATCTTAACTAATGATGGCGACTTAACCTTAAAGCTAACGCATCCGCGCTCCGGTCATACCAAGATCTATGAAGTAAAAACCCGACCGAACCTGGAAGAAAAAATTATTAAAAGAATTCAGAATAATTTTATTAGCGGTATTCCTTTTGAAGAAGAGGAAGCTATTGCTAAAGCCCAAAAGGTTACTTATTTAGGCGAAGGTGCTTTTGAGGTAGTCTTAGCCGAAGGGAAAAAGCGCCAAATCAGAAGAATGTTTGAAGCTTGTGGCGTAAAAGTTTCCAACCTTAAAAGAACAACTTTTGCCGGCCTGAAATTGGGCGGTTTAGCGGAAGGACAATGGGGCTACTTAAGCAAAGATGAGGTTGCCAAACTGCGCGGCTTATAATAAGATAAAGGCGCTTAAGGAGGAGTCGCATAGCCCGGTTGATTGCGCCGCATTCGAAACGCGGTATACCCGTCAAAAGGTATCAAGGGTTCGAATCCCTTCTCCTCCGCCAAATTAAAACCTAATAAAATAAGAGTCTTTACCAGTTGACCAATGAGCATCAGAATAAGCGACCAGCTAATTCTGGTTTTCAAAATATGCGCATTTGGGATATACCAACAAAATCACTGTGCCATAAACATCTTTTCGCCGAACCAGCCGGAAGCAAAGACAAACAAGATATAAAAATTGATACCATCGCCAAACAAAAAGAACTCCTCAATAACAAGCCCTGCACTTGTAAATTTATCCCTCACCAAAAAAATAGCCACTAACAAAGGCCGAGCTAGTATTTAAATTATTATTTAATATTTAAAAATATGAAAAAAAATACCCTTATTAAACAAGGCCTTCTCTACGCCTTCGGGGTTGTTGTCTATGTTTCACTCTTAAGCCTCTTTATGGAAAATGCTTCCGGCTGGTTCGGCGAAAAGGATGTTAGGGTAATAACTCCAGTGGCCGTTCTTTTGCTCTTTATTTTCTCCGCCTTAATCACTGGCGGCCTGGTTCTCGGAAAACCAATTTTACTTTATCTTGAGGGAAAGAAAAAAGAGGGCCTCGGTCAATTATTATCTACCGGCCTGAGCCTGTTTATCTTTCTCCTAATTGTTTTTTTGCTATTGTGGCTACAAAAATAAACATTAATCCTATTTTTTAATAACCCCTAAAAAACACCCTCAGTAGTGTTTTTGTTTTTGTAAAAACGCCTTAAGTGCGATACAATTTAATTAGAGCTAGAGGCGGCACTAATCTTTTGAGGATGTTACTTTCAGAAATAACTAGAGCCTACTATAATATCACAACCCCTTGTGAGCGCTGGACGCTTCAATTAACAAAAATTTTACAAATTATAAAAAATAAAAGTATGAAAAAACTAGGCACTCTCCTTATTTTATTGATTGTTTTTTTAGTTGCCTCTTTTATTATTATCCAGCAAAAAAACAACAGTAGTATAACTATTCTCTGGCCTAACGGTGGAGAAACTATCGAGGCGGGATCAACTCAAATAATTAATTGGGGAACAAAAAACATCCCCGAAGGAAACAAAATTTCAATTTCCATCAAACGGGTTCTTACCGCTGATGAGGTGGTTGAAGAGCAAGAATTTGATCCGCTACTTTTTGTCGGCCTAGAAAATACTGGCACTATCGAATGGGAAGTGTCTGAGAGTTATCCTGAAGGTGATTATATATTAGAAATTAACAGCTACGAATCCTTACCGATGACTAACCCAATTAGCGATGAAAGTGACGCTGCTTTTAAAATTACTAAAAGTAATACCGTCGCCGATGACAGCTGGCTAACTTACAAAAACGAGAATTTTTCTTACCAAATAGATTATCCCCACAACCTGACCTTAAGAGAGTTTTCAGAAACAGGAACAGGGGCGGGTTTTATCATCACTGATCAAGATCCAATTGACTGCCTGACGGTCTCGGCAAGAACCGCAGTCGGCCCGAAAGCTGAATTAACTTTTGACGATTATGTTAAGGAGGCGGCGATTCAAGAAATTCAAGGCGTAACTGAATTAAATTCCATTGAAACTATTACTACTAATACTGGCGATTCGGTTTACAAAACCACCTGGAATTATAAAATGACCGGTGACAATCAAGATAAAAATTTAGCAATTACTTACCTTGAAGGCCCAGGAATAGTGGGCGCTGAAAACTACAAGACTATTCAGTTAACTTTAAATGATTCTCGCTGCGAAGATATCTATAACCAAATGTTGTTAACTCTTAGCAAATAAAAACGTCAACGACAGATAAAAAACCCTTCATATTATATGAAGGGTTTTTGTGTTTACAACACTGTTTCACCGTCCCACTCTTCGATCACATCAAAAGTGATTTTAGCACCGCCAAGATCCGAGCCATCACTGTTACCGCCGAGGAGTTTAGTAATTACTTTATATCTCCGGTTTGGTTGGATATTAACAGTGCGAGAATAGCGATCATAATCTTGGTTAGATAAATTAGAGTGAAGAGTAACCTCAATCTTTACGTTTTCCGCCGGAAAAACGAAATTAAAGTTGTTATCACCGGTAACTGCTGTCCATTTTTTAGACGAGGAAAAATTCCAGGTGGTTAAATCTAAAGAAGTTGGTGAAGAAACACTCGCTTTAATCGTAATCCAGGGAAATAATTTTAAGCCGTCACTTTTGATAATTTCAATTGCCGAAACCATTCTTTTTAACACTACGGTGACTTCCGTGCCTGTTTCTAAAACATTAAGGGCGTAATCGGTGTGGTAAAAATGTTGAGAGCTTAAATCTGTAATTAGCAAAGGGTTTTTATAGGTTTCTGAACAAACAAACCGGCAATTATAATTGCCTGGGAAAAGCTCCAAATTCAACCCCTGGCTTCTTTGGCAATCACCTTCTAGAGCAATTTTTCCAGAAGTAGCCTCAGTAATTACATAATGCAAGTTTTGTGGAGCAGCTGTTTCGCTCATAGCCGAACGTAAACCGCCTTCTTCCACCACCAATCCACTGAAACTAAATTTAACAGGAACCTTTTTAGTCAACTCTGGAATCTCATCTTTAGAACAAGACACCAAAAATACTAAACAAACTAATAATACATTTCTTGCATTGTTTTTTTTCATTTCTTAAATTATTTTTTTTCTAGACCAGAATTAGTCGTAGCTAAAAAACCTCAAATACTTCAGGCCTTATAGCTACTACCAAGGGTCTAGCGCTTGTTAAAGAACTAAAAAACCTTATTCAAGATAGCAAAATAAAATGATTTAGTCAACCCCCACGGTTGCTTTCAAGCACCCTTAATTTAACTGCACAGCAGCAAGAACCAAAAAACACTCCCGTTTGGGGAGTATTTTAATTATTATTTTTAATAGCCCAAACTTTCCTTAACAATTAAGACACGCACCTTTCGGCCCATAAAATTAGGTTCTCGATTTAAGAGCAAGACTTTAGAAGGATAAGTGCCAACTCCTTGAGTGGCTTGCATCCGCTCTTCCTCTAAAGGAATTACATGTTCCTCTAAGCGCTTCCAAGCCTCCGAGACTGTGGGTACAATCTTTTGAGAGCCAACTACTAAAATTAAATTATTAGAAGTGGAAACTAGGTGTGGTAATTGGCTGCCGGAATTAGAAGCAATTAGAAGCTCCCCATCTTCGGTTAGAGCGTGAACTGAGCCTAAATAAAATTCGGACACCAAGGCTTGTTTTCTCATTTCCTGCTGTTCGGTGGGATCGCTAATCGCTAAAATATCGGCATGTAAATTTTTCCAACCATGCTCACCACTTTTTAAATAATCAACAAAACCGATTTCTTCCAAAGTGCGGGAAGAGCCATTCATCACTGAAGATTCAGGAGTAATTAATTCTTTAATTCTTTCAAGAGCCGCCTCCTTGGTGTTTATTAATTCTGGTAAAAATCCGCGCTCCTTCAAAGCGCCCATTGTTTTTTCAACTACCTGCGGAGAAGCTAAATTATTATAAGTCATATTTGTTTTATTTTAAATTTTTCTAAAGACTGTCTTTCAGTATATACCCCCTGGGGGTATTAGTCAAGAGAAAGACTTCTAATCGGCCCTTAATAAAAGCTCAGGAATAAATCCTGAGCTAAAGGGCGGAATGGACGGGACTCGAACCCGCGACCTCCTGCGTGACAGGCAGGCGCTCTAACCAGCTGAGCTACCACTCCTAATTTTTGAAAAAAGGCCGCCTTCTTAGAAGTCGGCAAAGAAATGATAGCAAAAGAATCTTTGCCTTGTCAAACCCCTTTTTTTATCCTACAATAATTTTGTTCTTGATCTAACTCTTTTTATAATAAAAGCGATTTTTTCAAGAACTTAGTCTAAAATATATGGAAAAAGAACTGACTCCACAAGAGATTGAAAAAATCAAAAAAAACCTAAGCGCCCGACGCGCCGAGTTGATGGCGGACATGGAGGAAAAATCTCGACTAAACCCCAACGAGGCCGATAATTTGAGCTCTAAATTTCCGGAATACGGCGACAAACCGGATGAAAATGCCCAAGAGATAATGGATTATTCCACTGATTTAGCGACTGAGCAAATTTTAGAAAAAACTTTAATTGAAATTGATGGTGCTTTAAAGAGAATTGAAAATGGAACTTATGGCATCTGCCGTTACTGTAAAAAACCCATTGGCGCTAAACGTCTAATGGCTCGTCCAGTAGCTAGTTCTTGTATTTCCTGCAAAACCGAGCTCCAAGAAAATGAATAAAATACTCGCTAGAGATAAATTTAGCCATATAGCCTGGTTTCTAACCTTGGCTATATTTTTTTTAAGCGACCGGTGGTTTAAGCGTTTAAGCTTGAGCGAAATTGACCTTGTTTTGATTCCTGAATTTTTAAATTTTAAATTTTTCGCTAACAAAAACATCGCCTTTTCTCTACCCCTTGAGGGCGCCTGGCTTACTTTTATTATTACCTTAATTATAGGCTTTTTACTTTTTTATTTTCTCCGTTTTTACTGGGACTTAAATAAGACAACATTTTTTGGCTTAGAAGCTGTGATTACTGGCGCCTTAAGTAATTTAATTGACCGCTTTACCCATGGTTTTGTGATTGATTATCTCAATTTAAGGTACTTTACCATCTTTAATGTAGCCGATATTTTAATTGTGAGCGGAACAGTTCTTATCTTTTGGGGGCTAATAAAAGAAAATCGACAAAACGCGAATCAACTTAAATAGTTTGTTTTTTTTGATAAATTTTGAGCTCTCGTCCCGCGGCCGTATTTTTAAATTTAACCTTTATTGCTCCGCGCGGTTTTAAATCAACAACCAAGTCGGCCCATTCAATAACCGTGACGGTTGTTGGTGAATTTAAATAGTCTTTAATTCCCAGATCTAATAAATCTTGAGCGGACTGTAGACGATAAGCATCAACATGGCATAGATTAAGACGACGCCCCTCATAAATCTTCATGATATTAAAGGTTGGGCTAGTAACCACACTCTTAACACCAAGGCCGCGGGCCAACCCCTTAGTTAAGTAGGTTTTGCCGGCCCCTAATTCACCAACTAATAAAAAAACCTCGCCTCCACGACAAGTCGCCCCCAGGCGCCTCCCCAAAGATTCTGTCTCCTCGGGGGTTTTGGTGATTATTTTCTCCATAATTAATGTTACTTTTAGAAACAGTCTCTGTCTATTATAATAGAATAAGTTATGGCCAGCAACTTTAATTCAACCACGACTACCGCCGCTTTTGACAAGCTGTACGCGGATTACATTGAAGCTATTTACAACTTCTTGTTTTATAAAACTTTAAACCGCGAGACGGCCGCTGATTTAACCCAAGAAGTATTTTTAAAAGCCTGGCGGAGTTTAGAAAAAGCTCAAGTTAAAAATCCTAAGGCCTGGCTCTACACTATCAGCCGTCACACCGTAGCTGATTACTACAAAAACTTAAAACCCCAAGCAAATATTGATGATTTTTGGGACCTGGCTGATTCTAACGACCTTTTAGAAAAACTTGATCAGAAATTAGCGGGGGAGAAAGTCGTTCAGACTTTAAAAAGTTTATCGAGCAGTGATCGCGACCTTCTAATTATGCGTTTTTGGTTGGACTTACCCTTTGCCGAAATTGCACTTCATTTAGACAAGAAAGAAGGAGCGGTTAAAATGGCTTGCGCGCGTGCCCTTAAAAAAATGCAAGCCGAGGTGCCGCTGATTTGTTTCTTACTCTTAGCGACTCAACTATGAAATCTATGACTACAAAAAAAATAAGCCAATGGTTGGAAGAATTATATGAATTTGACCCGGGCCTAAAAGAACACGAAACGGCTTTACGCCGATTAATTCCCGAAATGATTGCCGCTAAACCTGAATCTGGTTTTAGCCCCGAATTAGCTCAAAAAATTAAAACTCGCCTCGAGCGAGACCTTAAAAAAATTAATTATAAACCTATGCCCGAAAAAAGAATGCCTATTTGGCGGCCAATCTTAGTTTGGTCAACCGGGGTAATGGCGATGCTCTTTTTAGCCATCACCATCTACCAAGTTATACCTAGTAGTAATATTCAGTTAGCGACCAAAAATCCAGAAACGGGAATTAAGAAAGTGGCCGCCTCCGCTTTTGGCCCTTTAAACTCTCAAGGAGGTTCTACTGTTGCCGATGCCCGAACCGTCGGTGGTTTAGGTGGTAACAATAATGCTGTTAGTCAAAGTGCCCCTCTAACAAAAGAATTATTGGTAACCACTTCAGAGACCCTAATAACTGCTGCTGAGCCGGTAGCAACCATGGAAGCCGATGCGCTCACCTCCTTAGATGCGGTGGGGATGGGTAGTGGCGGTTCAGAATTTAGTCAAGAAAAAATGATGATCATGCCGATTACTAATTATCGCTTTAGCTACCAAGGCGAACCTTTGGACTTAAGTAATATTAGTAATACTGTTTATAAGCGTATCAAAGGCCAAAATGGTTTTGCTGTAGCCGGTCTACTTAGCGGTTTAAAAATTGACACCATCAATTTAAACTCTTTAACTAACCTTAAAGCAACCTACCTTTCCTTAGCTGAAGATAAGCCTTTTGGTTTAACCGCTTCTTTTGATTTTAATGAAGATTCTGTTTCTCTTTATTCAAATTGGGAGAGATGGAGAAATCCCGAGAGAGATAATTGTCAGGACGAAACCTGCTGGAACCGTTTTCGAGTTAAATATGAAGATATCCCGGAAGATTCAGTCGCTATCGCCGCTACTACAGAATTCTTAAATAATCTCGGTGTTGATCTTAGTCATTACGGGGAACCGAGTGTCAATAATTATTGGCGCCAGTGGTACGATCAGACTGAAGATAAAGCTAATTATTATTTCCCGGAAACAGTAAGTGTGACCTACCCCTTATTAATTGAAGGGCAAGAAGTAAGCAACTCTTCCGGTGAACCAGATGGTCTTTTGGTTAGTTACAATATTTTAGAAAAGAGAGTTTCTGATGCGGGCGCTTTCACTCCTTATAATTACGAAGCCTCGGAATACACCACTGAAACTAACTCTGATCGTTTAATTGGCTTAGCCGAAGCTGGGGGTTGGAACCAATCCGGTTATTACTTTGATCAAGGGGCAGAAGGGGTAGAAGTGATTAATAAAGAATTAGGTTTAGGTACTCCTCGGACAGGGCTGATTCGCTTCTGGAGCTATCAGAATAATACCAGTCAGGAATTATTTGCTCCCGCTTTAATCTTCCCTGTTCTTAATGCTCCGGCCGACTACTATGGCTCAAAAAATATTGTTGTCCCGCTAACTGAAGACCTAATCACTGAAGTAGAGGAAAGAAACAACCAATACAATAATGTCGTAAAACCAATGCCGGCAATTGACTTGGCTCGTTAAAAGGTATTAGCAAAATAGTTAACAAAAAAGACAGATTATTAATCTGTCTTTTTTTATAAGTGGGCGCACAAGGACTCGAACCCTGGACCCCTTCGGTGTAAACGAAGTGCTCTAACCAACTGAGCTATGCGCCCTTAAATAAGGGTGGGCGAAAGAGGATTTGAACCTCCACGGCCTTGCGGCCACAAGCCCCTCAAGCTTGCGTGTCTACCAATTTCACCATCCGCCCCCTCGCCCTTTCTTATTAAAAACTAACGAAGAGTTGTTTCTTTTAACTTTTTCTTGTAAGGCTTCTTTAGGTAATTCAACTTAGCCCGATTAACTTTAGCGATTTTTTTCACCTCAATTTTTGTAATCGTCGGCAAGTTAAGGGGAAAAATCTTTTCCACGCCCACGCCGTCCGAAACTTTACGAACAGTAATGGTCGCCCCTTTTTCCTTCTGATGTTTACGCGCAATAATAATGCCTTCAAAATACTGAACGCGTTCTTTTTCTTCACCCTTAGAATTAAGTTCTTTAATTTTTTGATATATCCGAACCGTCATTCCTGGTTTCAGTTCTAAATCTTGCTCCATTGCCTTCTCGGCTAAAGTCGCCTTTTTTTCTACCATATTACTTAAAATTAGAAACGAAGCTAATGAGCCTCGCTTTGATTTTACAACTTAAAATCTCGCTTTATCTTATAATTTACTATTTGAATTGTCAATGCCTGCTCTTTGGGCCTGTTCTTTTTTTATTAGGGCGTAAACTTCAGCAAAAACCTCAGCTTCATTTAAATTAGTGGTATCAACAACATAATCAAAATTATCCGGATTATAAGCATCAATGCCAAAATATTTCTGATAACGAGTTTGATCACTGAGCTGACGGCGGCGGGTACTCGCCAAAACTTCTTCTAAGGTGGACATTTTATCATCTTCACCTTGGCGCTGAGCTAAAAGAATGCGCCGCGCCCCCTCAGTTTCCTCTACCTTTAGGAAAATTTTTAAAGAATGGGGAATAAAATACCAAGAAGTGCGCCCCTCAATGATAAAATTATCCTCGGTTTGACCAAGTTTCTTTTGATATTCATCAACCTCCAAGTCGGTTGTCGGGTCTATTTCTCCTAACTTATTGTATTCAGCCAGGGTTAGCCCGCGCCGCGCCGCGGCTTCCCGTCTTAAGCCGCCCATATAATAATGAGGCCAACCTAAAGCAGCAGCTAATTTTTCCGCTAAAACGCTTTTTCCTGAACCTTGATTACCGCTTAAAGAAATAATCATGTTGTCTTTTACTTAATAAAAGTCTATTATATTATAAGCTAAGCCGGCTCTAGATGCAAAGAGATGGCCGGAATTTTCTTTTTTTATTATGTATTTAGAAAAATTAGACATTCAAGGTTTTAAATCTTTTGCTAACAAAAACTCTCTAGTTTTTCCGGGAATTATTTCCGGTTCCAAGCGCGGTCTAACCTCTATTGTTGGCCCTAATGGGTCAGGAAAATCAAACATTGCTGATGCTGTCCGCTGGGTTTTGGGCGAACAAAGCCTAAAAACTTTGCGCGGTAAAAAAAGCGAGGATGTAATTTTTTCTGGCTCTGATAAAAAAAGCCAGCTTAGTTTTGCTGAAGTTTCGCTAATTTTAAATAATGAAGATCTTAAAACACGCCCAATTTTTGACAAAGAAATTGCTCCCCAAACCAAAGAAGAGGACACGCCTTTAAATTTTGATATTGTCCGAGAATTCCTAAAGTCTCCCAAAATTACTATTACCAGGCGCCTGTTTAGAAGTGGGGAGAGTGAATACTTAATTAACGGTAAGCGCGTTCGTCTGACTGACGTCCAAATGTTGCTAGCTAAAGCTAATGTTGGCCAAAAAACTTATAGCATTATTGGCCAAGGAATGGTCGAAAATTTTTTAAACACCAGTGCTAGTGAGCGAAAAGATTTTTTTGACGAAGCGACCGGAATTAAAGAGTTTCAAATTAAACGCGATTTGTCTATTAATAAACTGGAAGGAAGTTACGAAAATTTACAGCAAGTAGAGATGCTTTTAACAGAAATTAGACCGCGATTAAAAAGCCTAACTCGCCAAGTTGATAAATTAAAACGTCGCGATGAGCTGGAAAGCGAATTAAAAACCCATCAATTAAATTATTACGGTTATCTCTATAAAGAGGCGGAACAAAAACTTAAAGAAGCAAATACTAATTACTTAAAATTGGAAAAAGAGCGCTTTGATGAGAATGACCGCCTGATAGAACTTGAAAAAACCATCGAACAAATGCGCGCCAGCACTGATCGCCAAAAACTTAACACCTGGCAACTTGAATTAGCTAGCTACCAAAAAGAAAAGGACCAAGCCTGGCGCGAATTGACTAAACTCCAAGCTGAGCTTGAACACCAATTAGATGCTCAAGGTCAATATGATATTTCTTGGCTAAAAACTAAAGACCAAGATTTAGTCAGCGCTATTAGTGCCGCCCAAGAAGAGTTGCGATCTTTACCCTTAAGCTCAACAACTGAAGCTTTGGTGGCCAGCCAAGAAGAATTAGTTTTAGTAAATAAAGAGCTCGCCGCGGCCAAAGAAGCCCTCAACGCCGTTAAAAAACAAGAAGCAGAAAAAAGCCGCTGTTTACAAGAAATTGCCCGCCTGGATGCCGTTTTACAGGTCAGCCGAGAATTTCTAAATTTTGACCCGAAACTTAAAGCCGAAGAAAAAAAGACTCTTACAAAAAGAGTTTCTGATTGCGACGCTTTACTTAAAGAGGCAGAGGCCGAAGTAGCGCGCCTAAAAGATGAAGAGAGAAGGGCAACTGAAAAAATTAACTCCTTAAACAATTCCCTCAACGAAACGCGCGCCGAAGTGGAGCGTCTAAAAAATAAATTAAAACAAAGCGAATTAAAAAGCGGTAAATCAGTAATTAGTGCTGCTGTGGATCGCTTTCTTGAGGAATTGGCGCAACTGGAAGAAGAGACCGACAGTAAACGTCTTAAGTCTAGACTGAAAGAGAGTCAAAAAAAGTTTGCCGCCGAGATTAAAGAAATTTTAGATTACGGCGCGGAAGCGGAAACTGAACAATTAAAAGATTTACAAGAACGCTTAATTGCCTTGGGACAAGAAAAACAACTAGCGAGTGATTCCTTAATGGATTGTCGCCTTAAGGTTGCGGCCGCCGAAGAAAAATGGCGCTTAGCGGTTTCCGCCCACAAGGACGCGGAACGGGATTTAAAAAATAATCAAGAAGAAATAACGAGAGCCCGAGAAGCGCAAGGCGAAGCTAGTTCGGCGCAAGAAAAAAAAGATTTACTGATAAAAGAAGTAGAAACTTTAGAGCAAAAGATTAAAGCTGTTTACGAGGCTAATAAGTACCAAACCTTGGAGGAGAGTCGGCGTGAAGCGGAGAAGCGCTTAAACGCTAAGCACTTGGAATTAAATTCTTTAAATGAAAAAAAACGCTTAATAACTACCCGCCTAGAAAGTCTGACCCGAGAACAAACAGAAATTCAGAATAAGATTAAGCGTAGCGAAATAAAATTTGATGCTGCCGAACTAGAGAAAAAAATTGCCAGTGTTCAGTCCGAAATTAACCGGAGTCAAGAAAAAATTACTGCCGTTCAAGAAAAAATAAAGGTTTATTCAGACGCTAAAGAGGCGGAAACGGCGCAGCTTTTTAAACTCCAACGCCAAGCTGATGAAAAGCGTCGCCTCATTAATCGCCTAGCGACAGAACTAAATGATTGGCGTGTCGTTGCCGCTAAAGAAGAGACTCGACTGGAAAACCTGGAAAGCAATATTCGCGACGCGGATTTGGATCTACTGCTTATTAAAAAACATGTTTTAGAAACTGAAGAAATTGAATTAGAGCGCTGGCGCGAAAGAATAAACCAACTCCAAAATCAATTAGAATTAATTGGTGGAATTGACCCAGAAACTGAAACTGAATTTAATCAAACCAAAGAGCGCTTTGATTTTTTAAGCGCGCAGACAGCCGATTTAAATCAAGCGATTGTTTCTTTAGAAAAAATTATTACCGAATTAGACACCAATATCAAAGAACGCTTTGACCAGGAGTTCGCAATAATTTCTGAGAAATTTAGTGAATATTTTAAAATTTTATTTAATGGTGGTGAAGCTAAGATATTTAAATTGTCAGAACCAGAAACCTCGGAAACTGAAGAGGAAAACTCTAGCCAAAGCCTTAGCGAACGAAATCTCCGTAAAGTTAAACGCTTAAAAAGAAATAACTCTTTAGGTTTATCAGGAATTGAAGTTCAAGCCACGCCGCCCGGGAAAAAAATTAAAACCGTTTCCATGCTTTCCGGCGGCGAGCGCGCCTTAACGGCAATTGCTTTAATTTGCGCTATTATTAGTGCTAATCCTTCACCATTTGTGATTTTAGATGAAGTTGATGCCGCCCTAGATGAAGCTAATTCGGAGCGCTTAGCTCAAATCTTAGACGATCTCTCCAATCAAACCCAATTTATTGTTATTACCCACAACCGCGCCTCAATGAAACGCTCCCAAATTTTATACGGCGTCACTATGCAAGCTGATGGCGTCAGCCAACTCCTTAGTATTAAGTTAGAAGACGCCCCACTTCCTCAGTAATAAAAAAATAATCCTATTTTAAAAGAGCGCTACTAGTAGCGCTCTTTTTAGTTTTAGCATTTTTTTGTTATAATAATTATGTTTAAGAGATTACTAATCGCGCTTTGATTTTATGTTAAAAAAACCTCTTTTGCTCGCATCTTTATTAATTTTTTTTGTAGGAGCTGGTTTCGGCTGTCAAACAAAAATAGACGAAGCCACTTTAAAAGCTTCAGAGCCAATCAAAATTGTTTTTTGGCAAGCTTTTGATGATTCGGATGCTTTTTCAGAAGCAATCAAAAAGTACCAAGAGCTACACCCCAACGTTACCATTGAATATAAAAAATTCCGTTACGAAGAGTATGAAAATCAGCTTTTAAACGCTTGGGCTGAGGACCGGGGGCCGGATATTTTTGCCATCCATAATACTTGGGTCAAAAAATACCAACCAAAAATTACCCCCTTACCAGAATACACTTCAATTGCTTTTTTCGTAGAAAGTACGGGTTTTAAAAAAGAACTGGTTCCCGAATTAAGAAGTATTAGAAGTTTAAGCACTAGAGAACTTAAAAATAATTTTGCCGATGTTGTGGCTACAGACGCTATTTTAGAAGATGGCTTAATTTATGGCTTACCTTTATCGGTAGACACCTTAGCTCTTTATTACAATCGCGATCTACTAAATAGTGCTGGAATCGTGGAGCCGCCCCGTTACTGGAACCGAGAATTCCAGCAAGCCGTTAAAAAGATGACTAAACAGGATCCTAAAAAAGGTTTAGTCCAATCAGGAATTGCTTTAGGAACGGCGAATAATATTAATCGGGCCAGCGACATTTTGGCGGTCTTAATGCTACAAAATGGCGCCACTATAATTGATAACAATCGAGTCGTCTTTAACCAGGTCCCCCCTTATATTACTAGCGGCTACAACCCCGGACTAGAAGCCCTTCGTTTTTATACCGACTTTGCCAACCCCAACAAAGAAGTTTATTCCTGGAATGCTGACCAAGAGAATGCTTTAGATGCCTTCACTAGTGGCAATCTGGCGATGATGCTGGGCTATTCTTTTAACTTGGAGCAAATTCGCTCGCAAGCGCCAAAATTAAACTTCGGCGTCGCCAAACTGCCGCAAATAGAGGGTAATCAGCTCCAAATAAATATGGCTAATTATTGGCTCTTAACCGTTTCTAAAAAAAGTGAACATAGTGATGTGGCCTGGGATTTTATCCAGTTTTTAACTAAAAAAGAAAACGCCGATGTTTACTTAGAAAAAACTGGTAAACCGACTGCTTTAAAAGCTAGTATTAATGACCAGAAAAATGATGAATATCTTGGTCCTTTTGCGGAACAAGTCTTAAGCGCTAAAAGTTGGTATCGTGGCCTTAGTGCTCAGGATGCCGAAGCGGCCATGGGGGAAATGATTAAAAACGCCTTAAATCCTAATTTTAAGATAATAGACGTTTTAAATGATGGGGCGATTAAAGTTCAACAAACAATCCGCTAATTATATGAAGTTAAAAAAAATTATTCCCCCTCTTCTTTTTCTTGGTTTTATAATCGTCGGGCCAGGGCTTACTCACGCCCAAAGCTTGGTTGATACCACCGATCCGGCTTATGCTACCGGAGGTTACACCCTAGATCATATTCGCAATTATTTAATTTATTTAATGTATTTTATTTTAGGTCTCGTAGGCACCCTCTCCTTAGCAGCTTTTGTTTATGGTGGTATTGTTTTTTTAACTTCGGCCGGCTCCGATCAGAAAGTAAAAAAAGGGAAAGACATTTTAGGAGCAGCGGTAATTGGTTTACTAATTGTCTTTTCCAGTGTTTTAATTATTCAAACCCTATTTAATGGCTTAGGAATTAAATGGGACGCCACCAAAGGAACTCTTCCTGATATAAAATAAAGGGTTATGGCTGAATTTACCAGAAAATCCTTAAACAATAAAAGCAGTCTAGGGACGCGCTTAAGAGAGACTCGCGAATTAAAGCAAGTAGATGTCGCTCTGGCCGCCAAAAAATTAGGCATCCGTTTAGAATATTTATTAGCCTTAGAGGAAGATCGCTTTGACCGCTTGCCGGCCGGTTTATATGGCCGCAATTATGTAAAAAAATATGGCCGCTGGTTGGGTTTTCCCAGCTCCGAAATTAATAAATGGTTGATTGAACAGGAAAAAAATGCCGGCCCGGGAGTTGATCCATTTTCTCAAAAAATTGTCGCTAAAAAAGAGTTTGCCAATTTTCCTAAACTAATCCGCAACCTTGTTCTAATTTTAATTCTTTTAGCTTTTCTGGGATACTTAGCTTTTTATCTAACCAGAATTGTTTCCGCCCCGGAATTAGTAATCTTTGAACCAGCCAATAATTTAAAAACTACCAGCACTGTTTGGGAAATTAGCGGACACAGTGAACCGGAAGCGGAAATTAGAATTAATGGCGAGGAAGTATTAAGCATGAAAAATGGCGATTTTTCTTTAGTGGTTAATTTAAAAAAGGGGCTGAACAATATCACTGTTAGCGCCAAAAAAAAGCATAGCAGCGAAGCTGTGGTTGAACGCCAAATTTTAGTAGAATAAATTAAATACTACTTATATGAGCGAACTTTCTTTTAGAAAAACTTTAGACATGGATTTGATTTTTGAAAAAATGCCAATTCAGGAGGGGCAAGTAGTCGCCGAATTAGGCTGCGGTCATTTAGGTCATTTTGTTTTCCCTCTCGCTAACCGAGTTGGCAGCACTGGTACTCTTTATGCTGTCGACATTATTCCGGAAATTTTAGATGATATTAAAAAACGCGCTCACCTGGAGAATCTACCACAAATAAAAACCATCTGGACTAACTTGGAAGTATTTAAAGGCGCCGCTATTAAATCTGGAACTGTGGAAACTGCTTTTTTAATTAATGTTTTACATCAATCCGAAAAAAAGCTGGACATTCTCCGCGAAACTGCTAGGCTACTAAAAGTAGGTGGCCACTTAGTTTTAGTTGATTGGAAGCTAGACGCCCCCAGTTTTGGCCCCCCACCTGAAAATCGCCTGGCTCCAGCCAATCTCCCCGATTTAGCCGCTAAAAGCGGTTTAGCGATCAAAGAGCAATTTGCCGCCGGTGATTATTATTATGCCTTTATTTTAAAAAAACTTTAATTTTTTATGTGGTCAGAATTACTCTCTCTTTCTTTTTGGTTTAATCTACGTCCCGGCAGCTTTTCCGATGTCGAGCGCTATTCTTTATTAGGCTTTATCGGCTTACTCTTAATTGTTTCAGTCATTTCCTTTATTATTAAAAAACGCGCGGGCAAAAATCGTTTTACCGCTCGCCTTTTTTATGATTTTAGCTTTACCAATGCCTTAATCGGTCTCATTCTGCTTTTCTTTAACTATGAAATAATCCCTTTTTTATCGGCTCATTTTTGGTACTTACTGTGGCTGATAGCGATGATTTGGTGGCTTATTTCAATTATTAAAAAAATTAAGGCGGTTTCCAAGAAGCGCTCCCAGGAGCCCAATGGTCCAGATTTAAAAAAATATCTGCCTTAAAATAAGATCTTAACAACTTGAATTTATTAAAACCCCTCATAAAAAAGGGGTTTTTATGACTAATAAAAAAATTTTAGGTAACTGGGGCGAGGATCAGGCTTTAAAATATTTACTAAAACACGACTATCGACTTGTGGCCCGTAATTGGCGCTGCCAAAGACAAGAACTTGATTTATTAGTAGCTACCCCCCAGCTACTGGTGGCTATTGAAGTTAAAACGAGGCGTTCTCCTTTAGCCGCCGATCAACCCCTTTTAAGCCTGGGGCAAATTACAAGACTGCGCCGAGCCTTAAAATCTTTTTGTTTTTTGCATCATTACCCCTACCAAAAGACCCGTCTTGATCTAATCACAGTTATTGCCAACTCCAAACAATCTTTTACTTTAAATCACTACCAAGACTTGTAATTTTTTGTTGTCTTGAAGTCTGGTTTATGCTAAAATCTTAGCATAATATATAAAACTAGAAAGGTGGTGAATTATGAAAAAATTGACAAAACACTTATTGTCTTTGGTGTTACTGCTCTCATTGGTAGCGATCCCAATGACAACCTTGGCGAGTGGCGGATTAAATGTAAACGATCTCGGCGTTGATGAAATTGATAACACCTTAGATTTAGGGAGACGCAGCCCAATTGAAACTGTAACTAGATTAATTAACTCAGCTATGATCTTCTTAGGCATCATTGCTGTCGGGATTATCTTGGTTGCTGGCTTTAAGTGGATGACAGCTGGAGGTAGTGAGGATAAGGTTAGCGAAGCTCAAAAGTTAATGTCCTCTGGTGTTGTTGGCTTAATCATCATCTTAGCCGCTTGGGGTATTGCCTACTTCATTTTGGAAATGGCAGTTGATGTTACCCAATAAAAAAATTTTCAGAAATCGATTCTTGAAAAACGGTCCCTCATTTTTTTATGGGGGGTACCGCCGCGAGCCGGAAATAGTTGCGACTCGCAGCCGTAATTAGTTTTTATGAAAACTTTTCGCATTTTTTTGCTACTTGCTATTTTCTCTTTTGTTGGCCTGTTTTTACCGGCGACTTCTGGAGCGACCAATAAAGGGATAGAAAAAACCTTAGAGGGTTTAAATGAGACTGTTAAGGGAGAAGGGGCGGATGGTGGAATTGGTGCCTATAAATCGCAAGTAGATGAAGATCCTCAGAATATTTTAACGAAACAAGTCACTGATATTATCTCCTTGATTCTTTCTTTTCTTGGGGTTATTTTCTTAGTCATTACTATTTATGCCGGTTTTCTCTGGATGACGGCCAACGGCAATGACACTCAAATTAAGAAAGCTAAAGATTTATTAATGAATGCTATTGTTGGTCTAGTTATTATTACCGCCGCCTACTCACTAACCGCCTTTGTCGGCAATCAGCTAACTCGTTAACATGAAGCGCTTTATCACCACCATTCTTATTGTCAGTTCTTTATTTTTTGGCTTAAGCACCCAAGCTTCTTATAATTTTATCAGTGATAGTGGCCTAAAAAAAACTGGCGAAAATTTAGGCTATCAAACCGACCAAAACACCGACACTTTTATTGAGTCTTACATTGGTCAAATACTTACCCTTGTTTTTTCGATTTTAGGCTTAATTTTCTTTGTCTTAATTATCTATGCCGGCTTTTTGTGGATGACCGCCCAAGGTAACGATAGTAAGGTCAGTGAAGCAAAAAAGATTTTGACTAATGCGATTATTGGTTTGGTTATTGTTCTCGCCTCCTACGCTATCAGTTATTTCGTCTTTAGCGCCTTAACCCCAGCGGTGGAAACAGCCACCGAAACGACAGCAGTGGTTGGAGAATAATTATTATATGCTTAAGAATCAAAAAATTTTCACCCTTTCTCTGGCTTTGCCCCTTTTACTGAATAGTCTTTTATTTTTAGCCCCGGCCAGCGCGACTACCACCACTACTGGCGTCAAGGGCGCTTTTTCTTCCGAAGGAAAATTAGGAGACTTTGCTAAAGATGTTGGTTATAATCAAGAACCACAAACCCCCGAATACTATGTCGGTTTGGTTATCAATATTATCTTCTCACTTTTGGGAGTTATTGCTATCACCTTAATAATCTTTAATGGTTTTAAGTGGATGACGGCGGGCGGTAATGATAATAAAGTTAAGGAAGCCCGGGGGGGATTAACTAGCTCAATTCTCGGATTACTAATTATTTTGGCTAGTTATGCTATCACCTTTTTTGTCTTTAATATTTTTACTTAAAAACTGTTTATGAAAAAAATTCCTTCTTGGTTAATAGTTATTTTTTTAACCACCATCCTGATTATCCCGGGTTTAGTTTTTGCCGGTAACAATATTATTAAAGACAGTGCCTCGCCCCTAGAACGCCTTAACAATGCGGCCACCAATTATGGCCCTTTTTCTCAAACTGCTACTGAAACCTCGGCGGCCTCCATTATCGGCTTAGTAATTAATGTTATCTTGGGAATACTAGGAGTTATTTTCCTCGTTCTAACTATTTTAGCGGGTATTCAATGGATGACGGCCGGCGGCAATGATGCCAAAGTAAAGGAAGCTCAAGGATCAATCACCAGAGCGGTTACAGGATTAGTCGTAGTTGTCTCTTCTTACGCTATCTGGCTTTTTATTCAAATGGCTTTTTTATCAAAAATATGAAACATCTTTTTTATTCCTTTATTGGTACCACTCTTCTTATTGTTCCAAGCATTGTCCTGGCCTCAACAACACCCGCCTCTGGTCTTAATACTGAAAAAATGGATGCTCAGACCCAAGCTCTTACTCAGGCAGCCGGTTTAGGACAAAACACTAGCTTAAGCTTTATTATTGCTACTCTTATTCAGGTCCTATTAGGATTTTTAGGAATAATTTTTTTAATCCTGACAATTGTTTCCGGTTTTAAATGGATGACTGCTCAAGGCAATGAAGATACAATTAAAAAAGCCCAAGGAACTTTAATGAATGCTATTATTGGCTTAGTAATTGTCCTTGCCGCTTATATTATTACCACTACTTTATTTAAATTACTGCCTTTTTCGGGCGGTAGTGGCGGCGTTACCGGCGGCTAAGAATAATTATTTTTTAAAAAATAAGGACTATCTTTAGGATAGTCCTTTTTTTATTGTTTAAAAATCTGCTAGGGTCTTTTCGGCCCAAAAATAACACTTTTGGCCATCAGCATATTTGATATTGGCCGGATCGACCTTGCAAACTACATGGCCCATAAAGCGGCTGCCCATCGACACTTCTACTAAGTAATCGCCAGCCGGTAATTTTACCCATAACCTCTCTTCCGGAGCCAAATTATAGATTTGTGGAGGGAACTCCTTAAAACCACGACGAGTGATTTTAAAAGTAACATTCTCCCCCAAACCTCTTTTATTGTTAATGAGTAAGCCGGGCAAACCATAACCAAGTAGATCTTGACTCGCCAAAGGATCATCATAGTCATAAAAGAAGGCCTCCCCTTTGGCTTGACGGATGGCTTGTTGGGCTAGAGCTTCATTAACTTTAAATTGTTGTGCCCTGGTGCGACGCTTAAATTCATAATGCCCCATCTTGTCCGGAAGTTCAGCTTCTACATCAGTCGCTTTAACAAAATCAAGTTGAGCTTTTAATTCTTCAATCTCTGTTTTAAGTTCAATAATCTTTCGTTGTGCTGAAATTAGATCCGCTTGAGCAATAAGAGAAAAACTGCTGACAAGAAATGCTGTTAGAAATAATACTTTCTTCATTTTTTATTGTTTTTATTGTTAATGTTCTAAAGGCATTTTACCATTTTTATATAAAAATGTCAATGGCTTATCCACAGTCTTACTATTGACTAAAATCAAAGCTTATGATAAAAAGATCAGTCGCGAAATAAACCAGTCCTCTGGTTTTTGTTTTGAGGCTTAAAATAATTTATGAAAACTAAACTCCAAAAAATCGGCGAGGACATTGTTCCTCTTAGTAGACGGCAAAGCTTTTTGCTTTATTTGTTGATTGTTTGCGTCTTTGAATTCCTCTTCTTTTTTACTCCCGCCCTCGCTAGCGCTAGTGTGGCGGCCACCGAAAATCCAACTAACGAAGACGACTTGATTAGTCTAACAGCGCCTTTAAAAAGTTCTGAATTAGACCCCAGCGCCCAAATAATCGTCAACCATCTATTGGCTAACCCGGACAAAACTCCGGCGCCAGTAGAGGAAGAAAAAACTTTGCGCTTAAGTAATCCTCAAGTTATTTCTGGACCAGAAGATCACCTTACTCAGGAAAAATCCCCAAAATACCGCGTTGTCAGAACCAGTGAGCATGTTATCACTGCCTACAATTCGGAAGCCGCCCAAACTGATAGCTCTCCCTGTATCACCGCTAGCGGCTTCAATGTTTGCGAGCATGGCCTTGAAGATACAATTGGCGCTAATTTCTTAAAACTAGGCACCAAAGTCCGCATCCCCGAGCTATTTGGCGACCAAGTCTTTGTTGTTCGCGACCGAATGAATAAGCGTTATTCTAATCGCATTGACGTCTGGATGGTGAAAAAAGAAGATGCTCTTAAATTCGGTGTGAAAACCGCCAAAATTGAAGTTTTAGAAGAAATTTAAGGAAATATTTTTTGAAAAATCCACCTTACCCCTTTTTCTTTGAAAAAGGGGTAAGGTTTTTTAAATCACCAAATTTTCTTGACTAATCTTACTTCACATTTAAGTAAATATAGTTTAAAATGATTAAGTCGCGGACATGGCGAAACTGGTAGACGCACTAGCCTTAGGAGCTAGCGGGGCAACCCGTGAGAGTTCGAGTCTCTCTGTCCGCACATGTTTTATTTTTTACATAATTTTGAACCCCAGCCTATTTTTTTATCCCTCGGTTTTCTAAATATTCGCTGGTATGGAATTTTTGTTGTCCTAGGAATCACCGTTGGTCTAGTGCTAACCATTTATCTGGCGAAAAGGTTTCAAAAAAAACTAGACTTGGTTTGGGATCTACTTTTCTATTTAGTGATTTGGGGCTTAGTTGGCGCTCGCCTTTATGAGGTTTTTTTATTTTGGCCTTATTACCAGAATAATCTATTACAAATTTTTCAGATTTGGAAAGGGGGGTTAGCGATTCATGGCGCTCTCATTGCCGGAGTTATTGTTTTGTGGTGGTGGACCAAAAAACACCAAGACAGTTTTTGGCACTGGGCGGCAATTCTTAGCCCCGGACTCGCCTTCGGGCAAGCCATTGGTCGTTTTGGTAATTGGTTCAATCAAGAGTTATTTGGACAGCCAACCAATTTACCTTGGGGAATACCGATTACATTTCAAAATAGACCCCTTGCCTATCAAGACTTTTCCTTTTTTCACCCCACCTTTCTTTATGAAAGCCTGGGACTCCTAATTCTGGCCACTGCTTTGTTTTTTTTATTAAAAAAAACAAAAACTCTAAGCGAAAAAAAATCTGTCTCTATTTTAGCCCTCTACTTAATCGGAGCATCACTACTGAGGTTTTTTCTAGAATTTATCAAAATTGACTCCGCGCCACTAATCTTTTCTTGGCGTTGGCCTCAATTTTTTTCTTTTATTTTAGTTATTATTACCCTTATCGGCTATCTAATTTATTTATACCACCATGAGAAACATTCTTCACTCCGACCAGTTTGGAACTCCAAAAAAAGTTAGTCAAAAAAAAACACGACAAAAAACATTAATAATTTTTGGCTTATTTGCTTTTTTGTTGTCTCTCGCTGATGCTTTACCCGCTTATATCCGCTCCAGCTATATGGAGAGTTTTGTTGGTGTTTCCGCGGTTAGTTGGTTTTATATTGCATCCAATTTTGTCTCCATAGCTGCAATTTTAATCTTTCCTAAAATAATCAAGCGCTTAAGTAATTATTTAAGCGCTGGAATTATTATTCTTATTTTTATTTTTTCCTTACTTGGGCTCAGTTTTAGTAGCACCGCTCTTTGTGTATTTTTATTCTTTATTATCATGCAGATGGCCTCATATCTACTTTGGATTAATTTAGATATTTTTCTAGAATCAGCCTCTGATAATGAAACAACCGGACAAACACGCACAATCTATCTAACTTTTATGAATTTAGCTTGGGTTCTTGCCCCAGCTATTTCAGCTTGGCTGGTAGAAATCAAGGGATATGAAATAACTTTTTTTGTTTCAGCCTTAATCATGATTCCTTTTTTAATCATTTACCTGCTTACGCGTCAAAAACTAAAAAACACCACCATTGACGTCCCGCAAACTTCTCTAAAGGTAGCCCTAAAGGAAACCGTCAAAAACAAAAATTTACTGGCTATCTTTGTTGCCGCTGGACAATTGACTGTTTTTTTTAATGCTGCCGTTGTTTTTTTACCAATTTACCTTAATCAAAATTTAGGATTTTCCTGGAGCGAACTTAGTATTGTCTTTTCTATTATGCTCATTCCTTTCTTGCTTGTAGAAATTCCCGCCGGCATCTTAGCTGATAAATATATTGGCGAAAAAGAATTACTCACCCTGGGGTTCTTAATCATTATCACTTGCCTAGCAATTTTCTTTATGAGCACTTCAAGGAATATTTGGTTTTGGGCGACGATTCTTTTTATTTCCCGAATTGGAGCTGCTTTAATTGAAGCAATGAAAGAATCTTATTTTTTTAAAAATGTTGACGCTCACGATATTGAAAAAATAAACATTTTTAGAATTGCCCCTCCTTTGGGTTATTTGGTGGCCTCTTTTATATCCTTAATTATTTTACTTTACCTGCCTTTGGAGTATATCTTTATTATAACCGCTCTTTTTATTTGCTTATTTACCTTTCCGGTGTTAATAAGCATGAAAGACTCTCTTTAAGGCTAGCCTAAAGTTAAGATTAGGCCGTTGACGGGGACTTAAATTATGTTATTATAATAACATTGGCGGGTATCGTATAATGGCTTTTATATCAGCCTTCCAAGCTGAGGATAGGGGTTCGATTCCCCTTACCCGCTCTAAGAGCGCCGCTAACAGTGGCGCTTTTTTTAAGTTTATGAAGTATTTATTTTTTGTTCAAAGTGAGGGACGTGGCCATTTAAACCAAGCTTTAGCGGTGGCCGCCGGCCTCCGGCGCCATGGCCACGAAATTTGTGGAGTGGTAACTAATTATTTACCGACCCGCCCGATACCTGAATATTTTATTAAGGAAATTGATGCCCCCTTATATTCAGTTGATAGCCCCTACTTTTTAATCACTAAAGATCAAAAGGGGGTTGCTTTTGGACGTAGTCTAGTTTTTAATTTTTCCCGTCTCCATGCCTATTGGCTGAGCTTAAAAAAAATAAAGAATTTAATCAAAACCTTGGAGCCCGATATTGTCATCAATTTTTATGAATCTTTATTTGGTTTATACCGCTTATTATTTCGCCCCCCAGTTAAAAGTTTCACTATCGGTCATCAATTCTTTATTACCAACCCGGATTTTATCAGACCCCCAAAAAACCATTACTCTTTTTTATTATTAAAACTTTATAACTGGCTAGTTTCCTATGGCTCAACCGCTAAAATTGCCCTTTCTTTTTCCAACTCGCCCGACCAGCCTCAAAAAAAAATACTTGTTTGCCCACCCTTAATTCGCCAAAGTATTTTAGATCAAAAAATAAAAACTGATAATTTTATTCTTTCTTACATATTAAACCCCGGTTATGCGGAGATAATTACTGACTTTGCGACTAAGAATAAAGAAATAAAAATTGAAGCTTTTTGGGATAAACTGGAAGCGGCCCCGAAAGAACAGCCTTTAGAAAATTTATGTTTTTATAAAATCAACGGGGATTTATTTATTGATCGCCTGTCTAAATGCGGCGCTTACATCGCCACCGCCGGGTTTGAATCTATTTGTGAGGCCGCCTATCTAGAAAAACCAATTCTAATGATTCCCACCCCCAACCATTACGAGCAGTGGTGTAATGCTTATGACGCTAAACGCTGTGGCTTAGCTGAGTTTAGCGCTGAATTTGATTTTGATAAATTACTAGCCCTAACAAAAACCCAGTTTATTAAACCTGGGCAATGTTTCAAAAAATGGCACGACGAGAATAAGGACAAAATTTTTACAATTCTAGAGAATCGCTGGTATCAAAAATAAATTTACCAATTTCCCAATACTCCGGATTACCATAGAGCTTCTGCCAGTACCACCACTCTACTCCCCAAACATATACATCTTTAAAACCGGTATTAATGGCAAATTGTAAATTAGCTTTAAATTGATCAATACTCATGGACTTATCAATCTCTGATTGGCTTAAGTAAATAATTTTTCCATTAGGCACCCAGGGTTCGGTTTGTAACTCAATAATACTAGCTTCGCGATAATCAAGTCCTGACAATTTAGCTTTAGTGCGATAAAAACCGGGGGTGAAAAAATAATTAAAGAAACCCCAGCGATGATCATAAACTACCCGGTAGAGAGTACTACCAAAAACATCCCCTAAAGCTACCTCTTTTTTCCAGCTACTAATCTCACCGGAGGCAGTAATTATAACCGGGCGAGAATCCAAACTCTTAACTAACTCTACCTCTTTATTCAAAAACTCCTCATCTAAGGGCGGGCAAACACCAAAAGAATTAAAGTAAGCTTCGTTTTCAACCTGCCAAGCAACAATTTGTGGATTATCTTTATAACGGTTAACTGTTTCGACAATTGCTTCAATTAGAGCATCCTGACGGTCTGATTTTTCTTTTAAAACTACCCAAGAGGGCGCATGACATTCCGGCCACCGGGGCTGCCGATGACCTAAAACAATAATAATTTCCACCCCCTCTTTACTAGCCAAATCTACCATCTCATCTAATTTGGTAAAATTATAAACGCCTTCCTCGGGATTAATTTCATCCCAATAAGCGGGAAGACGTAATTTTTTTACCCCTAAATCATAAATAATAGCCTGATAAACATCGCGCCACTCCAAACCAAGTTCGGTTGCATATTTAGAAGAAAAGGTGGCACCAAAATAATTAGAATCATGCTCTAAATTAATGTCTTTAGGATAATAATTACAAAACTTACTAGCATAAAAAAAGGCACCCACTAGTAATAATAAAAAACCAACAATAATATACAACCACATCTTTTTTTTCTTTCTCATAATAATTAAAAACTTAAAGCTGAAGAGCAGTTAAATATAAGCCGCCACTAATTAATAACAAGGCAATTAATTTTTGCCAAAAAACTCGCCAAACAAATTTTTCTTTATATTGTTTTATAAAAAGACCCAAAACAAAAGACAAAACTATTAAAACACCGTATTGCACTCCTTGTAAAGCGGTGACCATTGCTACCGGCCCTAAAAAAATCGCATAATTTTGCAAAACCGAACTAAGCGCCCCTAAACCCTGATTAGCCAAAAACAGAAAATTATTATTTTTACTTTTCTTTTTCTTCTGCGGGAAAATTTGTTTAATAATTTCTTGACGGCTTTTAGGATCGAGAAGAAAAAGCATCGCCGTTAAAGCCGCTCCCAGTCGTAGCCACATAAAACCACTAACAAAAGATTGTTGCGTATAAACTTCTTTAGTTGCTACAAAAAAAGCGGCATAGAAAAAAGCCGACAAAGCCGTTAAACGCCAAGATCGTCGCTTGTATTTACTTGGATGAAAAGTTTGCCAAATTTTTTCCCAGAAAGAGGTTACGGTGGGTAAAAAAGCAATTAAAAAAATACCAGTAATAAGTAATAGTAAACCGCCTATTTGGTAAATCGAGAAAATTTCCCTAAGAAAGGCAAAACTAAACAGAGCTGTAAAAACTGGCACCAAACCGCCAATAATAATAATCGTTTGACTGGCAGCACTACGGCGCAAAGCTTCATACATAAAAAATATCGCTGCCGTAAATAAAGATCCTGAGAGCAACGCTATTAATAAATTCCGCCAACCGGGAAATTCTAAAAACCAAGGGGCCCCAATAAAAATAATTAAACTAAGGACGCAGACCAAGAAAGTGTAGGTCTTTGAACTTTTAACGACATTGTCAATCAAAAACTTATCAGTGAGATTAACCACCGCCATTAAAATATAAGAAACTATAGCAAAACTAAACCAAGCCATAAGCCTTTCTTAATTAAATAAAGCTTCAATATTGTAGGTTCCTCTCGGATTATCATTAAGATAAGCATCAAACGCCGCTCGGGCTAAACGACCAGACTTTAATAAATCCGGGAACCACTCATTAACATATTTTAAATCTAAAGAATCAATCCCGGCGCCACTTTTAAGTAAAGTTTCACGATTAAAAACCTCTTGCGAACCAATCACCGGTGACATAATAATTGGCAAACCTAAAGCGGCATAAAAAGATAATTCTGAAGGCTTAGTCCACAAAACGTCAGTTGTTCTTAAAACCTGATTAAACTCTTTAAAATATTCAACCTTATCGGGATTAAAAACAACTCGAACATTTTTATTATCAGCCACCCCCGCCTCTTTTAGACAATTGTCAAAATAGTCTTTAACTTCTGGACGGTTACCGGCAATTAAATTTAAGCCTAAACGACCATCCTTAATCCAATCAATTAAACCGTTTAATATTTGCGCGCCAATTTCTTTTTGAGCACCAGCGCCACCAACGGCATAAGTAATTGTTGTTGGCCGATCAATATTTTCAGCGACCGGCAAATGCTCATCAATTAAAGCTTGATAATTCTTATGATAAATTCCATTCGGATCAAGATGAGACAAACGATTAGCTAAATCTTGTTTTAAAATTTCATTATTTTCGCCAATGTTTTCTTTAGGAAGTGGAAAACCGGTTACTTTTAAATTTTCCGGCTTCACGCCATACATCAAAAAGCGCTCACGAACACGGTCGTTTGGTAGTAAATATTTAACGCGGGTATTTTTTGAGTCCATATTAACCCAAGCCCGGGAAACATCAGTGTCAGTAATTATACAATAAATATCACCGGCGTAATTTTGCTCTTCGGCAAAATAAGCGCCAACAAAAAAAGTTGTTAAAAATGGTAAACCATTGGCGCGCAAACTATCTATCAAGTTTTTTCCCAAACCTTTTTTGACTTGGTAATAAAAAAATCTTTCCTGTACCGTCGGAGCGGATAAATCTCGCTTCGGATAGAAAGGTTGAATTTTTTGAAAAGCATCCATAATTGAAAAAACCAACCCCCCTACTAGTGGCCATTTCTTTAAACGAGAAATTTGATTATAAGTTTTATTGCTGCTGGTCCAATATTTTTTTTCCCAAGCGGCAATACCCTCATAATTATTAATTGTGATAATTTTTTGACCAACGGCGATATCAAGTAATGGATAGGCGGCCCTTTGATGGCCATAGCCCATATCCACGGCGATTAAATTAATTTTTTCTTGTGACATATTGATAATTAATAAACGACTTTTGATTTCTTTATTTGATTTCTAGTTTGTAAATATTTATAAGCGGACAGTGCGGCCGTGGTCGCTTGTCCAACAGCCACCGTTATTTGTTTGTATTCGCTTTTATTGGTAACATCTCCAGCCGCGAACAAGCCAGGAGTTTTAGTTTCCATTAAATTATTAACAACAAGCTGTAAACTATCATCACGATCAACTAAATCAGCTACAACATCAGTGTGAGCAATGCGACCAATTTCAATAAAGACACCATCGACTGCTAACTCTTTTACTTCACCACCTGGTAATTCATAAACAATTTTTTCAACCTTACTGTCGCCGGCAATTTCTTTAACCACCGCATCGGCAATAATAGTAATATTTTCTCGTTCTTTAACCTCAGTGATTAGAGATTCAAAAGCCTTAAAGTTTTGGTTGCGGTGCACCAGATAAACCTGGTTGGCAATTTTGGAAAGCATCTCCGCTGAATCAAAAGCGGAGTTGCCACCACCAATCACCACCACCGTTTTCCCGCGATATAAAGGGCCGTCACAATTAGCACAATAGGAAACGCCGTGCCCCATAAGCTCCACTTCTCCAGCGACCGCTAAACGGCGCGGCGATAAACCGATAGTTAAAATAACCGTCTTTGCTAAAAATTCTTCTTTATTTGTATAAACTTTAAAAGTTTCATCGGCCATTTTTTCTAAACGCACCACTTCCGCTGTTTTGAGTTCGGCACCAAAAGAAAGCGCTTGATCGTGTAAGCGCTCAATAAATTCAAAATTACTAATATTTTTAAAACCAGGATAGTTTTCAATTTCGGAAGCCCAAACTACCTGACCCCCTAATTGCTTACCGATAATCAAAGTTTTCATTTCTCGACGAGTTGAAAAAATAGCCGCCGTTAAACCGGCTGGACCTGAGCCAACAATTATTGTGTCGTATAACATAAAAGGAAAAGAATTATTTCTTTAAGTTGAAATTATAACCTTTTTTTAATTTCTTTTCAAATTTAAGCCTTTATTTTTATTATTTCACTAATATTAGCTATTCTTACTAATATTAGCTAAATAATAAGTGTTCTTTGAAAAACAATATGATTAGAAAAAATTTAAGAATTTAAACCTCTTAAAAAATATTTAACTTAGAGAAAATTAGTAACAAAAAACTCTTTAAAAAATAATAATTTTAAGAAAAGTTTTTAAAGAAGAATCCCTCCCTTTTTTCTAAAGCCTAATAACTAAAAAACTAACTCACTTTTAAATTTTATTTTCAACAAAAAGCTTAACTCAAATATATTGTATTTTTAAACTATCTAATTTTAACCTTTTTGAGAAAATCCTTATCTAAATATATTTTAATAAATTACAATTCTTTTTTGGGGAATTTTTAAAATCTATACCATTTTAATTAAAAATACTTTTTATGTTCCTTAAGGAACTTGACTATTTTTTAAAAGGGTAAAAATGTCTTTAAAAAAATAAAGAGATAAGTCCAGAGTGTTGTCGACTTATCTCCTTAAAAAATATTTTCTTTATTTTTTCTTTAGATTACCTTTAATTTAAAATCAAGAGATTATCTTAACTATCACCATCACCTTAGTCTGGGCATAAATCTATTTTTTAAATCAAAAAAGGGGAAAGATCAAAAAATAAATTAAACCAAACAATTATTTATTAAACCAAAAAAGACTCTTAATTCTTAAAACCCACCCCTTAATTACCCAAAAAACTTCAACTTTTCTAAAATTATTTGCTAATATTAATTAAATTGTGGACCATAAGGGACTTGAACCCTTGACCTCTTGCATGCCATGCAAGCGCTCTAGCCAACTGAGCTAATGGCCCATTTTAAAATTTAACACGACAATCATAACTAATTTAATAAAATTAGTAAAGACTGCCTTTGTATTTTTTACAGGATCGGCGTCTTCGTCAGGAATCGAACCTGAATCTAGAACTTAGGAGGTTCTTGTTCTATCCATTGAACTACGAAGACCAGGAATTCTTTCTTTAGTATGCTTTTTTTATTATTTTAAGTCAATTATTTTTTGACAAATGACCACCTATCGCTTAGAATTAAGTTGTTATTAATAACAACCCGCGCACGCTTGGGTTTTTAAAATTATGTTTAACAAAGAAATGAAACTAGAAAAATTTAAGGATGCCGAAACCGTTATTGGCTCGTCAGTTTTTGTTAAGGGTGACTTCCATGGCACCGGAAACATTATCATTGAAGGTAGTCTTGAAGGTAGCTTAAAAACTGATGCTGATGTCTATATCGGCGAAAAAGCCCAAGTTACTGCTACTATTGAAGCGGCCAATGCCACTATCAACGGCCAAATTAACGGTACGGTAAAAGTTAGTCAGTATCTAGCCTTAGGAAGCACCGCCAAAATTACTGGTGATGTTAATTTTCAAGAACTTTCTGTTGTTAGGGGTGCTCTGATTAATGGTCGCCTAAGCAGTCATGGTGCTGGTCGCAATAAAAAAAATGCCCCCGATAAAAAAGATGTTTTAGTAGAAGACGAGTAATTTATTGATTAGAAGGGGCGCTTATGAACATCTATATTTACGATGATTATTTAAATAAACCAAAATACAGCCGCATTTTAAACCGGGTTGAGATTCGTTTGACTGATTTAAATTTAAACGGAAAGATTATTCGTTTAGGAACCATTAGAAATGTCTCCGATGTTATTCAAAATGAAATAAAAAACGGTGCTAAAACTATTGTTGCGGTTGGTAATAATCAAACGGTAAGTAAGGTGATTGGAGCGATCATTGATAATGAGCTTTACGGCTTCTTTCAAAAAAATATTCTCTTTTCTATTATTCCTATTGGTGAAGATAACTCCATTGCCGAATCTTTAGGTATTAAAGCTGGTGAAGAAGCTTGTAATATTTTACTTGCTCGTCATATCAAAAAAATTGATATCGGGATTATTAATAACTATTACTTTTTAAATAAGGTTAGTTTGCCTAGTGCTGGTGCTGTCTTAGAGTTTAAAGATAATTTTTCTTTAAGCACTAATCAAAAAGGGATAATTGAAATTTTTAATCTTCGTAGCGCCACCGGTGATGATAAAAACTTAAAAGTTAACCCGGTTGATGGTTTGTTGGATGTTTACATAAAAACTGGTAAGGGGGTTAAAGATTTAACTCGTTTAAGTACCGACAATTTAAAAATCAGCGCCGCTGGCGCTGAACTGGTTGTTGATGGGGCTCTTAGTTTACCGGCACCGGCTAACATTAGTATTGTTCGCGGCAAATTAAATGTCGTGGTTGGTCGCGATCGTAGTTTTGATTAAAAAAAACCGAACAGTCAAGTTCGGTTTTTAAATTATTTTTCTTCAGAAACAGAGACAACTACTCCATCAATAGGGCCTTGGTCCTGTTTTTTTTGAATTAAAAATTGCTGCAGTACAGTTAAAAGGCTAAAAATGAGCCAATAAAGAGTTAGTCCGCCCGGTAAATACAAACCAAAAATAATTGTCATTATGGGGAATAAATAAGAAGATTGTTTGCTCATTATTGCCGCCATATCCTCCATTCCTGAGCTTTTAGCAGTAGCCACTGTTTTAGTCTGATTCTTTAACATCATTTTACTTTGAATAAACTGAGCTGCCCCGGCTAAAATCGCTAAAACAACAACCGGTTGACCCAAATCAACACCAAAAGAAATTGAACTAATCTCGGCCGCCGAACCAACAAAAGAATAAACTAAATTTAAATCCTCGGTTAGGCCCACTCGTAAAGATTGGAAAATTGCATAAATAAAAGGAAGTTGAATTAAAAGAGGTAAACAAGAGGAAAAGGGATTTATTTTATGTTTCTTATACAATTCCATGGTTGCCCGACCTAAAGCCTCTTTATTGTCAGCATATTTCTTCTTTAATTCATTTAATTCAGCTTGAACTCCCTGTATCGCCAGTTGTGATTTAGTTGATTTTTGTGACAACGGCCAAAAAATTAATTTAACAATAGTTGTTAATAAAATAATAGCAATCCCTAGATCACCCACCTGACCATATAAAAACACTAAAAGGTTGAGAATTGGTTGATAAAAGATAACTTGAAAAAGGTTGCCAAACATATGTTTTATAAATTATTTTAAACCACTTTTTACTAACAAATCATTGAGATTTTTATGTAAGTCTTCGTAAGATAAGTTTTTAATTTCCGGCTTAGTAACAATAACTAGATCGTAACCTTGCTTTAAGGTTTTATTTTCCTGATAAAATATCGCCCGCAGGCGACGCTTATAAAGATTGCGAAGAACCGCTAATTTACTTACCTTTACCCCCACCAAAATACCCACACGATTAAATCCTAAATCATTATTAAAATATTTTAAACCTAAAGAACCGCTATAAACAGAGCGGCCTTCTTTAAAAATGGAGCTAAACTCCCGGTTTTTTGTTAATCGATTTTTTGCGGGTAACATCCCTATTTTTGACTATCATTATTTAGTCAAACTTTCTCTTCCTTTATCGCGTCGACGTTTCAAAACAGCCCGTCCATCCTTAGTCTCCATTCTACTCATAAAACCATGTTTTGTGCTGGCTCTTTTTTTATTTGGCTGATAGGTTCTTTTTGGCATAAAAAATGTTTGTTTCTACATTTAAAGTCTAATTCACTCTATCATTTTTATTTCGAACGGTCAATAATTTTTTTCTTTCTTATTTTTAACAATTATTAACAATTTACCCACATCTTGTAAACATTTTTCGCTTGTTAAAAAGTTTTTTATTAAATATAATGGAATCATATTCTTACTCACCCCCTTATGTCATACGAACAGATTTGGCAAGCCGTCTTAGGCGAAATTGAAATTGGCTTATCTCGAGCCAATTTTATTACTTGGTTTAAAAATACCTTTATCCATTCTCTTGAAGGTAATCATGTTGTTATTGGCGTTCCTAACACTTTTATTAAAAAGTGGTTAGAGGAAAAATATCATCGTAATATTGTCGCGGCTTTAGAAAATATTCTAAAAGAAAAAGTGGAGGTTTCTTATCAAGTTGAATTACGCCCAGCAATGGAAAAAGAAGCTACCCAAAAACCAACTACCAACGAAACTATAAAAATACAACCAAACTTTTCCCCTTTACCTAATAATAACCCTACTTTTAATGGTGGGAAATCAAACTCCGGTTTAAATCCTAAATATGTTTTTGAAAAATTTATTGTTGGTAAAAATAATGAACTTGCTTATGCTGCTTGTCAAGCGGTAGTTAATAATTTAGGCAAAGCCTACAACCCTTTATTTATTTATGGCGGTGTTGGTTTAGGAAAAACTCATCTTTTGCAAGCAATTGGTAATGAGGTAGTAAAATTTAATAACCAACGGGTTTTATACACAACCTCCGAACAATTTACCAATGACTATATTCAAGCAGTGCACTCTGGAAAAGCGAAAGATTTTAAAAATTTATATCGCAATGTTGATCTTCTTCTAGTTGATGATGTTCAATTTATGGGTGGTAAAGACGGAACACAACAAGAATTTTTTCACACCTTTAATGAACTCCAGCAAGCTGATAAACAAATTGTTTTAAGTTCTGATAGACCACCTAAATCTTTGCCGGCGATTGAGGCTCGCTTAATCTCTCGTTTTGAATCGGGAATGGTTGCTGATATTGGTAAACCAGATACTGAAACAAAAATTGCAATTCTAGAAAGACGAGCTGAAGAAAAAGGTTTTCCTTTAAGCCCAGAAATTCTAACTATGATGGCCGAGAGTGTTCAAAATAATATTCGTGAATTAGAGGGTTTATTAAATAAAATTATTGCTGTTCATCAACTTAAAGGTGTCCCAATTACAGAAAAAAGTGTTAAAGAAATTATGTCTGATTTTGTGGCCACCACTAAAACTAAATCTCTTTCTAATAAAGAAATTATTGATGCTGTTTGTCGCTACTATGATATTAATCAAAAAGATATTTTAGGTTCTAATCGAAAAAAAGAATTTGTTTGGCCTCGGCAAATTGCTATTTATTTAATGCGCGAAGAATTAGAATCTTCTTATCCTACTATTGGCCAAGAAATGGGGGGTCGTGATCATACCACCGCTATCCATGCTTATAATAAAATTCGCCATGAGGTTATTGATTTAGGTAATGAAAAAATAAAACAAGAATTAAATTCAATTAAACAACTGTTTTCTGTCTAGAGGATAAACTGTTCTTTAGGGGGTGATAGTTTGGGGTTAATTATCACTACTTGGGTATAATTTTAAAACTTTAAAAAGTTATCAATTTTTTATCAATACCTAATAAACTATCTACCCCTAGGTAATTAACAAGTAAAAACTATAATAATCTTAATTAATACCGACCTTTTTAAAAAATTCTTAAAATTATCCCCGCCCTTATTATTGTTTTTGTTTATATATATTATTATATAATTAATGTAATATGCGTTTAATAAGTACTCAAGAAAATTTAAAAAAAGCCCTTTCAATTACTAGTCATGGAACTGGTAAAAATATAAATTTACCCATCCTTAGTAATATTTTAATAAGAGCAAAAAATGGAATTATTGAATTAATAAGTACTAATCTAGAAATTGGTATTATTTATCAACTTCGTGGAAAAATTGAAGTTGAGGGTGAATTTACTGTTGATTCAAAGGTTATTACAGAATATATTAATTTATTACCAGGAGAGAATATTTTATTAGAAGTTAATGATAATAGTTTGCAGGTAGAGTGTTTAAACTACCAAACAAAAATTAGAGGTGAATCAGCTCAAGAATTTCCTTTAATTCCTAATGTTAATCAGAGTAATTATTATTATTGTGAAGCTGATCAGTTGCGCCAAGCTTTAAATAGTGTTATTTTTGCGGCTTCAATTAGTGATAATCGGGTGGAGTTAGCGGGGGTTTTATTTAATTTTGAAGATAATGAGTTAACCTTAGCGGCTACTGATAGTTATCGTTTAGCCGAAAAAAAATTAGAAATTAAAGCAAAAAATGATTTTGTTAAACAAAGAGTAATTGTCCCCGCTAGAACAATTCAAGAATTGTTGAGAATTTTAAGTAATTATTCAACCGAAGGAGTTAATATAAATAATAAAGAGGGGATAAAAATATCTGTTTCCGATAATCAAATTTTATTTTCTATTGATTCGGTGGAATTAGTTTCTCGTTTAATTAGTGGGCAATATCCTGATTATCAACAAATTATTCCTGATAAAACCCAAACTACAGTAAGAGTTAATCGTTCCGATTTTTTACGAGCCGCCAAAGCGACTGCAATTTTCTCCAAAGTCGGAATTAATGATATTAATTTAGAATTAGTTAGTGGAAAAATTATTATTTCCGCGTCTTCTGGTCAAACTGGTGAAAGTAGGGTGGAAATAAGTGCTGATATTTCTGGTGATAATAATGAAATTGCTATAAATTATCGTTATTTAGTTGATGGTTTAAATAATTTAAATAGTGAGGAGGTAATAATCGGAATAAATAGTTCTAATACCCCCTGTGTTTTAACTAGTGATTCAGATCCGTCTTATTGTTACGTTGTAATGCCAATAAAACAATAATAAAAAATAAAAAAAAGAACCAGCCTATTAAGCTGGTTCTTTTTTTGTTACTCTTCAATTATTATATTATCAAGTGGAAAAATAATTGTACTGGTTGATATTACTTCAGTGGAGGTGGAAAATTCAGTATCTTCTAAGTCAGGAGGTGTGCTACTGCTAATAATTTCAATTAATGGTGGTGGTAAGGGTTGTTCAGGGGTAGACATAAATTCCCAATTCTTTTCTGCCCATTTTCTAATTCCTTCTTCCCATCTAACAAATTGAGGATCATTTTCTGGATTTTCTGGGGCTGGACCTAAAGGATCATCTTTATCAATATAAAATAAAATCGAGTGATTATCGCTTAACTGTTTTATCTCTAAAAATTCCTCAGGAGTATTAGGGCTGGCTGGCATTTTAGTGCGACTATCAAGATATAATTCACCAATTATTGGGCGTTCACCGTCTAAAATAGCTTTACCGGTTTTTTCTATTTTTGGTTGTTTAAAAACTTCTTTTGGTGTACCTTCTAAAGCCCGAGTCATAAATTTTTGCCAAATTGGAGCCGCAATTACACTTCCATCAGCACCAGTATTCATTTTGGTATTGTCGGTATTTCCAACCCAAACACCAGTAACTAAAGAAGGAGTATAGCCAATTGTCCAAGCATCTCTAAATTCATTAGTGGTCCCGGTTTTAGCGGCTACCTCACGATCATTTAAAGTTAAATAGTTTTTTGAGCCAAAAATAAAAGAACGCGCGTTATTATCAATTAAAATACTAGTTACCATTCGGGCGGTCTCTGAAGTTAAAATATTCCTCTTATTTGGTTGCCATTCTTCTAGGATATTTCCATTCTTGTCTTCTACTTTTAAGATGACACTAGGGGTGCTAATTTCCCCATCACGAGCTAGGGCGCTAAAAGCATTAGTATGGTCCAATAAGCTAACCTCAGCGCCACCTAAGACCAAAGAGAGTCCAACTCCTTCACTTAAATTCTTATATCCTAAAGACTCTGCTAAAGAAATAACATTTTTTAAACCAGCTAAATATAAAACCTTAACAGCCGGAATATTTAAAGAACCAGCCAAGGCTTGTCGTAAAGTTACAGGTCCATACTCTTTTAAATTATAATTTTTTGGCGAGTAATTACCAAAATCCGTAACTGTATCAAAAACTAAAGTGTTGGGATTGTAGCCACCCTTTTCAAATAAAGCAGCATAAACAATCGGCTTAATAGAAGAGCCTGGTTGACGGTAGCTAGTAACTACATTAACCTGACCGGAAATTTCTTTATTGAAGAAATCACGAGAACCAACCATCGCTAAAACTTGACCATTTTTAGGATCTAAAGAAACTAAAGCGGCGTTATTAGCATTATATTTTTCTTGATAATTTTCAGTAACCTCAGCGACAACCTCGTCGGCAATTTTTTGTTTATCATAATCAAGAGTGGTAATAATTTTTAATCCCCCTTGTTCTAAGGTTTTTTCGCCATATTTATCAGAAAGTAAGCTTTTAACATACATTACAAAATGAGGTGCAAAAATTGCCGTTTCCGGATTAGCAAAAACAATTTCTTGAGCCTTAGCCTGCTCCTCTTCACTCTCACTAATATACCCCTGCTCTCTCATTAAGCCTAAAATATAATCTTTACGGCCAAGTAATAAATCCTTGTTCGGTCCATAAGGTGAGTAACGGCTCGGTGATTGTGGTAAGGCAGCTAAAACAGCAGCTTCGGCAATAGTAAGATCACCCACATTTTTATTAAAGTATTTTTGACTAGCGGCTTGAATCCCATAAGCGTTAGAACCGTAAGGGATTTCATTTAGATACATTTGTAAAATTTCATCTTTAAAAAAACGCTTTTCTAATTTTTGGGCCAAAATTAATTCTTTTATTTTTCGAGTGATGCTTTTTTCATTAGTTAAGACGGCATTTTTTACAAACTGTTGCGTTAAAGTGGAGCCCCCGGCGCTGCGGTTGTATAAAATATTGGTTACCATGGTGCGGGCAATTGCCCAAATACTAAAACCGCCATGTTCATAGAAATTTTTATCTTCAATGGCAATAGTTGCTTTTTCAACATAATCCGGGATTTCTTCTAAAGAAACTAAGGTTCTTTTTTCGTCGCCATGAACTTCATATAAAACATGCTGACCGCTACGATCGTAAATGCGGGTGCTTTGAGCAATCTCCCGGGTAATTAATTGGTTAGGATTAGGAAGATCACGGCCTAACCAAGCGACAGCAATAAATCCCGTTAAAACCAAAAGCGCTAAAAGAATTAAAGCAATTGCAATAAGTCTTTTTAACCAAAAGCGTCGACGATTTAGATTTTTTTTAGGGTCGTCTGTTCGGTTCGGTTTCTTTTTATAGGAATTATGGGAATTTAAATCAGAAACCTTTTTAGTCTTAGGTGTGTTTCTAAAATTTTGATTAGAATAAACTCGTTGCCGATCGGAACTTTTTCTTTGGCTCAGTTTAGGGGTTTGGCTGTTATTTGCTTTTATTTTAGACATAATATTAAGTATATCTTGAATTATACCACAGGGGCTATTTTTTCTATAGAGAAATTTATTTTTATTATGTTATAATTAAAAAATGATTACCAGCTTAAATAATGATTTAGTGAAAAAGGCGGTTAAGCTTAGAACAAAAAATTCTTACCGACAAGAGTCCGGTTTATTTTTTATTGATGGGCGCCGAGAGGTTTTAGCCGCCCTAGCAGCAGGTTGGACTTTTGAAACCATCTTTTTTTCCGAGAATTTAGCTAAAAAACCTTTAAAATTAGAAAATTTAACCGTGGTTAGCGAGGAGGTTTTTAGAAAAATAAGTTTTAAGGAGAATCCGGACGGAGTAGCCGCAATAGTTAAGCGTCGTAAAATTAAACTTGAGGATTTAAAATTATCCCCCCAGACTTTAATAGTGGTTTTAGAGGCGGTGGAAAAACCCGGAAATTTAGGAGCAATTATTAGAAGTGCTTATGCTGCTAAAGTGGAGGCGATAATCATTAATGATTTAAAAACCGACATTTATAATCCTAATGTGATCCGTTCCAGCGAAGGACTAATTTTTAAGCTACCAATCATCGTTGCCTCCTTTAGAGAGACTAAAGATTTTTTAAAAAAGCAACAAATTAATGTTTATGCGGCTGCTCTTAAAGGTGCGAAAGTCTACACTAGTCTGGACTATACTTCTAAAACGGCTTTCGTTTTAGGATCTGAGGCTGATGGTTTATCAAACGATTGGTTAAGTAGTGGTGTTGAAATTATTAAAATACCCATGCGAGCGGGCCTGGATTCTTTAAATGTTTCGGTCGCGACGGCAATTTTATTGTTTGAGGCACAAAGACAGCGTGGTTTTGTTTAATTTTCGTTGACTTTTAATCAACGCTTTTGTAGAATCTAAGTCAGCCCGAGATTTTGAGTGCCCGTAGTTCAATGGATAGAACACCAGCCTTCTAAGCTGGTTATGGGGGTTCGATTCCTCCCGGGCGCACCTCATTTTAAAAAAATATGGAAACAGAAAAAGACCAAGAGTTAAGCGAGGAAGAAATAGCGCAACTAGAAGCGCTTTTAGGTTTTGATGGCTGTAATTGTTCTAATTGTTCACATTCTTGCGGTGAGGAGCCGGGAGATTTTTCAGAAATGGAAAAATAATTTTTTAGACGCTACCACAGCGTCTTGATGGTGCCTATGGTGTAGTGGTAACACAGCAGGTTGTGGTCCTGTTATTTCGGGTTCGATTCCCGATAGGCACCCCATAAACAAAAAGAGTAGATTTTATCTACTCTTTTTTACATTCCTTTTTCTTTGCTATAATTATTAAATGAGAAAAATCCTTTATTTATTTGTTGGTTTTGCCCTATTTTTATCTTTATTTATCCTTCCGGTGCAGGCACAGGAAAATAATACTGATTCAAGTTTGGAACCAGCTAAAGCTTTAACTGCGGAAGCGGAAGTTTTGAAAATTGTTGAAGAACAAGAGTATAGGCGCGACAATGGACAAGTTATTACTCAGCAAAATTTAGAGCTGGGAATTTTAACCGGCCCCTTTAAAGGGCAGATTAAAAATTATTATGGTATTTCAAATTTGGATGTCGTGGCTGTTCAAAACTATAAAGTCGGCGATAAAGTAATTGTGAGCTACGATCAAAATGAAGCTGGTGAGTATAATTTTTATATTATTGATTTTGTTCGCACTCCTATCCTCCTTTATTTGGCAATAATTTTTGTTTTAGTGGTCTTGATAATTGGCGGTAAAAAAGGCTTCTTCTCTATTTTATCTCTAGCCCTAACCTTCTTTTTAATAATTAAAGTTCTTGTCCCCTTAGTTTTTAGGGGCTGGGATCCGCTCTGGACAGGAATTGGGATATCTTTTTTAATTTTGTTAGTATTGATTTATTTGACTGAAGGGTGGAATAAAAAATCACATCTGGCGATTATAAGTATTTCTATTTCTTTGCTTATCACCGCTCTTTTAGCCTGGGTTTTTGGTTCCTCTTCTCGTTTATCAGGAACCGGGAACGAAGAAGTTATTTTTTTAATTGAAACTCTTAATATCCCGATTAGTTTTCATCGCCTGCTGCTCGCTTCTATAATTATTGGCGCTCTAGGAGTTTTAGATGATATAGTGGTTGGACAAATTGAAGCGGTCGCACAAATAAAAGAAGCCAATCCTAATTTAAAGCCACAACAAGTTTTTAAAATGGGTTTAAAATTAGCTCGCACTCACCTTGGCGCTATCATTAATACTCTTTTTCTAGCTTATGTTAGCGCTTCTTTACCTCTGGTTTTACTGTTTAGTATTCATCAAGAGCCTTTTTTAAGCACCACTCAAATTATTAATAATGAAAATATCGCCACCGAAATTGTCCGTACCTTGGTGGGGGTTATTGGTATTTGTTTAGCCGCCCCTTTAGCTACCTTTTTAGCGGCTTATCATTTAGATTCCACTACTACTAAAAAAAATAATCGTTAATTTTCAAAAATATGACGAGAAGATACCAGCGTCTTAAAAACTTTGTCCTCACCCTAATTGTAATTAATATTTTAGCCGTGGTGGGGGCGCCGCTTTTAAGGTTGCGCTTATTTGATTTGTCCGAAAGCTTTTCCACTTCTTTAATTATTACCATTCTTTTTATTTTTCTCGCCCTTCTTTTGGGGATTTATTTTAAAGAGGTGGAAAAATATAAAAAAACTCAAGAAGATTTGGAGGAGCGCTTACGCGAAACTTTTAGATATATTGGTTCTATTAATCTACAATTAGAAGAGATGAAAAAAGTTTTTTCTAACTTTAACAAATATCCGGAAAGCCAAAAAGATATTCAGGCGGTTTTTACCCACACTGCCGAAAGAATTTTAGCTATTGTGCCAACCGATTGGGTGCTACTAAGAATTATGGAGCTAGATCAAGGGAAAACTTTACACGAATATTTTCTTAGTCGGGGTAATAAAAAAATAGAAAAATTTAAATTGGAGAATCAAGATCTTCTTAATGGTGAGTGTTCTATTGAGGGGTGTTCAATTATTACCTCTCAACAAAATAATTTTAACCTGAAGGCTTTTTGTATTTTAAGTACGGAAGTTAAAGACAAAAACCAGCAATTTATGATTACCTCAGCAATTAATCAATTAGAAATGCTCTTTATTATTTTTAATTCCTATTACTATAAAAAACCAACTATTAAGTAAGGGTAATAAAAAAAGGCTCTGCCGAGACAGAGCCTTTTTTTATTTTAAAAGAGCCAAGATCTCCTCTCGTTTTTCCGCCAATAATTCCGGACTGGTTGCCTCTAAATTTAAACGAATTTTGTTTTCTGTATTTGAGGCCCGAACATTAAACCAGTAATCAGGATAGTTAACACTAATACCATCTAAAAAACTTAATTCCCCAGGAGCATATTTTTCCGCCACTAAATTAAAAACCGCTTTTTTGTCCTTTACCACACAGTTAATCTCACCAGAGCTATAATACTTTCGGTAGGGCTTTAAGTATTCACTTAGAGGTTTTTGGGCCTTAGAAAATTCTTCCAGTAAGCGCATAATCATGATGTTGGGCATTTCAAAGCAACCTAAGGGAAGATTAAGAAAAAAATGTCCGGAAGATTCACCGGCAAAATAAATATCTTCTTTAAGCATTTGCTCTTTAATCAAAGAATGGCCCACTCTGGTTAGAATCGCTTGGCCGCCGCTAGCTAAAATTAAATCTTCGGTAATTTTGCCCGGACGGACATCATAACCAATTTTGGCTCCCGGTTTATCCTTTAGGAAAGAGCGGGCTAGTAAACCGCGAATAATAGCTGGCTCTATTAATTGACCTTTTTCATCAACAAAAAAGATACGATCCCCGTCACCGTCAGTGGCAATTCCTAAATCAGCTTTATTTTCTATAACCGCCGCTTGGAGTTGTTGGAGATTCTCTGGTTTTAGGGGGTCTGCTTCATGGGCAGGGAAACTACCGTCTAAATTAGAATTTATTTTAATAAATTCCCCAGGAAGATTGGCGGCGATAATATCTAAGTATTGTATTCCCATGCTATTAGCAGGATCGGCAACAATTTTTTGCGCTTTGATATTTTCTAAAGAGAAGTATTTTTGGTCGTGATCCCATTGCTTTTGGGCACTACTGGAAAGATTATACACTTGGCCGCCGGCTCGGGGACTTAGTTTTTTTTCACTTAAAATCCAATCGCGCATCCAGAGCAAACCACTGTCACTGGAAACTGGTACCGCCCGGGGGCGTACAATTTTAAAGCCATTCCAATTTTTTGGATTATGAGAGGCGGAAATCATAATGCCACCATCAAGCTTTTCACTGGCTGTGGCAAAATAAAAAGCGGGGGTCGAAACTAAGCCTAAATCGTAGACGACGACTCCATTAGCGGTTAAAGCCTTTATAATTTCCGCTTTTAATTGCGGTGAAGACAAACGCATATCACCCCCCACCGCAATTTTTAGAGGTGCGTCTTTAGTCAGGTTATTATCTTTCAGGCGTAAAGCTACATAAGCTTCGGCGATTCGGTAGGCAGCGGCATCATCGAAATCTTCCCCATAAATACCGCGAATATCGTAAGCACGAAAAATTTCAGCCTTTAACATAAAAACTCTCTTTAATGATTAAGGTTTTCTTTTATCTCCAAGCTTAGAGCACCTAAACCAAATAAGACAAAGATAAAAGCGATGAATCCACCCACCCAAGGAATAGAACTGAGAATAACTAAGACCAGAAGACCTAAAATTAAAGCCAGAAAAGGATCAATAGCCTTTTTATTTAGGCCATTCCCCAGCATTAAACCTAAATGGTAAGCAGGATAAATAGCCGCGATGGCCACTAAAACGAAATAAAGAGCCAATAATATTAAAGCTAGCGGAATACCAATGACCGTAAAAAACAAGAAGAAGATAACTATTGGTGTTCCAATTAAGGCTAAAAGTCCGATTAACGGTGTCTGCCACGGTTTTTTCTCTATAGTGGCGCTTAAGCGGGGAAAACTCTTCTTTCTTAAGGTAAGTAAGATAACCCCGATTAAGGTTAAGGCGGCTAATCGAAAAAAGCCTTCCATTACCCGGTCGCCCCAGTTCGGTTTTTTATTCTCTTGTAAGCGGTAGTCGATATTGCCATAAACAGCCTCGGGGTTCTCTATGTTTGCTTCTTTTCTGGCGGTGTAATTTAAATTACCACCAATAACTGCGTCCGGACCAATAAATAAATTACTGTTTTCGTAATTACTTTCCAAATTTAGCGAAACATCGCGACCAACTTTACCGTTAATTGTGGCTTGCGCTAAGCCGCCATATAAACTATCGTTAATTAAGCCGTTGAAGTTTCCCCAAGCCCCGAAAACTAAAAGATCAGAACCAATTTCAGATTTAGGACTAAGACTGATTGTTGAGGCTAAGGCATTAACATTGCGTCCCACTAGTCCATTGATATTAGCAACTTCAGCTATGACTCGGACACTACCAGTAATCTCCCCATTAACAGTTAGGTTTTGGGCAACAGCGATTAAATCGCCATCAATTTTTCCATCTACAGTTAAAGTTTGGGCAACAGCGATTAAATCACCATTAACTTCACCATCAATATTAATTATTTCGGCCGCCACATATAAGTTGCCATCATGGACCTCTGCTGTCGGCAATTGATAGTTATCTTTAGCTTCAACAGAAAAAGCGTAAGTCGCCGGCGCTACCAACAAAAGAGGTAGAGCTAAAAGCAAGCCCCAAAATAGTTTTTTCATAAAATTTAAATTATAATTAAGGAATTGGCTACTTAAAGTATAGTTAAAAAACATGGAAGAAGCAATTATTGAATTAATCTTAAAATATGGTTCACGCTTGGAAAGCCGTGATGATTTATCGGCCGCCAAGCGTGATTTGTGTAAGCGCTATCGCTTAAAATCTATTAGTAATTCGGAGGTTTTTAAAATATATCGAGAATTGAAGCTAAAAAATTCTTTACCGCGCGAATTAAACCAAGAAAAGTTTGAAAGATTGTTGCGTAAACGATCGGTCCGCACTCTTTCGGGGGTAGCGCCGGTAGCTGTTTTAACTAAGCCTTATCCTTGCCCGGGGTCTTGTGCTTACTGTCCCAATGAACCAGGGGTACCGGTTAGTTATCTACCCAATGAACCGGCGGTGATGCGTGCCTTGCGTTGTAAATTTAATCCTTATTGGCAAACACTCCTGCGTCTTCAATCCTTAGAAGAAAACGGTCATCACCCCACTAAAATAGAATTAATTGTTATTGGCGGCACCTGGAGTTATTTACCTGATCGTTATCAATATTGGTTTATTTTAAGTTGCTTTCGAGCGGCCAATGATTTTGCTCGTCTTAAAAAAAAGAAAGATTGGCAAGCAGCTAGTCGAGGAGATTGGTTTAAGTTATTAAAAAAGATCCCTAATCCTTATTCGCAAAATTTAGCTTTGGCGACTTTAAAGAAGAACCTAAAACAAGAGCAAAGAAAAAACGAGAAAGCCACTTATCAAATCATTGGTCTTACTTTAGAAACACGACCGGATTATATTGATAAAACTGAGTTAGCGCAGATGGCCGAGCTGGGCTGCACGAGAGTAGAAATCGGTGTTCAGGCACCAGACGATGAAATTTTGCGTCTTAATTGTCGCGGCCATGGGGTGAGTGAGATTATTAAAGCGTCGATGGGTTTGCGTGATTATGGTTTAAAAATTACCTATCACATTATGCCGGCTCTTCCCGGTTCAACACCGGCAAAAGATTTAGCCTTGTTTAAATTATTGTTTACCGATGCTAATTTTCAGCCCGATCAAATTAAATTTTACCCGACGGTGGTTACTCGCGGTAGCCGTCTTTATGAGTGGTGGTTAAAAGGAAAATATCAACCTTATTCAGATGAGGAATTGCGTCAATTAATTATTGATTGTAAGGCGGTAGTGCCTGAATATGTTCGAATTATCCGCTTAATCAGAGATATTCCCGGAGAATCAATTATTGCCGGTAATAAGATTACTAACTTGCGTCAGGTGATGCAGCAGGCCGGCGTAAAATGTAACTGCATTCGTTGTCGGGAAATCAAAGATTTAAAACGTCCGGAAAATTATCAAATAAGCCAAGTAAGCTATGAGGCTTCTGGGGGTTGGGAATATTTTATTCAAGCGGAAAGTTTGGATCGGAAAACTTTATATGGTTTTTGTCGTCTTCGTTTAAGCCCTAATAGTAAAATTGCGCCCGCTTTAATTCGCGAGCTCCATATTTACGGCGAGTTGGTTCCGGTTGGCGGTCAAGGGCGAGTTCAACATCGCGGTTTGGGCAAAGAATTGCTTAAGACCGCGGAAAAAATTGCGGCCAGTGCCGGGGCAAGGCGGTTAGCGATTTCGGCCGGCGTTGGTGTTAGAGATTATTACCGTAAGCAAGGCTATCGTCTCTTGGGTGCTCATATGGTTAAAAAATTAAAAACTCTGGAAAAATAAGGGTTTTTCTGAAATCTTAACTCTTTTGACAAGCGCTGCCCCCTCCTTTATTATAGAAGGGCTAGGGTAGATTTTTTAAAGGCTTTAAACCTCAAAAATATGGTTTATCAAAATTTAGCGCAGAGTGATCCGGAGCTTTGGTCGCTGATAAAAAAAGAAACTGAGCGCCAAAAAAAAGGCATTGAACTAATTGCTTCGGAAAATTATGTTTCGGCGGCCGTTTTGGAGGCTTTGGCGACACCACTAACTAATAAGTATAGTGAGGGGTATCCCGGCAAGCGTTATTATGGAGGTAATGAAATAATTGATCAGGTGGAAAATTTAGCCATTTCTCGAGCCAAAAAATTATTTGGCGCTGAGCATGTTAATGTCCAACCCTTATCCGGATCACCAGCCAATGCGGCGGTTTATCAAGCCTTTTTAAAACCGGGTGATAAGGTCTTGGCTTTAAAATTGGATCATGGCGGGCATTTGACTCATGGTCACGTGCTTAATTTTTCGGGAAAACTTTATAATTTTGTTCCTTACGAGGTTGACCCGGAAACAGAAGAAATTAATCTGGACACTTTAAGAAGGCTTGCTCAAGAAATAAAACCGAAAATGATTGTGGCCGGTTTCAGCGCCTATTCCCGTTCTCTAGATTGGGAAAAAATTGCCGCGATTGCTAAAGAGGTGGGTGCTTATTCTTTTGCCGATATCTCGCATATTGCCGGACTAATTGCAGCTGGATTACTTCCTTCGCCGATTCCTTATTTTGATGTGGTTTCGACAACGACTCATAAAACTCTACGTGGACCGCGTGGAGCCATGATTATGTGTCGGGCTGAGCACGCGGCCAGAATTGATCAAGCGGTTTTTCCTGGTACTCAGGGCGGCCCACACGAAAATGTGATTGCCGCCAAAGCTGTCGCTTTTTTAGAAGCCGGCAAATCAGAATGGAAAGATTATAGCCGGCAAATTTTAGTTAACGCCCGCACCTTAGCAACTGAATTGCAGGCTCGCGGTTATCGTCTGGTTTCTGGTGGAACTGATAATCATTTATTAATTATTGATTTACGCCCGCAGGGTTTAAGCGGTAAAGAAGCGGAGCAAATTTTAGAAAAAATTGGCATCTCGGTTTCTCGTTCCACGATTCCTAACGACCCTAATCCTCCTTTAAAGGCTTCCGGTTTACGCCTCGGAACCCCAGCGATTACGACCCGAGGTTTTAAAGAAGCGGAAATTAAAAAATTAGCCGCTTTAATTGACGAAGCTTTAAAGTCTGGTGGCGATGAAAATATTTTGGCCGACTTAAAAAAAGAAACGGAAGCGTTAACCGAGGGGTTTCCTATTCCCGGTTTTTAGAAGAATGATTTTATGATTACACAAATTATTGATGGCCGCGCCTTAGCGGCGGAGATAAAAACAGAAATTGCTGAAGAAGTTTTTAGGCTCTTAAAAGAGGGGCGCTCTCAGCCTAGTTTAGCTATTATTTTAGTGGGCAATCGTCCGGATTCTGAACTTTATGTGAAATTAAAAGAGCGGGAAGCTCGCCACGTCGGTATCTTAACCCATACCTATCGTTTGCCAGCCGATATTAGTGTAGTTGAGCTAAAAGCAACTTTAGAATTTTTAAATCAAGACTCGAGTGTTAACGCGGTTTTAGTGCAGCTGCCTTTACCGGAGCATTTGCCGACTGACGAAATTATGGCTACCTTAGATCCGGAAAAAGATGCGGATGGTTTTTTGAAAAATCATCCCGCCGAAGTAGTTTCCCCGGTGGCCGCCGCTATTTCATTAATGCTTGCGCGGCAAAATCTTGACCCGGATCAGACCCGATTAGGAATTTTACATAACTCAAAAATATTTGGCGAAACCTTAAAAGAAGTTTTAGAAAAAAGTGGTTTTAAAAATATCGCTTTACTTGGCAACCAAGAGTTGGCAAAAATTGGTACCTACGATGTATTAATTAGCGCTTTAGGTAGACCGCACTATCTGTCAGTAAAAAAAATAAAATCGGGGGCCGTGGTTATTGATGTTGGTACTGGTGAAAAAGAAGGCGTGACGGTTGGCGACTTAGATCCTCAAGGGGTAGATAAGTATTTAAGTGCTTATTCTCCAGTTCCGGGTGGTGTTGGGCCACTGACAATTGCCTTTTTATTTAAAAACGTTCTCGCTCTCTATCATCGTCAGTAAAAAAACCTAAATCATGAATGCTAAAAAACAACAACTTAAAGACCTCTTAAAGATTCATTTTGGTTATGAATCTTTTCGTCCCGGCCAAGAAGAAGCTCTAGATGCAATTTTAAATAATCAGGATACGGTCGTTATTTTACCAACCGGTGGTGGTAAATCTTTAATTTATCAATTACCCGCTTTAGTTTTAGATGGAGTGACAGTGGTGGTGTCTCCTCTAATTGCGTTGATGAAAGATCAAGTTGATTCTTTAGAAAAAGTTGGTATTCCGGCTACCTTTATTAACTCTTCAATCTCACCAGTAGAAATGTCGGCTCGTTGGGAGCGGGTGGTGAGCGGTTATTATAAAATTGTTTATTTGGCGCCCGAGCGTTTTTATAACCAAAACTTCTTAGTGGATTTAAAAAAAATTAAAGTTTCTTTGTTGGCAATTGATGAGGCTCATTGCATTAGTCAATGGGGACACGATTTTCGCCCTAGCTATTTACGCTTAAAAGAGGCTGCTAAATTAATGGGTCGACCCCCGATAGTCGCTCTTACAGCCACGGCTACGCCAGAAGTTCGCGAAGATATTGTGGCCCAGTTACAGCTTAAAAATCCGGCGCAAATTGTGACGGGGTTTTCGCGACCCAATTTACAATTTGCAGTTGTTCAAGCCAATAATAATCAAAAAATACAATATATTGTTGATACTGTTAGCGACGAAAAGTTGGGTTGCGGGATAATTTATACCGGCACGCGGGCGAAAGCCGATGAGCTGGCCAACTTATTGGTGGCCCGAGGAGTGGAGGCGGTGGTTTATCACGCCGGTTTAGATGCTAGTAGTCGCGCTTGGGTCCAGGACAGTTTTATCAGTGGTCAGGCACGCGTCGTTATTGCGACTAATGCTTTTGGCTTGGGGGTTAACAAAAAGAATGTCCGTTTTGTTATTCACCATGACCTACCGGGAACAATAGAGGCTTATTATCAGGAAGCTGGTCGGGCGGGTCGTGATGGTTTGCCGAGTTTTTGTTTATTATTTTACACTCCCCAAGATCGCTATTTACGCGAATTTTTTATTAAAGGTGATAATCCGGAACCCCATATCATTCGGGAAGTTTATGATTTACTAAGGCTCTGGTCTGATAGCAATGAAAAAATTGGCCAAGATACGGTTTTGTTTACTTATTCGGAAATTATTCAGAATCTATCAGAAAGCGTTCCGGAAATGACCGTGGGTAGTGTTTTAAAAATTTTAGAAAAAGAGGGTTACTTATCTCGTCCGAATGAAAAAACTAGCAATGGTTTTTTAAAGGCTAAGGTCGATTATGATACTTTGCTTAACTTTATTTCTCGGCGAGCGAAAACACAGCTAGAAGTGGTTAACGCCTTATTTGAAAAATTCGCCGCCGAATTAAAAAGTGGTTGGGATTTTAATTTGGAAGAAGCCGCGACTATTATTGGGGTTAAAAAAGAATCCTTAAATCGCACAATCAAAAAATTAGCCGAACAGGATCTATTGGAATACCGTCCGCCGTTTAGAGGAACAGAGGTTAGAATTTTGAAAAAAACGCGTGGCGAAGATTTAAATTTAAATTTTAAAGTCTTAAAAGAAAAAGCGGCGCGCGCTTATGAAAAATTAGATGAAATGGAGCAGTATGTTTATCAAGTTGGCTGTCGCGAGCAGTATATTCTTAAATATTTTGGGGTTTTAGATGCCAAAGAGTGTGGTCATTGCGATCGCTGCTTAAAAGCCGCTCGTCACCTGTCTAAAGGGGGCGAAGATTACCGTCAGCGTGAGTATTTAAAATAATTTATGACTGACTTAGAAGAAGCTTTAGAAGAAATTGTTCGTGAGAGCTATGATAAAATTGCCCCCGAGTTTGCGATTTCTCGTCATCGAGGTAGTGGGCCTAAAATAGAGAAATTTTTAAGTTTTTTACCTAAATCTGGAAGTATTTTGGATCTAGGTTGCGGTTCGGGGCGTTTAATTTCTTATTTACCTCCAGAACTGGAATATTTAGGAGTTGATCCCAGTCCAAAATTACTAGCTTTAGCCAAAAAAACTTATCCTCAACATCGTTTTGTGCAAGGCGATTTTTCTGAGGCTGATAAATGGGGGCAGTTTTCAGCCGTTGTTAGTTTAGCGGCCTGGCATCATCTAGCTAGTTCGGCTGGACGCCTTGAAGCGCTTTCTAAAATGGCTCAAGCTACTTTACCGGGCGGGGTAATAATAATCAGTGTTTGGAATTTTTGGGGACGTTCAAAAAGGCGCCGTCAGTTGTGGACCAACTTTTGGTTACGCCCACGTTTAAATGGTAAACGGTTAGCGGCTAATGATCTTCTTTTTCCTTGGAAAAATCAAGTTGGTGAAACCGTTGCCCTTCGTTATTATCACGCCTTTTCCCGCTTAGAGATTAAGAAGTTATTAAAGAGCGCTGGCGCGCGCCCCGAAGATTATCGCTTAATTAGTGACGCGGATAATCATTGGCTGATTTGGCAACCGCAAGCCTAATTCTTGACACCCAGTAGGGGTGTGTTGTATACTTCTAGATATGAAAACTAATGAGCAACGAATTAATAATATTATTGGTCAACTAAACGGAATTAAACGTCTGCTAGCTGAGCCGAAAACGGATTGCCTTCAAGTAATTACTCAGTTAAAGGCGACCAGAGCGGCTCTTGATTCTTTGACTACCAAAATTATTAGTGACGAAACTTTGCCTTGTTTAGCGAGTGAGCCGGTTAAACAAGCTCAGCTTAATAAAATTTTAAAAGAAATTGTTAAATAAAAAATTTATGTCTAATGTTTTAGAGATTAATAAAAACCAGTTTGCTGGCGAAGTTCTTCAATCCGAGCAACCAGTGTTAGTGGATTTTTGGGCCCCCTGGTGTATGCCTTGTCGCCTGATGAGCCCCACTTTAGATGAATTGTCTAAAGATCTAGAAGGCCGTCTGAAAATTGTTAAAGTTAATACCGAGGAGCCAGAAAATCAAAGTCTGGCGGTGGAATATCAAATTCAAAGTATCCCTAATTTAAAACTATTTAAAAAGGGTGAGATAGTAGCGGAATTTGTCGGCTTACGCTCTAAAGATAGCCTCAAGTCTGATTTAGACGCTTGGCTTTAAGGGATTTAAAAAATTTTTACAAAAAACGAGCATGACGCTCGTTTTTTAGTTCTTGACAGTAATTCATAAAAGAGTTAGAGTGTGGCTCAGTCTTTAACAATTAAATAGGAGAATATGGAGGTAAAAAAAGTCTCAAAAGATTATTATCAGGCTTTAGAAAAGCGGGTGAAAGATTTTGAAGAAAGAATTCAGTTATTGCAGCGACTGGCTCTAAAAGATAAGAATCTAGGTGTAGATACTAGTTTTGAAATCGGTGAAGAGAAGATTTTACAACGACAGCTCAGAAGAGCTAAAGCTGATCTGCGTTCTGTTCAGGCGGTCGCTAACCCTAAAGATAATGGTGTCGTTCAGGTTGGTTCCACGGTCACTGTTCAGGTAAATGGGTCGGCCTATAATCTTCGGCTTGAAGGTGTCGCCTTTTGTGCCGGTGTCATTACTACTGATGCCCCTTTAGGAAAAAAACTCTTAGGGAAAAGTAAAGGAGCGGTGATAAACATTGAAAAGAATCGCTATCAAATTTTAGCTGTTACAGTTAAAAGTTTGTAAATATTGATACGGAAAAACTTAAAGTTTTTCCGTATTTTTTTAAACAAAAAGACTGTCTTTACTGACAGTCTTTTTTAGATATAGAGATTTAAACTTTAATTTATTCGCAAGCGGCGGCGACAGCGGAGTCGGTTGTTCCTACGCCTAGACCAGGAGTTGGGGAGGCGGAGGGTAAACTAGTGTCATTACACTCTTCTGGGGCATTTTCAAAGGCCGCACAAATAGTGTTTAGTAAGCTGGCACTGTCACGAGCGGAAGAAACAGTGGCGCCATTGATTACCAAGGTTGGGGAACCGCCGACTCCGTATTTGTCATTATCAGCCTTATCAACGTCGAAGCCAGGATAGGAGCCACTATAACCAATGTTATTCTCAAAATTTTCGGTGACTTTATATTCCTTATCGGTGGCGGCAATACAAGCATCGTTCTGAGTTTTGTTTATGCCGGCTTCAGCTAAGCAGCCTTCAGTATCACCTTCTTTAGTAAAGCACTGAACGTAATCACTTAACTTGTCGCCCTGTTCTTTCTGGATGCAGTATTGAACCAAGTTTTCTTGAATTTCCTTTTCACCGTGCATGATGTAGTCATTGAACTTTAATTTAAAATCAATTTTATCTCCTAAAAGATCAATAACCGGAAAAATTCCTTTTTCCATTTGTAAGCCGTAAGGGCAATAACTCATAACAAATAATTCAACCGTCGGTTTTTCTGATTTAGGCACATCTTGAGCCGGCACTTCGCCGCCAGTATTGTCATCGGGCGAGGTGTTAGCCATCTCTTCTCTAACTTCAGCAATATCTAAGGCTTGCGGAAAGAAAAGTTTACCATCACGAGAAAGATAAGAATCAACCATCTGACCAGCGCCGACATCCATCTTTAATTTATATAAATCGTACTCTTCGCTTACTTCTTTTACCAAAGCAACGCTTCCGGGTTGCATTAAAAAAGAATTAACAAAATTTTCTCCTTGGGCAGCCGCCTCTTTTTTACTAATCGTGCCGCGGTTGTTTGAAGCAATTCCCAAAATGACCGCCACGACTACTAGTAAAAGAACAATCCCCAAGAGAAGATTATTTTTTTTCTTCATAATTTTCTTAAATTATTAATTACTTTATAAAAAATCAATGAGTTTATTATAGCTAAAAACAAACCAAGCGTCAAAGCTATTAAACCGTACGGTTTAATAGCTTTTGCAAATCTTCGGGGATGTTAATTTCAAAAACTTTGTCTTCGCCGGCCGGGTCGCGAAAAGCTAAACCTTTAGCAACTAAAAACAGTCTACCTAAATTAACTTTTTCATTTCTAACCTTAGTTTTTTTAGTATTATAAAGGAGATCGCCTAATAAGGGGTGCCCATAAGCAAAAAAATGAACTCTAATTTGGTGGGTTCGTCCGGTTTTTATTTTAACTTCCACTAAACTATAGTTAACAAATCTTTTCAAAACAATAAACTTTGTGAGCGCTGATCGGGCTTGTTGGTGCGCCGCTACCAAACCGCGGTCACGATTGCTTAATTGTTTTTTCACACTTAGGTTGGGGCCTGTAAAAGGAAGAGCGGCCATGCGATGTCCGGACTTAGCGCGGTTAATGGAAAAATTTAAGGTTCCTTCATCTTTGGCAATTTGGCCATGAACCAGGGCCCAATAAGTTTTTTCTACCTTTCTAGTTTTAAAAAGTTTTTTAAAATATTCCCAAGCCGGATTAGTTTTAGCGACAATCATTAGTCCGCTTGCCTCTCTATCTAAACGATGGACAATTCCGGGACGAAGTGGATCGTCACCAACTGCACCGATATCGGGATAATTTTCTTTTAACCAATCGGTTAAAAGAGGACCATTAACTCCGGGACCGCCATGAACAGCCCAGCCCGCTGGTTTATCTAAAACCAGATAATTTTCTGTTTCCCAAATAATTTTTGGTTCCAACATATATTAACGGCGTTTAAGAATTTGTAAATCAGTCTTGGTTATTCCTTTTAAAAAGTAAAGGCTAATAAAATAAATTAAGCTGGCACTAATAATAAGAGCCAATAACCCTAACCAATTCCAAGCCCAGCTTTCTGGGAGAGCCACAATAAAGAGGCCCATAATTAAGGCGGCGAGCAGTGATTTGAAGGTGACCTTAAAATGAATTTTAAAGTCAGTGTGTTTTTTTACTAAGCGGATTGCGAAATAAGCGATGCCCCATTCACTATAAAGAGTAATTAGGGCGGCGGCTAAATAAGACCAACGCGGAATTAGTAAAACATATAAAAGCAAAGAACTCAAGGCGATAAAGAGATAGGCGCCAATAATTTTCTTTTGCTGGTCAACGGCTAAAATGGCGTGGGAAAAAATACAACCAATAAAAATACCGGCGACCGCTAAAATGAGAATTTTTAGAATTAGCCCGCTGGCGGCAAATTCGGATCCCGCTAGTAGGGTCATAACAGGGTCGCCTAAAATGAAAGTACCAATTACTAAGGGAAGCGCCAGCATGCTCATTAGATCTAAAGATTTTTGAAGTACCTTTCTAAAATAATCCATTTTTCTCTCCCCCCAAGCTCGGGTTAAAATTGGCAGAATAATGCCCGCAAACAAAAAAGGTAAAGTCGTCAGAACTTCTACCGCTCTGTCGGCGGCTCCGTATAAACCAACATCTTCGGCCGGGCGAGTTAGTGATAAAACAATGGTGTCGCTTTTTAGGTAAATTAAGTTTAAAAGGGTGGTAACAGCTAGAGGCCAACTTCGAGACAATACTTGGCGCCAAAAAATAAAATCAAAGCGCGGTTTTAATAAATGAATTGAGCTAGCTAGAAAATAAGCCAAGAAAAAACTGCCGGCGGCTGATAAGACATGAACCCAAAGCAAGCCATTTAAACCGCCATCTTTGTAACTAACTAAAATAATACCAACAATTAAAATAATTCTGCCGAAAACTTCCGCCACCGCTGCCTGACCAAGACGTAAATGTTTTTGGAGTAAACCAATGATAATTTGATTGAGTGCCGGAAATATATAAGAGAGAGTACTGATCAGGATACCCATCTTAATGGCTGGGCTATAAGGAAAAAAAGAACCAATAATTGGGGCGAGGGCCAAGATGCCAATAATAGAAACTAGGCGTAAACTAAAGAGGCCGTTTAAAATTCGGGGCTCGTCAGCTCCCGGGCGGCTAATCATTTGGCTGGTAACTAAAGTCATGCCCAGGTCGGCTAAGGTAGCAAAAAAAGAAACAAAGGCAATGATGGTAGTGTAATTTCCAAATCCTTCTAAGCCTAAATAACGAGTTATTAAGGCCACAGAGATTAAACCGATAACGGTAGAAATAATTTTACCGCCAATCTGAATGGCGGTATTGTAAACAACCTTGGTGGCAAGTTTTGCCGGTTTGTCAGTAGGCATTTTTTTAACTATAATATGATTAGTGTTAAAATTATAACAAAAATATGAGACTTTCGAAAAAAATTGGTATTTTAAGTCTAGGAGCAATAATGGCTGGTACTTTGTTTTTTAGTGCCCCGGTCTTAGCTGACAATTCTTTGCTTAATCAACAAACGCTTTTGCAAGAGGTTGGTGGGCAAGCTTATAATACCAAAAAACCTCAGGATGCCAGAGAAACAATTTTAGAGATAGTCAATGTTATCTTAGGCTTTTTAGCCTTAATCGCCGTTATTTTATTAGTTGTTTCCGGTTTTCAGTATATGACTTCGGGAGGAAACAATGACAAAATGAACAAAGCTTTGGGCAATATCAAAGGTCTGGCGATTGGTTTAGTAATTGTTTTAGCGGCCTGGGGGATAACCTATTATCTTCTCAGCGTACTGGTTTGTGTGACCACGACAAACGGGGCGGTGGAGTGCCAAAATTTCTGGTAATCTTTTGACAAGTCTTAGAAAACTGGTAATATATAGATAAAGCTAGTTGTTTTCACAATTAGCTTTTTCTCTAATTAAATATCTATGTCCGAATTAACAAGCGCCATTAAATTGGTTTGTGAAGAAAAAAATTTAGATTATGATACCGTTGTTAATACGATTGAGCTTGCTCTCGCGGCTGCTTACCGTAAAGATTATGGTGAAAAAAATCAAAATATTAAAGTAAAATTTGATCCGGAAACGGCGACCAGTAAAATTTTTGATATTAAAACGGTGGTTGAGGATTTACCCGAGCAAGAGGAGGCGGAAATGCTCAAGCGTTTATATGGGCCGGTTGATAAAAATGCTAAAGAAGAGCCTGTTTATGTTGAACCAGAGCTCGATGCCGACGGTGAAGAGATCAGAAAATTTAATCCCAAAACCGATATTCAGTTGAAAGAGGCGAAAATTTTAAAAGCTGGCGCTCAAATTGGTGATGAGATTATTACTGAGTTGCCAATTCCAGAAAGTTATGGGCGCATGGCCGCTCAGACCGCTAAACAGGTAATCATTCAGAAGCTTCGAGAAATGGAGCGTAATATGATTTTTGGCGAGTTTAAGGATAAGGAGGGTGAAGTTATTTCTGGTATTATTCAACGACGCGAAGGACGCTTGGTTTTTGTTGATTTAGGAAAAACTATTGGCTTATTGCCTCCGGAAGAACAAATTTATAGTGAGCGCTACGATGTTGGTGATCGTTATAAGGTCTACGTTAAAGAGGTTCGTGAAGGTCACAGAGGGCCGGAAATTATTCTATCTCGCCGCAGCGAAGAGATTCTTAAAAAAGTTTTTTATTTGGAGATTCCAGAAATTGCCAATGGTTTAGTAGAGCTTAAAGCGGTTGCCCGTGAAGCCGGCTCTCGCTCTAAGGTGGCGATTTGGACCGAGGCGGAGAATGTTGATCCAGTCGGCTCTTGTGTTGGTCAGCGCGGCTCTCGCATCCAAACAATTATTAGTGAATTAGGTGGTGAAAAAGTAGATATTATTGAATATAGCGAAGACGCGGAGAAGTTTATCGCTAACGCTTTAGCTCCGGCTAAAGTGGTTGATATTGAACTAGTGGAAGCTGAACATAAGGCAATTGTTAAAGTTGATCCCGATAAGTTATCTTTAGCTATTGGTAAGAGTGGGCAAAATGTTCGTTTAGCCGCTCATTTAACTGGCTGGAAAATTGATATTATTTCTGATGGTGAAGAGGTTGTAGTGACTGATAGCGAAGAGTCAGAACCAGAAGATGAAGAAAAGGTTTTATCTGAGGAGAGTGAAAATGAGGAAGTGGTGGCCCAAGAAAATAAAAAGCCGGCTCAGAAAAAAAACGACGAAGACAAAAAAAGAAATTAAAGAATAATATAATAAAAAAACCGCTTGGCGGTTTGAAACAGAAAAAAGTATGACTAACACTACCCTTTGGATTATCTTTGGATGTGCCGCTCTGGCCATTATTTATGGCTTGGTGATGATTAAGTACATTCTCAGATTACCTGCCGGTAACGACCGGATGAAGCAAATCGCGCAAGCGATTCAAGAAGGCGCTAATGCTTTCTTAAATCGTCAGTATCGCTCTATTGCTATTGTTGCGGTGGTACTGACCTTAATTATCGGGTTTATTCCCTCCTTAGGTTGGAAAACGGCTATCGCTTTTGTGGTGGGGGCCAGTCTTTCCGCGATTGCCGGTTATATTGGCATGTTTGTTAGCGTTCGCGCTAACGTGCGGACCGCTGAAGCCGCTCGCGGGGGCTTACAAAAAGCTTTAAATGTCGCCGTTCGCGGTGGCAGTGTGACCGGAATGCTCGTTGTTGGCTTAGCCTTACTCGGTACTGCGAGCTTTTATTTGTTAACTGGTGATTTAACTGCACTGATTGGTTTTGCTTTTGGTAGCTCACTTATTTCTATTTTTGCTCGCTTAGGTGGCGGTATTTATACCAAAGCGGCTGATGTTGGCGCCGACTTAGTCGGAAAAGTAGAGGCCAGTATTCCCGAGGATGACCCGCGCAACCCGGCCGTAATTGCTGACAATGTTGGTGATAACGTTGGTGATTGTGCCGGTATGGCCGCTGACTTGTTTGAAACTTATGCGGTGACCGCGATTGCGACGATGGTTTTAGGCTCTCTTACTTTTAATGGTAATCAAAATATAATTTTATTTCCCCTCGTTTTAGGAGCAGTTGCTATTATTGCTTCTATTATTGGTATTTTCTTTATTCGTTTAAGTAAAAAACAAAATATCATGGGCGCTCTTTATAAAGGACTCCTTGCTTCCGGGTTATTGTCGGCACTTGGTTTCTATTTTATCTCTCGTTATTTTTGGAGTGCTGATTATTTAAACATTTTCCTGTCCGCTCTTATTGGTTTAGTAGTTACCGGCTTATTGGTAATTATTACGGAATACTATACTTCCACTAGCTTTGCTCCCGTGAAAGAAATAGCGGAAGCTTCTAAAACTGGCCACGGCACCAATGTGATTGCCGGTTTAGCAGTTTCTATGAAGTCCACAGTTTGGCCGGTTATTATTATTTGTCTAGCAATTTTTGGCGCTTATTCTTTGGCTGGTTTATACGGAATTGCGGTGGCGGCGATGGCGATGTTATCGGTGGCTGGCATCATTATTACTATTGATGCTTATGGTCCAATTACTGACAACGCCGGTGGTATTGCTGAGATGGCGGAGATGGGCGATGAAGTTAGAAATATCACCGATCCTTTAGATGCGGTCGGAAACACAACTAAAGCGGTTACTAAAGGTTATGCTATCGGCTCAGCTGCTTTAGCGGCCTTAGTTTTATTTGCCGACTTTACTCACAAAATTGTGGTGGAAAATGGCAATGCCGAATTTTTAATTGATAATCCTTTTGTTTTAATTGGCTTGTTTATTGGCGGGGCGGTTACTTACCTCTTTGCCGCTTTGGCGATGCAAGCTGTCGGTAAAACTGCCGGTTCGGTGGTTGAAGATGTTCGCGCTCAATTTAAAGAAAAGCCAGGTATTATGGAGGGTACTGATCGACCGGATTATGGGCGCACTGTTAATATTGTTACCAAGGCTGCTATTAAACAAATGATTGTCCCCGCTCTTTTACCAGTGCTAACACCGATTATTCTCGCCCTTATTTTCAGAAATAACAGTTTAGAGGTTTTAGCTGGTCTTTTGGTGGGTTCAATCGTGACTGGTGTTTTCCAAGCGATTTCAATGACTTCCGGTGGTGGAGCTTGGGACAATGCCAAAAAATATATTGAATCGGGACATTTTGGCGGTAAAGGTTCAGAGGCTCACAAAGCGGCGGTTACTGGCGATACTGTAGGTGATCCTTATAAAGATACCGCTGGACCGGCGATTAACCCAATGATTAAAGTTCTAAATATTGTGGCTTTGCTTTTAGTTGGTATTATTCTTGGTTAAAAAATAAGCAGTAGTTAAAAAATCCCCTGGTCTTTTTTAGACCAGGGGTTTTGTTTTTAAAATTTTAAATTAGAACTTCAGTTACCGCCTCCAGGTAAAGAGGACGAATAACTTCGTTGAATTCTTCTGAGGAGACAGTTAGGCCTTTGGCCTTAATTTCCGAGCGGAGATTTTTGGCGTTTTCCTTATACTTCGACAAAGTAGTGTTGGGGTTATTTTTGATAACACTTTTTATAACCGCCAACCAAATTTTCTTTTCCACTTCAGGATTCATATTCCGCGGAACCGGGGTTTGCGAAATACGGCCGCAACATAAAGAAATTGCTAAGTATAAATTCTCAGGATCAGGGATGCCAATCTTCTTGGCGATACTTTCTAAACGGCTACGGTTGAAGATACCGTGACAATCAATTAATTCACGATCCTGGATTAGATTTTCCACAAAAATTTCAAACAAGATTTGCAACAATTTTTCCTCTTTTTCTTTTTTCATTTGGGAGTCCTCCTTTTTAATTGTTATGGTACTAAAAGAACGATTTATTTTAATAATCTTTTTGGAAGGTGTCAAGTCAAATCTTATTTAATACTTGATTTTTAGTGTTTAAGTGTTTATAGTTAAGCTTGTATAAGTAAGGCCAGTGGCCCTAATTTTTGGTCCGGAGCCTGATAATTCAAAGAAAATATGAAAATTACCAAAAAAGATTTAGACAAAGGCCAGGTAGAGTTAAATGTTGTTTTGGAGGTGGCCGAATTCACTCCTTATTTAGAAAAGGGAGCGAAAAAAATTAGTGAGACTGTTAAAATTGAAGGCTTTCGCCCAGGAAAAGCGCCTTTAGAGATTGTTAAGCAGCAAGTTGGTGAAATGACTGTACTTGAGGAAGCGGCTAATATTGCGATTAGGAAAACTATTGACCAAGTTATGGAAGAAAATTTAAAAGACCAAGAAACAGTCGGGCAACCACAAATAGAAATTACTAAATTAGCTCCCGGCAATGATTTAGAGTATAAAGTGACCGTCGCTTTAATGCCGGAAGTGACTTTAGGGAAATATAAAGGTTTAGAAATAAAAAAACCGGAAATTAAAATTCCCACTACCGATATTGATAAAAGCGTCGCCGAATTACAAGAATTACGAGCGACCGAGATTCTTTCGGAAAAAGAGTCTAAAGTCGGTGACCGTTTAATGGTTGATGTGGAAATGTTTTTAGGTAAGGTTCCGTTAGAAGGTGGTCAGACTCAAGACCTGGCCGTGATTATTGGTAAGAATCATTTTGTTCCTGGTTTTGACGAAAAGTTATTAGGAGTAAAATCCGGGGAAACAGTAGAGTTTGATTTAGATTTTCCCAAAGAGCATCATCAGAAAAATATTGCTGGCAAAAAAGTAACCTTTAAAGTTAAAGTGAAGTCTGTTTATGAGCGCCAACTACCAGAAATTAATGATGATTTAGCCACTGGTTTCAATTTTAAAGATTTAAATGATTTAAGAAAGGCCTTAGAGGAAAATATGGTGGCCGATAAAGAGCGCCAGCAAGCTAATCGCCTGGAGGTCGAAATGATTGATAAGATTATTGATGATTCAAAATTTGGTGAGATTCCAGAAGTTATGATTAACAACGAGACGCACTACATGATTCATGAAATTGAAGATGATCTAAAAAGACAAGGAGGAACTTTAACTGACTATTTAGCGCACTTGGGGAAAAATCAGCAGGAATTTACTTTGGAATTAGTGCCGAGCGCTTTAAAGAGAGTCAAGGCTTCACTGGTTATCAAGCAGATAGCTAAGACCGAAAAGGTAGAAATAAAAGAGGAAGAGATTAGTGATAAAATTGCCGAATTAAAAGCACAACACCCTGACAATGAGGATTTAAAAAATATGGCCACTGACCCTTCTTATCGTCGTTATGTTAAAAGTGTCATGGAAAACGCTGAGGTTTTAAAACGCCTAAAAGAATGGAACTATGCCAGTACTGGCGACCAACAAAAGAGCTAGCTTTGATTATCACTTTCTCGAAACTTATGAAGCCGGGTTGGTTCTTTTAGGGCACGAAGTGAAGGCAATTAAGGATGGACATGTTAGTTTAAAAGAATCTTTTGTTTCAATTCGGGAAAATAAGGGTCGTCCTAGTTTATTTTTAGTGGGTGCGCATATCTCTCGTTATCGTTACGCCGGCACCTTAGATAACTACGAGCCAACTCGTCCGCGCCAGTTACTATTAAGACAGGAAGAAATCGATCGTTTAATCGGAAAATTGCAATCGGGTGGCTTGACACTCGTTCCGGTAAAACTATATACTAAGCATAGCTTAATCAAGGTTGAGTTGGCTTTGGCGCAAGGAAAACGGAAGTTTGATAAGCGTGAAGCTCTCAAAAAACGGGATATTGACCGTCAGATTAAGACCGCTTTAAGACAGCGGTAAAGTTAGGGGATGTCGGGCTTTCGATAGCGAGACCATTCCCTTTGATGTGCAAAACGCGGCGAGTCAACCGCGTCAAAAAAGACTCAAAACAACAAACGCCAAAAAAGCGAAAGCATTCACTTGGTTCGTTCCAAGTTATGCTCCTGTTGTAGCTTAAACGCCACAACCATCGGCCTAAGAATTCTCCAGGCTTAGTCACCGGTGTTATTTATGGAGAGTAGAGTCAGTAGATGCTTTCTTTACTAACTCGAAAACAATGAAAGCTAACTTCTTATTATTTTGTTCGGTTAATTAGATAAGAAGTGAAAACAAAGAACCGAACTAATTTTGTAGCCGCATCTTAGGAAACTCGTTAGACATGGGTTCAACTCCCATCATCTCCACCTTCGTTTTGTTAGTTAAAAAGCCGCGGTGGCGGAACTGGTAGACGCGCTGGACTTAAAATCCAGTTGTGGCGACACAGTGCGGGTTCGATTCCCGCCCGCGGCACTCGGTTGTTTTAGCAGCCCTGTTTTTTTGTTCTTGTTTTTTAAACGAAGATTTGCTATATATCTATAGCAGATGCGGGTATCGTATAGTGGCTATTATGCGACCTTGCCAAGGTCGAGAGACGAGTTCGATTCTCGTTACCCGCTCACTTACAGGGTCCGATCCGGCCCTGTTTTTTATGAAAAAAATTTTTAATGCCACTCAGTTAAAGTTTGGAGCCGCTGCTTTAATGGTTTTGGACCATTTACGATTTTTTTGGATTGGTGTTCCGGAGTGGTTTAGTTATTTGGGAAGAATAGTGGCCCCAATTTTCTTTTTTCTAATTGTTGAAGGTTTTTGGCACACTCGTAATCGCTGGCGTTACCTGGGGCGCTTAACTTTAGGAGCAGTAGTAATGGATGTCGGTAGTGCGCTTCTTAATCATTTTTTTCCCGCTCCGATCTTAATTAGCATTAACATTTTCTGGCCACTAGCATTATCTGTTGCCCTAATGATGACCCTTGAGGCTTTAAAGAAAAAGCACTTTAATTTACTGGCGATTTTTTCTTTACCCTTAATTATTCTTATCTTCTTTTTCGTTGAAGGTTCGTGGATGATTTTAGGGATGACTTTAATTTTCTATTTTTTCCGTCAGCACTGGGGCGCTTTAACGGCCGCTTTTATTCTTTGGGCTTTTATTTGGCAATTTATTTTTTGGGGAGTTAATGCTTCGGGAACCCAGCAGTATCAGTGGTTAATGATTTTTTCTTTGCCTTTTCTCTGGTTTTATAATGGCCAGCGTGGTAAAAGCACGTCAGCCCTTAAGCATTTTTTCTACATCTTTTATCCTGTTCATATTTGGCTAATTTATTTAATCGGGTTAAAATGGTGGTATTAGGCGGGTATCGTATAGTGGCTATTATGCAAGCTTCCCAAGCTTGAGAGGAGGGTTCGATTCCCTTTACCCGCTCCTTCTTTAGTTTTTTTATTTGACTTTATTGGCTTTTTTAGCTATAAAGAAAGAACTAAGCTATTATTATTAGAATAAAATCATGCGTATTAAATTTCACCGCACCGAAGCAAAAGAGGTTGTTTTGTTTAAGTCTAACGAAAAAATTCTTTCGGAGCAGGTTTTTTTGATTGGTGAAACGGGCGAGCAATTAGGAGTAATGGATACTAAAGAAGCCTTGGCACTAGCCAAAGAAGTGGATCTGGATTTAGTCGAGGTTAATCCTAAAGCTAATCCGCCGGTGGCTAAAATCGTTGACTTGGGACAACTTAAATATGAGCGCGAGAAAAAGGCTCATAGACAGAAGATGCAACAAAAGAAGGTGGATGTTAAAGCTATTAGACTTTCTTTTAGAATTAGCGATCATGATTTAGAGCTACGCCTAAACCAGTCAATTAAATTTTTAAGCAAGGGGGATAAGATTAAAATTGAGCTACCGCTTAAGGGTCGGGAGCGGCAGCATCTACAAAAAGCGGCCGCGATTATGAATGATTTTTTAGCTAAATTACAGGCGAATCCCGATTTAAGCATTGAGATGGAACAACCATTGACAAAACAAGGGAGTCGGTTTAGTATGGTACTGGTGAATAAAAAGTCATCTTAGCCCTTAAATCAGGTTTAAACCTGTTTTTTTCTTGAAATATGCCAAAAATAAAAACTCATCAAGCAACCTCCAAGCGTTTTAAAGCAACGGGCGGGAAAAAAGTGCTGAAACGGAAATCCGGGCAAGCGCATAATAATTTTCGTGAGGCGGGTAAAATTACACGCGCCAAGCGGACTGATATCACGCTAACAGAATCTTTGACTAAAACAGTCAAAACTTTAGCGCAATTTAAATAATTAAAAGAACAAAGTTGACACTGTATGCCTAGAGTAAAAAGAGGAGTCTCTCATGTTAAACGACGCAAAAATATTTTAGCCGATACCAAGGGCTATAAATGGGGTCGTAAAAATTTAATTAAATTAGCTCAAACCGCGCGCACCTTAGCGGGAGCGCACGCCTATACCGATAGACGCAAAAAGAAACGCGACCGTCGGGCTTTGTGGCAAATTAAGATTAGTGCTTTTGTTCGCCAGCAGGGCCTATCCTATTCTAAATTTATGGGAGCTTTGAAGGCGAAAAATATTGATCTTGATCGCAAGGTTTTAGCTGATCTAGCGGTTAATAACAAACCGGTACTGGAAAAGATCGTGGCGATAGTAAAAAAGTAAACTATGAATTGGATTAAAATAGCCCAATTAGTCATTTCTATACTCCTGATTTTAGCAGTCTTGCTGCAAAATCGGGGGACTGGACTTGGTTCCACTTTTGGCGGTTCGGGTGGTGTTTATTTAACTAAGCGCGGCTTAGAAAAAAAACTTTTCATTGCCACCATCGTTTTGGCGGTATTATTCTTTGTTGTTTCCGTGCTCGGAATTATTCTTTAAATCCGGTTCTCGTGAAATCTCCTAAAACTAAAAAAAAACTAGCGGCGGCTTGGGGAAAAACTAAGCACCGCTTCGCTAAAATTTTTAAATCTAAACGCTTAACCACTAAGCGTAATTTGCGTTTAGCACAAGAGAAGGCGGATAAGAATTTAGTTTATTCATTGGCAACCTCTAAAATTCCTACTGCTGATCAGATGAAGCATCTACAAAAGACGCTGACTCCTAAGGAGAAGTGGCTAATTAGAATTGCCTTAATTCTAGTTATTTTAGGCTTAGGTTATTTAACAGTTTATTTTTGGCAACAACACACAATCGCAGAGCCAATGGTGGGTGGTATTTATTATGAGGGGGTCGTTGGTTATCCGCGCAATATTAATCCTCTTTACAGCGACAGTCGCCCGGCTGATCAAGATTTAACCCAATTAATTTTTTCCAGTCTTTTTAAATACGATACGAATGGTCGCTTAGTTGGCGATTTAGCCGAGAAGATTGAGACTACTGATAATAAAGAATTTTTAGTAACTTTACGTTCTGATGTTAAGTGGCATAACGGTGAAAATTTAAGCGTTGATGATATTGTTTTTACTTTTAACCTTTTAATTAATTCGGCTTACGGTTCGCCTTGGCGACAAGAATTTTTAGGAGTAACGATTGAGAAGGTATCTGATAATCAAGTAAAATTTTCTTTACCGACTGTTTATGTCGGTTTCCCACATTTATTAACTTTTGGGATACTGCCGAAAAATGTTTGGGAAAATATTGCCCCCGAATTTGCGGCCCTAAACGAATTAAATTTAGAACCAATCGGATCGGGCCCTTATAAGTTTGAGTCAATTGTGCGTTCAAAGCAGGGAGAAATTAAAGAATACCGTTTACTAGCAAACCCGGATTATTATGGGCCTCAACCTTTTATTGAGCAGCTAACTTTTCGTTTTTATCCGGACGCGACCGCTTTAATTAACGCTTTAAACGATGGGGATGTTTTGGGAATTAGCTCTTTATTTTTAGAACAAAAAAATTCTTTAATTGCCCAAAGCTCTCTAAACTTTAATGTTTTGCAAACTAACCAAGAAGATTTAATTTTTTTTAATAGTGAAAAAAATAAAAATTTAGCTGACTTAAAAGTTAGACGAGCCTTGGCTCACGCGCTTGATAAAAAAGCTTTAGTCGATGAGATTTCTTTCGGTTTTTATACACCCACCGATACCGTCTTACCCAGATTATCAGAGGCTCACAATGAGGAAATTACTAAGTATTCTTTTAATCAAGAAGAGGCTAATAAATTGTTGGCTGAAGCGGGGTGGTCAAAATTAACAATTGACAATACTAATGATCAAGCCACTGGTACGCCGGAAATTAAAGCGGCGCTAGATTTTGCCACGGCTAATCACCTAGATCCCCACGGCGACTGGCGTTTTAAAATGGATGGCGATAAGGTTAATTTATTAACGATTCGTTTAGCTGCGGTTAGTAATCGGCCGGCACAACAAGCGGCGGAAATTGTTGCCCGGAATTGGCAGGCGGTCGGAGTTCGGACCGTTTTAGAAACAATTAGCGTTTCTGAATTAAGTGCTTTAATTAATGATCGTGCTTTTGAAGCTTTTGTTTTTGGCCAGGTCAGTGGCGCTGATTCTGATATTTTCCCTTTTTGGCATTCTAGCCAAATTAAGGATGGTTTAAATATCGCTGGTTATAAAAATACTGATGTTGATAATCTTTTAAGCGATGCCCGCACCAATCCTGATGTTAACGCGCGTTGGCACAATTACCGCGAAGCCCAAAGAATTATTGCCGATGAAGTTCCAGCCATTCCGCTTTACGAAAAAAATTATATTTTCGTTCAAGATAAAAAAGTTAAAGGTTTTTCAGCCACCGCGGCTCTTTCTCCGAGTCACCGCTTTAGCGGTATTGCCGATTGGTTTTTAAAATCTCGAGCGAAGTTTTCTTGGTAAAAAACAAGACTTCCTTTCCTTTCTTTATAAAATGAAATTAAATAAGCTCTTTCTAAAAAACGGTTTAACCGATTTTTTAGTTCGCAGCTTTTCTCTATTATGATTAGTAAATATAAATCGACTCCGGAGCGCCCAGCGCCGACGGCGTCTAAACAAGTGGGAGATGACGCTCTCGTTTTTCGCAACCCAAAAAACCCCGACCCTTTAGATCTAAGCTCTTTAATGGAGCCTACTCCTGGTTGGAGTGCCGAGAAGGCATCCTTAAAATCAAAAACTTCTTGGCACTCGGGTAAAAATTATTCTTCGTGGAAGCCAAAAAATGAAATTTACTCAAAGACTGCGTCGGTAAAAAAAGCGACTCCAGATTCAAAAAATTCGTCGACCTCAGCCCCCAAAACCCGAGGCTTTACCGCTAAATTAGCTAAAGAAATGCCTACCAAAGGAGTAACCTTAAAACCGATTTTAAATCGGCAGAGTGGTGGCGATAATTTACGGGTCATGGTTTTAGGTGGCTTAGAAGAGGTTGGCCGTAACATGACTTTAATTGAATGCAATCAGGAGATTATTATTATTGATATGGGTCTCCAATTCCCAGAGGAAGATATGCTGGGAATTGATTACATTATTCCTAATGTCTCCTACTTAAAAGATAAGAAGAGTTGGATTAAGGGTGTGGTTATTAGTCATGGTCATTATGATCATATTGGTGGTATTCCTCATATTATGGGTGAGATTGGTAACCCGCCGATGTTTATGGGCAAACTAACGGCCGGCCTGGTTCGTAAGCGTCATCTAGAATATAAAACCGCGCCGACATTAAAAATTAAAGAAATTGATGGCACCACTAAAATAAAGTTGGGGCAAAACTTTAATTTGGAGTTTATGCGCGTTAATCATTCCATTCCCGATTGTTTTGCGACTATTATTAATACTCCTTTAGGAACGGTTTTTCATACCGGTGATTTTAAAATTGATTTCACTCCAGTTAATGACGAGCCGGCCGACCTTAATAAAATGGCTCAGGTGGGGGCGCGCGGAGTTTTGCTCTTGATGTCTGACTCCACCGATGCTACTCATCCAGGTCATCAAGTTTCTGAATCTCACATTGGCGAGGAGATGGGGCAGCTGTTTGAAAAGATTAACGGCCGCATTATTATTGCTACTTTTGCTTCGCAGTTAGCTAGAATTCAGAAAATTTTTGATTTAGCGGCGGAGCATGGTCGGCGCGTTTCTTTACAAGGACGCAGTATGAACTCTAATGTTGAAGTAGCCCGGGAAATTGGTTATCTTAAATTTAGCCCCAAGCTATTAATTGATGACAAAGAGTTAAATAAATTGCCGGATAATAAAATTATTATTGTTGGCACTGGTGCTCAAGGCGAGAGTAATGCTTTTTTGAGCCGGGTTGTTTCCGGTGAGCATCGGGTGGTTAGTCTCAAGCAGGGTGATACGGTTTTGTTTTCTTCTTCGGCTATTCCCGGCAATGAGCGATCGATTCAAAATTTAATGGATCGTGTTTCTCGGCAGGGAGCTAAAATTATCCATTATCGAATGTTAGATATTCATGCCGGCGGACACGCGAAAGCGGAGGATTTAAAATTAACGATGCGTTTGCTTAAGCCTCGGTATTTCATGCCGATTGAGGCTAATCACTATATGCTTGAGACTCACGCTGAATTGGCTCGTGAAGTTGGTATTCCTAATGATCGCATTTTTGTGGCCGACAATGGTCAGGTTATTGATTTTCGTCGCCGCGGATCGGAAGTTGTCGGAACACTTACCAAAGAAAAGGTTCCGAGTGATTATGTTATGGTTGACGGTTTAGGCGTTGGCGATGTCTCTGAAGTGGTTTTGCGTGATCGGCGGATGATGGCTGAGGACGGGATGATTGTGGTTATTGCGACCATTGATTCTCATACCGGCGATGTTATTGGCAACCCCGATTTAATTTCCCGAGGTTTTGTTCATATGAAAGAAAACCGAGAATTAATTGAAAAGACTCGGCAACGGGTTAAAAAAATTATTAAAGATAAGGATGCTAGTTTGAGCGATGAAACGCTTAAAGGGAAACTTCGTAATGATATTGGTAAATTTCTTTTTAGTCAGACTAAACGCCGCCCGATGGTTTTGCCGGTAATTATCAAAGTTTAATTAAAAAGAGTCTCCATTTTGGAGGCTCTTTATGTTTTAGGTACACACATTTCGCGGTTTTAAATTAAAACCATCTTATTGGACGTCTTGCTATTTAAGTCGTAGTGCTTCAAATTATATAAAGGTTCCATCGTCGTATTTTCTTCTTTAAGTGTAATATCATTTTTAATTTCTTTCTTTCTTTTATAAAACATTTCTTGGTCGGTTCGGTAGTTTCGTTCAACTTTGTCATTCTACTCCGATTTACCTGGGGCAGCCAGATAATGAGGCATATCTAGTTGAGTATAAAATGAATCTAGAGAAGGCAACCTCGGATTAAACGGATCACGTGATTTTAAATAGTTGATATAGCGATTAGTGAAGCACGAACCATTATCAGTTTTAATCTCTTTTATTTTAAAAAGCGCTACTTTAATTAGCTCTTCCAAAATTTAATCAAATATTTATAAACCAGGTTGTTGTATATTTTCAGATATCATTATCTGTTTCTTGATTCTAATCAATGTTTTATTTGGTCGTTTTAACGACTTGACTGATTTTGGAATGAGTCTTTTTTCGCCACTAACTTTATAATCCGCAACCCACCTTTTTATGGTTAACGATTAGAAAACCGTCATATATATTTGCATATTACCACCATCTATTGACAAAAAACAAAAAATATTGGATAATATATTCACTAATGATTAAGTACATTCACAATTAAAAAAAACAGAAATCATGAAAGCAAAAAAATTTTTCAGTTATAGGAAAGCCTTTGCTTTCCTGATTATTTGTGCAAGCCTATTTGCTTGTGAGAAGGAGCCACTACCACCACTACCTCCCCCACCGCCACCGCCACTCCCACTATTTAATAGCCCTCAAGTTCATACTTCTGGGGTGAGTGGTGTTGGCTTTAGCGAGGCTGAGATTAGTGGTCAGGTTATATCTGACGGCGGAACAGAGATTATTGAGAGAGGTTTTTGTTGGGGGCTTGACTCTAACAATGTTAATGTCAATTCCAATAAAAGAAGTGTAAGTGTAACCGCAACTAATAACTTTTCTCTTAATCTTACTGGTCTTAACAGAAATACTAAGTATTATGTTAAGGCTTATGCAATTAATGATGTTGGTGTTGCCTACGGTCAAGCAGTGGCAGTGTACACCTATGATATTGCCGATAACGAAGGTAATATGTATCATACGGTGAAAATTGGTGAACAAGTATGGACAGTGGAGAATTTAAGAACTCGCCACTATAACAACGGTGATCCAATTATTCATGAACCGGTAGCGGCTAACTGGGGACCACTCGAGACCGGCGCGTATACAGCTTACAACAATAGTTCAGAGATGGCCGAAAAATATGGTTATCTTTACAACTATTTAGCGGTGACTGATCCTAGAGGAATTACCCCCGAAGGTTGGTGCATTCCTAGTGGAGATGATTTTGTAGAGTTGAAAAACTTCTTGGGGGGATATTCTCCTGCTGGTCCAGCGCTAATGAATCAGCTGGGGTGGCCAGAAACATTGAGACCAATTACCAATTCTACTGGCTTTAGTGCTTTGCCTAATGGCGGAATTGCTAAAAACTCCAAAACTGGGTTATATGAATATTCTGGGGGGGATGAAATAGCCGCTTTTATAACAAATCAAATCTTTGGAGGTTATTTGATTATGGTTATAATCAGCGCTGAGAATCAATTTCTGTCTACTGGTGGTCTATATGACCCTTCAGCTGGTGCCGGTATCAGGTTAATAAAAAAATAAGAGAGGAAGTAATTTCCTCTTTTTTTACATTTTTTTATTACAATCGGTTTAATTGACAAAAATAGTTGGTGAATTAATCATTATATTTAAACCAATTATACCAGAGCAAGAAAGATTTTCGATGCTCTTTAGACAAGCCCCGATGAATTCGGAGGTTGTTTTTTAAATAGGA
>JBMNOL010000012.1:0-6913 GCA_050943055.1 Patescibacteria group bacterium
TCGGTGCCGGTGCTAAAGACAACTTCTTCACCCAAAAGACGATGCCAGCGCGCTAAAACATCAGCTTTAATTATCTCGGCAGCAAAACCAATATGGGGATCGGAATTGGTATAAGGTAAAGTAGTGGTGATATAAAATTTTTCGGACATCTTAATTATCGTTTTTATTAGAATTTTTAATTTGACGCAAAAGAACAACAAATTCACCCTTGGCCATATCAAGATCGTTATTTAACTGTGCCGCCAGTTCCGCCGGACGACCGAAATAGGTCTGTTCAAACATTTTAGTCAACTCGCGACCAATCATCAGTTCCAGCTCCGCCTGATATTCCTTTTCTAAAGTTTCAAGCTCACTTAATAGTTTGGCCAGGCGATGCTTGGACTCATAGATAACTACCGGATAACGCTGTTCCAATAATTCTTTTAATCTAGTTTGTCGCCCTTTTTTATGAGGCAAAAAACCGAAAAAGCAGAAACGATCAACTGGCCACCCGGACAAGGGCAAGGCGCAAATAACGGCACTGGCGCCCGGCAAACTAAAAATCTTGGCTTCCTCGCCAAACTCCGCGCGCACCACCGCCACCAAAGCGGCCCCAGGGTCGGAAATTCCGGGGGTGCCGGCATCAGAAACTAAGGCCAAGTTCTTCCCCGCCCGCAAAGCCTCTAAGATCTCCTCAAAACGGCGAGCTTCAGAATGCTGATGAAAAGATTTAGTCGCTGTTTTTATTTGATAATGATCTAAAAGTTTTTTAGTGTTTCTAGTATCTTCGCATAACACCAAATCAACCTCGCCCAGGATTCGGTGAGCGCGGTAAGTTAAATCTTCTAAATTGCCAATGGGCGTAGCCACCAAATATAAAGTTCCAGGCATATTTTTAATCCATGGTATCACGTCGTTCGCGCGTGTAACGGGTCCAATCTTCTAAAACTTCAATAATTACTTTAAAGGGTGCTTCAATAATAAAGTCAAAAAAGAACACAAAAAAATTAAGCTTGGAAGCTTGTCCGGAGAGCCAGCGACCGACCAAAACAATCGGCGTATAAAATAAATCTAAAATAAAAGTAAAGAAATTTTCCTTGCGCGGCACGACAATCAAATCTTTGACGCCGCGGGTAGTTACTAAGCTAAAGAAGCTGACAAAGGCCAAGAAGAACAAGAAAATAATAATACTGACCCAGTTAAATTCAATAAATTCCAGCGCTCTAATAATTAAATAAACGCTAAAAACTAAAGCGGCACCGTAAATTAAATTAAAAATGAAGCTGACAATTTTATTCCTTTGCGCGCGAGCGCGAATCTCAAGCGGTGCTTGGCGCTCATGCCCCTTGATAAACAATTCTTTAATGCCCTCAATAATTTTATTAGTATTGGCCTCGCCGGGAGTACGGGTAAATAAAACAATAACAAACAGGAGCAAGGCCGGAAAAATAATATTAATAAACAAGGAGACTGAGTTAATCGGCTCATTAAATAACCTAGTGGCCGGCACTTCCAGCAAAACGACAAAAACTGATTTGGTGATAAAGATATAAATAATACTGCGTACGGCCGCCCGCCAGAGTCTTTTTTTGGCAGTAGCATACTTAACCTCACAAACTTTGCGCACTCGACTCCAAAACTTTTGCTCGTCGTAATAGATTTCGTTATAAAGCTTGACCGGATCCTCCTCAATGGTTTCGGCCATTACTTTGGAATAGAGCGCGTATTTCTTAGTCACCCGATCCAGTTGCTTAACCAAAGGATGATTGATTTGGCGCTTTATTTCTAAGCGCAGGCTGCGCGCCCCGGCAATCGCTTTTTTTAAAACTTCGTCATTATATTCAGCAGTGGCCCAATTGTCATTGTAATATTTAAATAAAACATAGGCGAGCATATCCTCGTCAAAACGCGCGTAGGTGCGACAGATACTTAAATAAATCTGAATTTCTCGCTCCGGCTCATATTTTTTATAAGCCGTGCTCAGAGTAATATTCTCGCTTAAAAAATCATAAAGATTACTCATCATCGCCTGACGAAAACGGTTGGGGGCCAAATTTTCTTCCACTTCGCAAGCCGCAATCCCCATTAGCCAATCAGTGATCTTACTTTTTTCATTGAAGAGATCTTTAACTTTACGGACGTCACCTTTGATATTCATCTCCGCGTTAATCTGCTCTAAACAAGTATCATGAAGCAAAAGATATTTTTTTAAAATGGCCGTCACTTCCCCAATTTTGCTCTCCGGCAACTCGCCATTAGGCAAGTAACCAGCCCGAATCAGTTCCGTTAGTAAATGCTGACTAATGGCTTCCGGCTTACGGTGGGAGCGAGTAGTTTCAATCACCACCTTGCGCTTCAAAATTCTAAAAATAGCACTTTTTCTAATCAAACCCTCCTCTCCGTATTGGACGGCGTTGCGTATTTTTTCGTAAATAAAAGCCACCCGAGAAATGACGGTAGAAACAGTAATTCGCGGCGCATCAACATCACTAATCTCAGGAGTTGGCTGATTACGAGTATAAATGACCTGAAATAGGCGTTTAGCGCTCTCATTAATCTCGGCCCCCCGACTCAAAGAAGCCTGTTTGATCAAGTTTGGACTAACCATAATTTGGCTAAAAATCGCTTTTTATTATCTTAAAAAGCCTGATGTTTTTATTCTACCGTCTTTAAAGTTAAAAAGCAATAAAAATAATTGACAGTTTTCGCGACATTGTGTATTATTTAGTTAGAAAAAAAGTGGCCTGGAGAGGCTATTTTTAAATTGACGCGGCGATTATTTTTAAGCCGCTCTAAAAGGCTATGAACAAAATTATCAATTACATTAAAGCATCCATTGAAGAGCTAAAAAAAGTTAGCTGGCCGACAAAAAAAGAAACTTACCACTATACTGTTTTAGTAATAGTGGTTAGTTTAGCCGTCGCCGCTTATTTAGGCGGTTTAGATTATCTCTTTACTCTCGGCTTGAAAGATTTTCTCTTTAAACTTTAAAAAACAAGTACTTTCGTTTCCGTCGTCAAAGACGACAGAAACAGGAACAAGAACATTATGGCCAAGCAATTACTTAATCAAGGACGACGTTGGTATGTCCTTCACACCTATTCCGGCTACGAAGAGAATGTCGCCGAAAACTTGAAGCAGCGTATTGAATCGCTGGATATGGAAGACAAGATTTTTGATATCTTGATTCCGACCGAAAAAAAGGTCAAAATAAAAAACGGCAAACGGAAAGTTGTCGAGGAAAAAATCTTCCCCGGCTATATTTTAGTAGAAATGATCGTCACTGATGAATCGTGGTATATCGTGCGCAACACTCCTAATGTTACCGGCTTTATCGGCACCGGCACAATTCCTACTCCGATTCGTGAAGAAGAAGTGGAAAATCTAAAGAGCCGCATGGGCGTTGAAGATCCTAAATTCCAAATTGATATCAGCGTCGGCTCACCGGTACGTATCAATGAAGGACCATTTAAGAGCATGGAAGGAAAAGTGACGGCAATTGATGAGGCGAAAGGAAAAGTTAAAGTTAATGTCAATTTCTTTGGCCGCGAAACTCCAGTGGAACTTGATTTTTTACAAGTAAAAAAGATTTAATAATATCTCAGATACGGAGGCTTGCTTCTACCTCGGCTTCTGATCATTAAAATTGTATGGCAAAAAAAATAAAAGCAAAAATTAAATTACAAATTACCGGTGGCCAAGCGAATCCCGCTCCCCCCGTCGGTCCGGCTTTAGGCCAACATGGCTTAAACATTTCTGAATTCTGTCAAAAGTTTAACGAAGCGACGCGAGACAAGATGGGCGAAATTGTACCGGTTGAAATCACGGTTTATGAAGATCGTTCTTACGATTTTATTACCAAAGTTGCTCCCGCCTCCGCTTTAATTAAAGGCGCCGCCAAAGTTTCCAAAGGCTCCGGCAAACCTTTAACCGAAAAAGTGGGCTCAATTACCAAAGCGCAATTACGCGAGATTGCCGAGAAAAAAATGCCTGATTTAAATGCGGTGAGCATTGAAGCCGCCATGAATACCTTGGCGGGCACGGCTCGCAACATGGGCATTGAAATTAAAGATTAGTAAAAATTAACCAGTGGAAGTCTAAAAGACGTTAGACCACTAAATAAATTTATGAAAAAAGAAGAAAAAGTTGAAGAAAAAGTAACGGCGCCAAAAAAAGCAGCTCCTAAAAAAGTTACTCCTAAAGCTAAAAAGAAAGATTGGTCAGCAGTTTATGATGCCAATAAGTCTTATCCTTTAAACGAAGCTTTAGAAATCTTAAAAAAAATCACCACGACTAAATTTGATGCCTCTGTAGAGGCCCACTTCCGCTTAGGAATCAATCCAAAAAAAGGTGATCAACAAGTCCGCAGTGCCGTCTCTCTGCCCCATGGTACCGGAAAGTCCGTACGCATTGCCGCTTTTGTTTCGCCAGCCAATGAAAAGGCGGCTAAAGATGCCGGTGCTGATTTAGTTGGTGGCGAGGAATTAATTGAACAAATCAAGAAAAGTGAAAGAACTGATTTTGAAGTGGCCGTTGCCGAACCGGCGCTGATGCGCCAGTTAGCCACCATTGCTAAAATCTTGGGTACCCGCGGTTTAATGCCTTCACCAAAAAATGAAACCGTCACCACTGATATTGCTAAAGCAATCAGCGAACTCAAGAAAGGTAAAGTGAGCTACAAAAATGACGAAACTGCCAACATTCACTGTTTGATTGGAAAAATGAGCTTTACCACGGAACAATTAAGTGATAACTACAAAGCTTTATTAGATAATTTACGCAAGAGTAAACCGAGCAGCGCTAAAGGCGCCTACATTAAATCCGCCTTTATTTGCTCCTCAATGAGCCCGAGCGTTAGGATTACCGTCGCTTAATAGACTTTGTTTCTTAGTTTAAAAAGCCTCCCCGGTCGGAGGCTTTTTTGTTGACATATTTAAGATATGTGGTATAATACTTTTCAGTAAGCACGCTAGTAGCAGATTAATACCTGCTAATTCTTAGGGAAAGGTCGTCTTACCTTAATAAAAAAGACTGTTTAAAAGCAGTCAATTCAGAAAAAAACATGAAGAAGTTATTTGTTGGCGGCATTTCTTGGGGCACTACTGATGAGTCCTTAGCCGCTGCCTTCTCGCAAGCCGGCACTGTCGCTTCGGCAGTTGTCATCAAGGATAAGATGACCGGTCGCTCTAAAGGTTTCGGTTTCGTGGAAATGGCCAATGACGATGAGGCAGATGCCGCTATCGCCATGTGGAACAACCAGGAACTCGATGGCCGCCGGGTAGTAGTCAATGAGGCTCGCCCGATGGAAAAGCGATTCTAATCTGTACGAGAAAACCAAAACACCCGCTATCTTAGCGGGTGTTTTTTTATGGTTTTTTATTATTCACTTTCTAAACGAGCTCTTAATAAAAAAATCGTTTCTGATTTTAATTTAGCTCGCGCCCAATCTTTTTGCGAATCAGTTAAAGCCTCTCCTAAACCGACTAACAAATCACGATCTTTAACCTTCCCTACTTGATCTAGGCATTTTTGCAAAGCCTCTTTAAAAGAAACTCCCGCGCGACTCTCAACAATCTCCTTATTAATTGGCCAATTATTATTTAAGAAATACCAAACATCATAAATATCGCGGCTGGTTTTACCGACTCGCTCCAACATCGCCATTAATTTATGGGCAAACATATCTTCGCGGACCATAACTAACATCGAGATGCCCAAAAAAGTTTTTACTTCAAATCTTGATCCAAAATGCCGCCTACTTACCTCAATTTTAATGTTTTGCGATACCTCATCATAAGAAATAACATTTAACAAATTAAACATCTTAATTTTTGAGGTGCTTATTTTGCCATAACTTTTGGCAATTTCACTTACCTTTTTAAACACTATCTCTTCCTTGTCATCAGCCAATAAATCAAAATCCAAATCAAAAGAATCCCTATTTAAACCGTAAAATAAATGCGCGGCCGTCCCGCCTTTAAAACCTAAATAAGGAGCAATCTCTTTATCGGAATAAATATCTTTTAAAATCTGCAATAAGATATTTTTATGTTGAGCGTAATTTACCGTCATACTTTTAAATTTTGATAATGTTGAAAATAAACCTTAACTCTTTTTTCCATTCTTTTGTTGTGGTATATCGGCAAAATTTCAAAAACCTTATCCCAATCCAAAACAGTTAAATTATCAAAATGATAATCCTGACTCACATAAATTCTATCTAAGAACGCCCTTTCTTTGGTGGCTAAAGCGACACCGTCTTGATGTTCAATTCCTAAAATATTACTCAAAACATAATCTTTCATCCGAACGAAAGAAATTTTTTGGCCTTTTACTTCAAGATTACGAGCAACATAGGAGGCAACAAAAATAGTATCGTACTTTTGGAAATTTATACCAGACCTAGTTAAAACTGTTTCAAAACTTACATAGGCGGGGGTGTAAATCCTGGTGGCCAATTCAAAACGATTATAGTTCTCATCTTTGGCATAAATACCACGGCGTAATCTGATTAATTTTCCTGATTTTACATACTTATTTAATCGTAATGATACCCTTTGTTCTCGCTCTTCTGACCACAACAAAGCTACATCTTTAACAGAAAAGATGGTTTTAGGGGATCTTAATAAAATTTCTAAGTATTCACCTTTTTTTGGCTCTTTATTCATATATTTACTGTTATATACCTTTATGGTATATTCCAGTTCAATTATATTATATTTTCCAAATAATACAAGCCTCTATCAAAACACCCGCTATCTTAGCGGGTGTTTTTTTATTTCTGTTTTTTTTCGTATTCGGCCAGAACTTTTTTTAGGCCTTCCACTGCTAAAATTGAGCAGTGGATTTTTTGTTTGGGCAGCCCGCCTAAGTCGGCAACAATCTCTTGCCAATTAAAAGCCTTGGCTTCTTCTATGGTCAGGCCTTTGACTTT
>JBMNOL010000009.1:0-32575 GCA_050943055.1 Patescibacteria group bacterium
GGTTTAGACAACAGAACATTAACAAAAAAATAATAAAAATGAAGAAAGTATTACTGATGCTTGATCTGGCTTTATTTGGTCTGACCACTTTCGCTCAGAAAACTTATGTGATGCATTATTTGCCGAGCTTAAGTTTTTCTCAAGTCGAGAATTATCAGAGCTATGACCTGGTTATTGTCGATCATGAGGTGATCAATAATTCGGCCGCGAGCCTGCGTTATTTAAGAGAGCTTAAACCGGAGATAAAAATCTTGGTTTATGTGGAGAAGATGCAGTGGCACGAGCCGATGTTCCCGGATAAACCCTGGAGCCTGGATGTCGTTGCTTACTTAAAGAATTTTCCTTATTGGTATCTGCACGATCCGGCCGGGAAAAATCTGACTTTTTGGCCCGGAACTATCATGATGAATATTCGTCTTGATGGGTGGCGTTATGAAATTGCCGGCAAGAGTTATTCCTACATTGAGTGGTTTACCGAACGCTATCTGGAGGATATCATTGGTGAATACCAGCGACAGGGAATCAAACTTGATGGCATTCTAGATGATGATCTCTTTCGCGATATCTCTTTTTTAGAAAGCGGCGTTGACTCGGATTTTAATGGTCAGCCTGACGATTACCCGGAACTTGACAGGCAGTGGCGCTTGGGAAATGAATATTTTCTTAAGGAAGTGCGGCGAGTAATGGGTCCGGATTTTATCGTGATTGGTAATGGTGGGCATGGTTATTACATGAACATCTGTGATGGTAAACAATTTGAAAATTTTCCGGAACATTATATCGGCAGCTGGTTTGATAATTTAAATAATGCCGCTGGTATGGAAATTGCTCTCTTTAATGCTCGGGTCGGGAATCTTGATAATTGGTTGTTTACGATTTGCTCAGCTATGCTCCTTGATAATACTTGGTTTTCTCAAGGACAAAATCTTCCTTACGATCCTAAGTATAATCTTAACCTCGGGCGACCACTCGGATTATTTTATGAAGAGCCTGGTGGTTTTGCCAGAAGATTTGAGCGGGGCATTATTCACGTCCAGCCGGAAAAAGATCAAGCTTGGATTGAGTAAAAAAATGAAAACTAAAAGCGGTTACAAAAGTAACCGCTTTTTTATAATCAACACTACTAATTAATAGGCTTTGCCAAAGAGCACTTTATGAGGTGCCGGCTTTTGACAATAAATACAGGAACCAGCATTATTTAAGCCGCCGGCAAAAGGGATACAGCGGGTACTGGCCCCAGTCTCTTCTTTTATTTTTTCTTCACAATTTTTATCCAGGCATAAATGAGCAAAAACAAAGCCGGGCTTTTCTTCCATCAGCTTTTTAAATTCTTCGTAATCTTGAGCTTCACGAGTATTTTCTTGGCGGAATTTTTGGGAATTTTCAAAAAGTGTTTTTTGAAGTTGTTCTAAATTAGTTTTTACGTAAGTGACAATTTCTTTAAAAGAAACAAAATCTTTTTGGCCGGCGAGTCTTTCAACAATCACCACCGATTGCTTCTCTAAATCTTTGGGGCCAATTTCAATTCTTAACGGCACTCCCTTACGTTCCCAGTGAAAGTATTTAGCGCCTGGTCGCCCCTCACGTTCGTCCACTTTAATCCTAATCGCCTGAGTTTCTAACTCTAATTTAATCTTTTCTGCTTCAGAAAAAACAAGCTTTTTTTCTTCTTCAGTGCTCCAAATCGGAATGATCACCACTTGTAGGGGCGCAATTTTTGGCGGTAAGATCAAGCCTTTGTCGTCGGCGTGAGACATAATCAAGGCGCCCACAATTCGGGTGCTTAACCCCCAGCTGGTTTGCCAGACATATTGCTTCTCTTGATTTTCATCAAGAAAGGAAACCTCAAAAGATTTGGAAAAGTTTTGGGCCAACATATGCGAGGTGGCTGACTGCAACGCTTTACCATCTTGCATCAGGGCCTCAATAGTGGCGGTGTATTCGGCACCCGGAAATTTTTCTAATTCCGTTTTTCGACCCTTAACCGAGGAGATGGCTAAATATTCTTCTACAAATTTTCTATAAACTTCAATCATTTCTAGAGTTTTGTCATTAGCCTCTTCTTGGGTAGCGTGAGCAGTGTGCCCTTCTTGCCAAAGGAATTCGGTGGTTCTTAAAAACAGTCGCGGCCGCATTTCCCAGCGTACCACATTCGCCCATTGATTAATTAACAGCGGCAGGTCGCGATAAGAATGAACCCATTTTGAAAAAGCATCATAAATAATGGTTTCGGAGGTGGGGCGGATCACCAAAGGTTCATCCAATTTACCGGCCGGCACCAATTTCCCGTCTTTTTCTTCAAGACGGTGATGGGTAACAACTGCACACTCTTTCGCAAAGCCTTCTACGTGCTCAGCCTCTTTTTCTAAAAAGCTCTTCGGGATCAGAAGCGGAAAGTAAGCATTTTGGGTGCCCAGTTTTTTAAATTCGGCGTCTAAAATTCCTTGAATATTTTCCCAGAGCGCGTAGCCATAAGGCTTGATAATCATGGAGCCACGCACCGGTGAATTTTCCGCTAAGTCCGCTTCGCGAATGACATCCAGATACCACTCGGAAAAATTTTCTTGCCGCGAGGTAATCTTATTAATAACAACTTTTTCCTTATTCATATAAATAAATAAATTATTTTGACTTTACTATTTTAGGGCTAAGACCGGCAACTGCCAAGAGGGAACCGGCTAGGGCCCAGAAGTTCCATTGCATGACAGCATCTTTAATTACATTATCGGTTAAACTGGCACCGAGGACTCCTAAAGTAAAAATAGTAACAAAGAAAACTAACATTTTTAATCGGGTCCGCTTTTCTCTTTTAAAGGCTAAATAGAAACGATGGAGCAGGCTGGCGTAAATAGCTAGGTAGCTTAAGAGCAAAATCACGCCACCCTCTAACCAGACCCGTAAGTAGTCATTATGCGGCTCGGTATCCATCATTAGACGAGGAATATGTTGACCTAAAAAAACGGAAGCTGTTCCGGGGCCGTAACCAACCCAGGGACTTTTTTTAATATAGCCAGAAATATCACGCCACAAATCTAAGCGCCAAGAAGCGGAGTCGGTAATTCCGACATTCGCTAAGGTATTAATCCGTTCCCCAAAAAAAGGTACAAAAATATAAAGCAGAAGAAAGACGAGAATGCCGACTAGTAAAAGTTTGCGAAAATGAATGATTCCGACAACAACTAGAATGCCAGCTAGAGCCAGCCAGGCAATACGGGTATAGGTAAAGATCAGAGGCACAAAAAAGAACAGACTTAAAAGTAGATAAGGCCAGCGCTCAACCGCTTGTTTGCGTAAATTTAAAACCAGGAACAAGGTTAAACAAATTATCAAGACCAGATAAAGAGCGAGCATGTTGGGGTGGGTGAAAGTCCCGACGGCCCGCCACTGCTCACCATCATAGAAACCACCCCGATTTAATAACTGCTGCCAAGCCACGGCGGCCGGGATAATGGCGGTAAAAATTAAATAACGAATCAGCTTAGTTAATTTTTGGGGAGTGTTGAAGATTAAATAACTGTAGATGAAAATTGAAACAAAGCTCAGAAGGCGGAAAAGATTAACCAAACTGGCGCCGCGGTCAAAAGAAACAAACAAAGACAGGACGACGGTTAGTCCCAAGAAAATGAACCAGGGGTAGAAAATCTGTTGTTGTTGTGGTTTTAAGGGCTGGCGGTAGAGTTGGTAGGCGGCTAAAACAATCGGCATCAAACCTAAAATAAAAGTCAAGGTAATCTCTAGTGATCCTAAATTAAATAAAACTAGTTGGCTGCCTAAATTATCAAAAGCAGTGCGAAAAAAAATTAAAGCAAAAAAGCCGGCCTGAGGTTTAAAGAAGGACCAAATAAAAATAGCCGTGGCGGCTAGAAAAAAAAGGAGACTTAAAGAATCGCCCGTCCAAAACAAGGTGACTAATGTCCCGAAGATAGCAAAAAAACCCCAGGTAATTACGGCTGTTTGTGAAATCTGGCCTTTACTTATTTCATTTCCCTTCATCATAGAAAATGCTATACTTAATACGTTAATCTTAAGGAAAAAACTGCTTAAAGTCAAAAATATGACGATTGTTCAAGCGAATAAATTTCTTTATCCTAAAGGCGGCGCCGACCGTTACACCCTAACCTTAATCGCCGAATTGAAAAAGAAGAACTATGAGGTCATTCCTTTCGGTATGGCCGATAATCGTAATCAGAGTAGTCCCTGGAGCCAATATTTTACTAATCCGGTTGATTACTACGGTTCGGGCAATAAAATAAAAATTGCCAAAAATTTAATTTGGAATCGGTCCGCAGCGCTTAAATTTGGCGCTCTCTTAGATGAAGCCAAGCCGCAACTGATTCATGCTCATAACATCTATCATCAATTATCACCCTCCATTTTGCCGGAAGCAAAACGGCGAGGAATAAAAGTGATCATGACTTTGCATGACTACAAACTGGTCTGCCCGAATTATCGCTTGTTTACCCACGGGCGCCACTGTGAGGCTTGTCTAGAGGGAAGCTACTTTAATTGTCTAAAAAATAATTGCTACGAATCTTATCCTCGCAGCGGTGTGGCGGCTTTAGAAAGTTATTTACATAATAAAGAATGGCGTACCTATTATAAAAATGTTGATTTGTTAATTTCCCCGAGTGAATATTTGAAAAGTAAGTTGATTAAAGCTGGTTGGCCGGCTTCCAAAATAAAAGTCTTAATTAATCCAGCCCCGCTTTATTCTCCGCAAGTTGACGGGGAGAGATTATTATATTTAGGCCGACTCACCAAAGAGAAGGGGGTTAACATTTTACTCCAAGCTTTGGCAGGCCTTAATGAGCATTTAGATATTGCCGGCACTGGCCCGGAGGAAGAAAATTTAAAAACTTTAGCGCAAGAGCTTGGCTTGGCAGAAAAAGTAACTTTCCATGGTCATCTTGAGGGCGAGGCTCTAGAAAAGTTAAAAAAAGAAGCAAAGGCAGTTATTCTACCTTCAATTTGGGCGGAAAATATGTCCTTAGTTTTATTAGAGTCTTTAGCCTACGGTAAACTTATTATTGCCTCCGAAACTGGCGGCACGCCCGAGATTATTAAAAATGGTCAAACCGGTTGGCTTTTTCCGGCGGGCGATATCGCCGCTTTAAGGAAATGTCTTTTTGAGTTAAATGAATTAAGTCCGGCAGAAAGGGAAAGGCGAGCGGCGGCCATAAAAGACTTAATTGAACCTTTATTCTTGGATAATCACTTAAAAAAGCTGGAAGAATATTACCAAGATCTCCTCAAATCTTAAATTTTTAAAAACATTCAACTTCAGCCCTCCAGATTTTGGGGGGCTTTTACTATTGACAAAATATAAATTATATATTATAATGGTTTCAGATAGTGTTGACAAATAATTGTTAATTAATTAAAAAGATTCTTTTTCATAATATTGACAAAATTTAAATTATATATTATAATGGGTTTATATAGTATTGACAAAAGACGGTTTTAATTCTAAACTAACTAGTCACTAATAAATATGGATATTAAAGATTTTCAAAAATTATTAAAACAGGGGCGGGGAGTAATGGTTACTTTCATCTTAATTTTTCTCATTGTCGGCTTGATTATTACTTTAGCTCAACCCTTAAAGTATCGTTCTCATTCTCGTCTGTTAATCTTGCAGCCGAACGCCAGCGATGCTTATACGGTGGCCCGTTCTAATGAGTACATCGGGAATTTGACCGCGCGAGTGATTACCTCGGGCTCTTTCTTAGATACTTTAAAAAATTCCGACGCGGTTTTTGACCGTAATTATTTTGCCGGGAATTATAAAGATAGTGTGAAGAAATGGAATAAAACAGTTTTTGCTCGCAGTGGCGGCGATACCGGGATTATTGATATTGAAATCTATCATACCAACCCTAAAGAGGCCGAACGTTTATCTTTAGCTGTTAATAGTATTATTACTTCCGGCAACGGTCCTTATCGGTTTAAATCCGATCAGAATTTAATTGCGGTTATTGACCAACCGGTAGTCTCCAGTTTTCCGGTCAAACCTAATCTTCCCTTGAATTTAACTTTAAGTTTAGTTTTTGGTTTCTTAGCGGGAGCATCCTATATCTATTTATTCCCGGAGAGAATAAGGGCTCAGGCCAAGGCGAAAAAAAGAAAAAAAATAATGGCCAGTGCGCCGGTTTATCAAAATCCTTACGCTTATCAGCCCGTGCCGCCAACTCCAGCAGCTGATTCTAATAATTACGGCGGTTATTTAACTTATCCCGAATATACCGAACCTTATCAAGAACCGCCTTTTGAGGCGCGCCCCACACCACCAGTTAATTTACCTTTTTCTCCTGAACCTAATTTTGGTGGTTATGAACCACCGGAACCAGGAGCAGAATTTAGAGGCAATATCAATAACGTCATTGGAGAATAATAAATCATTCTCCTAAGACTTGAGGGCCGGACTGACGGTGCGCCCCTCAAGACTTAAAACGAACATTAACAACTAAAAATAGAAAAAATGAAAAAAGCAGCTTTGTTTTTGCTGATAGGAGGGCTTTTCTTCCTTATGCGGCCGGCTCAGGCCCAAGAGTTGATTGGAGTTGGTGGTTATGGTTATAACCAAACTTCAAAAAACTTTAATGGAACCGGAAATTATTATTTCGGTGAAGCGCGATTGATGTTTCCTGTAAATAATGAAAAGAATTTTCGGGTCGGTCCTTACCTAGGCTATGTGGCTTATGGTAATAAGACGCCAATATCGGATTTTTCCGGTCAAGAGTTTAAGTATGGAATCTCTGTTGATGTCTATGGTCCAACAAAGAATTCCAACCAGTATTATTTTTGGAACACTCTCGGAGGCAAGAGATCGAATGATGATTATTCTGAAGATCTCTTTAATTCGGAGACTAAAACAAACCTAATTTTTTTGGAAGGCGGAATCAGTTTCGCCAGAAAAAACTACGGTTGGTTTAGCCACCATCAGGGAACTTGGTCTTACCAGCATCCCGTTGGCAAAGAAAAAGTGAGTGCCCAGTGGAATGGGGAAACAGTCAAGACTGAGCCTTGGAACAAGCAATCACTTAGATTGACTTGGGAAAGTGGAGTAATAAATTTTGGTGGCAAAGTTTTGCGCGCCGAACCACTTTTAAAACTTGGTTATGGTCACGAATTTGGGCGAGAAATGAGTTATTATGAATACGGCGGCGGTTTTGCTTTAGGTATTTATAAAAACTGGTATCGAGAAATTTTAAAAGTAACTGCTTTTAACAGGCAGGACTTTAAAAAAATTGAAGGATTACCTTCAGGGCGGCTCAATATTGAAGTGGTCTTAAATGTCACTGCTTTAGCCGGATTAATGTATAAGTAAAAAACAAAAACAAAAAATTGATAAAAAATGAAAAAGAATGTAATTTCCATTATTGGTATCGCCGTTGTCTTGATACTGTTATTTATTTGTATCTTTGGTTATTGTAACCGACAAACAGTGCGCGAAGAAATTGACCAGACAGAGCTAGCTAATCTTGAGCTCCAGAAGAACCTTGAGAAGCAAAGAGCTGATAGCTTGCAAAAAGCCTTGAATGAATGTTTGGGAATTTTAAGTCCTGAGGATTCATTAAAACTTCAGATTAAGAATCTGGAAAAGGAAGTCGCCAGCTTAAAAAAGAGACCGGCGACTGCTCCTAAAAAGCAAGATGCGGTTGTCGCCACTTTTAATGAAACATTTAAAAGGAGTCAGCCAACAGTTCAGCAAAAACGCGTTGAGCAATTTGCTCCTGTCGACACCCGTTTACCGATTACTGATTTTGAGGGTGATTTAAGCGGTCAGTTTGGAACGACAGTGAATGAAAAAGGGAATCTAGTGTATTACATTAGTCAAGCCTTAATTGATCGCTACAGTGGTAACGGTGCCCCCCGCTTAAATGGCGAGAGCGGACCGCAATTCTCCTATAACGAAGATAGCGGTTATTGGGTGTTGGTAGATAATCGTTTGATTGCTCCCGAGCAAATCAATTCCGATGCCCATTTAATTAGATGGAATGTCTATATTGGACAAATCCACCACAGCCTTGGTTCTTATCCGGCCTTTTTACCACACGAAAGCTTAAAAAGCTTGATTGTGGAGGTTAGAGGCCAAGAATATGGAGAAATCACCGCTGAAGATTTGCGGTTAATGGCTCAGAGGAATGAAATGATTGCTCAGGGTTTAATTAAACCTTTAAGAATTAATTCCAACCCTGGTCGTAATAATGAAAATTTTTGGCATGGCTGGGACTTCGTCACTAAAGTCTTTGCCAGGACCAAAACAATAAAGTAAATTAGTTTTAATAAAAGGACTTCACAACGAAGTCCTTTTTTCTTAGTTAAGAAAAAAACCGCTGTTGTTATAACCGCGGTTTTTAAAGTTGTTTAATAGTTTATTACTGCTTGCCCGTCTTCAATTAAAACATAGAAAACGAATAAGTAATCAGTGGTCCAATAAGGAGAGGTCGGGTCCCAGGCCCAATTACAATTGTCATAATTGAAAGTAGTATAACCATCCTTCAGCTGGATCCAAGAGAGTCGGAATTTTCCAGGCAGCGTTGCAAAATTGAATTTTAAGTAGGTTACTCCATTTACTATCTGTCTTTCCGTAATCTCATAATCCTTCCAAAAAGCGCCCGGTATTTCACCGCTCACATAAGTTTTTTTAGTGGGCACCCAATTGGGAAGAGCATCAGCTCTCAAGCCTAAGGTCCCGTAGATGAAACCGTTATCAACTTTATAATCTAATAAAATTATGGCGGGTTGCGAAACTCTCCCTACCTTAATCACGGTGCTAACTTGGCGATTTTTAAATTTTGCTTTGACCGTGTAGACACCATAATCGGAGTAAGAAACTTTAACTCGACAGCCTTTAATTTGGCGATTATCGCCTAAATCAAAGTGGCTATAAATACTCTCGCCCAAATAATTAGTAACTTTAAGTTCTAATTCCTCCCCTTTAGTGACTTCGCTTAATTCCACTAATCGATCATTAATCTTCAGATAATACTCATCAGCCACAAAGACGTTTAAAAAATAATTCTTCTCGGCCACCGTCGCTGTTAATTTGAATTTTCCTTGTTGGTTAAAGGTTAGTCCTAACAGGGAAGTTTCGCTCTGGGGTTCGCTAAAGTGCCAAATCGCTGACATTTTTTTCCCGCCTATTGAAAGCTCAAAGGTAGCGGTTTCCTTAGTTAAAAAATATACCGTATCACTGGGGGCGACAACTTCGCCATTAACTTTAAAGATAGCCTCGCCGGTAATCGGGAGTTCCGTCCCTTGAGGGAGGTCGTCCTCGGAACAGGCCGCTAGAAAAAGGGCTGCGCATACAAAAATAAAAATCTTTTTCATTCTTTATCTCTCCTATCATTAAATTGTTAAAAAAACTAGAGCCCAGCAGCTGAGTAATCAGCGGCTAAGCTCCGGGAAAAACTTAATGTTTTTCAGGAGTTAAGCTTATTTTGGTAAAGCCGGCGAGGGAGAAATCGGAACACTAACTTTTTTTCTATTTAATACTTCCTCATAAGCGGCGATCATATCGTGGGCAATTTTTCCAGCCTCATACTCTTTTTTAACGCGCGCGAGAGCGGCTTGGCCGTAAGCGGCTAATTGTTCCGGCTCATCAAGCAAGGTCTGTAATTTGTCGCGTAAATCTTGATAGTTGCGATCTTCAAAATAAATACCAGCGTCCGCTAAAGCTTCGCGGTTAGAATCAATATTGGAGACGACACAAGGCCGAGCGTAAGACATTGCCTCAATTAAAGCGAAGGAAAGGCCTTCAGACTCTGAAGGTTGGACAAAAATAGCGGCGTTAGAATAAAGCTCTTTCAAGGTTTGTCCGGTTTGATTGCCGGTAAAGATAATATTGGGATTAGTAGCGGCTAATTCTTTTAATTCCGTAACATAATCATCAGTAAAAGAACCATCACCAACGATGACTAATTTTTTGTCAGTAGTTAATTCTTGATAGGCCTTAATTAAATAATGAATGCCTTTGTGGCGCACTAAGCGGCCGATAGAAACCAAGTAGCTATCTTTAGTTAAGCCCCAGTGTTTGGTAATTTCATCAGCCGGCACTAAAGGACTAACTTGCGCCGAAGAAGGAATACAGAGCGCTTCGGCTCCATAATGATCTTTGGCATACTGAGCTAAAGATTTAGAGACGGTAAAAACTTTGTCGGCTAAACGATTGCCAACCACTTCACCAAATTTTAAATACCACTTTGCGAAACGCCCCCATTTCTTATGATAATAATCTTGGCAGTGAAAAGTAAAAACAACTTTCGTGCGTGGTTTTAAAAGTTTTGCCAACCAGAGCAGGGAACCGGGACCAATTGATTGAATATGAATAATATCGTAATGACGACGAACTAAATCTAAACAGGCGAAGAAAGTTGAAGTAATTGCATCAAGATTTTTGGAAGCGATTGCCGGCGTGGTAATAATTCTAATTCCATTCCACTCTTTCAGCTTTTCCGTATTATAAGAGGACCGGGAATAAACCGTTACTTCATGACCCACCTTAACCATGTTCGTCGCTAAATTTTCCACATAACGTTCGACGCCACCGGTTTTAGTAGGGATTCCTTTTTGTCCGATAAAGGCAATTTTCATATGTTTATCCATTTAAAAAATAGAACTTATTACTTAATTTGTCAATGCTATTATATAATAATTTTATAATTTTGTCAATAGCAATGGGGCGTTTACATCAAAAAAAAGACCATCTTCTTTAGATGATCTTTAGTTAATCTTTATTTTATTTAATTATAGCCATTTATTTCGTTTAAAGAGCGATAAAAGGCCCAATAAGGAAGCGAGCATAATACCGGTAATAATCCAAAAACCGTACGGATTATTCACGATTGGCATATCTTTAGTGTTCATTCCAAAGATCCCAGTGATCAAAGTTAAAGGTAACATCAAGACGGAGAAGATGGTGAGCATCATCATAATATCATTAGTCTTGTTGTTAAGAAGCGATTCGTTGGTATCATGTAAGGCTTCTACTAGCTCGCGTTGCATATCTAAAATATCCCAGATTTGTCGGGAGTGCTCCTCTAAATCTTCGTAGTGTTTTTGAATGGACTCGCGTGGCACTAAATTACTCTTCATATCCTGGAGAGATTGCATAATCGTGGCGTGGTTTTTGGTTATTTTGCGAACATTGATGATGTTGCGCCGGAGAGTTAATATTTTCCCAGCCGCCGCCTTCGGTTTGCCGTCAAAAATAATTTCTTCGGTCTCAGTGATATTAACACTGTTATGATCGAGAATGTTATAAGTATCTTTAATCAGGCGACTAAGAAGTTCATAAAGAAGCGTGCTTGAGCTTTCGGTTTGAAAAGATAATAATTCTTGAGGATGCTCCTGACAGTAAGTAAAGAATTTATTAAGAGGTTTTAAATTATTGTTATGTAAAGTGATTAGATAACCATGACCAATAAAAAATTCAATTTCTCCGGCAACAACTTTTTCGCCTTGGAAGGTGGGGAAGTGGAGAATGATAAAAATATAGCCATCTTTTACCTCCACCATTGGCCGCTGCGCGACTTTGGTGGAAATAGAGGCTTGTAAATGGTCATTAGCAAAACCAAATTTTTTCTTAAAATAATTTATCTCATAGCGGCCGGCATCAACAATATTTATCCAGCGTAGCGCATAACCGGGACTACTAGGGTTGTCAATTCGAATCTCTTGAATTCGTTTAGGAACCCGCTCTTTTTTGGTCATATTTCTTTACGAAAGTGAGTATTTATAATAAAATAAAGCCATTGGCGCGATTATTTCCTTAAGTATATCATATGGCCAGAATTTTGGGAATAAAAATTAGCACTCTAAATAGACAAGAAATCAGTGAACACTGGGATCTTTTTTTAGCATCGGACCGGCCGCACTTGGTGACGACTCCAAATCCGGAAATTATTTTAGCGGCTCGAGAAGATGAAGAATATTTTTATATTTTGAATCAAGCGGATTTAGCAATTGCCGACGGTTTTGGTTTGGTCCTAGCTGGTCGTCTGAGCGGTCAAAAATTTACGCGGCTCACTGGTTCTGATATCACCCCGGAATTATTAACGAAGGCGGAAGCCGAAGCTCATCCGGTCGCCATTTTAAATTGGCAGGCCGGTCTTTCTTCCGCGGCGGAAATTGAAACGGCCTTAAAAAAATCTTGGCCACAATTAAATTTTAAAATTTTAGATATTCCTCGCGAAGCCCGTCTAACTGAGGCGGAATTGAAGCTTTTAGAAAATTTTTCGCCAAAAATAGTTTTTTGTACTTTAGGCGCCCCCTGGCAAGAAAAACTTTTGTGGCGCAGTTTACCCCAACTTAAAAGTGCTCGCATCGCTATTGGTGTCGGCGGATCTTTTGATTTTATAACAAAAAAAACGATTCGGGCACCGCAGTTTTGGCGACAACTTGGTTTAGAGTGGTTATGGCGCTTAATTAAACAACCGCGCCGCCTCAAAAGAATCTGGAGAGCAACGGTTGTCTTTGGCCTAAGGGTTTTAAAAGAAACTTTAATTAATCCTTTAATTTATCGCCGCAATGTGGTAATTTTAATTTACTCAATCATAAATAAGCAGCCGCGAATTTTGATTGTTGAACGTCAGGATGAGCCGGGACATTGGCAGCTGCCGCAAGGCGGTACCGATGGTCAAAGTTTAAAAAAGAGTGGTTTACGCGAAGCTAAAGAAGAGCTAGGTTTAAGCGATTTAAAAGTTAGGGGCGTCTATCCTAAACTCCATTCTTATCGTTTTAAAAGCGGGCACAATAAAAAAACTAATTATAAGGGGCAAAGTCAAGGCTTATTGATTGCTGAATTTTTAGGCACTGACGATGAGGTAACGATTAATTATTGGGATCACAGTGCTTGGCGCTGGGTCAAGCCGGAGGAATTAGTTAAAGCGGTTCACCCGGTTCGCCGTCCCGGGGCGGAAAAATTTCTTAATAAATTTTTAGAAACCATAAAATATGAATAATAATCAGGCTCCCGTTCGAATTCGTTTTGCCCCGTCACCAACAGGCTTTTTACACATCGGCAATTTCCGCGTTGCTCTTTTTGATTATTTAATGGCCAAAAACTTAGGTGGTGATTTTATCTTACGCATTGAGGATACCGATCAAAAAAGGGAAGTCCCGGGAGCGGCGGATAAATTAATTAATCTTTTAAAAAGTTTTTCTTTAAACTTTGATGAGGGGCCGCATGTTGGTGGCGAGTTTAGTCCCTATATTCAAAGTCAACGATTAGAAATCTATCAAGAAGAAGTCAAGAAATTATTAATAAATGGTAAAGCTTATCGCTGCTTTTGTTCTGAGGAACGCCTAGTCGCTAAACGAGCGGAGCAGGAAGTTAACAAGGAAGCACCGCGTTATGACCGCCACTGCCGCAATCTAACAAGGGCAGAAAGCGAGACTCGGGCGGCCGCTGGCGAACCCTTTGTTATTCGTCAAAAAATGCCGCTCTCCGGAACGATTACGGTTTTTGATGAGCTTCGGGGCGAAATTACTTTTAACTGCGCCGATTTAGATGATCAAGTTTTAATCAAATCTAATGGTGTACCAACTTACCAATTCGCGAATGTCGTTGACGATCATTTAATGAAGATTACTCATGTTACGCGGGGCGATGAATGGTTATCTTCCTTCCCGAAAAATATTTTACTATACCAAGATTTCGGTTGGACGCCACCGCGCTTTATCCATTTTCCTTTAATTTTGAATAAAGACGGCGGGGGCAAATTAAGTAAGCGTAAAGGCGATGTTTTTGTGGAAGATTATTTAGCGAAGGGCTACCTGCCGGAAGCCTTGATAAATTTTTGCGCTCTTTTAGGCTGGCATCCCAAGGACGACCAAGAAATCCTTAGCTTGGATGAATTAGTCGAACGTTTTGATTATCGCAATATCGGCGTTTCACCGGCGGTCTTTGATTTAGAAAAATTGAATTATTATAATGGTTATTACATCCGTCAGCGCGATTTAGATGATTTGGTGGAACTTTGCCGCCCTTATTTAGAAGCGGCCGGCTACGATTTGGCGGCGGCTGATTTAAAAGCGGTTGTTGCTGTGAGCCGTGATCGTCTCAAGATTTTAAATGAAATTGTTCCGCTCACTCGTTATTTTTTCAAGGAACCGGAATATGAGACCAGTCTTCTGATTTGGAAGAACTTAAGCCCCGCTCAAGTTAGAGAAAATCTCAAAGAATTATCAATTATTTTAAAAGAAATCCCAGAGAGCGATTGGACCAAGGAAAATCTTGAGGAGATTATTTTGCTTTATCTTAAAGAAAAAAACCACAAAAATGGTGATTTTCTCTGGCCTTGGCGCGTCGCTTTAACGGGTGAAAAAGCGAGTCCGAGCCCTTTTGAAGTGGCCGCGGTGCTCGGAAAAGGGCAGGCAGAGGCTCGTCTAGAGAGCGCCATCAGCCGTCTTGCCTAATAGTGGCTACAATAATTATACAGATTAAGGATTTTACATAATATTCTAAAAATGTTAAAATCTGAGTATATGAATAGAAAATTGAGTTTACTTACATTTACGATTTTATTGATATGTTTTTTTGCGTACGCTATTCCGGCGGCTTTTTCTCAACCAGCCACTATTGATGATGAAATTGCCGAATTAAATAATCAAATTCAGCAACAGAAGAAGCAAATGGAAGAGATTAGTAGTCGCCAAAAAGATTATCAGCAAGCGATTAACGCTAAAAAACGCGATCAGGCTAGTTTAAAAAATCAACTGGCTATTTTAGAAGACCGAGAAGCGCAAATTCAGCTGGACATAGAAAAAACTAACTTAAATATTGATAAAACTTCTTTAGAGATTAAGAAATTGGAACTTGACATGCTAGGCGTCGACCGAGAAATTGAAAATGATAAAGATAAAATTGGTAACTTACTGCGTTTGGTTTATAAACAAGACCAAATTTCTTCACTGGAAGCACTACTGCTAAATGGATCTTTAGCAGAATTTTTAAACCAAGCTAAATATTTAGAAAATACCAATGAAAAGATTCGGGAAAGCCTGCAAGAATTGCAGCGTAAAAAAAATGATTTAGATCAGAGTAAGCTTGCTTTAGGTGAAAAAAATAAGGAGCTCTTAGCTTTGAAAAAAGAATTAGAAAAGAAAAAAGAAAGCTTGGCTTACGAGCAAGAAAGCAAAGCTATTATCTTAGAAGAAACAAAATCTTCCGAAGAGGAGTATCAGCGTTTATTAGCTCAAGCTAAAAAAGAACAGCAACAAGCGGAAGCGGAAATTTCCGGTTTAGAAAAATCCGTCCGCCGCAAAATGTCAGAAAAGGAAAACAATCGTTTAGAAAGTGGTTCCAGTGATCTTGCTTGGCCGGTTTCAGGCCGCTATATTACCACTGGTTTTTATGACCCTGAATATCCGTATCGTAAAATTATTGGTGAACACCCGGCTATTGATATTCGCGCCGCTCAGGGAACAACCTTAAGATCTGCTGGCGATGGTTATGTTGCCCGGGTTAAATATGATGGCACTAACGCTTACGCCTACATCATGATTATTCACAGCAACGGCTTATCTACAGTTTACGGTCATGTATCCGCTGTCTCTGTGGAACAAGATCAATATGTTTTACAAGGTGATAAAATCGGTTTAACCGGTGGCGCGCCTCGTAGTGTTGGCGCCGGCGCTTTTACCACTGGTCCTCATTTACATTTTGAAGTTAGAAAAAATGGTATTCCGGTTAATCCTTTAGATTATCTTCCTTAAAGAAAAAATAAAGACTTTTAAAAAACTATCTCCAGAAGAGATAGTTTTTTTTATTAATCCTTTAAAGGGTGGAATTTTTTTTGGGCTTGGCGTGCATAATTATCAGAGGCATGAACATAGCGGGTAGTGGTCTCCAGTGATTCATGGCCCAATAAGACTTGGATTGCCGCCGGATTAGCCCCCGCCTCCGCCAGATAAGTGGCAAAGCCGTGGCGTAAAGAGTGCGGGGAAATGGGGAAGTTGATATTAAGAAGCTCTCGATAACTCTTGATCATTTCTTGAACATAGACGGCGGAGAGCTTTTTTTGTCGGTCGGCCGCGTTTTGCCCCCGGTAGGGAACAAAGGTATAGTCGGAATCATCTGTTCTCGTGCTTAAATAGGCTTCTAGATGCTCTTGAGCCCGGGGGGTGAGATAAACAAAGCGTTCCTTCTTACCCTTGCCTAAAACGAAAATACGGCCTTCTTTATCAATATCTTTTATTTTTAAATTGATCAGTTCGGAAATACGTAAACCGGTGGAGAAGAGAACTTCTAGAATGGCTCGATTGCGCTTCCCGATCGTTGGATTTTTTTCATGACTGGAGGGGAATTCCAATAATTTAATGAATTCGTCAAGTCCAGCTACCGCCGCATTTTTTTTGATGGTTTTGACCATTTTAATCATATCGGGGGCAATTCTCACCGGATAATCCATTTCAATAAGGTAACGAACGTAAGAGCGGAGGACTGAAAGCATACGGTTAATGGAGTAAGCATTCAGTCTTTTTTTTGTTTCTTGAGCTAAAGGAGTCTTCCGATCTCTGGAAGTTAAAAATGCTTTGTAGTTTAGTAAATCTTTTTTGTTAATTTTCTTGAAGTCAACTTGATTTTCAAATAAAAAATCTTCAAAGACTTTAAGGTCTCGCTCATAATTGTAAATAGTTTCCGGCGAGTAGTTATTGACCTTTAAATTGAGTAAAAAGTCATCAAAGTGGGGTAGTTTCGCAGACATAGTTTCATGATATATAACTGAGTATAATATCTCTTACACTTAGTTATACTTCTAGTATAAGGCAAACCGCCCCTCGGGTCAAGTTTGCCTCTATTCCTGATATTATTAAGGTTTTGCCAATCTTTAAAACACTTTTAACGGATTACTAAGCCTAAAATATTTATTGGTGACTGAAACATCAAAACAATTTTAATAATTAAGAGAAAAATCCCGATGTAAATCAGACCATAGACAAAAGCAGCTAAGCCAAACAAAAATTTAAAAAACTGTTCCATATAATTATTTATTACCAATAAAGATTTTATCACCGTAGCGTAAATCAAGATAACTAATACTACTTAGATTATCCTTGATTTTCTCTTTTTTGACAACTTCTAAAGCTAAGAGTTTATCCTCAATATCACTATCAATGGAAAAATAAGCCAATAAGCCATCGGTAAATAAAACTCGCAGACTCTTAAGTTTGACATCTTGTTGAGGAACAATAAACTTAGAAATTGTCAAGTCAGGGTAAATTTCAGTGGCTTCTTTAAAATCGAAAATATATCTTAAATATTCCGCCGGCAAATCTAAGACTCCATCTTTAATCAATTTCTTTTGGGATTGATTTTCAATTACCGGCAGACGCCGTAGATCTTCAGCGCTCACCTCCTGGTCGTTAATAATAAAGCCGCCCGAATCACTATAATAGGCCTTCCCTTCCTCAATCCAAATAAAGGCGTAGGGACGCTCTTCAATTTTGATTGTGAGCTCGTTAGGAAAATAACTCTTACTAATTTTAATTTGTGAGAAATTAAATTCTTCTAATAAGGTCGCGGCAGCTTCATTGGTGTTAAAAAGAAGAATATTATCTTTCTTAAAAAATTTTCCCACCGGTTCAGACATTTGTTCGGTAACATTTTTCAAAATTGCGCTTTCCGGCAAACGCCCTAAACCATTAACGGTCACCTGAGAAATTTTAAGCCAGGGGGCGCTAAGAAAATAAAAAATTAAAAATACTAACACCGGCAACAACAATAACCACCGCCACCACGGTCGTCTTTTTTTATTCTTACCCTTTTTGTTAAAAAAGGGGTTATTAAAATTCTTCTTTTGATAATCGCGTCTAATAGAAGATTTTTTTTTCTGGGATTTTTTGGAGTGAAAAGGAAACATAATTAAATAATAACACGACGAATATTAGCTTTTAGGCCGCAGAGCAGCTCGTATTCTATCATCTCGGCCTGAGCCGCTAAGTTACTTAAACTATTACTTTGTTTAGGGTTGGCGCTGATTAGTTGAATCTCCGTTCCTAGCGGCAGGCTTCTTGAGCCGCTGCTTAAACAGGTAGAATTCATACAGATATTGCCGGCAACCACTAATTTTTCTTCTTTACAGTAGAAGACGGCTTGGCCGGAGAGGCGGCGCGGCAGCCCTTCATAGTAACCAAATGGAACCACGGCAATATTTTCTTCACCTTGAGCCTGATAGGAACCGCTGTAGGAAACTTTTTCTCCGGCTGAGACGGCTTGTCTGGCCACTACGTGCGAATAAAGCTCTAGGGCTGGTTGTAAGCTTTCGCCTACTTCCTTAAAGCGAGGGTGGTCAGGACTTAAAGGGTTGTAGCCATAAAGAGCGAGGCCGCTTCTAAAAGCAGTTAACTTATTATTTTTTAAGGTAAAAACTCCGGCCGAATTCCCTAAATGCACCCATTGAGGACGCTGGCCGGTGCGTTCTAAATATTTTAAGGCAGTTAAAAATTTTTCCAACTGCGCTTCATTTTCCGGAGTAATAGTATCGGCATTGGCCAGGTGTGAGCAAAGACCAACAATTTTTAATTGGTTCAGCTTCTTTTGGTTCTTCTCTAAAAAGGCCGGTAGATCTTTAATGCCTTCGCGATTCATGCCGGTATTTAAGAATAAATGAATTTTCGCCCCGCGGGGCAAGGCGGCTAAAACTTCTTCATCAGCGACCGCGAATTGGTAACGTTTGGAAGTGGCGTAAGTATAAACTTTGCGCGGCATCCGACTTAAAATTAAAATATCACGCTTAAAGTATTTCTTGATAATCTGCGCCTCGGGAAAAGAATCAACCGCTACTAAAGGCGCATCCGTTTCATTTAAAATTTGCGCTAACTCTTTTAGGCCATGACCGTAGGCATTAGATTTTAGTACTGGGAAAATAGCATTATCGGGTTGTTGTTTTTTTAAGGTCTCGTAGTTAGCTAAAATCGCCGACCGTTTAATTTCTAAACGATTGAGCGTTTCATAGTTAAATTTAAAAGCTTGGCGAATTTTGCTAAACATGAGTTTATTTTAAGGGGCAACCGTTCCCTGCCCCTCATTTAATTTATCAGCCTTAAGATCGGTGTTGATTTCTGCTAGGTTCCCTGATAATTGTTCGCCGGTAAAAGAATCAGTGGCGATATAGGAAATATTACTTAATAAGATTGGGGTCTGGCCAACTTGCGCGGCGGTCGGAATTATTTGGACATCAAAACCGGCGCGATTGTCAGTGGCGGTCGCTGGTAGTTCCGGGATAATCCAGGTTAAGCGCCGAGTATTTTCGTCGTAAATTAAATCACCACTACTGACGGTTCGGCCGTTGCCCAAAGTGATTCCTTCGGCTAAACGAGCAGTTAAGGTAAAATTTTTAACGACATTACCGTTGTTGTTAACCTGGAAGAATATCCAATAATTAGTGGGCAAACCGACAATTGGCGGTAAAGGGCCGACGCCTAATTGATCCCCATACTCGCTATGATAATAGGCGGCGGCACTAGCGGTTAGCTCACTAATTAACCTTAAAGGCTTAAGTTTATAGTCGACACTTTTTTCCTGTCCGTCTTGCTTATAAGTAGCGACTAATTTCCAGTTAAGCGTCCGCTCGGAAGTGATTGGGGTGGCTGTTAACTTAGTTTGAATCTTAACTTTTTGTCCAGGTTGTAAAAGACTTAAACTGAGATGATCGCCACGAGATTTAAGATCAGTTGTACTAGTCGCGGACTTCTCCTCTTCTTTAACCACCGTTATTATTTCAGTCGCTTGAGCCGAAACAATTCTAAATTTAGCGCTCGGGCTTAAAAATTGAATATCAATTTCAGTCATATCTTTTAAATCCGGGTTTTCAAGTTCTACTTCAAAGTTAAAAACTTGGCGCGGTAAAACATTTCCTGAAAAAAGCGGTTCCGTTAAACTGATAGCCTCTTCACTTTCGGCCGGGACCTTAATAACATGCGGAATCGGCGTTGTTTCCACAACAAGCGGTTCTTGCCGACTGATGATAAATAAACCCACCGCTAAAGCGATAATCAATAACAATAGAAAAATATCTGCCACCAAATGCCAGCGATGTTTTTTGAAATAGTAACGTTGGCTCCTCTTCCGCCACCAATTTTTTAAAAAGTTTGCCATATATTTTTACTCTAAAAGACTAGCTAAAATATCTAAACGGCCGTCTTGATTTAAGTCATCAACCGCCACTGACAAGCCATTTTTTAAATTAGGGTCGTAGGCCATAAATTGTGCTTTTAATCTCCCCGCCTTATCAAAAACACGTACTTGAGGATCAGCGCCGGGACCGGGGCCGGTGATAATTTCGGCCTGGCCATCATTATCTATATCGCCAACCGCAACATTAACGCCGCCGCGAAAATCTTTATCATAGGCCATAAACTGGAGCTTCACTCGGCTTTGACTATCAAAAACGCGCACATGTGGACCACCGCCCAGACCGGCGCCAGTAACTATTTCCGCTTGGCCATCACCATCAATATCGCCAACCGCAATATTAACGCCGCCGCGGAAACGACTGTCATAGGCCATAAAAGCGCCTTTTACTTGGCCGGAATTATTAAAGGTCCTCACCTGCGGACCGCCACCGCGACCGGCGCCAGTTACAATCTCTTTTTGACCGTCACCATTTAAATCGCCAAAGCCCATCGTAAAATCACCATTCCAAGGACCAAAGGGGCGGAATTTTAAAGTTTCGCGACCCTTAGTGCTAATTTTCATTTCACCATTTTCAGCCACCGCGACCTGATCGGCGCCCGTTCCGGAAAAATCTACTTTCAACAACTGACGCCGGCCGGAATAATTATCTAAGTACGCAAAAAAACCATTGACTATCTGCGCTCCCATGATATCAAAAACCCGATAAAAATTGCCGTTGATAAAGTTAGAACCTTGTATTAGATTCGGTCGCTTAAGAAGAATAATTCCATCTTTAGGCGCTAAACTAATCCAATTAACTCTTTGACCATTATTTGTCAGCGGGTCTTGATTGCCCCTTAAACGTTCAAATTCCTCTTTGGTAAAAACATAACGTTGCGTTTTATCGGTGGAATTCAAAATCGCCACTCCGGTTGAAAAATCACGGCGCCAAAGTCCCGGTTTTAAAGTTTTATTTTGGCGATCCAATAAATTATAAGGAGCGTTTTGGGGTGAGCCTAAATCAATATTATATTCGTCATACCACCAGAGCCGGCCATGGTCTAAAGGTCCATAATCAAAACTGTAATAAGCATTTCCCAATAAAGCATTGGTTAATCCATAGCGGAATTTTTGGTAGTCATTAGCATTACTGGCGGCCGCATTTAAAACATTATACTCTTGGCCGTTGTTGGAAAAAATTTGATAATTTTTTAAGACGGCCGTCCAGTCGCCGCCGCTCACCCAAGGAGTGGGAAAATCTTCAATCATCCAGCCGTCTAAAAGGGTTTGATATTGAGTGTGCCAACTACCATTACCTAAAATAATTGCTTCTGGCCATGCTTTTTGCGTCTTAATAAAAATTTGGCGCATCCCATTGACCCAGGCGGTATTTAATTCATAAGCGCTACTTTTATAACCATTATTGCGCAAGGAGATATTGCCAGCGTTAAACCAAGCGGCGCCATCCCAAACATTGTCAAAAAAAACACCATCCCAGAGACCGGAGCTTTTTAAATTATCAACTACAAATTTCGGTAGGTAATCATTATAACGTTGTCCATTTACTAGGGGGGCGTAGTTAGTGACATTTAAAACATAAGCATTGGGCCAATCCGATAACCGTTGGCCGCTACTATCACGTAACCACCAAGAATCAGAAATTCCGGCTCTTAATTTTTTCCGCAAAACCGACTCATTAGAATTCACCCACGACTCAAAAAGATTTTGTGAAGTGACATAGGCCAAGATAATAATATCGGGATTAAGCCGGCGGATTAAACGTAATTGTTCCGGGCTGTTTTCTTGGACCTCCATATCCAAGATCAAAAAATCCCACTTCGCCAATTCGCGAGCCTTATCATCATTTAGGGACCAATGCAAAAAATAATTAGCAATCTTCGGATTTTTTTCAGCGGCGAAAGTGGCCACGGGGGTAAACGCCAAGGCTAAACAGAAGATAGTGATAGTCAGAAAATGTTTTTTCATCATTAAAAGTTAAGCTCTTACCGGTACTTAAGCGCGGGGGCGCAAACGCTCCTCTTTAAAGGGGAGATAAGGACGCAAAACTTCCGGAATAATTACCGAGCCATCCGCTTGTTGATTTTGTTCTAAAATAGCCGGCAATAAGCGACTAGTCGCCAAACCAGAAGCGTTTAGAGTGTGGACGAATTCCGTATTTTGACCGGCATCTTTAAAGCGAATACTGCCGCGGCGCGCCTGATAGTCTAAAGCGTTGCTAATAGAAGAAACTTCTTTATAAATTCCCATACTTGGTAGCCAAACTTCGGCGTCATAAGTTTTCGCCATCGCCGCGCTGCAATCCTCGGCCGCTAATTTAGAAACTTGGTAGTGTAAACCCAAACCTTCAATAAGTTTTTTGGCATTGTCCACTAACTCATCAAAATATTGCCATGACTCTTCGGGGCGACAAAAAACGAACATTTCAATTTTATTAAATTGATGACCGCGGACCATGCCCCGCTCTTCTTGACGATAAGATCCAGCTTCGCGACGGAAACAAGCAGAGTAAGCGCAATATTTTTTGGGGAGCTCTTCGCCGGGTAAAATTTCTTCGCGATGATAATTGCCCAACATCATTTCCGAGGTTGCATTCAGACACAAACCATCTTGGTTCCAATAAAGATCATCTCGGAACTTAGGTAAATGTCCGGAAATATAAGCCGAACGCTCAGTTAACATAAACGGTGGGATCATGAAGGTGTAGCCATTTTTGGTATGAAAATCAATGAAATAAGACAGTAAGGCCCATTCCAGCAGCGCCCCTAAGCCGGTGTAGCACCAGAAACCGGAACCAGACATTTTGGCGGCGCGCTCATAATCAATCAATCCTAAAGAGGTAGCGAGCTCCACATGATCTTTCGGCTCAAAATCAAATTCTGGTTTTTTACCAAAAGTATAGATCGTTTCATTATTTTCTTTACCGCCAGCCACCACATCATCAGCCGGAATGTTAGGCAAAGCCGCTAATTTTTCTTGGAGCTCGGCTTCCACTTTTTCTAAAGCTTCTTTTTTGGCGGCAATTTCGTCGCCAAAGGAACGAAGCTCGGCAATAATTTCTGGGGTTGGTTTAGTTTTTGATAAGCGGTTGCGACGCGCCTGCATCTCTTCAAAAGCCGTTGTAAGTTCGCGACGCTGCTGGTCAAGAGCGATTACGGCTTCTAAATCTAAATCTTCCGGGCGCATTCTTTTTAAGAGCGCGGCTTTAACCATTGGTAATTCCTCTCTGATTTTTTTAATATCTAGCATAAAAAATAGAAAAATGATTAACTAATTACTTCGCCTCCAAAAGTTTGGAGTAAGTTATCTAATAAATTATCGTTAGTTGAATTAGTGGTTTCTTTTGTTTCTGGGGTCACTAATTTAGCCGCTGTTTTTTCTGTTTCCGTCTTGGCTTTTAAAACTAGATTTTCATCAACACTTAAAACTGTCCGCACCCGGCCGCCATAAACTTCGGCTAAAATACTTTCTACTTCCGGCTTAATCTGCGGATCGCCGATACGCTCCTTGTGAAATTTATATTTAAAGGTTAAGGGGAGTTCGCCTTTTTCTAGAGCGCCAGCAATGCAATTTTGCAAAACAAAAGATAAGGAATGATTGTGACTTTTTACTCGCGCCAAAAACTCCGACCAACGGGCCCTTATCTCTTCAGCCTTAAGATCGGCGGCGATGGGTCCTGAAGGTTCTTCTCTATTGGGAGCGGCGGGTTTTTTATTAGCAGCGATAAAACGGTTGGGTGCGGCCAGTGGCGGGGTTGTGGTTGGTTTAACCGCGGGGGCGACCTTCGGCGCCTCCGCGCAAAGAGCAATAATTTTAATTTCTAGTGGCAGTTGAGCGACGGTATAAGTTAATTTGTCATTAAAGAGCTCTAAAAAGCCTTCTAAATAAGTGGCAATTTGCATTGGGGTGGCTTGAGAGGCAATCGCGCTCAGAGCAATCTCTGCTTCCCTATCTAAGGCAATCGTGTAATTATCCGCTAACTTGGGGCTGGCCTGATAAAGTAAAATTTTGCGCAAAACCTCTAAGATCTCACTGGTTAAATTTTTTAAGTTTAACCCGGAATCAGCGGCCTGATTAACGAGTTTAATGGCGCCAGCCACATCTTTCTTTAGTAAATATTTGATTAACTCGATTGCTTCGTCGTGATGATGACGAGGAACGATTAGCTCGGCTTGTTCCCAAGTGATTTCTTGACCGGCTACCCCTAAGGATAAAACTTGACCCAGCAAACTTTCGGCATCACGCAAATGGCCGCCCGCCTGACGGGCAATCGCTTCTAAAACCTCATCGGCCACCGCCGCTTTTTCCTGACTAACAATGCGACGGAGCTTGCCGATGACATCGGTTAAAGGAATTCTTTTAAAATCAAAACGTTCACAGCGAGAAATAATGGTCTCCGGAACTTTATGAACTTCCGTGGTGCATAAAATAAAAATCACTCGCGCCGGTGGCTCCTCTAAAGTTTTCAAAAGCGCATTCCAAGAGTTAATACTTAACATGTGAACTTCATCAATGATAAAAATACGGTAGCGGTTTTTAGTGGCGGCGACTCGGGCAAACGCAATAATATTGTCACGGACATTATCAACCCCGGTATTAGAAGCAGCGTCAATTTCTACGACGTCCAAATCATTACTGCGAGCGATATTTTGGCAGCTAGTACAAGTATCACAAGGTTCAGCACTATCACTTTTCCGATTCTCGCAATTTAAAGACTTGGCCAGGATTCTGGCCACGGTAGTCTTGCCAACGGCGCGCGGCCCACAAAATAAATAGGCATTGGCCGGAGCGCCGGCTAAAATTTCATTTTGCAAAGCAATTTTGATATGGTTTTGCCCGAGAACTTCAGAGAAATTTTTGGGGCGATAATCGCGATATAAAGTGGACATAGTTAAGGTTTTTTTATAAATCTAAAGGATTAGTGGCGCTTTGTAAAGCTTGGCTGCGAGCTTGGCGCTGACGAATAATAGTTTCTATCAGTTGCTTGTCTTGGCCATACTTGAGACGTGAAAGAGCGCGGATCTTAGTCGCCATCTCCTCTCGGGGCTGGCCAATAATCGGCCAAATACTTTTTAAAGAGAACGGCCTTAAGGCAGTGTTATCTACTAATAATTTTAAACAAGCGATTCCTTTATCGGTATTGATTAAATCAAATTCATTGAAGACCGGTGAAAATTCTTTCACTAAATAATTGGCGTCATCACTGCCGACCCGAAAAGCAATCATCGTGCCGACATTGCCAAAAACGGCATCCTTGATGGTGGTGTTATTATTTTTCACTAGTTGCCCAATATATTGGTGAGCAATAACTAAACCTAAACCATATTTTCTGGCCTCGGATAAAATTTGAGCAATAGAGTCAGTGGTAAAATTTTGGAATTCATCAATATATAAATAAAAATCTTTCCGCTCGGCCGCGGGCATATCGCCCCGCGAAAGAGCGGCCATTAAGAATTTGCCGACGATAATCATTCCCAGTAAATAAGCATTCATCTCGCCGACAATTCCTTTTGATAGATCAACTAAAATAATTTTTTGATTATCCATGATATCGCGGAAATTGAAAGAACTTTTTTGCTGGCCGATAATCGGGCGCATCATGTCATTAGAAATAAAGGCAGTTAGCTTCGAGGTGATATAGGGGGCAATATTAGCTAAAGCCGCTTCCCCGCCCGCTTTCTCCGCTTCTTCGCGCCAAAAATCAATAACGGTTTGATTTTGGCACCGCTTTAATTTTAAGCGCCGAAAATTTTCATCCACTAAAACTTTAGGAATCTCCATTAAAGTTGAGCCGCTCTCCGGATCATCCATAACCAGCAACATCGCATTGCGCATGTACTGTTCAAACATTGGCCCGCCAGTCGCCTTAAGATCGTAGAGCTTATCAAAAATACCAATCATTTCGTTAATGACAAAACTTTTCTGTTCCGGATAGCGAGGATCAAATTCTAATAGGTTGAGACCGAGTGGTCGCTCCGTATCAGCCGGAGAAAAAACAATCACATCTTCCGCTCGCTGTGGCGGCACGCGTTCTAAAATATCATTGACCAGATCGCCGTGAGGGTCTAAAACACAAACCCCCTCGCCGTTTAAAATATCTTGAATCGCCATATTCGCCAGCAAAACTGATTTACCGACTCCCGATTTACCGATGATATAAGTGTGACGACGGCGATCCTCTGCCTTAATGCGCACTTCTTTAGAAACACCACGATAAACATTGTAGCCTAAAAGTAAGCCTTCATTAGGCAATTCCGCACTGGCCGGAGCTGATTTAGCCGCCAACCATAGGATATTAGGCGTTTCGGTAGAGCGCAGCGGAAAATGATAAAGACTGGCTAACTCTTCAGTGTTCAGTAAAAAACTTAGCTTCTCTTTAAAACGGCGATAAATAAAATCAGCCACCATCCGGTCATTGCCGCGGCTGATCCGAGAAAAATTATTACCGTAAGCGTAATTATTATATTCACTAAAAGCGTTAGAAATATTATCTAGATAAATTTTGGCTTGCGCTTCCGTGGCGGCCGCAACCACCACGCGGATATTAACATCCAACCCGGACTTACTATTTTTTTCCTCCATCGCCTTCACCAGAGCCCGCTCCACCTCGGTTAAGGTGGCGGGCGGAGTGTCGGGTTTTTCCGTAGGTTTAGAACTGCTTTTAATGCCAGTGAGCTCTAAAAAATTACCTAACTTTTGACCGCCATCTTTTTTCAAGCCAGCGCTAATGGAATTGGTCTTAATAATTTTAGAAACAATGGCTTTACTTTCAGCGTGCCACTTCGCCTTAGCGCTACGTACGACATATTGAACAACAATACTTTCGTCTTTAGCCAGTTTGGACATGACATTGATTAAAGAGTTTAAGGGGTCAACATCCATTTGCCGATAATTTTTAATTGGAAAAACAAAACTCTTTTTTGTTTTTAGTGATCCGGCCACGATTTTAGATTGCGGCGAAAAAGCGTTGTAATCTTCCACTTCCTCTAAAGAGGCTTCCGGATAATGAGCATGAATTTGCTGTTCCAAGTAGCGAGCTCGGTCTACCGGAGCGACGACATAAAAAGCAATTTTACCTTTATTGGCAACAATCTCCAGAGAAAAATGGTCACGGCGACCAAAAAGCCAGGCTTTGAAGCCGCGCTCGGCCGACAAGCCACCGATACTAGCAAAAAGGGTTTCCCCTTTAGCGATCTCCTCGTGCATTTGCGCCGCCGTATAAGTACTCTCACCATCCTTAGGTTTTTCTTTCGGCAGTTTTACTAAAAAAATCTTTTGCTCGTAATAAGCGTTTGCCGACGCAAGACGACGAATTAAGGCCAACACGATATAGACCAAAACTGCTCCCAAAAATAAAATTAGCAACCCCATTAAGATGGGGGTGGCAAAGTCCAACAAGGAGCTATTTAAGGGAGAGTAGCCGCTAGTCATAAATTAAAGTTTATCTTTTAAATTAAGGATTTTATCAGCCTTAATTTTAGCTTCTTGATCAAGATAAAATTTGTTAACACCAACAATCAGGCTTAACCATTTTTTAATTAAACTCACGATTTTATTGATTTTAACTTTAGTTTCATCTAAGAGATTATTGATTTTAGCCACTGTTTCTTCGCCTTTGGCTTTAAAAACCTTTTGTCGTTCCGGCGACATTGATAAGTAGATATTACCCAAACCTTCGGACAAGGTTTCATCAATCAATTTTGCCCGCCGCTCTTTATAAGTGAGCGGCTCTTTTTTTATGACCGGCGCAGATGGCACGCTGGGGACCGCGACTGGCGTTGCCTCCTTTTTTTCCGCTCCACGCTCCGGCGCTTGTTCACTTCTCTTTTCCGGATTAGTTAAAACCTCCGGACTGCTAGGGGTAGGCGCTTGTTCAATTTTTCTTCCTAATAAGTCCATAAATTATTCAACGCTAATTGCGCCGGCCGGACAAGCCGCCGCCGCCTCTTCCCCTTCGTTCTTATCGCCGTCGGGATTAATTACTTCCGCCTTACCATCGGCGTCAATGGCAAAAATTTCCGGGTGCAGACTAGCGCAAAGGCCGCAGCCAATACAGGCTTCTTGATCAACTTTTATCATAAAATTAAATTATTATTATTTTATTTTTTTCTAGGGTAATTATAACAATTTTTCAATAAATAATCTAGACAAAAAAATAGACTTTTTTAGTAAAAATCTGTTCAAAAACCATTTTTTTATTTTTTAGAGAAGCGGGGTTTTAATTTATTGACAATCTTTTGCTCTTTTGTTATCATTGGACGGTAAATTTAGAAAAAAGTGAGCACTTAGGCGAAAGCCTTTTTTTATCGCGCTCCTTATGTAATTAATATGTCAACAAAGAAAGCTGCGGGGTCTACCTCGCTCGGCCGTGACTCTGCCGGAAGACGCTTAGGCGTTAAACTGGCCGACGGCCAAACCGCCAAAGCTGGCAATATCATTATTCGTCAGCGCGGCAGTAAATACTTCCCGGGATCTAATGTGATGCGGGGTAATGATGACACCCTCTTCGCTGTTTCAGATGGCGTGGTGAAATTTAGTTCACGCAAGTTAAGAAAATTTGATGGCAAGCTAAAACTAGCCAAAGTTGTAAGTGTTGTCACTGAATAGTTTTTTTGTTCTTTAGCAGATAAAAAGAAAAAGCTCGATTTTACAATCGAGCTTTTTTTATAAGTATCTTTATTTAGTCTTGATAATTTCTACGGCCCGATCAAGCTGCGGATCGCGCTCCGCCTCAAAATCCTCATTAGTGAGCGCGACCACTTCGTCAGGCTCTAAACCTTTGTCATTAATATAATCACCATCAGGGGTCATCCAAGTGGCAACGGTAACTTTTAAAGAAGAACCATCGCTTAAATCAATCACTTGTTGGACTGAACCCTTACCAAAGGTTTTTTCGCCGACTAAGGTCGCTTTATGGTAATCGCGTAAAGCGCCGGCCACAATTTCGGAAGCCGAAGCACTGCCGCCATTAATTAGAACTACCGTCGGTAGGCCATCAAGACGAGCCCACCCCTCAGCATTATACTCGCGGCTTCGACCGGCGGCATTTTGTTCTAAAAGCACCGGCCCGTCTTCAATCCATTCACTGGCCATTAAAATAGCGGTATCTAAATAGCCGCCCGGATTGTTGCGTAAGTCTAGAATTACACCCTTCGCTTTTTTATTAAGCGTATCAGCGACGGCTTTTTTAAATAATGATTCCGTATCATCGTTAAAATTGCTAACTGTAATCACCATAATTCCGTCGGAACGCAATTCTGTTTTGACGCTTTCAATAACAATTAAGCCCCGCTCAATGGTGATTTCTCGGGTTTTGGTTTCATTGTCGCGAATAATAGTTAAAGTGACGCTCGTTCCTTTAGGGCCGCGAATTTTTTTAACCGCCTCGTCAACTGTTAACCCCAGGGCACTCTCGCCATCAATCGCATAAACTTTATCGCCCGCTCTTAAGCCGGCTTTTTCGGCCGGCATGCCGGCCAAAGGCGCAACAATGGTTATCACCTCATCGCGCATACCCACTTCCGCGCCAATGCCTTCAAAGCTGCCGGACATATCTTCATTAAATTCATCCGTTTCTTCGGGCGTCATAAAAACCGTGTAAGGATCGTTTGTGGAAGCGGCTAAACCTTTAAGCGAACCATAAAATATGTCACGGTTGCTTAATTTATTTTTATCAAAATAATTTTCTTTTAAAGCCGCCCAGGTTTCCCAATAAATGTTAAAGTCAAAAGTTTCGCTTTGATTAACTTCAGCTTCTTGAGTATTTTGGGCGAGCGGTCTCGTCTGAGCATCACCCTGCCCTAAGTAAAAGCCGCCACCAAAAGCGGCCACTATAAAAAAGAGTCCGAAGATCAGCGAATACCAAGGCGAGCGATAATTTTTATTCATACAATTATAGTTTTATCTTTTTTAACAGCGGATAACTTTTTCTGTGTCCTCGCTTAAATCGATTAAGCGTGAGGGTTGACCGTCTAAAACACCAGCATCAATTAATAAGTCGGGAGTATTTTCGGCGGTAGTTAGTGAAGAGAGTTCCGCTAAGCTTTTAAGTGGCGGCTCCCCCGTCTTATTTAAGCTTGTTGAGACTAAGGGCACGCCTAAAGCTTTTATTATTTTAAGTAAAAACGGACTTTTAGGCAAACGCCAGGCTAAAGTGTTTTGGCTCGGCATTAAACTCGGCGCCGGCGCTTTTTTTTGCTTAAGAATTAAAGAGGTGGGACGTTCCTGCGCCCATAGTTTTTGGGCGCGCGCCTTTTGCGTGGATGTTAAGAGGCTATATTTTTCAACCATTTCCCAATCGGCGGCTAAAAGAATTAAAGGTTTTCGCGGATCGGAACCCTTAAAGCGATGAATTTTTAAAATTGCCTTAGGATCATCAGCGCGGCAACTTAAACCATAAATAGTATCAGTGGGGCAAACAATAACGCCGCCCGACCTAAGCGTTTCCACAATTAAAGCTTCAGACGCTGCTGTTTCCGGAATAATTTTCATAGTTTAAATGCCAATAATGGATTGCAGCGTTTTTAAGGCTTCCGGAATATAAGGCATGACGACGGTTGCCAGTTGAACTAGTGGCGGCGCCAAAACGGAATTAGTTAACTGGACGCCAGCCAGACCGGCGGCCCAAGAATAACGGGAGAGTAAGAATAATAACAAGCCGAGAAGCAACATGGAGCCGAACAAAGATAAGACGGCGCCTAAGATGCGATTTAAAAGATTTCCTAAAGGAATAATGGAGACAAACTTAAAGATTTTTTCAATTAAGAAAAAAACCAAGCCGACCAAAGCCGAGATGATAAAGAATAAAATTAAAAAAGCAATAATTTTTTCCGTTGTTTCGTTAATATTAAACCAATTCTGGGTCCAATTGTAAAAATCCAAATACCGTTCTGAGGCAATAAACACAGCCAGAAAAAAACCGATAATTTGCCCCGCCATCCGCCAGAGACCGCGTCGTAAACCATTAATCGCAGCTAAGCCGAGGAGCACTATTAAAATTATGTCTAAGTAGGTAAGCATATCTTTATTTTTAACCTAAGCGCGGGAAAAGACTGTCGCTTTTTTTTATTTGGGCCGCGCCGTATTGCATTAACAGTTTTTCAGCCGCCTTCGGTAAAAAAACTTGTAAATACCAAGCGATATTTAAAATTGTTTGCGCTAAAGGGGTTAAGATCTGACGGATTTCTTCTCGGTCACTTAATTTCCAGGGGGCCGCCGCCGTTAATTTTTCATTGGCGCTTCTAACCTCCTGATTAAGGATTTCCCAAGCCTCATTAAACTTAAAATTATCTAAAGATTTCTTAAAGTCCTCATGCCAAGGAGCGGGAATTTGCGGACTTAAATTAGTGGCGAGCTCATTTTTTTCTAACAAAGTAGCCACCCGCGCGCTTAAGTTCCCCAAACCATTAGCCAAATCGGCATTGTAGCGGCGGACTAAATTATCTTCATTATAATCACCATCTTCAAAAGGATGAATTCCCCCGGCCAGATAAAGACGAACGGCGGCGCTGTTATATTTTTCCACTTGGGCGAAAGGATCAATGGCGCTGCCAGCCGACTTGGAAATTTTTTCACCATTAGCCGTTAGGAAGCCAAAAACCGCCACCTGTTTGGTGTTGGGTAAACCCAAAGCCAAAAGCATCGCCTGCCACATGGCGCTCTGCTGACGCAGATTATCCTTACCGCAAACTTGAAGACCGGGCCAAAAATCTTGATAGCGGCTATCCGCGTCCGGCCACCCCAGGACCGAAATATAATTAACTAAAGCATCAAACCAGACATAAATCACTTGTTCGGGATCACCGGGAACGGGTACGCCGTTAGGCATCTTGGCCGCTAAACGCGAGATGCTAAAATCTTTAAGTCCGCTTGAGACAAAATTAAAAATTTCTTTTTGACGATGAGCCGGTAAAACAAAATTAGGCCGTGCGTTATAAAAATCCAGTAAGGGCTGTTGGTATTTAGAAAAACGAAAAAAATAATTTTCCTCATCAATGGTTTCTAATTCTCGGTTCGGATGCCAAGGACAACGCCCAGCAACTAATTCCGAATCCGTTTTTTCGAGTTCACAGCCGACACAATATTTTACTTGATACCGTTTTTTATAAATATCACCATTGGCTTCCGTCCGTCGCCAAAATTCTTGGACGGCCGCCATATGATGATCATCAGAAGTGCGAATAAAATCGGTGACACTAATTTCTAAGACTTCATGTAATTTCTGAAAACGCTCCACAAAAGGAGTACAATAATCGCGCGGACTGAGGCCGGCGGCTTCAGCTTGTTGATAGATTTTTAAGCCGTGTTCATCGGTGCCGGTGCTAAAGACAACTTCTTCACCCAAAAGACGATGCCAGCGCGCTAAAACATCAGCTTTAATTATCTCGGCAGCAAAACCAATATGGGGATCGGAATTGGTATAAGGTAAAGTAGTGG
>JBMNOL010000010.1:0-29200 GCA_050943055.1 Patescibacteria group bacterium
ACCACTGAGACATAATGGACAACGTTTTTTTTGTCATATTATTAACCGTTTTATATTTGTTTTGTATTCTAATTTAATATTACGTCAAATATGGCATTTTCACCAACTATTTTTGTCAATTAAACCTTACAATCGCAGCAATTAGGGTTACCTTCTTGGTTCCAATTCCATATAATATGGCGGCAGAGTTATTTAACCCATAATTACCATAAATTATATGATAACAAGGAACGCCACAGATAATCTAATTGTTATGAAGATTAGTATGTTAGACTTATGTATTGCTAAAATATCTGTGATTTAGGGTTAAACAGCCAGATCTAGGTCTCATTGCCCTAAATATTCATCTTTATCAAACTACTGTTTGGTGTATTCTCAAGAGAAATTAAATCAGATATACCGCGAGCCACAAGAGATGGAGACCAAATTCAAGACTATATTCTTTAGAAATCCCTGGAGAAGAATTACAGTTTGATGCTTGCTATCCTTATGAGCATTTTCAAGAATTAACTTATTTTGACACTATTAATGATTGTTTCGGGAGAATCTTTACCAGATTGTATGACTGAGAGACTATTAAAAACGCTATTTTATACTGCAATTCTCTAGGTATCAAAGTAGTTATTAATGAGCTATATACCACGGAACAGAATGGCAAGATTGAAAGATTTCACAGAATTCTAAAACGTAGCTTCTTCTAGAAATATTATTCTTTTTATGACTCTAATGAATATTTACAGCTAAAACTTAATTTCTGGGTGAACTTCTACAATTCCAAGAAAAAGCACTCCGGCCATGGGATGGATAGCATGACTTTAGATTTAAAGATAGCCGTATCTTTATCCAATTCTTTAAATATTATTAATATTTATCCCCAGGGGGCAATTTTAATTCTACAACAGTAAATTTATTTACATTTTTTTAAACAATGGTATAATTAAAAAGTAATATTCATTATTCATATTTTTATGAAAACAGATAAAAAAGTTTGGCTAGTAATTTTTATTCTTGTTCTACTGACTTTTATTGTTACTATCTTTTACTACTTTTATCAGGTCAAAAAGAGTGGTGAAGAAGCGCAAGTCCTTACTCCAGAATCTTATAGTTCTCTTGATAATCTTGAAGATAAAAATTTATTAAGTGATGACCTTAAGGTTAAGTTAGGTTTATATCACCGGGCTGTTTTTGAAGTAATTCCCAAAGAAGGTGATGACACTAAATTTGATCTTAAATTTTTAGGGGTGAAGGATCCGGAGCCAATTTCTTTTCGAGAGCTTTCAGTCGAAGATAAGGATAATCTTCATTTAAACAGGGATGAACGTTTTCAAATCTTGCTAACAGATAACGAAGGAAAGGTTTTACAGTATAGGATTATGAAAGATGAAAACGATATTGTTACTGAATATTAGTTTTAATCATATGAAGAAAAAAAATAATTTTTTTAAACTTTGTTGCGAAAATTTAATTATTGATCGATATTTATTTTTGAGTATTATTTTGTCTTTTGTGATTGCTGCTCTAATCCCCTCTTTATTCTTGTCTGCAGCACCGCTTAATACGCCTGGTGGTGGCTATAGAGTAGAAGCAAGAACTTTAAGCGGGCCAATTTTTTATTATAATGGTGGCGTCTTAAACCCTATCGGTTGTTGTGTTAATAATGTTAGTTATCAAGATTATTTTGTGCCTACTAATTCTAAGGCAGAATGGAATAGTTTTTATAACTCCGCTACGGCAGGAGCGCTCCGCAACAATTTGACTCCTGTTGGTTGCGTTGGAGATGGGGTCTGTAATTTAGCTACCGAAAACTGCTTAAGTGCGCCTACAGATTGCGGGACATGTGGGGCGCAGTGTGTTAATAATGGGGTTTGCTCTACCATTGAGAGAGAGCAGTATGCCAATGATAATTTATTATTTGGTTGGCGCCCCGCTGATTGGGATTCAAGCACAAGTTTAGTATGTCCAGATTGTTGTTTAGGGTCAGCTGGAGTGGGGACCTGTGGTCAGTGTGGTGGTAGCGAAAGCCTTGGTGATGGTTGCTGCACATATTTGGAATGGGATGAGTTAGTTATGTCAGAAGAACCTCCTGCTCAAGATAGAATAGATGATCTTTACTATGACTGTTATAATACAACGTATACACCTCCTCCAGCTAGTGATGGTGGCGACACTGGTGGAGGAGGAGGTGGTGGAGGAGGAGGTGCTGGTGTTTCTTATTGTTCAGAGTTGTCTGTTGACGGTTCTCCTTTTGAACTTTGCTTTCAATACACCTAATTCAGGTAAATGACTTCCTTTTTATTTTTATCTTTTTTTCATTCATTCACGGATATTTTTGTTGGTGGTAGGGGGTTGATTAAGACTCTAGCTTGGTTGTGTTATCTTCTGCTTTTAATTGTTTTTTATCGTTTAGGGCTAAATAAGAAAAAAAGAAATTATTCTTGGTTGTGGGCGTGGCTATCTTTAGCGGCAGCCTATCTTTACGGAATTTTCTTACAGTTTTATTTTTCTCATCACTATCAAATACCTTTTTGGGAGCATTCTGTTTTTGGTTTTTCCAAAGAGATTTCTAGTACGTTTTTTTACCACAACCATATTGTTAAGGGGGCTGTAGGCTGGCTTTTTACTCTGTTTAACAATCCGGAAACTAGTAATTTTGATGCCGGGCAAGCTTATTTAGGATGGGCGCCAACCATTTTTTGGGTTTTTGGCGCCCTTATTTTAATTTTATTGATAGGTTTAAGTGTTTTTTATTTTTTTACATCTTTTCAAAAATATTTAGAGAAAGTTAATAAAAGGCAAAAATGTTTTTTAATTTTTTCCTATTCTATTCTCGCCTTTGCCCTTATTGAGACTGCTTTTGATGGCGGTTTATTAGTAAGAGGGGCGGTCTTGTCTTTTTTAGCAATCCCTTTGTTTGGTCGCACTGTAAAAAATAAAAAAATACCCAATTATTTCTTTTTGATTAATGCTTTTTTGTCTTTTATTGTTTCGGTACTTTTTTATCATTATCGTAGAGTTTTAGACCCTGGTGGTTTATATAATACTTTATTGACTGTTTCGTTTTGGTCTCTGCTTAACCTTCTTCTTTATTTTAGTCAAAAAAAATTGTCATTTTTGGTTGTTTTGGCAGTAACAGCCTCATTTCTCGGCTCTTGGTGGTACGGCTCTTATATCCAAAGAAATATTATTAAATATTATGAAGTTCCAGTTTCTCAAGGGGAAAGTTTTTTGATGTATGATTACCAGGATAATACCATTAAAAAGTTAGCTGTTTCTAAAGATGGGGTTTTGGGGGATCTTAATACTCAAGGAGTTAATATTAGTTATGGTCCGATAACCATTCCCGATAAAATTTGTTTTTATAATCGCTATATTTTGATTACAGGCAAGATTTTGTCTAAGGATTATGTTCCCGAGAATATGTCGCCTATACACCCATATTCCTATGTCTGGCATGGAACCCCAAAACAGCGAGCCGATGGTTTATGGGAAACTCGTTTTGAGATGAAGCATAATAATTGCCTGCCCGAGCCATGGACGGTTAGTAGTAGAACGTTTCATCAAGAAGGTTTTGATTCTTTTATTTTATTAGATTTAAGAGGTTTGTGATGAATCTTACAATGGAAAATTTTATTTTTTATATGGCAGTAACTTGGGGGTGCAATATCTCCCTCAATTTTTTATATGTGCTTAAAAAATTTTTTCCTATTGTTTTAAAATATGACTATCCTCTTGATTTTCGTAAGAAGTTAGGCGCCAATAGAATTTTAGGAGACTCAACCACTTGGCTGGGCCTATTGCTATCAGTTTTTTTGAGTTTACTTTTTTATATTTTACTGCCTTGGCCTTGGTTTTTAGTTCCTTTTACTGTTTATTTTGGCCACTCTTTGGGGAGTTTTATTAAAAGACGTTTAGGAAAAAAAGATGGAAGTTTTCTGCTCTTGGTGGATCATGGTGATTATATGTTATTGACTGGCATCATATTTTATTTAAGTGGCCAAGTAAGTCTTTCTTTAGCTATTAGCGCTATTTTGTTTACCTATCTTCTTCACCCGCTCGCCTGTTTTATAGCTTTTAAGTTAGGTTTAAAAAAATACCCCTATTAAAAAAATTTAGCTTAGCTCATTTTTTGAGTTTAATTAACAAAAATAGTTGGTAAAAACGTCATATTTGTTGTAACACTAAAGTAGAATTTAAAACAAAGTTAAACCGGCTTAACAATCCCTTGTCAAAATTAAAATAATCCCTATAATGAAAGAACATTTAATAAATAGCCCATTCTAGCTCCGAATATAAGAATACTCTTAGTATTCCCGGGCGTTCGGGGGCTGTCCCGCAAGGGGCGGTTAAGAACGCTTTTTTTATTTGAAAAAAGCTAAAAATATGTCTGAAGTAGATTTTGGTAAATTATTGGAAAGCGATAAAATCCGCATTCCTCAAGTTGGCGATGTCATTAAGGGTCGTGTTATTACCGCTTCAAAGTCCGAAGTAAAATTAGATATTGACGGAATTTTAATGGGGATTGTCCGGGGTCCCGAGCTTTATTATGAGGCTCCTGAATTTTCGGATTTAAATCCCGGTGATGAAATTGAGGCGACTGTAATTGAAGAAGAAAACGAGAGCGGTTTAGTTGAACTCTCTTTTCGGGCCGTTGGTCAAGAAAAAGCTTGGCAATTATTACGTGAAGCTTATCGCAATAAAGAAACGATTAAGGTTAAAATTACTGACGCTAATAAAGGCGGTTTATTGGCGCGTTTTCGCCAAATTGCCGGTTTCTTACCAGTATCTCAGTTGGCACCTGATAATTATCCTCGCGTTTCCGGCGGTGACAAAAGTCGGATTTTAGAAAAATTGAAAAGTTTTATCGGTCAAGAAATGGAAGTGACGGTGATCACTTTAAGTGAGAGTGATAATAAAATTATTTTTAGTGAAAAAGATATTTGGAACCGTCGCCAAAAACCAACTTTAGATAAATACCAGGTCGGCATGGTGGTTGAAGGAAAAATCACGGCAATTACTAATTTTGGCGTGTTCGTAAATTTTGATGAAGGCATGGAAGGCTTAATTCATATTTCTGAATTGGCTTGGCAACGAATTGACTCCCCCAGTGAACTATATCAAGTTGGTGATAAGGTCAAGGCGGAAATTGTTTCCGTTGATGGCGCTAAGATATTTTTAAGCCTCAAGCGTTTAATGACTGACCCCTGGCTCGAAGCGAGCGCTAAGTATAAGATTGGTCAAATTGTTCCCGGCTCAATTTTGAAAGTTAATCCTTTTGGTCTTTTTGTAAAACTGGATGAAGAAATTCACGGTTTAGCTCATGTCAGTCAATTAGGTTTAGGGGCTAAAGAAAAAATTGGTGATATTTTTAAAGTTGATGAGGTGAGAGATTTTGAAATTGTAAATATCTCACCGGAAGAGCACCGTTTGGGTTTAAAGTTAGCGGGTCTTAAGACGGTTGAGGAGGCGCCAGCCAATGTTCAAAAGACGGTTAAAGAGCAGAAAGGAAAAAAAGAGCCTGAAGAAAAAGGAGAAACGAAAGAAGTGAAAGAAAAAAAGCCGATTAAGGCGAAAAAAGTTGAAAAAAAGAAGGTTGAAGAAAAATAAATTCTTTAAAAGCGCCACAATTGTGGCGCTTGTTTGTTTTGATTGCTAAAGCCCTAGTCGCCGTGTATAATTAAGAGATAAAAAGTCCTTATGAAAAAAGAATTAATAAAAAATTTAAGCATATTTTTTCTAGTATTTCTTGGCTTAGCCTTGTTTTTTGGTTTCTTTAGTGAATCGGCAAAAAAACAAACGGTGGGCTTAGATACTTTAGTTAGCCGAATTAACAATGAAGAAATTTCGGCTTTAGAGGTGGAAGGAGAGAAAATAATCTTGACTCTAAAATCAGGCGAAAAAGAAGTGGTTCAAAAAGAAGCGAATGATTCTTTGGCTTCCTTATTGGCTGATTTTCAGATTGAACCTCAAAAATTAAATGAAGTTTCAGTAACTGTGAAAGAGGATAGTGCTTGGTCTTATTTTTTAACACTAATCCTGCCTTTTTTATTGCCCCTTATTATTATTGGCCTTTTTATGGCCTATATGATGCGGGGTGTTTCCGGGATGAATTCACGAGCTCTGAGCTTTGGCCAAACAGCCGGTAAAGAGCTTGATTTGAATCGTAAAGAAAAAGTTACTTTCGCTGATGTTGCTGGCGCCAAGGAGGCCAAAGAGGAACTATATGAAATTGTGGAATTCTTAAAATTCCCGAAAAAGTTTCATGATTTGGGGGCTAAAATTCCTCGCGGGGTTCTTTTGTTGGGTAGTCCGGGTACAGGTAAAACTTTAATTGCTCGCGCTGTTGCCGGCGAAGCTGATGTGCCTTTCTTCACTATCTCTGGTTCAGAATTTGTAGAAATGTTTGTTGGTGTCGGCGCCTCCCGAGTCCGCTCTTTATTTGATAAAGCCAAAAAAGTTGCTCCCTGCCTCATTTTTATTGATGAAATTGATGCCGTTGGCCGTCGCCGCGGCGCTGGTTTGGGTGGTAGCCATGATGAGCGCGAACAGACCCTTAACCAAATCTTAGTAGAACTTGATGGTTTTGAGCCTAGTCAAAATGTTATCGTTATCGCTGCCACTAATCGCCCCGATGTTTTAGACCCCGCTTTACTGCGACCGGGTCGTTTTGACCGACAAGTAGTTATTGATAAGCCTGATCTTAAAGATCGAGAAGAAATATTAAAAGTTCACGCCCGCAAGAAGCCTTTAGAGCCGGCTGTTAGCTTGAAGGCGGTAGCTGAGCGAACGCCTGGATTTTCCGGGGCGGAACTTGCTAATATTTTAAATGAAGCTGCAATTTTAGCCGCCCGGCAAAATAAAAAATCTATCAGTCAGGATGATATTTTTGAAGCGATTGAAAAAGTGATGATTGGTCCGGAACGTAAAAGCCGGGTGATTACTGATAAAGATAAAAAAATTACTGCCTATCATGAGGCTGGCCATGCGGTAGTGGCCCACTTTTTACCGGGGGTTGATCCAGTCCAAAAAGTATCCATTATCGCGCGCGGTCAAGCGGGTGGTTATACCTTAAAAGTTCCGATAGAAGATCGCAGCTATCATTCAAAGTCTGAATTTATTAACGAGCTTTCCGTACTTTTGGCCGGACATCTGACTGAAAAAGAAATTTTTGGTGAAGTCACTACCGGGGCCACTTCTGACTTGCGTCGGGCCACGGCAATCGCTCGTAGTCTCGTGACCGATTTTGGCATGAGTGAAAAAATGGGCCCGCGTACTTTTGGTGAAAAAGAAGAAATGATTTTCTTAGGTCGTGAGATTCACGAGCAGCGCGATTATAGTGAAAAAGTGGCCGAACAAATTGATAATGAAATTGAGAGTTTTATTAGCCAAGCAAGCGCTAAAACTCAAGAAATAATTATCAAAAAGCGTGCCTATCTGGAAAAAGTCGTGGCCGTTCTTTTGGAAGAAGAAACGATTGAACGCGAACGCTTTGTTGCTTTAATGAGCGAAGAGGCTACTACGGCTCCAGAAAAGGAAGTTGCTCCTCAAGTTGACTAAACCCGATTTTAAGTTATACTAAAAACGTAATCTAAGTAATTTTAGCGCCTAATTTATATGGCAAATCCTAAAAAAAGAAAAACTCATAGTGCTGTCGGTAAGGGTAGAGCCCATTTAGCTCTAAAAAAGGTAGCAATTAATAAGTGTTCTAAGTGTGGTCAGCCAAAACTACCGCACACTGTTTGTGAATTTTGTGGTTCTTATAAAGGCCACGCCGTGGTTCGCGTCAAAAGTCGCGCCACTAAATAGTTCTAGCTTTTAGCTCTTAAAAATTATGTCCAACCGTCATTTGGCGCGAACCATTGCTCTGCAAACTTTGTTTGCTTGGGATTTTAATGGCCAAAAAAGTGAAGATCTTGATTTTTTAATTGAAGATAATTTTACTTATTTCGCGCCTAATTTTGATGACGGTGGTTTTGTTAAAGAGTTAGTTTCCGGAGTGGTTGACCACTTAGAAGAGATTGATAGCTTAATTCGTCGCCATGCGACCGAGTGGCCTCTAGAGCAGATCACGGGAGTTGATCGCAATGTTTTACGTTTAGGTATTTATGAGTTGTTGTACGCGGAAAGCATTCCTTCGCGGGTAGCGATTAATGAAGCGATTGAAGTCGCCAAAAATTTTGGTAGCGATTCTTCCGGTAAATTTATCAATGGTGTTTTGGGGGCTATTTATGCTGAATTGCCAGAAGATAAAAAGCGTGACAACAAGGAAGAGTTTGAAGAAAAAAAACGTCAAGAAGCGGCGGAAGTATTAAATTCGGAGCAAAACTTACCACCTCTTTAAAGTCTTAAAGTAAACCTCTGCCCCGCGAGGTTTTTTTAAAAAATATTTGTATGACTAAAGAATTATTAAAGCCTTTAGAAAAAAAATTAGAAGTAACTTTTAAAAATAAGAGTTTATTAAAGCAGGCACTTACCCACCGCTCTTATTTAAATGAGCATTCGGAATCAGAATTAGGTCACAACGAACGCCTGGAATTTTTGGGTGATGCGGTTTTGGAAATTGTTATTACTGAGTTTTTATATTTAAGTTTTCCGGAAGTGGATGAAGGCGCTTTAACTAACTGGCGTGCCTCTTTGGTAAATTCTAAAATGTTGTATGTGACGGCGGCAGAATTAGGTTTGGAGGATTATTTATATTTGTCGCACGGTGAAGCCAAAGATAAAAATAAAAAGTCTCGGCAGTATATTTTAGCAAACACGGTTGAGGCAGTAATTGGAGCTATTTATTTAGATCAAGGTTTGGAAACCGCTAAAAAATTTATTTTAAAATTTATCGCCTCTAAAATGGATAACATTTTGGAGAATGCTGCCTATTTAGATCCTAAATCTCGTTTTCAAGAAAAATCTCAGGAGCAGCGCGGAATTACGCCGCACTATGAAATTTTAGAAGAGAGCGGTCCTGATCATGCCAAGACTTTTGTGGTTGGTTTATATATAGATAAAGAATTAATTACTCGGGGCGAAGGCTCTTCTAAGCAAGAAGCTCAAGTCGCCGCCGCTTTGGCTGGTTTAAAAAAATTAGCTTGGTAAAAATATGGATTTAATAAAAATGTTGGAACTGGCGACGGTCCATAAAGCCTCTGATTTGCATCTAATGGTCGGGCAGCCACCGATTTTAAGAATTGATGGCGAGCTTGTGCTCTTAAGCTCGGTTGCTTCGGAATTTACTAATCAGCCTTTAACTGATGAGAATTTGCGCGCGGCTTTAGAAAAAATTGCCACTCCCGAACAACAAGCGTTATTTTTAGAAAAAAAAGATTTGGACCTGGGTTATGAAAATTCGGGGACTCGGTTCCGCGTTAATTTTTCTTTTGAAAAAAATAATTTGCGTTTAGTGGCACGTGTGATTGAAGAGACAAAACCAACGCTCGAGGAGATTGGTATGCCAGAAATAATTAAAGATCTACTTAATCAGCCGCAAGGTTTGATTTTAGTTACCGGCCCGACGGGCTGTGGCAAATCTACCACTTTGGCGGCAATGGTTAATTATATCAACAGTACCCGCAGCTGCCATATTGTTACTTTAGAAGATCCGATTGAGTTTGTTTTTAACTCCGATAAAAGTTTAGTTACTCAGCGTCAGTTGGGATCGGATATGAAATCTTTTGCTAGTGGTCTAAAGCATGTTTTGCGGCAAGATCCAAATGTGATTATGGTTGGTGAAATGCGTGATTATGAAACGATTGCGGCGGCGGTTACTTTAGCGGAAACCGGGCACTTGGTTTTAGCTACTTTACATACTTATAATGCGGTGCAAACGGTTGATAGAATTATTGATATTTTCCCTCCCCACCAGCAGAATCAAATTAAGTCGCAGTTATCAATGTTACTAACGGCGGTAATCTCCCAGCGACTATTGCCAAAAATTGGGGGTGGTAGAGTGGCGGCGCGGGAATTATTAATTCGCAATTCAGCGGTCGCCAACTTAATTCGCGAGGGTAAAATTTCTCAAATAAAAAGTGTGATGCAGATGGAAGGTAAAAATGGCATGATTACTATGGATAAACATCTAAAAGAATTGTATAAAAGTGGTTTGATTACTAAAGAAATGGCCATTCTTTATGCTGACGAGCTGACGATGAATTAAAAAATATTCCTGTTGATAAGTTGGGAGTAAATTAGGCTTCTTAAGGAAGAAATTAATTATTTTTTAGAAAGTGTTGAAAGGCGCTTTCTTTTTTTGATTTTACCCTTATTTTTAAAGCCTTTTAAATCCTTGACAAGTTTTTTAAAATGCTTATAATTGATAACAGTTTTACGAAAAAAGAAACTATGCGTAAACTCTCAAAAAATCAATTATGAGCGGTACAACAAATGACACCCGTCTTTTGTGACCGCCTGCCGGCGGTTTTTTGTTCCCTTTGCTTGATTTTAGAGCTGATCCTTCAAAACTGAATACTTAGATAATCAAAAACATTGAAAGAAAAATAATAAAGCTTTCAAATTTATTGCAATTTATTTGAAAGTTAGTGTCTAATTTGCTAGACACACATCATGCTTTTGGCAACAAAAGCGTGGGAGAATCTCAAAAAGAGTATACGGTGGATGCCTTGACATAAGAAGACGATGAAGGACGTAGCAGCCTGCGATAAGCTGCGGTAAGGTGGCAAGCAACCTTTGACCCGCAGATTTCCGAATGGGGAAACCCGCTGTCTTGAAGAGACAGAAAGCTTTGGCTTAGAGCTAAAGCTGGAAGACCCGGTGAACTGAAACATCTTAGTAGCCGGAGGAAAAGAAAATAATAATCATTCCCTAAGTAGTGGCGAGCGAACGGGGAGGAGCCTAAACCAACCGATCTGAGGATTTGAGCCGGTTTACCGGGGAGAATCCAGAAGGGCCCAAGCCCATATGGTCCGTTGGTGTTGTAAGAGATGGTGTTTGTCCCTTGGGGTGGACAAGACGGAGTCATAAAAATAACTGTTTAGTTGAACAGACTGGAAAGTCTGGCCAGAGCGGGTGATAGCCCCGTAAGCGAAAAACAATTATTCTCCGTGATCATTTTCTTAAGTAGGGCGGGACTCGTGAAATCCCGTCTGAAGCTGGGTCGACTATGACCCAAGGCTAAATACTTCTTATGATCGATAGTGAACAAGTACCGTGAGGGAAAGGTGAAAAGCATCCCGAGAGGGAGTTGAAATAGTACCTGAAACCATATACTTACAAAGAGTCGGAGCCTGAGTTTACTCGGGTGACGGCGTGCCTATTGAAGAATGAGCCAACGAGTTTGTTCTATGTGGCTTACATAATTGCCGTTTGGCAAGGATGTGGAGTGAAAGCGAGGGTTAATAGCCCGCATAGTGCTTCGCTTTTGCACATTAGTTTACTAGTGTGACAAGAGCGAAGTACTCGTCGCATGGACAAGACCCGAAGCCGGGTGATCTAACCATGGCCAGGTTGAAGTGTGGAGAAATCCACATGGAGGACCGAACCCACTAGCCGTGCAACACTAGGGGATGAGCTGTGGTTAGCGGTGAAATTCCAATCGAACTCGGCAATAGCTGGTTCTCCTCGAAATAGCTTTAGGGCTAGCCTCGGATGCTGACTACAGGGGGTAGAGCACTGGTCGAGGGCGGGTCGCAAGATACCGTCTTTAATCAAACTCCGAATACCTGTAGGTGGAGTCCGGGAGTCAGACTATGGGGGCTAAGCTTCATCAGTCAAAAGGGAAACAGCCCAGACCGCAATCTAAGGTCCCAAAATATATACTAAGTGTAAAAGGTGGTGTTGCGACCGCGACAGTTAGGAGGTTGGCTTAGAAGCAGCCATCCTTTAAAGATAGCGTAATAGCTCACTAATCAAGTTGTTCCGCGCCGAAAATTTACCGGGGCTAAGTATATTACCGAAGATGCGGACTCATTAATTTATTAATGAGTGGTAGAGGAGCATTCCGTTCTGCGCCGAAGTCGAACCGTGAGGTTCGGTGGAGCGTACGGAAGAGAGAATGTTGGCATGAGTAGCAAAAAGGCGGGTGAAAACCCCGCCCATCGAAAATCCAAGGTTTCCTGGGCAACGCAAATCGACCCAGGGTTAGTCGATCCTAAGGTGTAGCTAATGTAGTGTTAGCGTAGCCGATGGCAGAGCTGGTTAATATTCCAGCACTACTACTAATTTCCGAAGGAGTGACGCAATTCTAAGGTCAGAACGGGCTATGGTTTGTCCGTTGCTTGCTTCAAGAAATGATTCAGGTAAATCCGGATCAATAATTTCAAGAGGTTGGCTAAAGGTAAAGTCGCAAGACGGAGCCAATCTGGCGGCAGAGTTGCCTAGAAAAACTTCTAGGGTTAAGTTAGTAGTAACCGTACCGCAAACCGACACAGGTGGATGAGGCGAGAAGCCTAAGATGTACGAGAGAATCTTCGTTAAGGAACTCGGCAAAACAACGACCGTAATTTCGAGATAAGGTCTGCCCTAGCAATAGGGCCGCAGCTAAAGAGCTCAAGGGACTGTTTAACAAAAACACAGCTCTCTGCTAAATCGTAAGATGAAGTATAGAGGGTGATGCCTGGCCAGTGTCCGAACGTTAAGAGGAGAGGTCAGCCCTTCGGGGTGAAGCTTTGAATCCAAGCGCGGATGAACGCCGGCGATAACTATAATCGTCCTAAGGTAGCGAAATTCCTTGTCGGGTAAGTTCCGACCTGCACGAATGGCTCAACCACTTGAGCACTGTCTCAACGAAGAACTCGGTGAAATTGCAAGACGAGTAAAGATGCTCGTTAAACACAGTTGGACGAAAAGACCCCGTGAAGCTTTACTACAGCTTGATATTGGGATAGGGATAAACATGTTCAGTATAGGTGGGAGCCTTCGGGCGCCAGTGAGATACCACCCTTGTTTATTTTTATTCCTAACCTCTATTCGAGGGACAGTGTCTGGTGGGTAGTTTGTCTGGGGCGGATGCCTCCCAAAAGGTAACGGAGGCGTTTACAAAGGTTGGCTATCCCGGAATGGAAACCCGGGAGATAGTGTAAAGGCATAAGCCAGCTTTACTGCGAGACTTACCAGTCAAGCAGTCGCGAAAGCGGAACTTAGTGAACCGACCGTTCGATATAGGACGGCGGAAGATCATCGGATAAAAGCTACTCCGGGGATAACAGGCTAGTCACGTCCAAGCGTCCACAGCGACGACGTGGTTCGGCACCTCGATGTCGGCTCGTCGCATCCTGGGGGTGAAGAAGCTCCCAAGGGTTGGGCCGTTCGCCCATTAAAGCGGCACGCGAGCTGGGTTCAGACCGTTTAGCGGTTGATAATTATCGACCATTAAACGCTCTGAATCCAAGGTAAGACATCAAAAAATTATACGGCGGCGCTATCAAGTAATTGATAGTGGCATAAAAAAGTTGACTCATATCGGTGAAGTCCTAACAATTAACAATTAACCTGTCATGTGTTAGGATAATATCGAGGGAAGTCGCTTATGTTAAAGTTAACTTCAGAACAATCAGCTTATTTAGCTGGATTCATCGATGGCGATGGAAGTATTTATGTGCGCTTAAAGCCTAATAGTTCATACCGTTATGGCTACCAAATAGCGCCTTATATTATACTTTTTCAATCAGCAAAGGATGAAAATAACTTCAAAAAGATCGCAAATTTATTAAATTGCGGTTATATGAGGAGGCGCAAAGATGGTATATTGGAATATACTATTGGAACGCAAGCAGCTATTCTAGAGTTAATTTCAGTTATTAAGCCTTATTTAATTCTCAAGCGCAAACAAGCGGATTTGATGGAAAAAATAATCAAGTCAAAAAGAGAAGTAAAAAACGCTAAAGAGTTTCAAAGATTAATGGATTTAGTGAATCAATTTGCTAATTTAAATTATTCAAAGAAACGGATAACTCATAAGTTGACCCCGTAGAGACTAAACGTCAACCCCCTTATTCAAGGGTGAAGGTATAGTCCAATGCACTTAGTAATAAGTGAAAAACATGCGTAAGACAGGTCGGTCTCCTATCCACTGTGTTCGTGGAAACTTGAAGAGGCCCTTCCTTAGTACGAGAGGACCGGGAAGGACGAAGCTCTAGTGTACCGGCTGTTCCACCAGGGGCATTGCCGGGTAGCTACCTTCGGTTAAGATAAGAGCTGAAAGCATCTAAGCACGAAGCTGTCTCTAAGATCAGGTTTCATAGATTGGTCCGAGACGAGGACCTTGATAGGCCGCAAGTGTAAGCGCAGCAATGCGTTGAGCTGAGCGGTACTAATAAATCGTTTGATTCTCCCACACTTTTGTTTGCTAAATTTGTTATCTAAGAATTCAGATATTAAAAAACGCCATTGTTCTGGTGATAAAAGCGGAGGGGTCACACCTGATCCCTTCCCGAACTCAGAAGTTAAGCCCTCCAGCGCCGATGATACTTGGGCAGGAGCCCTGGGAAAGTAGGTCGTCGCCAGAACAATGGTGTTTTTTATTTGAAAAAAAACCATCTCTTTATGAGATGGTTTTTGATTTTTTGTATTTGAATTCAGTTAATGGCTAAATTCATAAATAACAATTTCCCCCTCAGGGGTTTCTTGTTGGTAGGACACTTTAACCTGTAGATTTCTCTTTCGACCCGAAACAATAGCGGGGCTATTAGTATCGCCAATGTTGCGATTAAAAGGAATGAATATTTTTCCATCCCGCTTTAAAAAGGTAAGGGCCTGAAAGAAAAAACGATTTAGGGTCTGGCCATCATCAAATAGATTTTTTTCCAGCCAATCGCCATTTTTCGGTTGCCCTGGTATTAAAGCGTGAGAAAAAAAGATCACGTCTAAAGATACGGGGATATCTTCTAATAAATCGCTTTCTATGACCTCTACTGGTTTACAGAATTCCATTTTTTTTAAATTTTTTTCTGTATTTATTCTGGCCAGTGGCGAGAAATCGCTAAAAAATACTTCTTTAGCGCCATTTAAAACAGCATTAATTCCCAATACACCACAGCCGCAACGACAATCGGCGACAATTTTTCCCTGAATAATTTCCGGATGCTGATCCATGTAGTCCAACATCACCTTAGTGGTGGGTGTATTAGGATTAAAGACTTCTTTGTCAACTATTATTTCTTTATCTTTCAATAAAAATTTTTGGCCGCTGTGACGGTTGACCTCCTGATAAAAATTAATTAGATTTTTCACTTTTTTTCCTTTTTTATTGTTAAAATACTTCCTCTAAGATAAACCATCTTTATCTTATTGTCAAGAGGTAACTAATTTTTTTAATCTAAAATAAGACAAAAAATAATTGCTCTGCCTCGCTTAAAATGATAAAATAAGACTGTAAAAAGCTTATTTTTATGAATCAAATCGTTATTTTGGCCGCCGGGAAGGGGACGCGCATGAACTCTGATTTACCAAAAGCCTTGGTTCCGGTAAATGGCAAACCGATGATTTTTTATATTTTAGAAACAATTTTTGCCTCGGGTTTAGATAAAGAGCCCATAGTAGTTGTTTCTCCGGACAATGAAGAAATTATAAAATTAGCTTTAAAGGATTATCCTCTAAGATACGCTATTCAAAAAGAACAGTTGGGTTCAGGCCATGCCCTTAAGTCTGCGAAAGATTTAATTAAACCAGAAACAAAAAAAATTTTTGTTGTCTACTGCGACCACCCTTTTTTAAAACGGGAGTCTTTATTAGCCGCTGCCACCGCACCAGTTGAATCAGTTTTAGTAATGACTACGAAGTTGCCCAATTTTTCTGGCTGGCATCAAAATTTTAAACACTGGGGGCGCTTTATTCGTGACAGCGCCGGTAATATTTTAGAAATTATCGAATTTAAAGATGCTACAGACGAGCAAAGAGAAATAAAAGAAGTTAACCCTGGGATTATGGTTTTTGCTAATGACTGGCTCTGGGAAAATATTGAAAAGATCTCTAATAACAACGCTCAAAAGGAGTATTATTTAACCACTTTGCCTGGACTGGCAACAGCGGCGGGTTATCAAATTTCTAGTATTCCGATTGAGCCTTTAGAGGCTTTGGGGGTTAATAGTCAAGAGGAGTTATCTTTAGCCGAAGAGGCCGCCGCAAAGCCTGTATGAAAAAATCAAAAGGGATTTTAAAAGTTTTAATCTTATTCCTGTTACTTTTTTATTTATCAATTTTTGTCACCTTGGAATATAATTCAAAAAATATTTCCGCTGCCCCTGCCGATCGTTGGCCGTTAGCTAGTCAGGTATTATCCGGCTTAGCAAACTTCATTAAACAGGCCAGTAATCGCCCGCAACCATTTTTAACCTGGTGGCCACAAGCAGCCAGTTCTCAGGCCGGAGAGTTTATTCAGAGCCAGTCTGCTCTAAATGAAGGAAAATTAGTTTTAGATTATCGGAAAAGTAGTCGTAAAATATCGGTAGCTGAATATTTAGAGGAGGCTTTTAAGGCCGGCGCCTTTAATTTAGAAATTTTTTGGCATAAGTTCATAGACTATTTTAGTCAGTTTAAATAGTTGGTACTCGGTTAAAAATAGGCTATAATATAGCAGTTGAATTTTTATAAATTTAATTTTAATAACCAACCCTCCCGAAAGGTTATTGTCAAAATTATGGCTAACAAAAAAACTGCCCCCGTTTCTAAGGAAAACGGCGAGGCGAACAAAAAGGAAGAAGCGGCTTTAGCAGCGATGGAACAGGTACGCGCTAAGTTCGGCGAGGGCTCCATCATGAAGTTTGGTGATGCTCGCAAGACTGATGTTGATGCGATTCCTACCGGGTGTTTATCTTTAGACATCGCTTTAGGTATCGGTGGTATTCCGCGCGGACGAGTCATTGAAATTTATGGTCCGGAATCTTCTGGTAAAACAACTTTAGCGCAACACATTGTCGCTGAAGTGCAACGACTTGGCGGCATCGCGGCTTTCGTGGATGCGGAGCACGCTCTTGATCCGGCTTATGCTGAGAAAATCGGGGTTAATATCAAGGATTTAATTATTTCTCAACCAGATTCTGGAGAGCAAGCCCTAGACATCGTTGAAACCCTGGTGCGCTCTAATGCGGTTGATGTGGTGGTGGTTGACTCAGTAGCAGCCCTGGTGCCACAGAAAGAAATTGAGGGTGACATGGGGGATCAGCACATGGGTCTTCAGGCGCGGCTCATGAGTCAGGCTCTGCGTAAATTAACCGCGGCGGTTGCTAAAACGAACACGGTCATTGTCTTTATTAACCAGATTCGTAATAAGATTGGTGTGTTCTTTGGTAATCCAGAAACAACCACTGGTGGCAATGCTTTGAAGTTTTATTCTTCGGTCAGAATTGAAATTCGTCGGGCAGCTCAAATTAAGCAGGGTGAGAAGATAATTGGCAATCGCGTTAAAGTAAAAGTTGTAAAAAATAAAGTGGCTGCCCCCTTCCGTTCTTGTGAATTTGATATTATGTACAATGAGGGCATTTCTTTAGCCGGCGATGTTTTAGACACTGGTGTTGATTACGGAGTTATTAAAAAAAGTGGTAACTCTTATTCTTATGGAGAAATTAAGTTGGGAGTTGGTCGCGAGGCGGCTAAGCGTTTTCTTAAAGAAGACAAAAAGATGCTCTTAAAATTGCGTAAAGAAATTTTAGTGGAAGCCAAGAAAAGGGAAATTGAAGGCTCACCGGTAGAAAAAGAAAGTAAATCCGAAGAAGAATAGTATAAATAAAACAAGCGCCCCAGGCTTAAAGCCTGGGGCGTTTTTTAGATAAGAGAAAATTACTTGGTGCGCCGTGCAGGATTCGAACCTGCGACCGTCTCCTTAAGAGGGAGCTGCTCTACCAGCTGAGCTAACAGCGCTTAAAGATTTTTTGGTGGCTGGGGAGAGACTTGAACTCTCGACCTTAGCGTTATGAGTGCTACGCTCTAACCAGCTGAGCTACCCAGCCTCAAGAAAAACCTCAAAGACTAAAAATTTTTTAATTTTGCTTAATCAGAATAAAGGAGGAACTGGGGCTTGTCAACAAAAAACAGTGCGCCCGGCAGGATTCGAACCCACAACCCCTTGGTCCGAAGCCAAGTGCTCTATCCGTTGAGCTACGAGCGCCTTAAAGATTAACGATTACCCTTTAAAGCTTGTTTGAGATTGTAGCCAGTTTTAAACTTCGCTACTCTAACCTCGGGAATCGTAATTCGCTGTGAGGGGTTTTGAGGATTTACCCCGCCCCGAGCATAACGAACCCGCGATAAAAAAGTCCCAAAGCCCGTGATTGTTACCTCACGACCTTCTTTTAGCTCACTGATAATAGTGCCAGTAAGAGCATTTAGAAATTGCTCCGCCTGTTTCTTGGAGGCACCTTCAACTTCCCGGGAAAGTCTCTCAATGAGTTGCGCCTTGTTCATAAATTTAGACTTAATTTTTAGCTGTTATTATTATAATAAAAGAGAGGCTTTATTTCAAGCCTCTCTCGGTTTGGGTCAAATTTAGCGCGCATACTCAGTTATCCGCAGTTCACGGATAACATTAACCTTAATTTCGCCAGGATATTTTAATTCGGTTTCTATTTTTTGAGCGATACTGCGAGCGAGGTCGTGCGAGGCGAGATCATTCATTTCTTCGGAGCGAACAAAAACGCGGACTTCGCGACCGGCCTGAATCGCGTAGGTTTTTTCAACGCCCTCAAACGAAGAGGCAATTTTTTCTAACTCCTCTAAGCGTTGAATATAATTTTCATAATTATCGCTTCTTGCTCCTGGACGAGCGGAAGAGATGGCGTCAGCCACTTTAACAATTACAGAAATAAGTGAGGCGGGTTGGTCATCATGGTGCGTGGCGATAGGATCAATTAATTCTTGCGGGAGATTAAACTTCTTGGCGATATCACGGCCGATTTCGGTGTGGGTGCCTTGGACTTCATGATCAACAGCTTTGCCAATATCATGGAGAAGGCCGCCCTTCTTCGCTAAAGTAACATCGGCTCCTAACTCTTCAGCAATAATTGCTGCTAACTGAGCGACTTCAACGGAGTGGTGGAGCGTGTTTTGGCCATAGCTGGTGCGGTATTTTAAGCGACCAATAATTTGGATTAACTTTGGATCAAAGCCGGTAACACCAACTTCATATAAAGCTTCTTCACCCGCTTTTTTAATATCAGTCGCAATATCTTTTTTAGCATTTTCAACAGCATCTTCAATTTTAGTCGGATGAATGCGGCCATCTTTAATTAAATAGTCTAAAGTTTTTTTAGCAATGTGACGGCGAATTAAAGAGAAGCCGGAAATTGTAATTACGTTGGGAGTGTCATCAACAATAATTTCTGTCCCCGTTAGTTGTTCAATTGATTTAATATTTCGACCTTCGCGACCAATAATACGGCCCTTCATTTCATCGTTTGGTAAGTCAACGGTGGTGGTGGTTAGCTCAACGGTGTAGTTAGAAACCATGCGCTGCATCGCTAGTGCCATAATATCCCGAGCTTTGTCTGCTAAAATTTCTTCGCCTTCATTTTCTAATTTTTTTAGACGGACGGCTAAATCGTCGCTGCACTGAGCCTCAACTTTTTTAAGAAGCGCTTCTTTTGCCTCTTCCGGGCTAAGATTGGCAATTTCGGCCAATTTCTCTTCCTGTTTTTGTTGGATAGCTTTAATTTCTTCTTTAATGCTTTGGACTTCGGTCACCTGGTCGTAGAGTTTTTGTTGTTTATCTTGGAGATCGAGAAGTTTTTGAGAAAAAGAGTTTTCTCTTTCCTCAACGCGCGCCTGAGCTTGGTTAATTTCTTGTCGTCGTCGTGCTTCTTCTTTTTTAGATTCCTCAATTACTTTGAGCGCTTTTTCTTGAGCTTGCAGAAGAATCTCTTTTTCCTTTATAGCGGCCTCATCTAATAATTTTTTCGCTTTTTGTTCTGAACCACTTAGTTTTTTAGCTCCGAGGCTTTTATAAATTAGATAACCAATAAAAAAGCCGCCGGCAAAAAACAACACATAAAGAATATATTCCATATGATTACGGTTGTTTTTGGAAAACCGACAGCCGACGCGCCTGCTTCTAAAAAAATAGAGCCGGGTAGAATATTATATTGATAGCTAAGCTAGAAACAGAGATTAAAAAACTAAAAATATTAAGCGACGGAAAACAGGGGTTAAGTTCCAGAAACAACCCGATTAAAAATCTTATGCTTTTAGCTTAGCATTAAATCGCCACTTTGTAAAGATAATTTTTTCTAACTTTAGCTCCTAATATTTGACGAAAAAGCCCAATTAGTGTAAACTTTAGGCAGTTTCTGGCGACTAACGCCCGATTTTAATTGAGAAAAATTATGAATATATCAGAATTAGCGCGCCAATTGAAAGTAAATCCCCAAGAACTTCGTGACCTTTTGCCCACAATTGGTTTTAATATTGGTCAAAAAGCCATCAAAATTGATAATAATACCGCCAAAAAAATTATTAAAAATTGGCCGGTTTTTAGACATCGTTTGGAAATGGAGCGGGCTGCCGCCTCAGCTAAAGAGCGAGAAGAACGGGATTTGCCTAAAGAAAAGAAGCCGATTGTTATTCCGAGCACAATTACTGTTCGTAACTTTTCTGAATTAGCCGGTATTCCGGTTAATCGGGTTTTATCAGAGCTGATGAAGAATGGCGTTTTTGCTTCAATTAATGAAAAAATAGATTTTGATACAGCCGTCATTATTGGTGCTGGCTTAAATTTAGAAATCCAGCCTGAAGAAAAAACAGATTTGGTAGATGAGGTTAGTGAAGAGAAAAAGCTTCAGGAGATTATCGATCAAGAAGAAGAAGGTGATCTAGAGAGTAGGCCGCCAGTCGTGGTGGTAATGGGTCACGTTGATCATGGTAAAACTAAATTATTAGACTCTATTCGGTTAACTGATGTAGCTTCTGAGGAAGCGGGCGGAATTACTCAACATATTGGTGCCTATCAGATTAAGCGTCAGGGTCGTAAAATGACTTTTATTGATACACCCGGACACGAAGCTTTCACTGCCATGCGTAGTCGTGGTGCTAAAGTTGCCGATATTGCGATTTTGGTTGTCGCTGCTGATGACGGTGTTAAACCGCAAACAGTTGAAGCTTGCCGCATTATTGAAGCTGCCAAAATACCATTTTTAGTGGCGATCAATAAGATGGATAAACCGGAAGCAAATTTAGATAAGACTAAACAAGAACTCTCTTCCGTTTTAGGAATTACTCCTGAAGATTGGGGTGGAAAAACTATCTGTGTGCCAATTTCGGCTAAAGAGGGTACCGGTATTGAAGAATTATTAGATGTGGTTTTATTACTAGCTGAAACTGAAAGCCAAAACATGAAAGCTAATCCTAGCGCCTTGGCGGCGGGTACGGTGATTGAATCTAATGTTGATAAAGGAGCCGGTCCGGTGGCGACGATTCTGGTGCAAAATGGCACTTTACGTATTGGTGATCAACTTTGCTTTAATGAAATTATTTATGGAAAAGTTAAATCTTTAAAAAACCATTTAGGCGAAGAAGTTACTGAAGCCGGTCCTTCAGTGCCGGTTAAGATTTTGGGATTAAAAATTTCTCCCGAGATTGGTGATATTTTAGAAGTGGGCGATGGCATTAGAGTGAAGAATAAAAAAATCAGAACTGCTTCCGGGCAGACGGTAAAATCAGCTATGTCAATGGCTTCTTCGGAGACCGATGATGATGTCCCGCAGATTAATTTAATTATTAAGGCCGACTTTTTAGGTTCCGCCGAGGCAATTGAAGAATCACTAATGAAATTAAATACTGAAAAGGTGCGGGTCAAAATCCTCGCTAAAGGTTTAGGTAATATTACTGAGGGCGATGTGCGCCGCGCTGAAGATTCAAATGCGGAGATTGTTGGTTTTAATGTTCGTTTGACGGCTCCGATTGAAAATTTGGTTCGCGAAAAAGGCGTGCCGATAAAAATCTACTCTGTTATTTATGATTTGATTAAAGACATGCGCGAGAAGATGAAAAAGATGATTAAGGTAGAAATGAAACGGGTTGATGAAGGTCGGATTAAAGTGTTAGCAATTTTTAGAACCGAAAATAATAGTCAGATTATCGGCGGTCGCGTTTTAGATGGTTATGTCCGAAGTGGCAGCTCAGTAGATATTAAGCGTGCGGGCGAAATTGTGGCTACTAGAAAAATTGCCCAGCTGCAAAGCGGCAAATTAGATGTTAAAGAGATTCAAACCAATGATGAGTGCGGCCTGCTTTTTGAAGGACAGCCGATAATTAAAGAGGGCGATATTTTAGAAGCTTATCATGAAGAAGAAATTAAAGATTAATTTATGTCACGAGCCCGTCTAAATCATGTTTTACGCGAGGAATTAGCCGCCGCTATCAGTCGTGAGGTCGCTTTACCAGGCGTTTTAATTACCGTAGTCTATGTTTTAGGCTCGGTTGACCAGAAAGCGGCGACGGTGGGGATTTCCGTGTTGCCTGACAATCAAGCGGGTACGGCCCTAGCGGCTTTAAAAAAATCCGCTCGGGTTATTGCTTCGGCCTTAGTCAAAAAAATCCGCTTACGACAGATCCCTCACCTTAATTTTGTTTTTGATCCGACCGAAAAAGAAGCTGCCGCGCTAGAAGAGTATCTCGATAATTTAAAATAAAAACCTATAAAACGGTAGCATTTTCGTCCAGCTTCTCGGGCTGGACTTTTTATTATTTTACTATTAAGATAATAAACTTTAGATAAATTCGTCGCCAAGCTATGTCTAAAAGAAAAATCCTTTACCAGAAAATTTTTCAAAAATTTGTTAGCGCCAAAAATCTTTTAATCGTGGGGCATCTTAATCCTGACGGCGATGCTTTTTCCTCGGTTTGCGCTTTACTGGAGTTGGCAGAGAGATATGAAATTCCGGCTCGGGCTTTTTGTTTAGGTTCTAAAGGTTCTGGAGCTTTTGATTATCTCCCTCATATTCATAAAATCGCGGCCACTTCCGATTCTCTAGGTGATTTAAAAGCTTACGATGTGATTATCGCAGTTGATTGTGGCTCTTTGGCACGCACTAGTTTGGCCGAAGAGATTAGCTCCTTAAAGAATGAACTTAGACGACCGCTATTAATTGAGTTTGATCATCATCCTAGCGATGAGCATTGGTCGGATCTTGAAGCGCGCTCGCCGGAAAAAGCGGCGACCGCCGAAATTATTTATGATTTTTTGGAAGCTAATGACCAAGAAATTAATCGTGATTTGGCGGATTGCATTTTAACCGGTCTGCTTTCTGATACTGGTAATTTTTTATATTCCAAAACCAGTATCGCGAATTTGAGTATTGCTTCGGAGATGGTGGCTTGTGGCGCCCGTTTCGCTAAAATTGTTGATCGCTTAATTCATAATCAAAGTCTACTAACAATGAAGCTCTGGGGGCTAGCGCTTAATAATTTGCGTCTCAATAAAAGATATAATTTAGCTTTTTCCGTTCTAACGCGTCCGGAAGTGGAAGAGGTTTTAAAGGACGCTACCCCTGAAGAATTAAATCGTTTTTCGGGACAAGATGTTTTTGGCGAGATTGCCGGTTGGTTAAGCAATCTTTCCGGAGTGTCGGCGATTATGCTTTTGCATGAAGAACCAGAAGGGTTGGTTAAAGGGAGTCTGCGCAGCGTTGAAGACGGTCTTGATGTTTCAAAATTAGCCAAGAAGTTTGGCGGCGGTGGCCATCCGAAAGCTTCGGGTTTTACTATTAGTGGCCACCTATTAAAAGACGGTGATAAATGGAAGATTGTTTAAAAAAACGGCCGCGGCCGTTTTTTAGGTTATTTTTTCTGGCGTTGCGCTTTTCTCCAGGCCGCGATTTTAGCATGATCACCGGAAAGGAGAATTTCGGGAACAGGATATTTTTTTCCTTCAACCTCTAGAATTGGCGGTTTGGTATACTGAGGATATTCTAAGACGCCTGCCTCCGCGTGTGATTCATCAGCTAAACTATCACTGTTTCCTAAAACGTCAGGAAGGAGGCGAGAAACCGAATCCATGATAATTAAGGCCGGCAATTCGCCGCCGGTTAAAACATAATCACCGACGGAAATTTCTTCATCGACAAAATTGCGTACCCGCTCATCAATGCCTTCAAAGCGCCCGCAAACAAAAACAATTTCTTCCAGTTTGCTATACTCTTGCGCTTTGGCTTGAGTCCAAGTTTCACCCCTAGCTGAGAGCATGACGACTTTTCTTTTTTTAGTAGTGCTTTTCTTTTTAATGTCACTTAAGGCAGCTTGCCAAATATCGGCTCTCATAACCATGCCCGCTCCGCCCCCATAGGGAGTGTCATCAACGCTATGATAATTATCAGTGCTCCAAGCCCTTAAATCATAAGCCTCAAAACTAATTAAGTTCTGATCTTGAGCACGTTTTAAAATTCCGGCTTGCAAGTAGGAATTAAAAATTTCCGGATAAATAGAGATAGCTTTAAAATTCATAGGTAGTTATTTAAGCTCATTATAATAGAAAAGCCCCGCTTTGCGGGGCTTTTCAAGATTGTATTTAGTTAGATGCGTAAATCATCAATGGCTGATTCTAAATCGCTTCCTTCACTGGGAGCGTTTTCAGTCTTTTCAGCTACTGGGCGCTGTTCGTATCTCTTGCCACCTTCCGGGTCATAAATTTTTAAATTTACGCGGGAGTTGTTCTTAGCGCCAACGATTTTTAATAAGGTGCGAATTGCCTGCGCGGTTTGCCCCTTACGTCCGATGACATAACCCATGTCAGCCGGGTTGATTTTTAGGGTCAAAAGCACGCCCATTTCGTCTACCGTGCGATCTACTTGGACATCATCTGGGTTGCTGACGATGTTCTTTACGATCATTTCTAAGAATTGCTTGTCTTGAGCTTCCATAATTTTGTTTTTCCTTCTCAGTTTAATGAAAACATTGAACAGAAAAGAATATTAATTATATAAATAACTGCTAAAAGCAGCTAAGTAATAGATTTAAGTCGCCGCTTCTTCTTTTGACGCCTCCTCCTTAGGAGCTTCTTCAGCAACGTGAGCTTCCTCTTTAGGAGCTTCTGGAGCTGGAGCTTCTACCTTCTGTTTATTAGCCTTAGCTTTCTTTTGAGAGGCACGTTTTTCACTAGACTTGGTTTTTTTGTTCGGAATAATTTTCTCCCGATCAATAACGCCTTGGGTAACTAGCAAATTGTTGACCGTGCTTGTCATCTGCGCTCCTTTTGAGAGCCAGTAAGTAACACGATCATTTTTTACTGCTAACTTTTTTTGATACTGATCGTAAGATCCTAGAACCTCTAAGGCGCGGCCATAAGGATCGCGGCCCTTTTCGGTAATAATCACCCGGAACAGTTTGTGGTTTTTCTTTCCTAACTTGGATAATTTGATGGTTAACATAATTTCTTATAGTCTTTCAGTTATGGCCGAAGCGGCAATTAACAAACCAATTCTAACCAAATACTGATAAAAAGTCAATTTTTAAGATCGTGGCCTAAATGAACCGGGGCGTCCGCCGCGAGAACCGTCGGGACGCTGGTTAAAGCGGTTCGGTTTTCGTTCAAAATTACCGCCTCCTTGGGATTTTCCTTTTTCATCTTTCCAAAGAGCTTCGTTTTCGGCCAGACCCTTCATAGTTAAGTTGATTCGGCCTTGGTCATCAATTTCTCGGACCCGGACCATAACTTCATCACCAATGCTTAAAAAGTCACTTGGCTTTTCTACTCGGTAAGGAGCTAATTCGCTCACATGGACCATTCCGTCTTGGTTGGGTGTTAGCGCAATAAAGGCGCCGAAGTCCAAGATACGGACAACTTTACCTTTCACCTCATCGCCAACTTTAAATTCTTTGACAATGTCTTGTAGGCGAGAGAGAGCTAAGGCAACCATGGCGGCGTCATTACCACAAACCATGACTAAGCCATTATCTTCAATATCAATACTGACGGTGCCGCCAGTTTCATCAATAATGCCATTAATTGTTTTTCCGCCCGGCCCAATAATAGCCCCAATCTTTTCAGGGTTAATCATGAAGCTGGTAATTCGTGGGGCGTAAGGAGACAGGTCTGGTCGTGGAGAGGCAATCGCGCCTTTTAAAACGGTTAAAATCTGATTTAAAGCTTCGCGGCCTTGAATGATGGTCTTTTTGATTATTTCCGGACTTAAACCAATGCTTTTAGTGTCTAATTGAATAGCGGTTAAACCGTTGTCGGTGCCGGTAATTTTAAAGTCCATACCACCTTCGCCGTCTTCTAAGTCTTGAATATCAGTAATAATTTTCCAGTGACTCATATCAGGATTAGAAGCTAAGCCCATAGCAATTCCGGCGACTGGCTTTTTAAGCGGTACCCCGGCGTCCATTAAAGCTAAAGTGGAAGCGCAAGTAGAAGCCATTGAGGAAGAACCGTTAGATCCCAAGGTTTCGGAAACAACGCGAATGGTATAAGGAAAATCTTCCTTTTCCGGCAATAAAGGCATAATTGCCTTTTCCGCTAGAGCGCCGTGGCCGATTTCGCGACGGCCCGTACCGCGTAAAGGAGAAACTTCACCAACTGAATAAGGTGGGAAGTTGTAATGGTGCATATAGCGCTTTTTGCTAGCACCCTCAATACCTTCTAAAGATTGTTCTAATCCCGGAGCCCCTAAAGTAACAATAGACATTACTTGAGTTTCGCCACGAGAGAATAATGAGGATCCGTGAACACGTGGCAAAATAGCAACATCGGCTAATAAAGGACGAACTTCGGTTAATTTTCGACCATCAACTCTGCGGTCATCCTCTAAAATCGCCCTGGTAACTTCGGCATCAACCATTTTCTCTACTAATTTACCAATTATCCATTGGCGTTCTGAACGACTAACCTCTTGATCAAATAAATAGTGGTCTAATTGATTCTTTATTTCGGAAACCGCGGCTTTACGTTCTTTTTTAGTGTAATAAGAGCCGTCAAATAAAATGCCCGGAATAATTGTTTTTAGCCAAGTCTCAGATTTTTCTAATAAAGCCTGTTTGGCTTCTTCCGCCTCTATTTCCGCGGCTGTTTTTAGGACTTCTTTTTTCGCCTTTAGTTCCGGCTTTAATTCCGCCTTCATTTTACTGATTAAGTCCAGTGCTCCTTGCATCTTATCTAAGCCAACGACAATCGCCTCAGAAACAACTTCATCAGCAACATTAGTCGCGGCCGCCTCTAACATTAACAAGCGCCCGGCAGTGCCGGAAACGATAATATCCAGGTCGCTTAAGGCCTGTTGTTCATAGGTAGGGTTAAAGACAAATTCATTATTGATGCGGCCGACACGGACACCACCAATAGGTCCAGCCCAATCAACTCCCGAGATCGCTAAAGCGGCTGAAGCCGCTAGTAAAGAAACGATATCGTAGTCGTTTTCGTTGTCTACCGCCAGAACGGAAACAATTACTTGAACATCGCGACGATCTTCTTGGTTGAATAAAGGTCGAATGGCGCGATCAATCATGCGGCCAGTCAAAACTGACTGGTCGGTTGGTCGGCCTTCACGCTTTACCCATTGGGAGCCCTTGATAATGCCCGCCGCGTAAAGCTTTTCTTCAAAATCCACCATTAAAGGGAAGAAGTCTACTCCCTCGCGTTCAGTTTTTGCCTGAACGACATTAGCCATAACGACGGTTTCACCATATTGAACAATCACTGAAGCATCCGCCTGAAGGGCGACGCGTCCAGTTTTGATGGTGAGTTCATGACCCAACCACTCCGTCTTAAAAATTTTTTCCATAAGTTGTGGTTCTGGCCGTCAAATTAAAGGACTGTAATATTTTACAGCACTAAGTATTTGCCGGTCAGAACAAGATTATTTATTTAATTAAATTATTTATTTAGCTTTAATTGACCGCGTCCTAATAAAAACTTAGGACTTGAAGAGAGGTCCATAAAATCATCCGATTCTTCAATTAGGCGGGTAGAGCAGGTTTTTCTAAAAGCCATTATCTCTACCAGGCAGCCTTTATTATTCTGTAAGTAGGAAACTAAAGGCAGATAATCGCCATCACCGGAAACTAAAATAATGACATCCAATTTATCGGCCAAACGAATGGCGTCTAAAGCGATACCAACATCCCAGTCGCCTTTTTTGGCGCCACCGGCAAAAGTTTGTAAGTCTTTCATTTTGACCTCAAAACCCTGCTGGCTTAAAGCTTCAAAAAAATTCATCTCATCTTCGTTATCGCTTTTGATAACATAAGCAGTGGCCCGGATAAGCTTCCGGCCGGCCACTGCTTCGGTGAGAATATTTTTGAAGTTGACGCGGCGATTGTAGAGATTTTTGGCGGAGTGGTACATGTTAGAAACATCGATCAGGATGCCAATTCTTTGTTCAGAGTGTTTAATCATATAGAGCCGCTTTTATTTTTTTATTCTTCGTTTTCAAGGTCGCTTAAATCCTTAGGCTCCTCTTCCACCTCTTCTTCATCATCAGTTTTAGTGGTCGCGTAGCGACTTTGTTTTAACTTTTCTTCCTCCTCTTCAGCAATTAGCTTGTCGGCGATCTTTAACTTTAATTTCGAGGCTAATTCTTTAAACTGTTCCACATCCTCTTTTTGTAAATATTTCAATAATTTTCGGCGCTCGCCAACCTTTTTTAATAAGCCGCGACGGGAAGAGTTGTCTTGTTTGTGTTGTTTTAAGTGTTCGGTTAATTGTTTGATTTCTTCAGTCAGGATAGCAATTTGCACTTGAGTGGAACCGGTATCGTTTTCGTGAACACGATACTTTTTGATAATTTTCTCTTTAGTCTTTTTATCTAACATAGATTAAAAATTAGGGCTTAACCCGAGAATGACGGCGACTAGTCGACAAATCCCAGCTTAAGTCCGTTTATAAATTATTATTTACTAATTTTATTAGCGCGTTTCGCTAAACGTGATTTTTGGCGCGCAGCGGTGTTTTTTTTGATAACACCCTTTTTAGCAGCTTTATCAATTAACTTAGTAGTTAAGGATAGGCTTTCGGCGCTCAACTTTTCACCAGCGGCAATGGTTTTGTTGCTGGTTTTAATTGCTTGCTTCATTACCTTCTTTACTTTTTTGTTTTCCGCTTGACGCTTGACGCTTTTGCGTAATTCTTTTTCAGCCGATTTTTTATTAGGCATATTCAGTGTTTGATTTTTATATTTTTTAGTTTACTTAAAACAAGTGGATATTATCAGTAATTTAAATAAAAATCAAGAGCTTTGTAAGTTTTTTCTAATTAAAAATAATTTTGCTGAACTGACCGGTTGAAAAGATGCTTACCGGGAAAAAAGTAAATGTCTAAACAAAACCACCGCTCAGTGAG
>JBMNOL010000013.1:0-5885 GCA_050943055.1 Patescibacteria group bacterium
ATACTTTAGTCTAAGGTATAGTGGACTTAAGTCGGATATGAAGACAAAGAAAAACATCCAAAAACCGCTTTGGTTCTCCGTCTCGGCCTCCGCCAATTTGGGCGGCGTAGACCCTAAAACCATCCGTCGGGCTATTAAAAAATCGCCTGACTTAAAATACAAAATTATCAATGATCGCTACCGCATTGAACTAGGTTCCCTACTCCGTTATCTAAGCGCTAACCGGAAGTTGAAAAATAAATTATACGAGCAAGGCTTGGGACAATATTACCATAACTGGGAAAATGTCATTAAGCCCAAGACTGAAGATAAAGATTAAATTAAGGTTAAGTCAATAAAAAAACCACCCGATTCCGAAGGTGGTTTTTTTGTTTGATTTTTGAATTAAAGGATAGCGTCCTTAACCGCTTTGGAGAGGCGGAACTTAACCACGGTCTTAGCCGGGATCTTGATCGTTTCGCCGGTAGCAGGATTGCGTCCTTCACGAGCTTTGCGCTTAGCTTTTACTAACTTACCGAAACCAGGAACAATGCATTCTCCGTTTTTCTTTACTTCTTTGTAAACCATTTCGGAGTACACATCGAGGAAGTTGGAAACTTCTTTTTTAGAAGAACCAAGTTCTTCAGCTAAACCAGCGACCATTTTCGCTTTAGTCATTTTTGGCATATTTACATGGGGCGGAAACGACTAAGAAAAGTCTTAACCGTTTTTGCCTAAATTATTTTTGGTTAGTCCGCCAGCTTAGGCACCGACGCGATTAACCTTATTAATAGCATTATTGTAGCACATTAGAAAAATTATGCCAACAAATCAGGGGGCTTTCCGAAAACTTCCTAAACAATCCTTTTTTTTCGCAAATATTTTTGCCGTTTAGCTGCCGATAAATGCTCAATAGAATAGCGCAACATTGTGCGCGGCATCCGCGCCGCATACTTATCTAAAAAATCTAAAAGAACTTTTTGATCGCGTTTCCCCACTTCTCGAAGCATCCAGCCACTGGCTTTATGAATTAAATCTTCAGGCGCGCTCAAGAAAATTTTAACTAATTCTAAAGTTGGTTGAAAGTCACCCTCACTAATAAAAGTTAAAGTGGCGACAATTGCCGAGCGCCGGTCCCAAAGATTAGGACTCTGACTTAAAAAAATTAAAAGTTGTCGTTCCGTTGGATAGTCGCGCAAGTAAGCGCCTAAAATTTTGGGCGCCGACAAATCAACCAAATCCCAATTATTAATCTGCGGCCGCTGCCGCCAATACCAGCGTACAATTTTTTTCTGCTCGGGAAATTTTTTCGCTTGCTCATAATGATGAACGGCAATAAAAAGAGCAATCAAGCGCAACTCATGAACCGGCGAAGAAATTAATTCACTTAACTCGTCTAAAGAAAGATCGGAAAATTGTTTAGCAATCTGACGAGCCGCCGGCGCTTTGATTCCCCAAAAGATATCACCCTCACCGTATTGCCCGGGGCCGGTTTTAAAAAACCCTTCTAAAATTTTCGCTTGCTCGGGGGAGGAAATTTTTTTTACCGCCGCCGTTAATTTCTTAACTCTATCCATATTAGTAATGATAAGTTTTATTAGCCTTGATCGTGGCCGCTCGGTAAAGTTGTTCTAATAAGACCACTCGCGCTAACTCATGCGGCATCGTGAGCGGTGATAAAGATAAACACTGATAATCCTTAGTAAAGCTGTCCGGCCACCCAAGGGCGCCGGCTATTACTAAAACTAAAGGTCGGGAACAAAGCTCGGTAAAGCCGGAAGTGTCATAAAGACGACCGTGTTCACTCAGTAAATAAACATTTTCTTTCGGGTAAGAAGACAAGACTGTTTCTAAAGAAGCCTTCAATTTTTCTTGAGACTTTTTTCGACTTCCCTCTTGTTCGGAAAAAGGGAAAGCCGGCAGTTCAATAATTTTTAAGCGCGCGTAAGGACTGAGGCGCTTTTGGTACTGGCTTGCTAAAGTTTTGAGCGCTGGCTCTTTTAGAGAACCAACCGTGATTAAAGTTAGATTTAACATATTATTATTTTAGCATAGCTATCGGTGTTTTGGCTTGCTCAGCCAGAACCGTTTAGATATAATCACATTATACCTCCTTCTACTTCAATTTTTCCTCAAGATTTTTTTGAACTTAATAATATATTTATGAAAAAATTTCTCCAAGAATTTCGCGACTTTGCGATGAAAGGCAATGTGATTGACTTGGCCGTTGCCGTCGTGATTGGTGGCGCCTTCGGTAAAATTGTCAGCTCGCTGGTAGCCGACATCATTACTCCTTTAATCAGTTTACTCAGTGCCGGCGGTTCCTTAGCTGAGTGGTCAATCACTTTAAGAGAGGCGAGTGAAACAGCCACTGCCGTCACCTTAAACGCTGGTCTTTTCCTGCAAAACATTGTTGATTTTCTTATCATCGCCGGTTCCATTTTCTTAGTGATCAAGCTGGCTAATAAAGTTAAAGAACCGTTTAAGAAAAAAGAAGAAGTTGAAGTGCAAAAAGAAAAACCGGCTGCTTTAACAAAAGATCAAGAATTATTAGTGGAGATTAGAGATTTGCTAAAGAAAGAATAAAAAAAGTTTACAAAAAAGAGCCTTCCGGACGGAAAGCTCTTTTTTTATTGGCAATGATTTAATTAGTAAAAACTAAAGTCTCAGCAATCTCGGCAATCGCCACTTCCAGATCCGCTTTGTCTTCCCCCTCATACCAAGCCATCAAGGCGTAATTATTGTCGTTATTAGAATATCCATATTCAATTTGGGTATAACCATCTTTAAAGGTTTTCTGAGCTTCCGCTGCCGTAGGTTTTTCTAAAGGCCAAACACTTAAAGTAAAGTCACCGCAATCAATCATTCCTTTATTAAAATAACAAGTGCTGGGGTAAGAAATTTTAATCCCTAAATCAGGATATTCATAGGAAAAGAGAGTGTCGGCTTCAGTCACTTCAGTAGTGGTTGCCGGTTCCAATTCAAGCGGCGGCTCCAGTTCTTGACTTTCATTTTGATCGGGGCTTGCCATGTTAGGCTCAGAATTATCGGAATTATTAGTGTAACCCCAAGAACAGGCGCCAAGAAGAAAAACTAAAGGGAACAAGAGGAGAAAAAGACGATGTTTCATAAGATGAAAAAATTAATTAGCCCCACTATTATAGCACAGGCTGCCCTAATTTTTAAGGGCGGCCGCCACGGCTTTTACCACCGCCGGGTCAAAAGCGTCCGGAAGTAAATAATCAACTGTCGGCTCTTTAACTAAAGCCGCTAGATTTTCCGCCGCCTTAATTAACATCGCGTCCGTGATTTTAGTGACATTATTATCCAAAGCGCCCCGAAAGATGCCGGGAAAAACTAAAACATTGTTGATTTGATTAGGAAAATCACTGCGCCCAGTCGCTACCGCTAAGGCCCCACCGGCCTTAGCCTCCGCCGGCATAATTTCCGGCACGGGGTTAGATAAAGCAAAAATTAAAGGCTCCGGGGCCATAGTCGCGACTACTTCCCTGTCAATCAGATTAGGCGCGGAAACACCAATAAAAACATCGGCGCCGACTAAAGATTCTTTCAAGGAGCCCTTGAAGTTTTCTTGATTACTGCGCTGAGCCAGCGCCCGTTTCGCCTCATTTAAATCTTGACGATCTAAACTAAGTGCCCCTTTGGAATCGTTGATAATTAATTGAGAAAAACCATATTTTAAGAGCAGGTCGGCGACCGCCAAGCCGGCCGCGCCGGCACCGGCAATCACCACTTTAGCCTTCTCGGGAGCTAAGTTTTTTAATTTTAAGCCGTTAATTAAACCGGCTAAGATAACCGCCGCCGTCCCGTGTTGATCGTCATGAAAAACCGGAATATCTAATTCTTCCTTGAGACGATTTTCAATTTCAAAACAACGCGGCGCACTAATATCCTCTAAATTAATCCCGCCAAAACTGGGCGCGATGGCTTTGACAATCTTGATAATTTCTTCAGGATCCTGAGTATCTAAACAAATAGGAAAAGCATCAACGTTAGCAAACTCTTTAAAAAGAGCGGCCTTCCCTTCCATCACGGGCAAAGCGGCTTTCGCCCCTAAATTGCCTAAACCCAAAATCGCACTGCCATCTGAGACTACCGCCACCGTATTACCTTTTAAAGTATGGGTCTTAGCGGCATCCGGATTAGCAGCAATTAAGCGGCAGACTTCAGCCACTCCGGGCGTATAGGCGCGAGCAAGATCGGTCTTATCTTTAAGCGGCACTTTAGTGGCCACCGCCAACTTGCCCTGATGCTGACGATGTAATTCTAAAGATTCTTCATATATATCCATATTTTTAACATTAAAAAGCTACCGGTAAAAATGAACCGGTTTGGCGCGGGAGTAATAAAAAAACGCCCATTCTTATTTTATATTCTTCTTTAACTTCTTTTCCGCCTTAGCTGCCAACATTTCTGCTTTGGCGGCAAGGCGTTTAACGGTTTTGTGAGAATTACTCTTTACTCTCTTGCCCACACCGGTTGTTCTTTTTGCCATATAGCCGAATAAATAATAAATAAATAATTAACTTTCTGTATCTTAACTTTTCATCAAGCTTTTAGCAAGAGCCGCTCTAATTTAAAGCTTTTTCTGACTAGCCCGAAAATCTTAAAAAAGCTATAATAGTGTTTATGAAAAAGCTATTTATTTTGATTATCTTTACTCTTTCTTTATCTCCGCTGGCCGGCCAAGCCACTCCTTTAAGCACTAAATTGTCCGGTCGCCTCCTTTTACAAGTAGAAAATAATGGTGAGGCGTGGTATTTAAACCCGGATAATCAGCGCCGCTATTATTTAGGTCGCCCCGATGACGCCTTTACCGTCATGCGCGAATTAGGCTTGGGAATCTCTGAAGAAACTTTTGCTGCCCTACCCCAAGACGGGCAAAGCGGCGGCAACTTGGAATTAGCGAAAAAGCTCGCCGGCCGGATCTTACTACAAGTAGAAAAAAACGGTGAAGCTTGGTATTTAGACCCTCTAGACCTGAAAGCTTATTATTTAGGCCGCCCCGACGATGCTTTTAAAATTATGCGCGAGCACGGTTTAGGAATTACTAATGAAAACTTGAAAGAAATTTTAATCGCCCTTGATGGCGATCTACCTGATAATTATTTAGGAAAAGATATTGTTTTGGTAAAAACGGAGCGCGGCAATTTTTTAACGACGCTAGTCAGAATCAGTTTGCGCCAACCAGGCTTACAAGTTTTGACGCTGGCGGCCGAACCGCGTCCTTGTCCAAATGGTGTTTGTGCGGTTAAGCCCTTGAAAAAATATTTAGATGATAACCAAGGCTTTGCCGCTATCAATGGTTCTTATTTTTGCAGTCACACCGATTGCGGTCATCTTAATTATTATTTCTCCCCTCTTTATGAAAGTCGCTGGGAGGTAATGATTAACCGCGACAAAATGATTTTACCGACTACCGGCCCCTTAGCGGTGATTGATGACGCCAATCATTGGCACTATTTTAAGGATGTTCGCGACTTTGTCAGCCCAGAAAATTTTCAAGCCATCACTGGCCGTAGTGTTAGCGCCGCCCTGAGTAATCAACCGCGAATCTTGGAAGACGGTCTTAATGTTTTGGACATCAATAAATTAACGGCGTCTCAAAAAACTTTAGGCACCCGCCAAGCTCTGGCTTACAAAGATAATCCTCGCTACCGCGGTCAAGGCGATCTCTATTTGGTTTCAATCAGTAACGGCACTTTAGAAGATTTGGCTCTGGTTTTGGAAAAACTTAATTTTGAGACCGCTTTAAACTTAGACGGTGGTGGCAGTGCGGCTTTAATTTATGAAGATAATTTTCTAGTCGGACCGGGCCGCGATATTCCCAATGCGATTGTTTTTAAAAAATAAATAAAATCTAAAAAACTAACGGATAATAAAAA
>JBMNOL010000002.1:0-85950 GCA_050943055.1 Patescibacteria group bacterium
ACCGATACCGGTGAATCCTACAGTTATCCGCCTAGACTTGAGACAAAATACATTTCTTCTCGAGACTGGTCACCAACATTAATTGTTTTAAATGCCCCTTATTCTTGTAATCCTGTCGGCAATGAGTCATCGCCGGGAATTTGGAAAGCTGAGAAGACAATTGATGGTCGTTCTTACTGCGTTTCCACTTATTCTGAGGGGGCGGCCGGCACCATCTACAAAAACTATAGTTATTATTTCCCCCTGGCCGGCCAAACTGGAGTTATTTCTTTCTTCCTTGGCTATCCGCAATGCGTTAACTATGACGACCCGGAGAAGACCGCTTGTGAAAAAGAGCAGGCTGATTTCAATCTTGACGCCTTAGTGGAAGAGATTGTCAAAACTATTACTCTTTCGCAAACCACTATTAAAGATCGTTTGGCTGTTTGTTTGGTTGCCAGCGATTGGGGCAGCCATGACTATTGTCAGGCTCTCCTAGATGGAATTAGAAATTATGATGATTGTGTGGCTGCTGGCTTAAAAGTTGATGAAACTAACCCCAATCTTTGCTTGACTCCTGATAACCGCTCTTTTGTAAACGAGGCCAATAGCACCTGGCCCATCCTCTTAGAAGCGATTAATAATTGTGAAGTGGAGGAGGCTTTTCAAAGCCATCAAGAATTTGTGGAGCTAACCTTAAAAGATGGCACTAAACTATCCGCTTACGAGCCGAACATTGACGATATTTTTGATGCTGTTGATGCTACTAACGGGAAGTGTGGGGAAATAAGGTTGGCGACTGAATAAAAAACCTAATTTGAGAGAAAAAAGAGGCCAAAAGCCTCTTTTTTATTGCCCTTGACTAAAACAGCTTTTTAAGTTATAAAAGACTAAGCACCTTAACAGTTTTCTGCTACAGCGCCCTGAATCTTCTTAAGGATTTAGAGCGCTGTTGCAGAATAAATAAATATTTGAGAACGGCAAAAATCAAAATTGTTTGAATCATGAACGAAAGTAGAAAGAAATTAACGGAGTGCCAAATCGGTGCTTTAGTTAAAAAGTTTAGAGAAGTGAAGAAGCGGATTGATAAACAGTCGCTCGGCTATCAAAGTACTCTCTCTGAACTACAGTTGTTAACCGAAGGTCAGGGGTGGATAATGGTCGCCGCCCAAAGAAATGGCTTGGAACTTATGGCGCCGGAAAATGGTGGCCTCGAGGGAATGCCCTGCCGGAATATTGTTGATGAACAGCTCTTGGTCTATCAAATCTTTTTGCTTCAGCAGAAAACTGAAGATTTGCTAGAGCAAGGTTGTTTAGATTACGAAGAAACAATTCGTTCTTTGCAGGGAATTATTGAAAATCAGGGCTATCTTATGCGCCAGGTAATTGAGGGTAAAGCCAAGATCTCTGAGCCTGGTAAAATTCATTTTAACAGTGCTCCAAAAAAGATTCCCGGCTATCAAGCTTCTTTTCACAATTTTAAAGAGCCGATTCCTTTTGACGAAAAAGCTTTTAAATTTGTGACGCCGAGTGAAGTAAAAAATGGCCTGAGCCCTTTTTTATGTAAACTCCGCGATTATTCGCCGAACGCCAATATTTTTGACTTCCTCTTAGAGAACGAGAATCTCGTTCCTAAATCGTGGCACCAAAGATATGTTTGTTCGCTGGGCACCATCTATTGGGATGAATATGAGGACAGCCCCTATATCAAAGCTTTAGCTTGCGACCCGGGTAAGATGCATTGGGAGCTGATTCCGCTGGATTCGGATTTTGATGAAAAATTTTCCTTCTTGATTTACAGTGACGCCGACAGCCAACTAAAAGAATAAGATTATGGTAACTTTTATTATTATTGTTTTGGCACTCTGCGCCGCCTTTATCTTAATGCCGTTTTCTTTGTGTCGGATTCTGTCCTTAAAAATTTTTTATAGTAAAGGAAAGATTTTACTCAATTTGGAACCGAAACCGGGATCGCCGACGGCTTGGATCAAGCGCTTAACTGATGGCGGTTATTCGTTGTCGGCGGCGGCGCGCGATGTTTTTATGGCCGCTACTGAAGAAGCTAGTTCGGAGTTAATGGGGGTTACGATTCTCAAACATAAGAACTGTTGTCTTCAGGAAGTGCGGGAATTAGCTCGACAAAAGGGTTTATTCCCGGCGACGGTAGAAACAGCCGCGCTACTTCGAGAAAATATCTCGGACCGTGATTTAAGTATAATGAAATTGGATCGCTTAATAATTATGCATCCAGTTTTTACGGATCGCTATGGCACGAAACATCTTCTTTGCATTTGCAATAAAGAGCACTCTTTTGCTCACAAAGCGATTGATACCTTTATTGTTAAGGAAAATGTGACAATCTTTACCGACCGAACGGCTTATGTTTTCTTAAGCCCCCAATCGGAAAAAGAATGTTTGTCCTTGGGGGATATTATCCTTCAAGATGCTTAAAACTAAAAAGTATCGGCTTGCCAACTGGCAGCCGATTTTTTATAATCAATTTATGAACGACAAATTTATTTTTTGGCACTGGCCGAGAGAATTGGGCATCGCCGCGATTAAACTTTATCAAAAAACCATCTCTCCGGATCATGGTGTTTTTAAGGGGCGCTGGCCTTATGGTTACTGTCGTTTTACGCCCTCTTGTTCGGATTACGGTATTGCCGCTCTTCAAAAATATGGCGCCATCAAAGGTGGTTTACTGACAATGTGGCGAATTCTGCGCTGTAACCCCTGGAATAAAGGCGGTTACGATCCGCTTAAATAAAATTCAAGATAAATTCCCGCCCGCCTTTTTTAAAAAAGGCGGGCTTTAGTTTTTTTAGAGGCTGTTGATAACTATCCCTTTTTTACTTTTAAGGCGCTAAATACAGGCTCTTTGACCCCTCTTGGGAAATCTGCTAGAATACCATATGTAGTAGTTTTGTATCAGTATTAGACTCAACATATAGTTATTTTTCTTTAGGTTGTCTGGCAGTCTCAAGAAGAAAAAGTGCTTATTTAATTAGCTTTTTCTAGTGCTTTTTAATTACTATCCCCTCCTGGCTATTTATTTTTTATTTTTATAAACCCTATGCCTCAAAATTTGCCCGCAATCACAAAAATCCGGAAACGGAGTGGTGAGATTGTCAGATTTGACATCGATCGCATTGAAAATGCGATTACCAAAGCTTTTTTAGAAGTCGGCCAAGAAACCGATGGCTTCGCTAAAAAAATTAGTGCCCAAGTGGAGCTTCATCTGAAGCGCATGAAAAAGTTTTCTGATGAAAAAAATTTTATTCCTCATGTCGAGATGATCCAAGACTTAGTGGAAGAGGAATTGATGCGCAATGATTTTCCGAAAGTGGCTAAGGCTTATATTTTATACCGTCAGAAACGAGCTGATGTGAGAAAGCGCAACCTTGAAATTCCGGAGCATGTTCAGAAATTAACTCAAGAGAGTAAAAAATATTTTAGAAACCCTTTATCAGAATTTATTTTTTACCGGAGCTATTCGCGCTGGATTGACGAGGAGCAACGTCGCGAGACTTGGATTGAAACCGTTGACCGCTACTTAAGTTACATGAAAAAGAATCTTAAAGATGCGCTCACGGACAAAGAATACAGCGAATTGCGCGAGGCGATTTTAAATCAAGAAATTATGCCTTCGATGCGGCTGATGCAATTTTCGGGTAAGGCCGCTGATCGCACCAACGCTTGTGCTTATAATTGTTCTTATATTGCGCCGGAAAATTTTCAAGACATTGCCGAGATTATGTATGTTTCCATGTGCGGCACTGGTGTCGGCTGGTCCGTGGAAAGCCAGAATGTCGAAAAATTCCCTCAGATTTTAAATCAAAGCGGCAAAAAGCCCAGCACTTTTGTGGTTCCTGATAGCAAAGAAGGTTGGGCCGATGCTTTGGCTTTAGGGATGAAAACTTGGGCCGCTGGTGAAGATATTATTTTTGATTATTCACAGTTACGTCCGGCCGGTGCGCGGTTGATGACCATGGGCGGAAAAAGCTCCGGTCCCGAACCGCTTCGCCAACTCTTGGATTTTACCCGCAAGAAGATGCTCAATCGCCAAGGACGCCGGCTGCGCAATATTGATTTGCACGATATTATTTGCATGATTGGTTACTGCGTTGTTTCTGGAGGTGTTCGTCGCAGCGCCATGATTTCACTATCGGATTTAGATGATGACGATATTCGCGATGCTAAAAAAGGCCAATTCTATCTAACCGAATCGCAACGCAGCTTGGCTAATAATTCCGCTGTTTACCTCAAAAAACCGACCAACGAAGAGTTTATGGATGAGTGGATTGCTCTGATGAAATCGGGTTCTGGTGAACGCGGAATTTTCAATCGCGGTTCACTTGTTAAAACTTTGCCTAAACGCCGTCTAGATCTTTTGCGCAAGCAGTCCGGATTTTTTGATGCCCATGGCAACATGGTTGGCCAAATGGGCACTAACCCTTGCGGCGAAATCATCCTCCAGTCCAAACAATTCTGTAATTTAACTGAAGTGGTTGCTCGCCATAATGACACTGAAGAGTCATTACTAAGAAAGATTCGCTTAGCGACGATTTTAGGAACCTATCAGTCCACCCTCACTTATTTTCCTTACCTTTCTAAGGCTTGGAAAAAGAACTGCGAGTCTGAGCGCCTACTCGGTGTTTCGGTGACCGGTCAATGGGATTCTAAAGTTAGCCGCCAAGCCGAAGTTTTAGAAAAACTTAAGAAAGAGGTGATTAAAGTTAATAAAGATTACGCCAAACGTTTCGGCATTCAAGCCTCTTCCGCCGTTACTTGCGTAAAACCTTCCGGCACCGTTTCCCAGTTGGTTGATTGCGCTTCCGGTATGCACGCACGTTACGCTCCTTACTATATCCGCCGCATTCGCATCTCATCTACTGATTCGCTCTTTAAGATGTTGCGCGACCAGGGAGTTCCGTATAAGCCGGAAGTCGGACAATCCTATGAAGATGCCAGCACTTTTGTCTTTGAGTTCCCGGTTAAAGCTCCGAAAGGTTCTATCTTTAGTGACGATCTAAATGCTTTAGAGCAATTGGAGCATTGGAAGAAAGTTAAATTAAACTTTACTGAACATAACCCCTCAGTGACCATTACTGTTGGTGACGAGGAATGGATTGGCGTCGCTAATTGGGTTTATGAGAATTGGGATATTATTGGCGGCCTTTCTTTCTTACCACGCACTAATCATGTTTACGAGTTAGCACCTTACGAAGCGATTGATGAAAAGAAGTATGAAGAGCTTTTAGAGAAATTCCGGAATATGGATTTTGCCCAAATTATCAGTTATGAAAAACAGGATGAAACCGAGGTTAAAAAAGAATTAGCTTGTGCCGGTGGTGCCTGTGAGCTAAATTAATTAATAAATAAAAGGAAAAAAAGGGCGGCTCTGTCAAAAGGGCCGCTTTTTTGTTGTTTGGCTATTATTTGACATTTTATTATAAATATGATAGAATGCCGGTACAATAAAACAGTAACTTAAAAATTAAATAAAATGAAGAAAAAAGGAATTTTTGAGACCTTGGATTGGCTCAACAAATACTCGGAGCAAAATTACTCCAAGAATCCAAGTTTTTGGTTAAGAATTTTTATCTTTTCCTCTGATTACAAGGCGCGAGAGTATGCGTGGGAAAAAGTAAAAGAATTCAGTCCGGAAGAGATTATAAATGATTTGGATATAATCATCAGATTGGCGCCTATTTGCCAGGTGGCTGAAGAAAAGGTGATTGAGCTGATAAAAAGTCTTCCCCCAGAAGCTTTTGAAGCTAAGATGAAAAATATTTTTTCTTTAGTTAACGACCCAGAGACGGCTGAGGTGGCGGCAATTATCCTTCGGGATTTGCCAGTTTTTTATCTGAGTCACTATTTTTTAGTGATTATAAATTTACTTAATAACAGCCATTTAATGAGTACGCGTAAGCTGATGCGTGAGCTTTTGGCCAAAATTATTGGCTCGTGGAGTCTTGATGAGAAGAGAAGAAATTTTCAGCTAATTCTTGATTTTGAAGAATCAAGTAATCATAATCTCTCCACAGCTGCCAACTTGGCACACCTGGAAGTAATTAAGTCTGGGCCGGTTGAAGATTTAGAAAAAAATCTTGATTATCTGGTCAAAATGACTACCTATCCGGATTCAAAGATTTCTATCTTAGCTGCCGAATTAGCTTTTACTTTTTTTTCTGAATATTCCAATCAAGAAATTAAAGAGAGTTATTTGGAATACTGTAAAAGTTTTAGTGGTTGGGGGCGGAAAGAGCTTCGTCGAGGTTTTCGTTTCCTAGCTTTAAAAACAATCCTTGATAGTCAAGGAATTGATCCCGCTAAACATGTAGGTTTCTTAATTGGCTGTTTAGACAGCCATGACCGTCATGAGCGCTCAATAGCCATTTCTCTTTTAAGGAAAATTAAGGCTAGTGACTTGCCTTTAAATTTGTTGCTTCAGGCCCAGTATTCAACACTTAGCCGCGTCCGACGTCAGACTAGGATTTTAGCAAATAAAATTAGCTCGGACCAATTGGCTGAGAATCTTGAGCTTCTCTTAAAAGCTCAAGAATCTCTTAACCATAACTATAGCGATTTAGCCGCTGATTTGGCTCTAAAAATTCCGAAAGAAAAGATTCTTGAAAAAAAAGAATTGCTTGATCGGTATTTAGAGTCATCTAATTTGCGGGTCAAACTTATCGCCAGAATGTTGACAACTTTAAATTTTTAAAACTAAGATCGTTTAAGGAGGAGCCGGATGACTTCTCCTTTTTTTATTGTGAAAATGCTAAACTAAAAAGATAAAAAGAAGTTTGATTTATGTTTTTAAACTGGCAGCGCGTTTTACGCTTGATCCCGTCGTCTTATCAACCCTGGTTAAACCATGAAGGTTTCAAAAAATATTTTAGAAATACCGGCTGGATGTTTCTCGGGCAGTTTTTTTCTTTGGTTACCTCTTTTTTTGTGGGCGCCGCCGTCGCTCGTTATCTTGGTCCGGCTAATTATGGCCTTTATAATTACGCCTTATCTTTTGTTGGACTTTTTTCTTTTATCGCCCCTTTAGGAGTAGATGCGATTTTGTATCGGGAGTTAATTTCTCACCCCGAGAAGCGCGATGAATTGTTAGGTACTACTTTTCGCTTAAAATTAATTGGGGGCACGATTGCTTTTTTTGCGGCTTCGCTGGCAGCCTACTTTTTAGAAAGCAGCTATTTAGTTAAGCTGATTGTTTTGATTTTTTCCAGCAGTTTTATTTTCCAAGCTTTTAATGTTTCCAATACTTTTTTTAATTCTCGGGTGGAGTCGGTTAAAAATGTCAAAGTCCAAACGCTGGGAATTTTATTAGCCGCTGTTTTAAAAATTGTGGTCATTGTCACCCACCGCGGCGTTATATGGTTAGCGGTGGCCGCTTTAATTGAATCAGTGGTCATTTCTATTGGAGCTATTTATTTTTATCGCCAATCGGGACGGTCCTTATCAACCTGGAGTTTTAGCCCGACTTTGGCGAAGAGAATTTTAAGTGTTTCCTGGTTGTTACTTTTATCATCAGCGGCCGCTTTTATTTATCAGAAAGTTGATCAGGTAATGATTGGTCGCTTTTTAGGCAACGCCGCGGTTGGCTTGTATGCTGTGGCCGCCAAACTCTCCGAGATTTGGTATTTTATTCCCGGCATTATTTGTGGCTCCTTATTTCCGGCGATTGTTAATGCGAAAAAAACCAGTTGGGCGCTCTACCAAAATCGTTTGGGCAAATTATATTGGTTGATGTTTTTTTTAGCCTTAGGGGTTACTTTGCCGCTGACTATTTTTAGTCAGCCGGTCACAATCTTTATTTTTGGCCCGGAATATGCGGCGGCAGCGCCGGTTCTAAGGATTTACGCTTGGTCCAGTATTGGTCTTTTTTTGGTTACCGCCATTAATCAAGCGCTTACCTCCGAAAATCGTCTACGGCTTATTTTCTTTCTTAACTTAATAATGATGGTGGCCAATGTCGGTTTAAATTATTTATTCATTCCTCGTTTTGGTTTAGTGGGCGCTGCTTGGGCAACGACAATTTCTTATTTACTGGGTCCTCTTTGTATTTTTATTTATCAGCGCTGGCGGCGGGTGCGCTCCTAAAAATCAACAAAAAAGCGACCTTTAGGATCGCTTTTTTTAAAGACTAATCTAAATTAACGACCGGCCCGGCCCAACATCGTGGCGATAGTTTTTAGAGCAATACTTAAATCTAAATAAATAGAACGATGCTTGAGGTAAAAAAGGTCATACTCCAACTTGGCTTGGGTGTCTTCAAGAGAAGGGGAGTGATAAACGCCGGAAACTTGATCCCAGCCGCTAATTCCCGGCTTGATTAACAAGCGAGTTTTATAGAAAGGTATTTTTTGCGCTAACTCGGCAACATATTCCGGCCGTTCGGGACGCGGGCCGATAAAGCTCATTTCCCCTCGGAAAATATTGATAATTTGCGGAATTTCATCTAAGCGACTCACTCGCAGGAAGCGACCAATTCGCGTAATCCGCTTGTCTTGGGGGCCAGTCATTGAACCGTCATTACCCTTTGTTTTCATGGTTCTAAATTTAAGCATCGTAAAGACGTGTTCATTTTTTCCCACGCGTTGTTGACGAAAAAGAACGGGACCGCGACTATCGATTTTTATCAGTAGTGCCAATAAAGGGAAAAAGGGGAGAGTAATGAGTAGCAGCAAGCCGGCCCCGACTAAGTCGGCCACTCGTTTAGCTAAATCAAAATAACGGCGACTACCCTGGTTAACATTATCAATAAACCAAGCTTGGTTAATGGAGCTTAGGGGCACGCGACCATAAACCAATTCGTAAAAATCACTGAGGTTGTAAACATTAATGTTTAAAGATAGACAGCTAAACAGTAAGCTTATCAAGTCAGGATTATCAGCAAATTCTGGAGCGACAATCACAGTATTGATATTTCGTTCCTTAATTAGGGTCGGCAGTGCCTTGGCGTCTTTTAGATTCTTAAAAACTAAAGCCGTATTAAAGCCTTGGTGTGGTTGCTTGGCTAAACTAACTAAAAGATCACGACTCACGGAGTCGTTGCCGATAATGGCTAAATTGTTGACCGGTAAAAATGAGCGAATCACTAAACTGGCCAGTGAGCGCCAGAGGAAAAAAAGCAAGAAAAAAACGCCTAAGAAAATTATCAAAATAGTTTTTGGCGAGACTGGTGATTGAATTAAGTAGAAATAGATAATAGAAATCAGCCCCGCTCCTAAAGTGGCCGAGACCGCGTTTTGTAGGAAGCGGCGAAAATTATAAACCAAGTTTAATCTATAGGCGCCGTTAATATAGAGAACTACTAACCACAGCAAGAATAAGGGGCGGAAGTAGGGAATATTCTCTAACCACATTGCTTGCCAATTGGACCCGAAGCGTAACAGCAAAGAGAAGGCAAGTGCCAAAAAAAGCACTCCCAAATCACCTAAGATTAGGCAGACTTGTTTGAAACGTTTACTCATATATTTATAGGTTTACTATAGCAAGAGACCCTGCTAAAATCAATTGAAACCTGTTTCGCGACTTCGGGCAGCTGTGATATAATTAAAACATGGTAAACTCTAATTTTTACTACCAAAGACACTATGATTGGCCTCCTTTGGGCAATAACAAGGTGGCCGATTTTCTTGATCATTCCTTAAGTTCGGGGCAATTGGCGCAAACTTATATTTTTGTTGGCGCTGATGGTTTAGGAAAAAGCACCCTCGCTCAGGCCTTTGCCAATAACTTACTTTTATCTGACGGGCAAGAAAAGCTCTCAGGCGCTAACAGTGATCTTTATATTTTAGAGCGTCCCGCCGGGAAAAAAGATATTCCTGTTGATCTCACTCGTGATTTTATTAAAATGTTGTCTTTAAGTTCTTTTTTAGGGTCTTATAAAATTGGGATTATTAAAGAAGCGGAAACCTTAAATGCTAATAGCGCTAATTCTTTATTAAAAACTTTGGAGGAGCCGCGCGAAAAAGTGATCATTATTTTACTAACTAATTCTTTGGCCGCTTTGCCTCCCACTTTAGTTTCTCGGGCCCAGGTTCTTTATTTTACTCCCGTGCCTTACGAAATTATTTATGATTATCTTTTAGAAGAGAAAAAAGTTGACCGGGCGAGCGCGAAAAACTTAGCCGCTCTGGCGGCCGGCCGCCCACTAGAGGCGGTTCGTTTACTGGAAAAACCGGAATATTATGAAGCGCAGTTAGATTCGGCCCGTTCTTTTCTTAGTTTTTTCTCTCAGTCCTTAATTGAGCGCAGCGCCGCCTTAAAAAAGATGGGGCCACTAGACAAAGATCGGGTGGATAATTTAATTTCTTCTTGGCAGCGAGTCTGGCGCGACCTGCTACTCTTACGTCTTAATCAGCCCGAACTTATCCAACACGCCGCCCTAAAAGAGGAGCTGGCCATCGTTAATTCGCAACTGGCCGAGCAGGATTGGTTTTACTATTATCAACTAGCAGACACTCTCCTGATCGCCCAAAAATATTTGGCAGCAAATGTTAGTCCTGCTACAGTATTAGAACAAGTTATTTTTAATCTTTAAATATGACTCACTCACGATTTTGGCGCTTAGCGCTCATCCTTCTCATTGTTCCTTTGCTTCTTTCCGCTTGTACTTTCGGCGGCAAGGAGGATTTGGCCGATTTGGGAGCGGTTTTTGTTTCGACAGATGGTGGCATTCGTTTTAGCCACCAGCCCTATATTCCAACGATTACTAGTAAACCGGGTAGTATTGCTAATGTTAATGTGCGTAGTTTAACCATTGACCCCAGTGATAATTTGTGGGTTTATCTGGGGACTTATGGTAATGGCCTTTATTTTACCCCCAATATTTCTGAAGGGTGGCAGAAAATAAAATCTTTCCCCGGGGATGTAACTGTTAATGAGGTGGTTGTTAACCCCCAAGACAAGTGTGAAGTCTTTGCTATTTTTGGCAATCAGTTGCTGCGCTCTTCTGACTGCACCCGCACTTGGAACCAGCTTTACTTAGATGCCGATCGGGAAGCCATCTTTAATACCTTAGCCATTGATCCGCGCAATCCGGACAATTTGTATTTAGGAACATCTAATGGCGATATTCTAAAAAGTATTGATAGCGGATCATCTTGGCGCGTCTTGCGACGTCTAGATAAAGGGGTGGCAAAAATTGTTTTGTTACCGAGTGATAGCCGCCAAGTTTTTGTCGCCGATGTTTCGGCCGGCCTCTACTCCTTTATTACTAACAGTGATACCGATCCGCGCCGCTCGGGTGATGTCAATGCTAACTTTGCTGTTAACAACTGGCTTGATTTTAGAGAAGTTTTAGCGGATTTGGGTGTTACTGACTCTTTCCAGTCTTTAGCTATCGGCGCCAGCGATGGTTTAATTATGCTGGCCACTAAGAATATTGTTGTCAAATCTCCCGATCGCGGCGTTAGTTGGCAAAAGCTCACTATTTTGCCTTCAGAAAATCAAGATTTAGTAACCGCGGTGGCCATTGATCCGCAAAATTCCAATAATCTCTACTACGGCACCGGTCTCACTTTTGCTCGTTCTACTGATGGCGGGGTGACTTGGTCTAATATTAAATTACCGACAAAACGCGCCGTTTCGCAAATCTTAATTGACTATCGTTATCCGAATAATATTTATCTTGGTGTTAACAGTGGTCCGGGCACCGGCTTAATCTTTAAATAAATAATTAAAAATTATATGTCTAATCTTGTCCAAGAAAAAGAAGCTGAATTTAATAATGTCATTAATTTTTTTAAGCGTGACATCGCCAGTCTACGTACCGGGCGGGCAAACTTAGCGATGTTAGACGGCATCCAAGTGGAAGCCTATGGGGTGCTTACCCCTCTAAATGGCGTCGCTAACATTTCGATTTCCGATTCGCGCAGTTTTCTCGTTACCCCTTGGGATAAAAATGTTGTTAAGGCGATTGAAAAAGCTTTAATAGAGGCGGATTTGGGTTTTGGTCTGATGAATGAGGGCGATAAAATTCGTCTCACTATTCCGGCTTTAACTGAAGAAAATCGCCGCGATTTGGTGAAAAAGCTAAACGAACGTTTAGAAAAAGCCCGAATTTCGCTGCGTCAGGTTCGCGAGGAAGTAAAGACGAAAATTGATGAGGCTTTTAGCGCCAAAGAGTTGTCTGAAGACGAGAAGTTTCGTCAGGAAAAAGAGTTGGATGATTTAATTACTAAGAAAAATGAGGCCCTAAAGGAAATCCGTGATCAAAAAGAGGCGGATATTATGGCTATTTAATTTACCTACATGTTAACTGTGATAATTTTTTTAGCGGTTTTATCCGCTTTAGTCCTGGTTCACGAACTCGGTCATTTTTGGGCCGCTCGCTACTTCAAGGTTGGCGCTGAAGAATTTGGCTTGGGGATGCCGCCCCGCCTTTTCGGTTTTTATCAGGGGGTAGATAATAAATGGCATTTTTTTTGGGGGACGCGCGATTTGGAACGTTTGGTGCCGTCCTTTAAAAAAACGGTTTATTCTTTAAACTGGTTGCCTTTAGGAGGGTTTGTACGCATTAAAGGCGAAAATGGTGATTCACTGGACGGTGATAGTTTTACTAGTAAAAAAATCTGGCAACGTTTCATTATTTTGGCAGCCGGTGTCACGATGAATATTTTATTCGCCGCTCTTCTTTTTAGCGTCAGCATGATGATTGGCGCGCCGCAATCGGTTACCGAAGGCGGCGAAGTAAGAGTTGTTGAAGTTGTGGCTGACTCGCCGGCAGAAGTGGCCGGCTTTGAGACTGGTGACATCTTAAAAGCTATTAACAATGAGACTTTAACCGACGTGACTGCTTTTCAAGAGGCTATCGGCGCGGCTTCCGGTCAAGAATTATTGATTACTGTTGACCGCTCCGGGCAAGAGCAGCAGTTAAGCGTCACGCCTCAGGATAAGGAAGGCCAAGTTTTAATCGGTGTTGGCTTAGATCAAGTAGAAATTGTTCGTTATCCATTTTTTAAGGCGATTTATGAAGGTTTTAAGTATACTTTAGAAATGCTCTGGTTGATTATTATTGCCTTCTTTAAATTAATTAGAGATCTCTTCGTTGGCACTCCGATTGGCGATTCGGTCGGCGGTCCGGTGATGATTGCGCAAATGACTGGCCAGGTAGCTCGTTTTGGGATTACCAATTTAATGAACTTTACCGCGCTATTGTCTTTAAACTTAGCGGTTCTTAATTTTTTCCCTTTTCCCGCCCTTGATGGCGGACGGGCCTTCCTCTTAATAGTGGAAAAATTGCGCGGCAAGCCGCTTAAAAAAGAGGTAGAAGCCTGGCTTAATAATGCCGGTTTCTTCCTGTTGATGGCTTTAATTATTTTTGTCACCTACAAAGACATCTTGCGACTCTTTAACTAATTTATAATTAAATTAACTATATGAAAATTAACTTACTAGCCACAAAAATTACACTTACTCCGGCGATTTCTCAATATGTTCAAACCAAAATGGATATGTTAGAAAAATTTCTTGGTAATACGCCGGTCATTAACTGCGATGTGGAGGTTTCCAAAGTTGGTGGCGAGCAGGCTAAGGGGGATATTTTTAAAACGGAAGTTAATCTGTCTATTCCTGGAACTTTGCTGCGCGTAGAAAAAAAAGCCTCTGATCTCTATAAGTCTATTGATAAGGTAAAGGATCATTTAGCCGAAGTGATTGTTCAGCACCGCGAGAAAAAGCGCGATCAGAAACGCTAAAAAATAAATTGACGCCCCTCTTTAATTGAGTTAGGCTGTTTCTTTGAGATAAGATAAAAAATATGGGTTTATTAGACAAGTTATTAGGCGATCCTAATGAAAAAATTATTCGGGGGATTAAGCCGCTGGTGGCTAAAATTAACGACCTCGAGCCAGAGTTAGAAAAACTGACTCTAGACGAGTTGAAAGCTAAAACCGGCGTTTTTAAAGAACGTTTAGCATCTTCAGAAACTCTTGATGACCTACTGCCCGAAGCTTTTGCCGTGGTTAGAGAAGTTTCTAAGCGATTGTTAGGCAAGCGCCATTATGATGTTCAATTAATTGGTGGCGTCGTTTTGCATCGCGGTCAGATTGCCGAAATGAAAACCGGCGAAGGGAAAACTTTAGTGGCCACTTTACCCTTGTATCTGAATGCTTTGACGGGCCAAGGGGTTCATTTAATTACCGTTAATGATTACCTGGCGCGTGTTGGTGCTGGTTGGATGGCGCCGGTTTTTTATGCCTTAGGCTTATCAACCAGTGTAATTATTCACGATGCCGCTTTTATTTATGATCCTGAATATACCGACGACACTCAATATGATGAACGTTTACAGCATTTTAAGCCGATTTCCCGCCGGGAAGCTTATTATTGTGATATCACTTATGGCACTAATAACGAATTTGGTTTTGATTATTTGCGCGATAATATGGTTAGCAGTTTGGCCCAAACCGTCCAAAGAGATTTGCATTACGCCATCGTTGATGAAATTGACTCTATTTTAATTGATGAGGCGAGAACTCCTTTAATTATTAGCGCTCCAGCCGAGGAATCAACTGACCGCTATTTTAAATTTGCTCAATTAGTACAGCGCTTAGAGGAAAATGAAGATTATAATTTAGATGAAAAGCAGCGCGCTGTTACCTTGACGGAGAATGGTATGAATAAAATGGAAAAACTGCTCGGCGTTGATAATATTTATGTGAGCGGCGGTATTAAGGATGTACACAACATTGAACAGGCCTTGAAAGCCCATGTACTATTGAAGCGCGACAAAGATTATGTCGTCAAAGACGGTGAAATTATTATTGTGGATGAGTTTACCGGCCGTTTAATGCCGGGTCGTCGCTATAATGAAGGTTTGCATCAGGCAGTTGAAGCTAAAGAAGGGGTAAAGGTCCAAAGAGAATCGCAAACCATGGCCTCAATTACCTTCCAAAACCTATTCCGCATGTACAAAAAATTATCCGGTATGACCGGAACAGCGGTGACTGAGGCGGAGGAATTTTATAAAATTTATAAATTGGAAACAATTGTTATTCCGACCAATAAACCGAATATCAGAAAAGATTACAATGACTTGATTTATCGCACCGAAAAAGGGAAGTATGAAGCGGTCATTCGTGATGTTAAAGAAAGAAATGCTAAGGGGCAACCGATTTTAATTGGTACGATTTCTATTGAAAAGAATGAAATTTTGACCGAGATGATGGAACGCGAAGGTTTGCACCCGGCGATGTTAAACGCTAAGAACCACCAACGGGAAGCGGAAACGATTGCTCAAGCCGGTCGCAAAGGAGCGATTACTTTGGCTACCAATATGGCTGGTCGTGGCGTTGATATTATCTTAGGCGGTACTCCTGATAACAACGACCCTGAAGATGTGGCTCGGGCTCGGGCCGAACAAGAAGAGGTTATTGCCTTGGGCGGCCTTCATGTTATTGGCACCGAGCGTCACGAATCACGCCGTATTGATAACCAGTTACGCGGCCGCGCCGGTCGCCAAGGTGATCCTGGTTCTTCTCGTTTTTATGTTTCTACCGAAGATGACTTGATGCGCATTTTTGGTGGCGATCGCATGAAAAATGCGATGAAGATGCTTAAAGTGCCTGAAGATATGCCGATTGAAAGCAGTATGATTTCAAAGTCGGTGGAATCGGCTCAGAAACGGGTGGAGGGTAATAACTTTGATACTCGTAAACACTTGGTGGAATATGATGATGTAATTAATAAACATCGTGAAGCAATTTATCAGCGTCGTCGCGAAATTTTAGAAATTGCCGAGGGGGTCGGCGATCATGGCGAGAGAAAATTGGGCGATATTGTTAAAGAAATTATTATAGAAGAATTAAATCAAATTGTTTCTTTTAATTGTGTCGGCGATGTTAAGGATTGGAATTTAAAGGAAGTGATCGAATCGGTGACTGCTATTTTCACCTTACAAAGTGAAGAGAAGGAAAAAATATTAGCCTACAAAGACAATACTAACCCCCAAGCTCTTACTGAACTTTTAGCCGAGCTACAAGAGTGGGCGGCGAAAAGATATGAAAAATTGGAAACTTCTTTAGAGAGCGCGGGTATTAGTTTTGTGGAAGTGGAGAAAGGAATTTTACTGCGCTCCATTGATCAGTTGTGGGTAGAGCATCTAGAAACCATGGACTATCTGCGCGGCTCGATTGGTTTGCGCGGTTATGGCCAGCGTGATCCTTTAGTCGAATACAAAAAAGAAGCCTACCGTCTGTACCGCGAGTTAAATGATTTAATTCGTCGTCAGGTCGTGTATTCAATTTATAAAACTGGCGATGCGCTTGATTTGGCCCCACAATTAGTTGCTACTTTAAAGCAGCAAACAGAGCGGCAAAATTTAAAGTTTTCTGGCGCCGCTAAAACTTCGACCGATCATCAGCCGGGAGAAACCATTGATTTGGTGCGGGAAAAAGTCAAAGATGAGTTCGGAAAAGTTGTTGGCCGCAATGATCCTTGTCCTTGTGGTAGTGGAAAGAAATACAAGAAGTGTCACGGCGCGTAAAATTGCGCCACCCGTCTTAGGCCCCCGTAGGTTCATAGCAGTTATAACAAGTGTTCTGTAAAATAACTAAATCTGTGAACATCAAAAAATTTTTAAAGCCGGATAAAAACCTGGTGATTAAAATTAATGGGGTTGAATATTTAGTCGATGATCAGGCGGTAGTAACAATTGAGCGCGGCGATGAAGAGATTGATTTAATTCAGTTATACGACCAAAATCATTATTTATTTAATCGCTCAGTTATTAAAGATGCTATCAATCAAGATGGGATAATTGGTTATTTGGATAAATAAAGGGGTAAAAAAGTTGCCGCCGCCATTCTTTTAAATTGAATTTAGAAAACCCGAAAAGCTTCGGGTTTTTGTATTATTGGTGATAATTAGTTATATTATAAATATGAAAATATCTTATATTCACAGCAGTAAAAAAGTTAAAACGGGCGCTGACTATATTAATAGTTTAATTGTGGCCTCACTTCGTCGTCAAGGAGCGAAAGTTAAGGACTTCTACCCAAGGTTTTCTCTTAGCGATACCCCGGAGGAAATAATAAGTAAAAAATAGTTTTTTCCTATTTTAGCTAATTTTTATCCTTGATTTTTCAAGGATTATGTGTTAATTTAGGCAAGTTAAGACCTTAAAATTATGTTTGAAAAAAAGTTCGATCCGTTGGCGGCCGGGCATAAGGCCGCCGATAAAATTTTGGCCCGGCGTGAACAGAAAGCTTTGGAAAAAGAAGCAGACTTAGTCGCCGCCCACGAAATAAAACAAAAAGAAGTGCAGCAGGAACAGGCCCGTCGCGATTTTGAGGAACGTCAAGCCGAATTAAATGATCTCTATAAAGATGATCCGATGAGCGATATTGATCCTTCGCGCCGACTTTATTAAATATAATATGAGTGATGATAAGCAAGTTAATTTAAATAATCCGGTTTCCGGTTCTGAGGGGCGCGTTCAGCAATTTTGGCAGAGTGCTAAAATTTTTGAACAGTCCGTCGCTAAAGAAGCGCCGCGCGGTCGCTTTGTTTTTTATGACGGTCCGCCTTTTGCGACCGGCTTACCTCATTACGGTCACTTAGTGGGCAGTATTATTAAAGATGTTATCCCGCGCTATCAAACGATGCGCGGTTATTCAGTGGAGCGCCGCTGGGGTTGGGATTGTCATGGCTTGCCAATTGAAAATATTGTTGAAAAAGAATTAGGTGTCAAAAGTAAAAAAGAAATTATTGCTTTGGGGGTAGAGAAGTTTAACAATCTTTGTCGCGAGCGCGTTTCTACTTACGCCAATGAGTGGCGCACCACCATTTACCGCCTCGGTCGTTGGGTGGATATGGATAATCCTTATCGAACCATGGATTTAGATTACATGGAATCGGTTTGGTGGTTAATGAAACAGCTTTGGGATAAAGACTTAATTTATCAAGACCATCGCTCCATGCATATTTGCCCGCATTGTGAAACCACCGTTTCGCAATCCGAGGTAGCGGAGGGTTATCAGATGATTAAAGATTTATCGGCGACGGTGAAATTTGAATTAGTTTCTGAGCCGGGCACTTTTGTTCTCGCTTGGACCACGACGCCTTGGACTTTAATTGGCAATGTGGCTTTGGCGGTTAATAAGACAATTGATTATCTTAAAATAAAAATTGCTGAAGATTTTTATATTCTTGCTAAGGAACGGGCCGCGGAAGTTTTGATCGGAAAAGAATATGAGGTCGTAGCTACTTTTAAGGGGGCGGATTTAATTGGTCAGGCTTATCAACCTTTATTTTCTGATTATGCCAGTGATCAAGATTTAGCTAATCGGGAAAAGGGTTGGCAAATTTATGGCGCGGATTTTGTTAACACTGAAGAGGGAACTGGCATCGTCCACATTGCCCCGGCTTTTGGTGAAGATGATTTAGTTTTAGGCCAGAAGGAAAATTTACCCTTTGTTCAACATGTTAATTTTGACGGTACGATTAAGGCGGAAGTCACTGATTTTGCCGGCTTAAATGTTAAGCCCGCCGGCGATCACCAGGCTACCGATATTGAAATTATTAAAAACTTGGCGCACCGCAATTTACTCTTTTCTAAAGCGAAATACGAACATAGTTATCCGCATTGTTGGCGCTGTGATACGCCCTTATTAAATTATGCCACCTCTTCCTGGTTTGTTAATATCACCAAAATTAAGCCGCAGTTGCTGGCCGAAGCTAAAAAAATAAATTGGTCGCCGGCTCATATTAAAGAAGGTCGTTTCGGCAATTGGTTAGAGGGGGCGCGCGATTGGTCTATTTCCAGGCAACGCTTTTGGGCCAGTGCAATTCCGATTTGGCAGTGTCCTAACGGTCACCGGCATTTAGTTGGCTCGGTGGCGGAATTAGAAGAACTAACCGGTATCAGACCGATTACCGATATTCATAAAGATAAAGTTGACCCTCTGACTTTCCCTTGTCCGGAATGTTCGGAAACAATGACAAGAATTCCTGATGTTTTAGATTGCTGGTTTGAGTCGGGCTCGATGCCTTACGCGCAAGAGCATTATCCTTTTACTAACCAAGAGAAATTTGAAGCTAATTTTCCGGCGCAGTTTATTGCCGAAGGCGTTGACCAGACCCGTGCTTGGTTTTATTACACCCATGTTTTAGGAGTGGCCGTTAAAGGAACGCGCGCTTTTGATCAGGTCGTTGTTAATGGTATTGTTTTAGCTGAGGATGGCAAAAAGATGTCCAAACGTTTAAAAAATTACCCTGATCCGCTGCTACTAATGGATAAATATGGCGCCGATGCCCTGCGGGCTTATCTCTTAGCCGCGCCGGTGATGCAAGCGGAGAATTTTAATTTTTCCGAAAAGGGGGTTGCGGACGCCTTGCGCAAAAATATTATAATTCTCAATAATGTTTATAAGTTTTACGAGATGTATGCCGAAGGCGAGCAGCCGACTTTAGCACGACCGGAGGCAACTGGAGTTTTAGATGTTTGGATTTTGGCGAAATTAGCTCAACTGGAAACCGAAGTGACGGCCGCTCTTGAGGCTTATAATTTACCGAAAGCGATGCGCCCGATTACTGAATTTATTGATGAGCTCTCCACTTGGTATTTGCGTCGCTCTCGTGATCGCTTTAAAGAGGAGGGCACCGATAAAGATTTAGTCTTGGCGGTTTTACGTTATGTCTTAGTGGAGCTAGCCAAAGTGATGGCCCCATTTTTACCTTTCAATGCCGAAAACTTATGGCAAGAAACAACTGCTTTTAATTTTTCTGATTCTTCTCGATCGGTTCACTTAGAGTCTTGGCCTATTCCCTCGCCCTTAACAGCTAAGGATAAAACGGTGTTAGCGAATATGTCTTTAGCCCGTCGCGCTGTAGAGCTCGGCTTGGCCCAACGTGATGCCTCCGGTATTAAAGTTCGTCAGGCACTAGCTTCGGCAACCATTAGCGGGCCCAATCCAAGCTTACCCGAAGAATATGAAAATTTAATTAAAGAAGAATTAAATGTTAAAAAATTATTCTGGGAAACGGCTGAGGTTATGGCCGTAAAACTGGATACGGTTATTACTCCGGAATTGGAGCGGGAAGGCTGGACCCGAGAATTCATTCGCCTGATTAACAAGAACCGGAAGGATTTAAATCTTAATTTGGCCGATCGCACTAAAGTTATTATTGGTGGTGCCGACAAGGATATTCTTGAATTTATTGAGGCGAAAAAAGAGGAGATTAAAATTGCCACTTTAAGCATTGATTGTGAATTAGTGCCTACAGCCAGCGAGAATTTGGTTAAGCTGGGCGAGCATGAGTTCTCCCTAAATTTAGAAGTTTTAAATAAATAATAAACTAATTAAAAAATTTATGATTACTTGGATCATTTTGGCGGTAGCGGTGATTTTAATCTTCGCTATCATTGGTCTCTATAATAGTTTGGTTACCGGCAAAAACCGAGTGGAAGAAGCGCTATCTGATATGGATGTGCAACTTAAACGACGTTACGACTTGATTCCTAATTTGGTGGAAACGGTCAAAGGTTATGCCGCTCATGAGGAGGGAACTTTGGCAAAAGTGATCGCCGCTCGTAATTCGGCGATGGAAGTGCCGAGTACCGATCCCCAGAAAAAAATGGTGGTGGAAAATCAATTGTCTTCCACGCTTCGATCCATCTTTGCTTTAGCGGAAAATTATCCGGATCTAAAAGCCAATCAAAACTTTTTAGAGCTGCAACGTGAGCTCACCGATACCGAAGATAAAATCATGGCTTCCCGCCGCTTTTACAACGGCAATGTTCGTGACTTTAACACTAAGTTACAAGTCTTTCCGACTAACTTAATCAACAAAATGTTAAAGTTTGAAGAATATAAATTTTATGAATTGGCTGATGCTGCTCAAAAAGAAAATGTTACTGTTAAATTTTAATTAACTATTAGCAAAAAAACCTATGTTTTGGACAATCGCTGGGGTTTTGGTAATTTTAGTTTTATCTTGCCTTAAGCAAGTTAACCAATGGGAAAGAGGAGTTGTTTTTACCATGGGGCGTTATTCTTACACCATGGAACCGGGTTGGAGGTTATTACTGCCAGTCTTTCAAACTTTTAAAAAAGTAGATATTCGTATTAAAGCGGTTGATGTGCCTGATCAAAAAGCAATTACTCGTGATAACGTTTCGGTGACCGTTAATGCCGTTATTTATTATAAAGTAGCTGATGCCCCCAAGGCGGTTATTGAGGTAGAAAATTTTTACTATGCCGTTTCTCAGTATGCGCAAACAACGATGAGAAATATTGTTGGTGAAGTGACTTTAGATGAGCTATTAGGACAACGTGATAAGATTGCTGAGAGAATTAAAGAAATTGTTGATAAAGAAACTGATGAGTGGGGCATTAAAGTAAACAATGTTGAACTTAAAGACGTTTCTCTTCCTGAATCAATGGAGAGAACTATTGCTAAGCAAGCCGAAGCGGAGCGTGAGAAACGAGCGGTAATAATTAATTCTGAAGGTGAATTGGCCGCGGCCACTAATATCGCTCAGGCCGCTAGTATCTTAAATACTTCCGATGGCGCCCTGCATTTACGGACCCTCCAATCAATTAATGATCTTTCTAGCGACCAATCAAATACCGTGGTTGTGATGACGCCGGTAGAAATACTGCGCGCCTTTGAGGGCGGGTTTAAAAAGAAAGAAAATAAATAATAATTAACATGACTCTATATCAACATCAAGCGGATAACAAAAGGCGCACTTGGTTGCTAATGGCAATCTTTTTTGGTCTGGTTATTGGCGTTGGTTATGCCATTTCCTGGTATTTTGATAGCCCGGTGATTTTGATTGCGGCCGCCATCTTTAGTATCATCTCCAGTTTCGTTAGTTATTGGTGGAGCGATAAAATTGTTTTATCTATGGCTGGCGCGCGTTTAGTGGACCCGAATTCCGATAAAGAGATTTACCGCTTGGTAGAAAATCTTTGTATCACCGCCGGTCTGCCGGTACCCAAGATATATGTTATTGAGGATGACGCGCCTAATGCCTTTGCTACTGGCCGCGACCCTGAACACGCAGCGCTTGCTTTTACAACCGGTTTGCTCCGGCGCTTAGATAAGGTGGAAGTAGAGGGAGTGGCTGCTCACGAACTATCGCATATCGGTAATTATGATATTTTAATTTCCACGATTGCCACCGTTTTGGTGGGTGTGGTTATTGTCATTATTGATTGGTCGGCGCGTGGTTTGGTTTGGGGCGGCGGTCATCGTAGCGACGACAGCAAAGGTTCTAATCCTTTAGGCGTTATTTTAGTCGTCCTACTTTTAATTATTGCGCCCCTGGCGGCTCAGCTGATGCAGTTGGCTATTTCGCGCAAGCGAGAGTATTTAGCTGATAGCAGTGCTGGTTTACTAACTCGTTATCCTGAAGGTTTGGCACGAGCTTTAGAAAAAATTAGTGTCGCGCCGCAGAATTTAAAAAAGGCGAATGCGGCCACAGCCCACATGTATATTGTGGCGCCGCTTCAAAGTAATGAGAAGAAAAATAAAACCTCGATCTTTAGTAAGCTCCTAATGACTCATCCTCCGGTTGAAGAACGGGTTGCTCGTTTAAGAAGCCTCGATATTAATTAATTACTCATGTCTAAAAAATTAGAATTATTGGCTCCGGCCGGAAACTTATTAAAACTTCAAACTGGTCTAGCCTTTGGGGCTCAGGCAGTTTATTTAGGAGTGCCGGATTTTTCCTTGCGGGCCCGCGCGAATAATTTTGATTTAAACAGTCTGGCGGCGGGGATAAATTATGCTCATGATAAGGGGGCGCTGGCCTATGTGACTTTAAATATCTTCGCCCACGAAGAGCATTTGGAGCGACTCCCGGAGTTTTTAAAAAAACTGCGTGCTCTTGGGCCCGATGCCTTGATTGTCGCTGATCCGGGTATTATTGCTTTGGTAAAAAAAGCCTGGCCGGAAGCGGTTATTCATTTATCAACTCAGGCCAATTGCACTAATAGTGCCGCCGCTAAGTTTTGGTTTGAAGCTGGAGTGAGTCGGGTGATTTTGGCACGGGAGGTTACTTTAGAAGGGATTAAGGCCATTTCTCAGGCCGTGCCGGGTTTAGAATTGGAATATTTTGTTCACGGGGCGATGTGTATGGCTTATTCCGGTCGCTGCTTTTTATCTAAAGAGTTAACCGGTCGTTCCGCTAATTTAGGCGATTGCGCTCAGCCTTGTCGCTGGCAATACCAATTAAAACCGGTCGGTCATGATCAAGAATTTGAAGTTATTCAAGAACCGGAAGGATCCTATTTTTTAAATTCTCAAGATCTTTGCTTAATTGAATTTTTGCCGGAACTAATTGAGGCCGGCGTTACTTCCTTTAAAATTGAGGGGCGCGCTAAGAGCGTTTATTACGAAGCGGTGGTGACCGGTATTTATGCTCAGGCCTTAGCTTATTGTCAGGCTGATTTAGCGCCGGTCGAGCTGCAAGAAAAATTAAAGAATTTGAAAACTGAGTTAGTGGAAAAATTAACCCACCGCGGTTATACCAACGGATTTTTATTAGGCGAGAAAGCCGGGCAAACTTCAGATCGCACGCGTTTAGATTGTGATTGGGAGTTTTGCGGTCAAGCGCTCGCGTCGCGGCCGGAATATTTTAGACCGGAGTTAAAGCTTGGCCAAAGCGTTGCTTATTTTAAAGTTCATAACACTTGGTTGGTAACTGACAAGGTTGAAATTATCTCTCCTTTTTATGAGGTTTTAAGACCAGAAATTACTATTTTCTATGATGCCTTTAGCGGGGAAGCCTTAACGGAAGTTCATGGCGGCGGTGGCAGCCGCGAAATCGCGGTTGTTTTAGACCAGGCGGTTCCCGAGCTGGCGGTGGTTCGGCGCCAGTTAAAACTGGTCGTTAAAGATTAATTATTTTTTCTATGATTGCTTATTTAGAGGGGCGAGTAATCGCGAAAACCGAAAGCTATTTTATTTTAGAAACCGGTGGTGTCGGCTATCAAGTTTTTGCCGGCGAAAGATTTTTAGCCACGATCAAAAACGGACAAAATCAAGTTGCTTATATTTATCATCAGGTTCGTGAAGAAGTGAATGATCTTTACGGGTTTGCCGATTTGGCCGATTTAGAATTATTTGGACTCCTTATTTCTGTTTCTGGTGTTGGTCCCAAGTCTGCTTTAGCGGTGTTGTCTTTAGCCTCCGCCGACGATGTCAAAATCGCGATTATTCATGGCGATGCTTCGCTTTTGACTAAGGTTTCCGGAATTGGTAAAAAAACGGCAGATCGTCTAATTTTAGAATTGAAGAATAAGATTTTAAAGCTAGCTCCGAGTAGCGACACTAGCCCTGATTTTACCGGTCTTAGTGACGAGCTGGACGCTTTGGTGAGCTTAGGTTATTCTGTAAATGATGCTCGTTTAGCCTTAAATCAAGTGGGTTCCGAGCAGACCAGTACGTCCGCCCGTCTCAAAGCGGCTTTGCGCTATTTATCTCACTAACTGTTCGGCGGCTAGCTTTTAATAATAAAATATTAAAATAAAGTTCTATGTTGTTTGGAAAATTACGCGGCAAAATGAGCCATGATTTAGGCATTGATTTGGGGACAAAAAATACCCTTGTTTTTCTTAATGGAAAAGGGGTGGTTGTTAACGAACCTTCGGTCGTGGCCATTAATAAACGGACTAATGAAATTTTAGAAGTTGGCGAGGCGGCTAGCTTAATGGTGGGCAAAACACCGAGTCATATTGAGGCAGTTAAACCTTTAGTTGATGGAGTGATTTCTGATTTTGAAGTCACCGAAAAAATGCTTAAGTATTTTATTTCTCGGGTTCACCAGCAGAACTTTGCTTTAGTGCCGCGACCACGAGTGGTAGTGGGTATCCCTTTGGACTTGACTGAGGTGGAGCGAAAAGCCGTTGAAGATGCCACGAAATCGGCTGGAGCGCGCAAAGTTTATTTAATTGAGGAGGCGATGGCGGCGGCAATTGGTGCCGGTTTGCCGGTAATAGATGCGACGGCGACCATGGTGGTTGATATTGGTGGCGGCTCAACGGAAATTGCCGTTATCTCTTTAGGGGGTGTGGTGACTTGGAAATCTTTGCGTTTGGCAGGCAATGAATTTGACCAAAACATTATTGAGTATATTCGCGAGGAGTTTAACATTTTAATTGGTGAGCAAGTGGCGGAGAACATTAAAGTGACGATTGGTTCCGCTATCCCGCTTGATGAACCACAAGAAATTGAAGTCCGGGGACGAGATTTAATTACCGGATTGCCCCGAGCTATTATTATTAGCGATGCTCAGGTTCGGGAGGCTTTAAGCCGAACGCTTAACAAAATTATTGAGAGTATAAAAACTATTTTAGAAACGACGCCGCCAGAGCTCGTGGCGGATATTTACGAACGGGGAATTTTTCTTTCTGGGGGCGGCGCTTTGTTGCGCGGCGTGGATAGGGCAATTTCCTTAGCCTCTAAAATCCCGGTTAAGATTGTTAATGACCCTTTGACTTGCGTGGCTCGGGGGACGGGGATGCTTTTGAAAGACAAGGAACTCTTAGAAAAAGTCGTTTTGCCGAGCACCGACAGTAAATAATTAGGCCTATGGCGCGGTCAAAAAATAAAGCTCGAATTTGGCGGTGGGCGGTGATCATTATTATTTTGATCGTCTTCCATTTTCTTGGCTGGCTGGCTCCTTTAGAGCAAGCCGCTGTTTGGGTCGCTAAACCGGTGGCTAATTTTTTTTATAACTCCAGTGCCAACCTTCGTCATTTTTATGAGCGCCGCGAGGAGTTTAATAATTTTTCTGATCGTGTTGATATTTTAGAAGAGCAGGTTGTTAGACTTACCGTCGCGAATGCCGATTTAAAGGAATTGGAACAAGAAAATATTAAGTTGCGCGCTCAATTAGATTTCGCGGCGAGCACGGATGCCCCCAGTTTGTTGGCCAATGTTATTTCGCAAAATTTAGTTTTTGACATCAAACAGGATGATCAAGATATTGTTATTGACCGTGGCGCCAATGACGGGGTTACCGTCGGCGCCGGAGTTATTGATGAAAACGGAGTTATTATCGGCAAGGTCGCCGAAGTACGTCCGACTTTAGCGCGTGTTTGTTTAACGACTAGTCGCAATTGTCAGTTGCCGGCCACGATTCAAAATGATACGCGCACGATTGGCTTAACGGAAGGCGATAAGGGGTTGACGATTAAAATGACTTATATTCCTCAGTCAGAAACGATTGTCCCCGGCGATACCGTTATTACTTCCGGCTTGGGCGGAGAGATTCCTCGCGGCTTATTGATTGGCGAGGTTAGTCAAGTAAATAAGTTGAATAATGATATTTGGCAGAATGTTAACATTGAACCTTTATTCAATCGTAATTCTTTAACGATTGTTAATGTTCTCTTAGTGGTATGATTTTAAAAAAATCTTGGTTTAAATGGTTTTTTTGGGCTTTACTTTTTTCTCTAATTGCCATTTTTCAAGTGGCTTTTATTTCTCCCTTGCCGCTCTCCGTCTCGGCGCTGAGCCTGCCGCTGGCGGTCTTGATTTTTTGTTTGCTCTTTATGCCGCCGAGTGCTTTTTTACCCCTAGCGATAATTATGGGTTTTTGGTTGGATGTTTTAAATTTTGAATTTTTTGGTCTCCATTTAATCAGTTTGCCCCTCACCGTTTTTTTCTTGTATTTACTGCTTACCAATGTTGTGACGAACCGCTCGCTTTATTCTTTTTTACTCTTGGCGCTCAGCGGTCCGATTTTTTACAATTTTTTTCTCTATACTTTTCTGTTGTTAGTTCCGGGTGGTTTAGCGCCGGGCTTCTTTTTGGGAAACGCTTCTTTTTGGCGCTATCTCGGAATACAAATTATTTGGAATGTCGGTTTGATGCTCTTACTTTTTAACCTGGTTAGCGGCTTATCAAAAAAATTACAGCCGGTTTTTTTAGAAAAAAAATAAGCCTCTTTTTTCTTTGGGAAAAAAGAGGCTTTATGCTAAGATAGCAAATATGGCTTACGATTTTATTACCATCGGTGGGGCGACTAAAGATTTATCTTTATTTACCGCCGAAGGCTTCTTAATTGATAACCCTTCTGATCCGCTCCGTCAGCAATTAGTTGCCTTTGAACAAGGTGCTAAAATTGGCGTCTCCCAAGTCTGGGAATCTTTTGGAGGCGGGGCCGCCAACACGGCGGTTAATTTGGCCACCTTAGGTTTTAAGGTTTCCGCTATTTGTGATTTAGGTCGCGATTCGGTCGGTCAGGAAATTATTCGCAATTTAAAAAAAAGAGGCGTTAATACTAGTTTAGTTGCGAGTTGGCCGCAAGAGGCTTCGGGGATGTCGCTCATTTTAATTGCCCCCAATGGCGAGCGGGTTATTTTTGCCGCGCGGGGCGCCAACCGGCGCTTGGATTTTAATCCGGCTCGACGCCGGGCGCTTGGCCAGGCTAAAAATATTTATTTAAGTTCTTTATCGGGAGCCTGGAAACAAGATTTGCGAGAAATTTTTCGTTACGCCTCGGGAAGAATTTTTTGGAATCCCGGTGCTCAACAATTAAAAGCCGGCGTTAAATTTCTAAAACCTTTTTTAAAGAAAACCACCGTCTTGATTGTTAATCGCGATGAGGCCCTAGAAATTGTTTTAAGCGATCCGCGCTACGCCAGTCAAGATCTTAAGACTTTAAATAAAGCGGCTTTTTTATTGAAGACCTTGCGTTCTTACGGACCGGAAGCGGTATTGTTAACGGACGGCCGGGCCGGCTCTTATTGCGCCGCTGCTAATAAAACTCATCACCAAGCGATAGTGGGGCGGCAAAAAGCTGTGGATGCTACCGGCGTCGGCGATGTCTTTGGTTCTACCTGGGCGGCGGCCTGGCTGCTTTTTGAAGGGGATTTAAAACAAGCTTCTTTGCTGGCCAGTCGTCAAGCCGCCGGAAAAGTTGCTCAACATGGCGCCCAAAACGGACTCAAAACTTTAAAAGAATTAAGTAAATAATTTTATGATTACTGGCGTGATTATTAAAGAGTTAACCAAGAATGAAGATGACCGCGGTTATTTGGTGGAAGTTTATCGTCATGATGAGCTTGATTATCAAGTCGCGATGTCTTATTTAAGTTGGACTAAGCCGGGCGTGGTTCGGGGGCCGCATGAGCATACCTACCAAAGTGATTATTTTATTTTCCCCGGACCGGGAACTTTTCGACTTTATCTTTGGGATCGTCGTCCTTTGTCGCCGACAGTTGGTGAAAAAATTACTTTAGATGTTGGGGTCGATAACCCGACGGTGGTGATTGTGCCGCCCGGAGTAGTTCATGGCTATCAAGCGATCTCAGCTGAACCGGCTCTTTCTATTAATTTCCCCGATAAACTTTATCGCGGAATTTTAAAGAACGACGAGGTTGATGAAATTCGCTGGGAAAAGGACCCTAATAGTCCTTATCAAATCCCTTAAATTAAAAAATTGCTTATGTGTATTTTTTGCCGCCTTGTTTCCGGTGATCTGCCGGCCGCTAAAATTTTAGAGACAGAAGAGGTATTAGTTTTTTTGAATAACGCTCCGGTTAACCCCGGTCATCTTTTAGTTATTCCTAAAAAACATGTGGCTACCTTAGAAGAGATTGACGAGGCTACTTTAGCCGCCGTGATAATTAAGGTTAAAGAAGGCGGCGCCTTACTAAAAAATAAGCTGGGTTATAAGGGTTATAATGTTGTTTTAAATAACGATCCTGTGGCTGGCCAAGAAATTCCGCATCTTCATTGGCATCTTATCCCGCGCCTTCCTAATGATACGCCGCTGCGCTTTCCGGAAAAAAAATATGGTCCGGGCGAAATGGCCGCGGTCGCTCTTAAATTAACTTCTTAAAACCATGAAAATTTTAGTGACCGGCGGGGCCGGGTTCATCGGCTCTAACTTTATTCACTATTGGCTTCGTGAGCATCCAGACGACGAGATCGTTAATTTGGATGCGCTAACCTACGCCGCTAATTTAGAGAGCCTGGCCGATGTGGAAAATCATCCTCATTATCAATTTGTCAAAGGCGACATTACTGATGCTGCCCTGGTGGACGGCTTGGTGGCTGCTTGCGATTTGATTGTTCATTTTGCTGCCGAGAGCCATGTTGATCGCTCCATCGCTGACAGCGCGGCGTTTATTAAAACCAATGTTGAAGGCACCCGCGTTCTTTTAGAGGCCGCGAGACGCCAGGGCTTAAAACGCTTTCACCATGTTTCGACCGATGAAGTTTTTGGCGCGCTAGATTTTGACTCACCGAAGTTTTCCGAAAAGACGCCTTACGATCCGCGCTCCCCTTATAGTGCCTCAAAAGCCGCCTCTGATCATTTAGTCCGTAGTTATTATCATACTTACGGTCTGCCGATTACCATTTCTAATTGTTCCAATAATTATGGCCCCTATCAACATCCAGAGAAATTAATTCCTCATTTTGTGACCAATCTTTTAAAGGGGGAGCCGGTAACTGTTTATGGTGATGGTAAAAATATTCGGGATTGGATTTATGTGGATGATCATAATCGCGGCTTGGACTTAATTATTAATAAGGGAAGAATTGGTGAAACTTATTGTTTAGGTGGTAACAGTGAATGTGATAATCTTTCATTAACTAAAGATATTTTACGTTTAATGGGCCAGGGGGAAGACAAAATTGAATATGTGACCGATCGTTTGGGCCACGATTTTCGTTATGCGATTGATTTTTCCAAAGCGGCGACCGAACTGGGTTTTGCGCCGCAAGTTACTTTAGCGGAGGGTTTAGCGCAAACGATTAAATGGTATCAAAACCATCCTTCTTGGTGGCGCCGTTTACGTTCTTAATTTTAATTTTATGGGGAAAAAACTTTTTATCATTGAAGATGATGCCAACATTCTTTACAGCCTAGAGGCTAATTTTAGTGCTGATGGCTTAACTGTGGAAACTCATGAGGGGGAAGAGGAATTAGAAGAAATTATTGATGACATTAGTGATTTCCGTCCGGATTATTTAATCTTAGATGTGATTCTGCCTAATTTAGATGGTTTTGAAATTATCAAGCGCGTGAAGAATGATGCGGAATTAGCGGACTTGCCCATCTTTATTTTTTCCGATATTTCTGATGAAGATAGTCGAGCTCGGAGTTTGGAGATTGGCGCTGATTATTTTTTCCCCAAAGAAGAGTTTGATACTTATGAGTTTGCCGAAAAAGTAAAGAAAATCATGGCCAACTCGGAACGTTTAGGAGAAGATACCGACAGCAATTGGAATGATGGTGAAGAAGTGATGACAATTGACTAATTATAGTTTTTCCGTTATAAATTAGGGGCCAAGCGTTAATCTTTTAAGGGCTTGGTTCAGGATTTTTTTACTGATATTAGAAAAATATGTTTATAAAACGCATTGGCATCGATCTTGGGACAACTTATACTTTAGTTTATCTGCCGAAAAGAGGAATTGTGATTAACGAACCGTCAGTGGTGGCAATTTCTATCGATGACAATAAAATTTTAGCGGTTGGCAATGAAGCCAAAGATATGTTGGGACGCACTCCCGACACGATTCGAGCAATTCAGCCTTTAAAGGAAGGGGTTATTGCTGACTACCGCACTACGGAGGCGATGATTCGCTATTTTATTAATAAAACTATCGGCGGGATGCGTTTTTTCCGTCCGGAGGTAATGATTTCGGTGCCGGCTGGGATTTCTTCAACCGAGCGCCGAGCAGTAATTGAAGCCGCGACTTCCGCGGGCGCTAAGGCTACCTACATTATTAAGGAGCCGGTGGCTGCCGCGATTGGGGCTGATATTCCGATTGGTTCAGCAACGGGCCATATGGTTATTGATATTGGCGGCGGCACGGCAGAAATGGCCGTTATTTCTTTAGGTGGTGTTGTTTCCTCCACTTCAGTCCGAGTGGGGGGTAATAAGTTTGATGAGGCGATCTTGGAGTTTGTCCGTAAAAAATATAATTTAGCCATTGGCGATCGAACAGCTGAAGAAATTAAAATTAACATCGGTTCGGCATTATATATGGAAGACAAGCTGTATATGGAAATTCGGGGTCGAGATATTGTTACCGGCTTACCACGCAGCATCACAGTATCTAGTGATGATGTTACCGAAGCGATTCAGAATGAGTTAGAAGCCATTGTCGCGGCGGCCAAGAAAGTTTTAAATACGACGCCACCGGAATTAGCGGCTGATATTATGGATAAAGGGATTGTGTTGACCGGCGGTAGCGCTTTGCTGCGCAACATGGATCAGCTAATTGCGCGCACGACCGGTGTGCCCGCTTATGTCGCTGATGACGCACTTTTGTGTGTCGTTAAAGGAACTGGAATTGCCTTAGATAACCTAGACTCCTATAAACGGAGCATTTTGGCGACTAAGTAAGTCGCCTTTTTATTTTTGTGCTTTATGTTGATTGGTATTGACGCTTCACGCGCCAACAGACAAAAAAAGACGGGCACGGAGTGGTATTCCTTCTATTTGATAAAGGAACTTGCCCGCCTTGATCGCCATAATCGCTATCGTCTTTATTTGGATCAGGCTCCGATCGCAGAGTTAAAGGCGGTGATCGCTGAGGCGCCTAATTTTGAGTTTCGAATTTTGTCTTGGCCACTAACTTCGTTCTGGACTTTGGGGCGCCTGTCTTTGGAAATGCTGTTTCGTCGCCCTGATGTTTTGTTTGTTCCCGCTCATGGGATCCCCTTAATTCATCCGCGCCGAACTATTAACACTATTCATGATATTGCTTTTGCTCGTGAAGAGGCGGTCTATCGTCCGGAGGCGCCGAAAGCGCGCAGCGCCAAGCGCCGTAATTTTATTAAGTTTTTGATTAAAGTTTTTAGCGGTGGCCGTTATCAAGGTACAAGTTTGGATTATCTTTTTTGGTCCACGACTTTTTCTTTGCGCCACTCGGAAACAATTATTACTGTTTCTGATTTTACTAAGCAAGAAATTTTAGAATGTTTCCCTTTTGCTGACCCGGGAAAAATTAAAGTCATTCATAACGGCTTTGCTTCGGAGTTATATGAACTCAGTAGCGGCCCGAGCTCTGAAGCCGATCGTTGCCTGGATCGTTACGGCATTACTCGTCCCTATTTTTTATATGTCGGCCGCTTGGAAAAAAAGAAGAATACGGTGGCCTTAGTTGAGGCCCTCGCCTTTTTAAGGGAAGAGTATCCGGAAATTAAAGAAAAATTAGTTTTAATTGGTAATGCTAGTTACGGTTACGATGAAGTTAAATATGCCATTGAGGAATTTGATTTAGAGCGCGATGTGATTATGCCGGGCTGGGTTGAGGAAAACGAGTTGCCGCTAATTTTTCAACAGGCTACCGCCTTTATCTTTCCCACTAAACACGAAGGTTTTGGTATCCCGGTTTTACAAGCTTTGGCCTCAGGGGTGCCGACGGCCGTTTCCGATATCCCGGTTTTAAGGGAGGTCGCTGGCGAGGCGGTTCGTTATTTTAATCACCTTGATTATACCGAGATTGCCGAGGCGATGGCGGAGCTGGTTTTAAATAAAGAATTACGGGCGGAGCTAGAAGAACGTGGCTTCCGCCAAGCTAAAAAATTTAGTTGGTATCGCTGTGCGACCGAAACTTTAGCCCTTCTCGAAAATAAAAAATAGTGTGGTATGATAAGTTTATGCGCCTCTCCAAAATAATCCCTCTATTTTTAATAATTACTTTTCTTTTTCCGCTTGAAACTTCAGCGCGACTATTACCTGATGATCCTTTTTATTCGCGGCAATGGTATTTGGCAAAAGTGAAAGCCGATGAGGCCTGGACCATTGTTTCCGGCACTCCCGATATTACCGTCGCCGTTATTGATGCCGGTGTTGATATTAATCATCCTGATCTCAAAGGAAACATTTGGATTAATGAGCGTGAGATTCCTGATAATAATCTTGATGATGACGGTAATGGTTTTATTGATGATGTCTATGGTTGGGATTTTGTAAATGACTTACCTGACCCCTCGCCGAAGTTTGAACCCGGTTGGACGGAGGCCGGTGTTTCTCATGGCACCATCATTGCCGGTATTATTGGCGCTCGTGGTAATAATAATCAGGGCGTTACCGGTTTAGCTTGGCGAGCCAACATTATGCCTTTACGGGTTTTAAATGATCGCGGTGAAGGGCGCGTGAGCGCGGTCGTTCGTGCGATTGATTATGCGATTAGAAATGGCGCCGATATTATTAATTTAAGTTTTGTTACTTATAACTATAATGATTCTTTAGCGGCTGCGATTGAGCGTGCTTACGAGGCCGGAATTATTGTGGTCGCGGCCGCGGGTAACGATCAGGCCGCTGGCGATGGTCGTAACACCGCTAAAAATCCGATTTATCCGGCTTGTATGGATGGTAGTCGCTGGAAAAATATGGTAGTTGGGGTCGCTGCTACTGATGCTCTTGATCAGAAGACGCTTTTTTCCGGTTATGGTGAAGATTGTATTGATATTACGGCCCCGGGTATTAGTTTTTTTAGCACGATCACTCCCGGGAGCAATCCTGAAGCCGCTAACCCCTACTATGATGGTTACTGGTCGGGAACAAGTATGGCCACCGCCGTTGTTTCCGGTGTCATGGCTTTAACGGCTCAAGCTAATCCTAACTTGAGTCGCGCCGATGTGGTCGGTCTGGTTTTAGGTTCGGCCGATTCGGTCGCTTTATTAAATCCGGATTATCCCGGGCAGTTAGGGTTTGGTCGCGTTAATGCGGCGGCGGCGGTAATGGCGGCCCGACAATTAATGTACGATCACGTTAATCTTTTATTACTAACACCTTATAGCGGCCAGGAGGAAATTTTGGTGGCCAGTTTAGACGGCGCGACCAGCACTCCTTTTCAGGCTCCGGCCGCTCAAGGTCTAAGTGCGGCCACTGGCGATCTTTTTGGTGATGGTAAAATTAAAGTGGTTACCGCCAATGGCCTCGGGGCGGAGCCCTGGGTGCGCGTTTATGATCAAAAAGGCAAACTCTTAAAAGAGTTTTTGGCTTATAACCAAAACTTTAAGGGTGGTGTGCGTCTGGCAGTTGGTGATTATGATCTTGACGGTAAAGCGGAGATTATTACTGTTCCTGGTCCGGGCGGCGGTCCCCATGTGCGGGTCTTTGACGGTTTCGGTCAGGTGGAGCGGCAATTTTTCGCCGATAGTCTTTTCGATCGTGGCGGTTTAAGCGTTGCCTTAGGTGATGTGGATGGTAATAATCGTCCGGAATTAATTATTGGTTTAGGAGAGGGCCGAGAGCCAATTGTTAAAATTTTTAATAATCAGACTAAGTTGGAGGCAGCTTTTTATGTTTATTCTCCTGATTATCGTGGCGGCGTTAATGTTGCCGCGGCTTCACTTTACGGTCGCCAAAATGGCCAACGTGATAGTATTATTGTGGCTCCGGCCGGCAGCTATCAGCCTCAGGTGAGAATTTTTGATAACTATGGTCGCTTACAACAACAATTTCTCGCTTATAATCCCAATTGGCGCGGCGGTGTGAGTTTAGCCGCTGGTGATGTTTCTAATGATGGTATTGCTGAGATTATTACCGGCGCTCAGTCGGGAGGGGCGGCGCATGCTCGAGTTTTTGATCGGACGGGCAGCTTAGTGTCCTCTTTCTACGCTTATCCAGAAAGTTTTACTGGTGGTGTTAATGTGAACTTAATTCGTTTTAATAATTAAAAATATATGTCCAAACAGGTTATCTTTGATAAAAAAAATGTTTTGGTGGCTGGTGGCGCCGGTTTTATCGGCTCGCATCTTTGCGACGAACTGGTGAAGACCTGTAAAGTTATTTGTGTTGATAATTTTATTTCTGGCCAGCAAAAAAACATTGATCACCTCCTCGCGAATCCAGATTTTATTTTTATTAATCATGATCTCGCGGAGCCTTTAAATCTAGCAGAGATTAAAATTTTAGAACGCTTCAAGATAAAATTTCAGGGTCTTCAAGAAATTTATAATTTAGCTTGTCCGCTGTCGCCGCGCAATTTTTTAGAAAATCGTTTGGAAATTTTGAAAGCTAATTCTTTGGTTGTCTATAATTTATTAGAATTAGCGGTTGCCAATAGAGCTAAGTTTATCCAATTTTCCTCTTCGGTTGTCTATGGCGGTCGGGATCTTAATAATATTGGACGCAAGGTGCGCGAAACTGAGTTGGGTGTTATCAATCAGTTATCGCCGCGGGCGGCCTATGATGAAGGGAAGCGCTTTGCCGAAACAATGGTTGATTCCTATCGCGAGATACATAATTTAGACACCAAAATTGTTCGCCTCTTTAGAATCTATGGTCCGCGCATGACTTTAGACGACGACCAACTAATTCCGGATTTGGTTTATTCGGCTATTCAAAATAAACCCTTAGTAATTTTTGGTGATGAAAATTTTTCCTCCTCTTTTTGTTACGTTGATGATGCTATTGATGCTGTTATGAAAATGGCCGCTTCTAATTTGAACGGACCAATAAATATTGGTTCCGATGTTGATGTTAATGTCACCGACTTAGCGCAGCTGATTATTAAAGAAACCGAGTCAGAATCCCCGATTGTCTATTCGGAAAGTAAACTATTTTTAACCGAGTTATTGTTGCCTGATATTTATCAAGCGCGTAATAATCTCGCTTGGATGCCGGTCGTTACTTTGGAAAATGGAATTAAAAAAACCATCATCTCTTTGCAGTCCGCGAGCCGAACGCAAGGATTTGAGGGTTAGTTTTAATCAACTAAATTTAAAATTTGTTCGCCGTAAGCTGGTGGTGGCGGGGTCGTCTGAGAAGGCGCCCCGTTTTTAATAAAATCATTTAGGGTTGCTATTAAGCTCTCAAGATTGTCGGGTTCAAAAAGGAGGCCGCCCCAACGTTCAATCAGTTCAGGAATACCGCCTAAGGCGGCGGCGATCACCGGCGTCTTGGTCTGGTGGGCCTCATAAATAACCGTCGGTGAATTTTCATAACAACGCGATGGCACAATTAAGGCTAGGCTTTGGGCTAACTCCAAATTCACAGTCGCCCGGTTTTGCCGCCCTAAAAATTTAACATTGCTGGCCGCCTGGCTGTTTTCGTGTTCACCGATGATAACAAAATTATAATCCGGAAATTTTTCGGCGGCGCCTAGAAATAAATCTAAACCTTTATGGTAACCGGCCTGACCAATGAATAAAAATTGTTTCTTTCTCTCTGGAGTTGGAGTAAAACTTTTTACCAAGGGGTTGGGGATGACGAAACAGTTATGGTTTTTAAAAAATCCTTGTTGTCGGTAAAGATCGAGAAGCCACTTTGACGGGGCGACCACACGCATATCTTGGGGGCCGCGTTCTAATAATTGGCGACCCAGTCTTTGATAAATTTTTGCCGGCTGGCGGTTAATAATTTTTTCTTGCCCCCAATAAAGTAAACCTGAGGGGTGGAGCCACTGAATGTCGTGAAGGGTTAAAATAAATTTGGCTCCTTCTTTTTTAACTAAGCCTGGCGTTAGCCCGCCTAAACCCATTAAATTGTGGGCAATCACTAAATCAGGTTTTTCTTGTTTAATAATTTTCTTTAAGCGTTTCCTCTGAATGCCGTTAAATAAATTTCCGAACTGCCAAAATAACCGGTAAATAAAGTTTTTTTCACTCAAGTGGTAATAATTTGAAGGTAAATAAAAAACATCCGGCATTTCTTCCGCCGGGCGGCGCGCTTTTTTCGGGTAGGTGCAAACAATTTTTACCGTGTGGCCGGCGGCTCTAAATTCTTGAGCGCTTAGGTCAACAATTCGCTCGGCCCCGCCGCGCTCGTAAGGCGTAAATAAATTATTGAGTAATAAAATTTTCATGAAAACATTTTTTTTAAAAGACGCTTGGTCGTTTCTAGGGAATAGTTATCAAGAGCATAGGCTCGTGCCGCCTGGCCATAAGCGCGCCGTCGCGGTTCATTGCCGATTAAAGCCGCTATCTTAGCCGCGAGGTCGTCACGGTCGCGAGGTTTTACTAGTAGGCCGTCAATTTCCGGACGGAAAACAGTGCGTACTCCCGGTAGGTCGGAAGCAATGACGGGGACCCCGCAGGCCATTGCTTCGGTTAAAACTAAACCGAAGGCCTCATGACTATTGATTGAAGGGAGAATAAATAAATCACTGTCTTGATAAGTACGAATTAATTCTTCTTCCGGTAAGCGCCCCACGAATTTTAAGTGCCGACTTAAATTTAGCTCGGCGCCTTGCTTTTCGTAATCGACGCGTCGGTCACCGTCACCGACAATAGTTAATTGCCAATTCTTTAAACGGAGCTTGGTAAGTGCCGACAATAAAATGTTTAGTCCTTTAAAATAGTGAGCGCTATCTAGGCCGCCGACAAACAGTAAATTAACACGACCGCGTTTAATAAAATTATGATTAACAAAATCCACAATCTCTTTGCCCTTAGCCGTTAATTCATCATTTTCATCCGGCAGTTTGGGGCGATAAGCTTCAGTGTCTAAGCCAAAAGGGAGGGTGATAAATTTTTCCGGCCAGCGTTTTAGTAAGGGCGCGATTTGGCTGTGACTTAAATAATCAAGACTAGCGGCAGAGATTTTAGTGGCGCGAGCGAATAATTTTTTTCGGCTCAGGCGGCTAGGCCAAGATAAAAACTTAAAACGAAAATCTAAGTTTCCGGTATCCATGTGGTAATGGATAAATAATTTTTTCTTGGGGTTAACCAATAAAAATAAATAAATAATTAAATCGGCGCCGAAAAAAGGATAATGTAAAAAAATCGCTTCATATTTTCGGAGACGCCAGAGTAGGGAAATCGTCAAGCCGCCATGACCGGCTCTAATTTTAGGATTTAAGTAAACCAAATTAGGCTCCTCATTATTTTTGGGGCCAGATAAAGGGGTGAGGGTAAAAGTTGTTAGATCGTGGTCGGCGGCGAGTAGTTTTCCAAAGCGGGCGGCGACTTGGCCAATCCCGCCGGGGTAAGGGGGGTAAGCGCAAACCACTTGCGCAATTTTCATAAGAATTATTTTGAATCAGAATCTTTAGGCGTTGTTTTGTTTACCTGAGAGCGCGCCCCACGTAAAGCCTCACGGCGCGCTAAAACTGTTAAATCCTGTTCTAATCTAACTAAATGTAGACGCATTTTAAAGACTAAGTAGAAGAGAGTTAAAGTCGCGAGATAAAATAAGAGGTTAATGCCACTAGCGCTTAAGCCGAGGGTGGCAGTTAAACGGTCAAGCGGTTTTAAAAAAATAATTGCCAGACCAGAAAGGCCCCAAAAAATTAGCCAGAGGACGAATTCGCTACCATTGATTATTTTACGACTTTTTTGTTTGAAGAGTTGGGTCGTGAAAAAAATAATAATGATTAAAGCGATCAATTGTTGCCAGGAAAAAAACATATAATTTTAGTTAGAAAATTTTTGTAAGAGCAGATCTTTAATAATTCTAAAACCCCCGCCAATTTTTTGACCAAAGTGATGATAGGTAACATGAATCGGCACTTCTTTTAGACGGCAGCCGGTTTTAACGGTTTTAAAAAGAATTTCGGTGCAATGTGCCATTCCTCGGTTAGTAATTGTTATCTGTTCCCAAACCTCTCTTTTAAGGGCGCGAAAACCGCTCTGGGGATCCGTTGTCCGTACTCCGAGCCAGCGGTTCAGTTGGCGGGCCAGTGGCATAATTAAATAACGTTTTAGGGGTGGAAAATTAGCGTGTCCTAAAAAACGAGAACCAAAAACGGCGTCCGCTTCATCATTTAACAGCGGCGCTAAAACTACCGGTATTTCTTCACTCTTAAATTGATCATCGGCGTCAAAATGAACAATGATGTCGGCGCCATTTTTTAGGGCGTATTCGTTGCCGGTTTGTAGAGCCGCTCCTTGACCACGGTTAATTGGATGGCGGATGACCGTCACTGGATAATTTAGAGAAATGGCGCTGGTTTGGTCGCGTGAGCAGTCGTCAACCACAACTACCTCGTCAACTAAGGGGTAGACTTTTTCTAAAACGGCCGCGATATTTTTCGCCTCGTTATAGGCGGGGATGATACAAGCAATTTTCATAGTTCAGTTTCAGGAGCGATCAAAGCATTGGCCGCCTTAATAATTAAATCAGTACTTAAAGCGGCGCTCCATTTTGTCTTTCCCCCGCTTGATTCTTCAAGGGCAAAAACGGCAGTTCGGCCGCTAATCGCGGAGTGCTGGCAATAGGAGCAGCCGCGACTGTGAAAAAATTTATTGGGCCGATAACTTTTTTCCGGTGGCCAATAACGATCTAGTAATCCTTGGTAGTGCTGGGCCGGACGAGCCACTAAACAATGAGGGCAATTTTTATCTTTAAGTTCTTGATAAATTATCATTAAGGCTAAATCAGCGGGAGCTGTCTTTTTTAATTGCGTGGCGGTTTGAGCGGGCTGATTAGAGTGGCTAGCGGCTAAGACTAAACGCCCTTCGGCCGCGGCTGTGATCGCCGCTGCCAATAACTCCGTGTCCGCATCGTCGATTGCCAGCCAGTCGTAATCTTGTTTCTTAATTTTTTCTAAACTTTGTTTCCGCTTGTTTTGCTCGCGAATAATATTCACTCGATCAATTTTTGTTTCCGGATATTTTTCTAAAATCGCGCCGGCACTTTTATCGTTAATCAGTTCACGGACGAGCGCTTGTAAGGTAGTTGTCTTGCCTTGATGATGATCGGCGAGAATGACGACTAAGCCTCGGCGACGCTTCAGGAATTCTTTAATCTTTATCCGAGACTCTCTTACCAAGCCGAGCCGACTTAAACGAGTAGGGCCAGCCGGATCGTTAATAAATTGGAGAATAATTTTTTCGCCTCCTGCCTCGGGAATAATTGACAGGCGCATGGCTCCAAAATCATCTTTTAAATAGGCATTGCTAACTAAATCGTCGGGTGCCAGATCGAGCAGGCGCCGGTAAGCTGTGCCTAAATCATTAGCAAAATTAGGTTCAATCACTAAGCGATAAGGGCGCTGATTATTTTCGCCGCGCAAAACTTGGCGGCCACCCTCGGGTGCAATCGCGACCGCCGTTAATTGGTGCTGGCGCGCGTAACGGCTAATTTTTTTTAAGCTCTTATTAGTCATGAGCTTATTATACCATTATTTATCTTATTATTAAAATATGCTAAACTGGTAAAGTAAATTGTATTTACCCTAATTTTAGCTAGTATTATGTCGTACTCGCAATTTTATGGTCGACTGCAAAATTGGCGTCTGCAGACGACTGGAACGATCAAGGATTTGTTTGGTTTGACTGCTAATCGCTGGTATTTATTGGCGATTTTAGTCATTCAAGCAGTTTCCTGGTGGCTAGCCTCTTACATATATCAAGAAATTGCTGGCAGTCTGCTGATTTTGCACTATAATATTGACTTCGGAATTGACCAAATTGGCGCTCCTAACCTAATTTTTAATTTTCCTCTTTTTGGAGCTCTTTTGCTTTTATTAACCATAATTTTCTTGGTAATTTTGGGAAGTGGCCGCCATTTTAAAATTCAGAGTCATTTTTTAATGGGGGCAGCGACAGTTAGTAACTTAGGAATCTTAGTGGTGCTTATTTTAATATATTTAATGAACTTCCGTTAAAAATATATGGAGTATTTTTACATCATTAAAATTCTGCTTCTCGCTATGGCCGCCTTTGTGTTTGCCGGCTTTATGACGCCCTTACTGACAAATTTTTTATACAAACACAAACTGGGAAAAAAGATTCGCAATTCCGGCGAGACGCCAATTTTTTCTAAACTTCATGCCGCCAAAGAAGGAACACCAACGATGGGTGGTATTTTAATTTGGGGAACGGTTTTAATTTTTGCGTTGGGGCTTTATTTAATCGCTCACATTTTTGACTGGGAGTTCGCTCGCAATCTAAATTTTTTAACTCGTTCAGAAACTTTACTGCCTTTAGGCGCTCTAGTCGCTTCCGCTCTTATCGGCTTAGTAGACGACTGGCTAGATGTTCGTGGTAAAGGGGTTTTAGGTGGTGGCGGTTTAAAAATGCGCCATCGTCTTTTGGTTTATACGGCCATCGCTTTAATTGGCGCGCTCTGGTTTTATTTTAAATTGGACTGGACTGTTTTTCATGTTCCCTTTGTCGGTAATATTGAAATTTCCTGGTGGTATATTCCGGTCTTTGTCTTTATTGTGGTTGCCACCGCTTTTTCCGTTAATGAAACTGACGGTTTAGATGGTTTAGCGGGGGGTACTTTACTGGTGGCTTTTTCCGCCTACGCCGTTATTGCTTTTATTCTTGGTCGTTATGAGTTAGCGACTTTTTGCGCGGTGATTATCGGAGCCCTGATGGCTTTTTTATGGTACAACATTCCGCCGGCTCGTTTTTATATGGGCGATACCGGGTCGATGAGTTTAGGAATTACCCTGGCGATTATTGCTTTACTAACCAATAGCGCCTTACTCTTGGTTTTTATTGGCTTTATTTTTTTAGTGGAATCTCTATCGGTTATTATTCAACTAACCTCTAAAAAATTGCGTCGGGGTAAAAAAGTCTTCCTGTCCACCCCGATTCATCATCATTTTCAAGCCATCGGCTGGCCGGAGAGTAAGATTGTTATGCGTTTTTGGTTGGTGGCCGGCGCGCTGGCCATTATTGGCGTTATTATTTTCTTAGTTGATCGCGGTTTTTAGACCGAGACAATTATTTTAAAATCATGAATCTTAAAGGAGTAATTACTAAAATAAAGCCCGTTGACAGACCGCATGAGCCGGATAAAAAAATGTTAATTGCTCTAGGTTTGATTTTATTTATTGGCTTAGCGATGCTTTTTACTGCTTCTGCGGTCGTTTCTTTTAATAAGTTCGGTAATCAATATCATTATCTTTTAAGACAACTACCGCCTTTAGCTCTAGGTTTACTGGCCTTTTTTGTCGCGCAAAAGGTTAATTTTCGTTTTTGGAAAAAATACGCCTTCGCCTTTTTGCTAATCTCAATTGGCCTTTTACTTTTAGTTTTTATTCCCGGCTTGCAATCGGATTATGGTACTTCTCGGAGCTGGATTAACTTATTCGGCTTTTCTTTTCAGCCCTCCGAACTAGTTAAGGTAACCTTTTTGATTTATTTGGCGACTTGGCTGGAGGCAAGGCAGAAGGATTTATCGTCTTTTGGTGCCGGCACTTTTCCGTTTTATGTTATTTTGGCGGTAATTTCTTTGTTAATGATGCTTCAGCCGGATTTTGGCAGCTTGGTAATTATTATTATTATGGCCCTAGGTGTTTTTTTTGTCGGCGGCGGCAAACTGAAGCACTTAATCCTTACCGCTCTGCTGGGCATAATTGTTCTTTTTTCCTCCCCCCTGTTTAGAGGCGACGGCGGCTATTCTTATCAGGATAATCGTTTTCGCTGTTTTCAAGACCCTTCTTTTGATACCCAGGGTGTTTGTTTTCATATTAACCAATCCCTTATTGCTGTTGGTTCGGGAGGAATTTTTGGCCGTGGCTTGGGGCAGAGCCGGCAGAAGTTTATGTATTTACCGGAGGTTTGGGGGGATTCAATTTTTCCGATTATCGCCGAAGAGATTGGTTTTATCTTAACTACTTTATTTATTATTCTTTTGTTTTATTTATTTTACCGAATTTTTTTGGTGGCGAGATTTGCTCCTGATCGCTATGGTCGTAATTTGGCGACCGGTGTCGGCCTCTGGTTGTCGATCCAAACTTTTTTTAATATCGGCGGCCAATTAAATTTAATTCCGATGACCGGGGTGCCGCTGCCTTTTGTTTCCGCCGGTGGCTCCTCCATTTTATCTTCATTAATTGCCGTTGGCTTGGTGGTGAACATTAGTAAATACACAAAAGAACCATCGCGACGCTAATTTTATGGATAACAAGCAGACAATCATCTTATTTTCGGGCGGCGGTACCGGTGGCAGCGTGACGCCTTTACTTGCAGTAGCCAAAGAAGTGTTTCGGCTTCGCCCGGATTGGAGCTTTTCTTTTGTCGGCACTAAATCGGGGCCGGAAAAACTTTTAGTGGCTGAGGCCGCCAAAGAATTGCCTATTTCTTTTAGTGTTTTACCGGCGGGTAAGTGGCGCCGTTACTTTTCTTGGCAAAATTTTCTAGATATTTTTGTTATTATTTGGGCCTTTTTTCGCTCATTCCTGCTGTTAGGGCGTTTAAAACCGGCGGTGGTGGTAAGTGCCGGTTCTTTTGTTAGTGTACCTTTAGTTTGGGCGGCGCGAATTCTAAGAATCCCCGTTCTGATTCATCAGCAAGATTTACAAGCTGGCCTGGCTAATAAATTAATGGCCCCGGCGGCTCGGCAGATTACGGTTACTTTTGCTGACTCTATTAAAGACTATGGTTCGCGGGCTCTTTTAGTTGGCAATCCTTATTCCATCCCTCCTTTGGAAAAAAAAGAAATTGTTTTTGCTCGTTATAATTTTAGTCTTGATCGGCCTTTAATTTTAGTTTTTGGTGGTGGTACTGGCGCCGCCGCGATCAATGAAGTGGTGGTGGCTAAATTGCCGGAGCTTTTAGCGGAAGGGCAATTAATTCATTTAACCGGTCACGGCAAGACGATTACTCAACAAGCGCCGGGTTATTACCAGCAAGAATTTGTTAGTCATCAAGAGCTCTGGTCTCTACTGGCAGCCGCCGACTTAGTGATTGCTCGTCCAGGTCTAGGAACTTTAACGGAGCTCGCCGCTTTAAAAAAGGTTAGCTTACTAATTCCGATGCCCAAAACCCATCAAGAAAAAAATGCCGAAGAGGCGCGGGTGGCCGGAGCGGCCTGGGTGTTAAGTCAAGAAAATTTAGCTGAATCTTTAGTGCCAACAGTTCGGCGTTTATTAACTCAAGATGAAGCTCGGGCGGCCTTGTCTCGAGAAATGGGTGAATTTATTAAGCCGGGAGCGGCGGTGGCACTGGCCGAAATTATTTTAACTTGGGAACAAGAGAATCAAAATTAATTTAAAGATCATATGTTTAAACTACCGGCGAAATATAAAAATGTTTATTTAATTGGTATCAAGGGGGTGGGAATGACGATGCTGGCGCAATTTTTACAAGCTTCGGGGGCGAAAGTGTCTGGTTCGGATGTTGTCGAAACTTTTTTGACCGACAAGGTTTTGCGCCAGGCAAAAATTAAAGTTCACGCCGGTTTTGATCCAAAAAATATTCCCAGCCCGAATACAACCATTATTTATTCGTCGGCCTACACGCCGGAGAATAATATTGAGTTAGCTTTTCTGGAGAAAAAACATGATTGGAAACTACTTTCTTACGCCACGGCTTTAGGAGAAATTTTTAGTGCGCATCACGGCGTGGCGGTTATCGGTAGTCATGGCAAAACTACGACCTCAGCTTGGTTAGGTTATGTTTTGGATAAGGCCGGCTTAGAGCCTAGTATCTTAGTGGGTTCCAGTGTGCCGCAATTGGGCGGGAGCGCGAAGTTAGGGAAGAGTGATTTATTTATTGCCGAAGTTGATGAGTATCAAAATAAATTACAATACTTTCAGCCGGTAGGCGCGGTGCTTAATAATATTGATTACGACCACCCTGATTTTTTTCCGACTAAATCTTCTTATTTCCAGGCCTTTGCTAATTTCGTCGCTAAAATTCCGACGCGCGGGTTTTTGGTTACCAATGATAACGATTCGGCGGTTCGCCGAACTTACCCTTATTTAAAGGGAAAATTGGTGAATTATAATTTATTCGTTGATGAGGCCTCGGCCAAGGCGGCGGCAAAACGGGTGCGGCTAGCCGCTTATGATTATCGTTTGGATAACGGATGGCAGTATTTTAAAGTTTATGGTCAGGGTGAGTTTAAAACTAAACTGTTAGGTCGGCACAATGTTTTTAATGCGCTCGCGGTCATTGGCGCTGCTTTAGAATTAGAGGTTCCTTTAGAGGTAATTAAAAAACATCTAACTACTTTTAAAGGTACGACCAGACGAGCGCAACTCTTGGGTAAATATCAAGGCGTTCCGATTTTTGATGATTACGCTCATCACCCGACCGAAATTAAAGCCACTCTTAGCACTTTTGCTGCCGCTTATAAGGGCAGGCGCTTAGTGGCGGTTTTTCATCCTCACACTTTTTCGCGCACCAAGGCCTTGTTTAAGGATTTTGCGCGCAGTTTTGCCGTCGCTGATTTATTGGTGGTTTTAGATATTTACGGTTCGGCGCGCGAGGAGCAGGGTGGCGTTTCTAGTTCGGAGCTCATTGAAGCGATTAAAGAAGTTAATAAAACTGCCGGCCGTCGCCAAACTGTTATTTACCAACCCGACCTGGAAGCGACCGAAAAATATTTGCGCGCTAATCTCAAGCCTAATGATTTAGTTGTTCTTTTAGGGGCCGGCGATATTTTCCGCGTCGGCCAGAATTTAGTGAAAAAAACTCGAACGGCGACCAAGAAAAAATAAGGACTTTAAGGTTTACACTTCGTCCCTCTTTTGGTTTAATTCTCTTATATGAAACAAAAAATAAAAACAAGCGCCGTTTCTGGTTTCCCGGAATATTTACCAGCTGATCAGCTTTTGCTTGATCAGTTAAAACAAACTATTACTGAGACCTACCGCTCTTTTGGTTTTATCCCTTTAGATACTCCGGTTTTAGAGCGCCGTGAAGTCTTGTTGGCTAAAGCCGGCGGAGAAACTGAACATCAGCTTTATTTTTTAGAAAATAATAGTGATGATTTAGCCTTACGTTTTGATCTTACCGTTCCCCTCGCGCGCTATATTAGTGAGTATAGCGGGGCGCTGACTTTCCCTTTTAAACGTTATCAAGTAGCTAAAGTTTATCGAGGCGAGCGTCCGCAGAAAGGCCGCTATCGCGAATTCTATCAAGCCGATATTGATATTATTGCTGAGGGCGTTTTGCCGCTTAGTGCCGAAGCGGAAATTATTAAAGTGGTCGCCACTGTTTTTGAGAAGTTAGCGATCGGGTCTTTTACGATTAAAATTAGTAATCGCAAGTTGTTGTCGGGTTTACTGGCAGCTTTAAATTTAAGCGCGGCGGCAACCGAAATTTTACGAATTCTAGATAAATTGCCAAAAATTGGAGCTGAAGCTTGTCAGGCCGAATTAAAAAAGTTAGATGTCGACTCTTTGGCTAGTTCGCAAATTCTCGCTTTTGCTTCTCTTAAAGGCGATGTTTTAGCGGGTTTGAAAGAATTAGATATTAAGCATCCGGATTTTGTGGTTGGTTTGGACGAACTTCAAGAGCTAGCGCAATGTTTAAGTGATTACGGCGTTTCCGCCTCTAATTATTCTTTTGATCTCTCAATTGCCCGCGGCTTAGATTATTATACCGGTACCGTTTGGGAAACATTTTTAGATGATTACCCCGAACTCGGGTCTATTTGTTCGGGCGGCCGCTATGAAAACTTAGTGGCTGGTTTCTCTAATCATTCTTTTCCCGGAGTCGGGGCTTCGATTGGTTTATCGCGTCTTTTTTATCAATTAAAAATCGCTGGACTTTTACCGAACACCACCCCGCCGGTGGCTGATGCTTTAGTAATTAGTGATGATTGTAAGCGTGGCGAGCAGTTAGCCGACAGTTTGCGTCGTCGCGGTTTAAGTGTGGCTGGCGCCTATGGGCCGGAAAAATTAAAAAAGAAATTAGCGCTGGCGAATCGGTGGTCGGTCAAAACAGTTTATCTCTTAGGGGAGGAAGAATTGGCGGCCGGGGAAGTCTCGGTCAAAAATATGACTAGTGGCGAGCAAAAGCGCCAAGCCCTTAATGATTTTATATGATTAAAATTCAGCAGCGAGTGCCCCTCGCTCCTTACACCACTTTAAAAATTGGTGGCCCGGCTCGCTTCTTTGTGGTGGTAAAAAGTTTAGAAGACTTTAAAGAAGCTTTGACTTGGGCTAAAGAAAGAAAAGAAAAAATCTTTATTTTAGGGGGTGGTTCTAACGTTTTAATTGCCAGGCCTTTCTCCGGCTTAGTAATCAAAAATGAAATTAGCGGCTCCGAGGTTGTTAAAGAAAGCGCTAAATCGGTTTGGTTCGCGGGTTACAGCGGTGAAAATTGGCAAAAATTTGTTGACACGGCTGTTTCTCATGATTGGTCTGGTTTAGAGAATCTCGCTTCTATTTATGGCACGGTCGGCGCCGCTCCAGTACAAAATATCGGTGCTTACGGTCAAGAATTAAAAGATATTTTTCATTCTTTAGAAGCGATCAATTTAAGAACTGGGCAACTTAAAGTTTTTAAGGGTGCTGATTGTCAGTTTGGCTACCGTGACAGTATCTTTAAAAAATCTTTAAAAGGAAAATATTTTATTTATCGCGTCACGGTTAAGTTAAGTAAAAAGCCGCGCTTTAATTTAGATTACGGCGGTCTTAAAGAAATTCTGGCGGCTAAAAGAATAAAGACGCCCACGGCGCGGCAGGTGGCGAGAGCAGTAACGGAGCTGCGGGCAACTAAGTTGCCGGCGCCGGCGCTTTTGCCTAATGCCGGCTCCTTTTTTAAAAATCCCGAAGTCACCACTAGCAAATTTAAAAAAATTCAAAAGCGGTGGCCGGAAATTAAATATTTTCCCGGTTCCAAACCAGGCACGATTAAAATTCCGGCCGGCTGGCTGATTGAACAAGCTGGTTTCAAAGGGAAGCGTTATGGTGCTGTTGGGATGTATGAAAAGCAAGCTTTAATTTTAGTTAATTATGGCGGGGCCAGTGCCGCTCAAGTTTTGGCACAGGTAAAACGAGTCATAAAAGGAGTTCGGGATCGTTTTGACTTGACCTTAGAGCCGGAAGTTAATATTATTCCTCCGCTCCCTAAGAAATAATTTTTTTATGACAGCTAACGATATTCGTCAAAAATATTTAGATTTTTTTAGCGCTCACGGCCACGCAGTGTTGCCGAGTGCTTCCTTGTTGCCAGAAAATGACTCTACTTTACTCTTTACCAATTCGGGAATGTTCCCGTTGGTTTCTTATTTAGCGGGCACGCCCCATCCGGCCGGCCAACGCTTAACCAATAGCCAGAAATGTTTTCGCAGCGAAGATATTAATGAGGTTGGTGATCATCGTCACAATACCTTTTTTGAGATGTTGGGCAATTGGTCTTTGGGTGATTATTTTAAAAAAGAGCAGTTAAACTGGTGGTTTGATTTTTTAATTACCGAGCTACGCCTTGATCCCAAGCGTCTTTATCAAACCGTTTATGTCGGTAGTGCTGATGGTCAGATTCCGCGCGATCAAGAATCAGTCGCAATTCTTCAGGAGATTTTTGCGCGTTTCAATATTGAAGCCGAACTTGGTCCCGATACTTTAGGACGCGGTGAAGATGGCCCGGGAGTTGAATTAGATTTTTCTAAACAAAGAATTTTTGCTTATCGTGATAAGAATTTTTGGCGCCGCGGTGATGCCGTTGGTGAATTAGGTGGCCCCGATAGTGAAACTTTTTATGATACCGGCTACCCCCACGATCCCGCCTTTGGTCCTTTCTGTCACCCAAACTGTGATTGTGGCCGTTTCTTGGAGATTGGTAATTCAGTGTTTATGCAATATCGCCAGACCCAAACTGGCTGGGAAGAATTAGCCCATAAAAATGTGGATTTTGGCGGCGGTTTGGAACGTTTAGCAATGGTGGTTGGCGGCCACGAAAGTGTTTTTGAAACGGATTTATTTACCTCAATTATTGCTAAAATCAGCGCGCTCTCCGGACTGAATTATCAAACTGGTGGTAATGCTCGGGCTTTTGAAATTATTGCCGATCATGTTAAAGCGGCGACTTTTATTGTTGGTGATGATCGTGGCCTCGTCCCGGCTAATACCGATCAGGGCTATATAGTGAGACGTTTATTAAGACGGGCGATTCGCTATGGTCGCCAATTAAACATTACTCAAGATAATTGGCTGGCTTTACTTGCTGCCACGGTAATCGCTTACTATGGTGATGTTTATCCTGAATTAGGTCGCAATCAAGATTTTATTAAAGAAACATTTAATCAAGAAGAAGCGAAGTTTAAACGCACTTTAGAAAAAGGCTTGGTGGAGTTTAATAAAATAAAAACTCCGGAAATCTCCGGGAAGATGGCCTTCAATCTTTATCAAAGTTACGGTTTTCCTTTAGAAATTACTGAAGAGCTGGCGGCGGAGAAGGGCTTAAAAGTTGATAAAGTTGGTTTCACTGCCGAGTTTGCCAAGCATCAAGAACTATCCCGAACCGCTTCGGCTGGTAAGTTTAAGGGTGGTTTAGCTGACAGCAGTGAGGCTACGACCCGTTTACATACTGCCGCCCATTTACTCCTTGAAGCCTTGCGGCGTGTTTTAGGGGCGGAGGTTTTTCAAAAAGGCAGCAATATCACCGCTGAACGTTTACGCTTTGATTTTTCTCATCCTGTTAAAATGACTCCAGAGGAGATTACTAAAGTTGAGGAACTTGTTAACCAAGCTATTGTTCAAGAGCTGCCGGTTACTTATTCGGAGATGACTTTAGAAGAAGCTCGAGAGCAGGGAGCGATGGGGGTTTTTGATTCCAAATATGACAAGAGGGTGCGAGTTTATCAAGTCGCAGATTTTTCTAAAGAAATTTGTGGCGGTCCTCATGTTAAGAATACTAAAGAATTAGGTCACTTTAGAATTATTAAAGAAGAATCTTCCAGTGCGGGGGTGCGCCGAATTAAAGCAATTTTAGAGTAAAATTACTATTTTTAGCTTATTTTTTTCCAAAAAATATTTTCTATTGACAAGAATAGAACTTATCTCTATAATAACTCCATATTAACCTGTCAAATAAATAAGTTAATATGAAGAATTGATGAGACTGACATCAGTCTAATCAAATTTTTTTTGTCTTAATGTCAAAACGTACCAAAGATCAATCTCAGAGCGGGACCGAGACCATGAATGCCAAAGACTTCATTGAGCTGCAAGGCGAGGTGGAGGAATTAATGCCGGCAGCGACTTTTAAGGTGCTGTTGGAAAATGGTCACGAAATCTTAGCCCATCTGTCCGGAAAGATGCGAATGCACCGCATTCGTTTATTACCGGGCGACAAGGTTAGGGTTCAGATTAGCCCTTATGACTTAACTAAGGGGCGCATTGTCTACCGACTCTAGATTTTTAAAACATCAATAAAGATATATGAAAGTGAGAGCAAGTGCCAAAAAAATCTGCAAAGACTGCAAGGTTGTCCGTCGAGATGGCCGGGTTCATGTTATCTGTAAAAACCCTAAACATAAACAGAGACAAGGTTAAACGCTTAAGTAGCGCTTAGAAATTTTTTTATTATTTTATGGCTATTAGAATCGCAGGGGTAAACATTCCCATGGAAAAAAAGATTAAAATATCTTTAACTTATATTTACGGCATTGGCAATACCCGCGCCCAAAAGATTTTAGCAGACGCTAAGGTTGATCCGGAATTAAGAGCGAATGAATTAACTGAAGATCAGGTTAATGATTTACGCGAACGGGTGGAAAAGAAGTTTGTCGTTGAAGGCGATTTGCGCCGCGAAACCCAAAGCAATATCAAGCGTTTAAAAGAAATTAATTCTTATCGCGGCAGTCGTCATGCTAAGCACTTGCCATTGCGAGGGCAGCGTACAAAAACCAACAGTCGGACCGTGCGGGGCAATAAACGCATGACCACCGTTTCCGGAAAAGTTAAAGCTGGTCTTAAGACTTAAACTTTAAATTATCTCCTTTTAAAGAAAAAAATTGTTAATTATGTCTGACGAAAAAAACACAAATGCTGCTGATAATGAAGCAGCGGCAGAAGAAGAAAAAGATATCAGCGCCGTTTCGGCCATTGAAGAGGAAAGCGCGATTTTAACCGATAAAGAGGAAAGGGAAGAATTTTCTTCTAATTTTTCTATGGATAGTGGCTCGGAAGAACTGCCGGAAGAAATTAAACAGAAGCTAGAAAAAAATAAGCAGGCTCGAGCGAAGAAAAAATTAGTTAAAAAGCGCAAAAAGAAGAGCACAATTGATTCGGTTAAGGTCGGCCGCGCTTATATCAATGCCACTTACAACAACACCATGGTTTCTTTAACTGACACCAACGGCAATGTTATTTCCTGGGCGAGCGCGGGGGTGGCCGGTTTTAAAGGTGCTAAAAAAGCGACTCCTTACGCCGCTTCAATTATTACAAAAATTGCTTGTCAAAAAGCAAAAGAAGAATACGGTTTAGAAGAAGTGTCCGTCTTTGTTTCCGGTGTGGGCACCGGTCGCGAGTCCGCGATTCGCGCCTTAAATGCCAATGGTTTAAATGTCACCGCAATTAAAGATACGACGCCGGTACCGCATAATGGTTGCCGTCCAAAAAAGCCGCGTCGCGTTTAATAATTAAAATGATCTTGATTTAATATGGCTACAAACCTTGATGCTCAATGCAAACAATGCCGTCGTGCCGGCGAAAAACTTTTCTTAAAAGGCGAACGCTGCTCATCTCCTAAATGTGCAATGGTTAAGCGCGCGACCCCGCCCGGATTTCACGGTGCCAATACTAAACATCCCCGTCATTTATCCGATTACGGACAGCAATTGGCGGAAAAACAGAAAGTGCGCCGCTATTATAATATAATGGAAAAGCAATTCCGAATTACTTTTGATCGGGCCAAGAAAAAGACTGGTGATGCCGGAAAGAATTTTTTAAAGATGTTAGAGATGCGCCTGGATAATACTGTTTATCGTTTAGGTTTTGCCGTCTCTCGTTTTGAAGCTCGCCAACTGGTTAGTCATGGGCACTTATTAGTTAATGGGAAAAAAGTTGATATTCCTTCTTATCAAGTTAAGGAGGGGGATGTGATTTCTATCCGTCAGCGCAGCTTAAAGAATGCTTTTTTCAAAAAAGCGCTCGAACGTAAAATTGATTCACGCCCGAGTTGGTTAAACTGGAATGAGGCTGAGAAAACGGCGAAGGTTCTACACGAACCAGCGGATACTGATTTACCGGCTAATTTCAATGTTCAGGTTATTATTGAATATTATTCTAAATAATTTAGTGTCGTCAGGAGATCCGCTGCTTAGCGGTTTGACTGCGGCCTCAAGCATCTATGCAAAAAATCGCTTTGCCTAAAAAGATAGAATTTAAAGCGGGCGAAGACGCCGGTGAGGGGCAGATTATTATTGAACCGTTATACTCCGGATATGGCATGACCCTTGGCAATCCTCTCCGTCGCGTTTTGCTTTCCTCTTTAACGGGCGCCGCCGTTATTGGTGTTAAAATTAAGGGTGTTAGTCACGAATTCATGGCCTTACCGGGAGTTAAGGAGGATATTTTAGAAATTATTTTAAATCTCAAGCAATTACGCCTTAAAATGATGGGTGAGGAAGAAGAGGGAACATTGGTTTTAAAAGCGAAAGGTAAAGGGAAAATCACTGCCGCCGATATTACTAAAAATGCGGATATCGTCATTGTTAACCCGGACTTGTTATTAGCTGAGTTAACTGATGATAATGCGAGTTTAGAGATGGAAATTTTTGTTAAAGAAGGTCGCGGCTATAAGATGTCTGAGGGCGGTAAGCGCGATAACGAAATCGGTTATATTGAAATCGATTCCATTTTTTCACCGGTCTTGTCGGTTAGTATTGATGTTGAAAACGCCCGCGTTGGAAAAATGACTAACTGGGATAAACTAATTTTAAATATTAAGACGGACAAAACCATTACGCCTCAAGAAGCCTTTGAACAGTCCGTGCAAATTTTAGTTGATCAATTCTCCTCCTTAATAGTTAAAGAAGAGCTTTCTGATAAAGCCCCGAAAGAAGAAGCTGCTTCTGAAGAAGACAATTCAGCCGTAGCCGATGTGGCGGAGGAAGAAGTTGAGCCGGTGACTGAAAAAAAGAGTGCCGCTCCTAAAAAAACTAAGAAAAAGTAACTTAAAGATATTTTGTTTCTAAAAGTATGAGACACCGTAATAAGAATAAAATTTTAGATCGCAAGCGCGGACCGCGTCAGTTGATGTTGCGTAATCTGGCTTCTAGTTTGATTATGTACGAAAAGGTGCAAACTACTAAAGCGAAAGCGGTGGCGGTTCGGCCTTTAGTTGAAAAAATGATTACCGTTTCTAAAGCTCAAGACTTAACGGCCCGGCGCACTTTAGCGTCTTTTTTGCTTCACGAAAAAGCGGTTTTAAAAACTTTAGAAGTTTTAGCGCCGCGATATGCGGAGCGGGCTGGTGGTTATACGAGAATGGTTAAATTAGGCAACCGTCAAGGAGATGGCGCTGAAATGGTCCAATTAGAATTAGTTTAGTCATAAACTGTTTATATTTTATGAAAAATATTGAAAGAAAAGTTCATCGTTTAGATGCTTCTGGGCAAGCCGTCGGCCGTCTGGCGAGTGAAATTGCGATTTTATTGCGCGGTAAAAATAAGCCAGAATACCAACCGCACTTGGATCTTGGTGATATTGTTGAAGTCGTGAATGCCGATCAAGTTAAATTTACTGGTCGTAAATTTGAACAAAAAAATTATTTTTCGGTTACTGGCTATATTGGTGGATTAAAAACTCGCAAACTGTCTGAAGTTTTTGCTAAGGACCCGGGCGAGGTTTTACGGCGCGCCGTTAAACAAATGCTTCCTAATAACCGCTTACGTGATGATATGATGAAACGTTTAATCATCAAATAATTTTTCTATCAAAGTATTATAATTTTATGTCCGATAAAAAAACCGTAGCTCCAAAAACTAAGACCATCCCCGCGGCGGTGGCGGAAAAAAAGACCACCAAAAAAGTTGAGACCACTCCAACCGTCTTTTCCGGAAAATATTTTAAAGGTTTAGGCCGCCGCAAAACGGCCGTCGCCCAAGTTCGTTTGTATACGGAAATGCCGGCTACCGAAGCCGTCGTTAATGGTAAAAACATTAAAGATTATTTTGGTGCTGATTTGGCCGCTTCTGCTCTGCAACCCTTGGAGGTTACCGGTCACACTAAGGACGTTGCTATTTCCATAATCGTTAAAGGGGGTGGCCCTATTGGTCAGGTAGCCGCGGTTCGCCATGGTGTGGCGCGCGCGATCTTGACGCTTGATCCGGAAACCCACACCGCTTTAAAGACTGATAACTTTTTGACTCGCGATGAGCGGGTAAAAGAAAGAAAGAAACCGGGGTTTAAAAAAGCTCGTAAGCGTCCCCAGTGGAGCAAACGTTAATTTACACCCTTTTAAAAACCTCCTTCCGGAGGTTTTTTGTTAGCTCTTTATGCTATAATTCACTTATGAATAATTTGTTAGCACAACTAGAAGACTTACAAGCCAAAACTAAATCCTTGGCGAGTTTATTGAATTTGGAGGCCAAAAAAGAAGAAGTTATTAAACTGCAAGCTGAGATATCAGCACCCGATTTTTGGCAAGACCAAGAGCAGGCGGTTAAAGTGGGACAGGCTTTAGAAAAATTGCAAAAACAAATTAAACCCTTTGAAGATTTAGCTCAAGATTTACAGGAAAATATAGAGTTCGCTAATTTGGTGGCGCTTGAAGAAACTCAAGCGGAGTTGCAGAAAGAATTAGAAAAAAAAGTGATCGGCCTAGAAAAGATTTATCAAGGCTTGGAATTTTATTCTCTAATGTCCGGTCCTTATGATGAGGCTGATGCCTATATCTCTATTCATGCCGGTACCGGCGGTGTTGATGCTCAAGATTTTGCTTTAATGTTGGAGCGAATGTATTTGCGTTTTTGTGAAATCGCTGGTTTTAAGGTGGAATTAGTGGATCGCTCAATGGCTAATGAGGCTGGAATAAAAAGCGCTTTGTATAAAATTAGCGGTCCTTATGTCTACGGTTATTTACGGAGCGAACATGGCGTTCATCGGCTCGTGCGGATTTCTCCCTTTGATGGCGAATCTTTACGACAGACTTCTTTTGCCTTAGTGGAGGTGACTCCAGAATTACCGACAGAAAGTTTACCGCCACTTAAAGATGAAGATTTAAAAATTGATTTGTTTCGAGCCAGTGGTCCTGGTGGCCAGAATGTTAACAAAACCGAGTCCGCGGTCCGGATTACGCATTTACCGACCGGCTTAGTGGTCGCTTGCCAGAACGAACGCTCTCAGCACCAAAATAAAGCTACGGCCCTTCGTATTTTACAAGCCAAGCTGCATCAGTTAAGTCTTTCGGAACGGGCGGAAGAGCTGGAAGAAATTAAAGGCGGCGTCATGACGGCTTCTTGGGGCCGGCAAATTCGTTCTTATGTTTTGCAGCCCTATCAAATGGTTAAAGATCACCGGAGTAATTATAGTACTAGCGATGTGAATGCTGTTTTTGATGGTGAGCTAAAACCATTTATGGAGGCTTATCTTCGTTTTAGTGCCAACCAAAGTGACGCCAATTAAATTTTTTTTGAAAAATAATTGAGATAAAATTAATCAGACTTTCTTTACAATGAGCTCATGCGACGCTCATTTTTTCTTTATTTGGCGGCCGTTTTTATTATCGGTCTGTTTGTGGCGGCCAGCGGTCAGCCCTTATTTTTATTGGCGGGTTTAGTCTTTGTCTTTTGGCGGCGACCGCCGTGGTGGTGGCTGATAGGGATAATTTTACTTTTTGGGGCAATCTTTTATCATCAAGAATTTGCTTCTCGGGCAGCCACTTCTAAGCTGCGGGCCCAAGTGGGTCAGACCGCCAGTGGCCGGGCTTTAATTAGCGAAGATATTGATCCCGGCGGTAATTATCAAAAGGTGGTGGCGATTCATTTAACGGCCGACGGGAAGTTTGGAGAAAGATTTTTAATAAGGTTACCGGCTTATCCTCGTTACCAGGCCGGCGAGATTATTAGTTTTTCTGGCACTTGGGAAGCGCCAGAAAACTGGTCGGCTTTTCGCTATGACCGTTATCTGGCTCGGCAAGAAATTTATGTTTTGTTAGATTTTCCGAAAGTCGAAAAGATTGGTGTCGCTAAAGGATTTTTATTTTCTTTGTGGCGTTTTAAGGCTCGCTTATATCAAAAAATTATCGCTCATTTGCCCGAGCCGGAAGCAGGGTTGGCGGCCGCTTTAATGTTGGGGTATCGGCAAACAATTAATGCTTATGATAAAACCGTTTTCTCAGAAACGGGACTTAGTCATTTAATTGCTATTTCTGGATCGCACTTAAGCCTGTTAGCCGGAATGTTTTTTCTTTTTTTAAAACGTTTAAAAATAAAAGAGCGCGCGGCGGTACCCCTGGTTATAATTTTTCTCTGGTTTTACGTGGCTTTAACCGGTTTTTCTGCTTCCGCTTTACGCTCGGTGTTAATGTCCACTTTCGTTTTAAGTGGAGTAGGGAAGCGTTGGCAGCTTACTAGTGGTTCACTTTTATTAATTTGCGCTGCCCTAATGCTTCTAAAAAATCCTTTACTGCTGCGTGATGACTTAAGTTTTCAATTATCTTATTTGGCGCTACTCGCTCTTATCTATGGTCAGCCGTTAGCGGAAGCTAAATTTGGCCAGGGTCCGATTCGTAGCCTGCTGATTCTCACTACTCTTGTCCAACTGGTGACCTGGCCGGTTTCGGCTCTTAATTTCGGTCGCGTTTCTTTGCTGGCGCCCTTGGCTAATTTATTGGTAACCGGTCTGTTTACTTGGCTTTTGCCGCTTTTAATTGTTAATGTAATTTTTTCTTTTGCTATTTCGGGGGCGTTTTTCTGGGCCGGGACTTATCTTTTGTTACGAACTATTTTTTTAATTAGTCGATTTTTAGCATCTTTACCGGGGGCGGCCGTTTCGCTAACTATTAGTGATGGCTTTGTCTATACCTATTATTTAGTTCTTTTTATCCTTTATAGGCGCTTAAAGAAAACTACTCGCTTCAAAAAAAGCCCCCAACTTGAGGACTTTTTAAACCAATTTAAAAATTACCGAAACTAAGTCTTTATTTAGCGGCATTTTTAGCGACCGTGCGTAAGCAGGCGGTGCAAATCTTAACTTTTACTCCTTCAATATTTCTATTTTGGAGGTTAATTTCCTGTCGTTTTAAAGTTTTAATTTTGGAGTGTGAGCGAATAGCACCTTTGGTTGCTCCGCGGCCACAGAGATCGCAAGTTTTTCCCATATTTTTTCCCAAACAACTAACCGGGCTACTAATGGCGCCGGCGTTTATTCTTAGATTAATTTCGAGCCAATCTTAACAAGGTTTTAAAAAATAATCAAGCTGTGTTAGAATTAAGTAATCTTAAGCTTTTTTTATGATTGAAATTTTTTCGCTCCTCACTTTAATTCTCTCTATTACTTTTCATGAATTTTTTCATGGCTTGGCCGCTTATCGTTTAGGCGATAATACGGCTAAAAATGCCGGCCGCCTAACGCTTAACCCTATTAAGCATTTAGATCCGGTGGGTTCTTTTTTACTACCGCTTACTCTTTATTTGGTGAATTCGCCATTTTTGTTTGGCTGGGCTAAGCCCGTGCCTTATAATCCTAATAATCTTCGCGATAAAAGATTTGGTGATGCTAAAGTCGCAACTGCTGGCCCTTTAGCAAATTTAGGGTTAGCAATTTTTGCTGCTTTATTGTTCCGTCTTCTGGGGCCCGCTTCGGCACTCACCTATTTTTTACTGCAAGCGATTATTATTAATGTGCTATTAGCCCTCTTTAATTTAATTCCGCTGCCGCCCTTAGACGGATCAAAAATTTTAGCGGTTTTTCTGCCGGCGCGCTTACGCTTCCGTTTACTGCAGGCTAATCAGTGGTGGGGGTTCTTATTTTTATTCCTTTTTTTATTTATTGGCTTTGACTACCTCATTCCGCTGGTTTTTAAAATTTCTTGGGGGCTAGCCGGTCTGCCTCTTTAAGAATGAAGGGCAGATTAGGATTATTAAAAAAATTTTTTCTTGATTAGAGAACTTTAATGTCTTGACTTTAGCTCTTTCTTTTGTTAAATTTATCTGGCAATTTAAAAAATGCTGTCCTGACAGTTCAGGACTGTTTTGTTGTTAAAAGCTTTAATCAACAGCTGATAAGAAAAAGTTATGCCTACAATTAACCAGTTGGTTCGTAAGGGTCGCAAATCTAAATCAAAGCGTCAGCACTCACTTGCTTTGCATGTGAATCTGGATACTTTGCACCGCAAGCGCAAAGAAGTCGTTAAAGGAGCTCCTTTTAAACAGGGGGTTTGTTTAAAGGTAACCACGACCACGCCTAAGAAACCGAACTCGGCTTTACGAAAAATTTGCCGTGTCCGCTTATCTAATGGTATGGAAGTGACGGCTTATATTCCGGGCATGGGGCACAATCTACAGGAACACTCCATCGTTTTAGTGAAGGGTGGAAAAACTAAAGATTTACCTGGTGTTCGCTATAAGGTTATTCGTGGTGTCTATGATGCCTCCGGTGTTGAAGCGCGACGGAAGAGTCGCAGTGCTTACGGTGCTAAAAAACCGAAAGCGGCTAAATAATTTATTTATAAGAGTTGCGTTAATACGCAGTCGCTATAGCTAACGACTGTTCTAAAATTATGAGAGGGAAGCCAGCCTCAAAAAGAGACATCGCCGGCGATGTCAAATATAATGATGTTACAATTGCCAAATTTATTAATTATGTAATGGAAGATGGCAAGAAGTCACGAGCGGAAAAAATTGTTTATTTTGCTTTTGAAACAATCAAGGATAAGACTAAACAAGATCCGCGCCATGTTTTTAATAAAGCCATTAAAAAGGTTTCTCCTTTAGTGGAAGTGCGCGGTAAGCGCGTTGGTGGTGCTAACTATCAAGTGCCTTTTCAAGTTCGTGGTGAGCGTCGCTATTATTTGGGTTGCAACTGGTTGATTAAAGCGGCTCAAGATCGTCGCGGTCGTTCCATGGCGGAAAAGTTAGCCGCCGAAATTATTGATGCTGCCAATGGTGAAGGCGCTGCCGTGCGTAAGCGTGAGGCCGTCCATAAGATGGCGGAAGCCAACAAGGCTTTTGCCCATTTTTCTCGTTAAGCTTTAAAATTTACTAACTCTATGGCTCGTGATTATAGTTTAGATAAAATTAGAAACATTGGCATCATGGCCCACATTGATGCCGGCAAAACCACTTTTACCGAGCGGGTTTTGTTCTATACCGGTAAAAAACATAAAATTGGTGAAACTCATGATGGGTCTGCGGAAATGGACTGGATGGAACAAGAGAAAGAGCGAGGGATCACAATTACCTCCGCGGCCACGACTTGTTTTTGGAAAGGTAATAAAATTAATATTATTGATACTCCCGGGCACGTGGATTTTACCGTAGAAGTGGAGCGCTCTTTGCGCGTTTTAGATGGAGCTATCGCTCTTTTTGATGGTCAGGCCGGGGTTGAACCGCAATCGGAAACTGTTTGGCGCCAAGCTGATAAATATCATGTTCCCCGTCTTTGCTTTGTTAATAAGATGGATAAGATCGGAGCTGATTTTTATGCCAGCTTACAATCGATCCGCGATCGTCTTAACCCTAAAGCCGTGGCTATCCAATTACCAATTGGTGCCGAGTCGGATTTAGTCGGCGTTATCGATTTATTAGAAAAGAAAGCCTACAAATTTGAAGGCCAGAATGGTGAAATCTTAACCGAGATTCCGATTCCTGCCGATATGACTGAAAAGGTTGATCAATATTATAATGAATTAATTGAAAGAGCGGTGGAATGTGATGAAGCCGCTATGGAAAAATATTTAGCCGGTGAACAATTTAGTTTATCGGAAATAAAAGTAGCGATTAGAAAAGGGGTAATTACCAATGAACTTTATCCGGTTTTATGCGGCACTGCTCTTCAAAATATTGGTGTTCAATTAGCTTTGGATGCCGTTAATGATTATTTACCATCACCTTTAGAAGTACCGGAAATTGTAGCCACCGATATTGATAATCCGGAAAAGACTTATAAGATTAGTGCTGATGATAGCGAGCCATTTGCCGCTTTAGCTTTTAAAATCGCCACCGATCCTTTTGTTGGTAAATTATGTTTCGTTCGTGTCTATAGTGGTATTTTACAGGCCGGTTCTTATATTGTTAATACTAGCACTGGCAATAAAGAGAGAGTTGGTCGTATCGTCCGCATGTATGCTAACCATCGTGAAGAGATTAAGGAAATTTATGCCGGCGATATTGCCGCCGTTATTGGTTTAAAGAATACCACTACCGGAAATACTCTTTGCGCTGAATCACGTCAGATTCACTTAGAAAATATCTCTTTCCCCGAACCGGTTATTAAGATTGCCGTTGAACCGAAGACTAAGGCGGACCAAGAGAAGATGGGTGTTGCTTTGCAGCGTTTGGCGGAAGAAGACCCAACTTTCAGAGTAGAAACCGATGAAGAAACTAATCAGGTTTTAATCTCCGGCATGGGCGAGCTTCATTTGGATATTATCGTTGATCGTATGCGCCGCGAATTTGGCGTTGAAGCTAACGTCGGCAACCCCCAAGTTTCTTATCGTGAAACAATTACTAAAGAAGCGGTAGCCGAGTATAAATATGCCAAACAGTCGGGTGGCCGCGGTCAGTATGGTCATTGTACTTTACGGGTTGTGCCTCAGGATGATCCGGAAAAAGGCTTTGAATTTATTGACGAGGTGAAAGGCGGCGTCATTCCTAAAGAATATATTCCGGCGATTGAAAAGGGTGTTAAGGAGGCTTTAAATTCTGGCGGCGTGGCCGGTTATCCGATGGTTAATATCAAAGTGGCCGTTACTGACGGTTCTTACCATGAAGTTGACTCTTCGGAAATCGCCTTTAAAATGGCCGCTATCTTTGCCTTCCGCGAAGCTTGTGAAAAAGCTGGCCCGATTCTTTTAGAGCCGATTATGAAAGTTGAGGTAACGACTCCGGAAGAGTATATGGGTGGGGCGATTGGCGACTTGAATGCCAAACGTGGTCAGATCGGCGAAATGATTGACAGACCAAACAATATTAAAGCGGTGAGAGCTAAAGTGCCACTGGCGGAAATGTTCGGTTATTCCACGACTCTGCGCTCCATGTCCCAAGGCCGAGCCAGTTATGTTATGGAGTTCTCCAATTACGCTGAAGTTCCTCGCAATATCTTAGAGCAGATAAAGATTAAAAATAGTCGCTAATAGCTTTTCTTTATTGATTAAAAATTAACTTCATTTATATGTTTTCCGAACCCTTGAAAAAGATACTAGCTTTAACGGAGCAGACAGGGGGCAGCCTCGTTGTTTATAATGAGTCTGAGCCGGAAAAAGCCCAGGTGATTCTTAGCTTGAAAAAATACGAAGAATTGGTAAACGGGTCAAAACTCAAAAAAGAGCTAAACCCCGACCAAAAAAACGATTTGACAAGTGAAGAACTAACTGATAGAATAAATGGCGATATTTCCACTTGGAAAAATCAAGAAAAGGCTCAGTTTTTAGCCGAAGAAAGTAAAAATCATAACCCTTGGGCCATCCCGCCACAGGTCAAGAAAGGTGCCGAGGAAGTAAAGTAAAGGCGGGAATTATTAGCTTGTTATAAATTATTTATAAATTATTAATTAATTAATTAATTACGGCTGGTCTCTTAAGAGAAAAACCCCATTTGGGGGTCGTAAATCAAAGAAGTATGGCAGAAAAATTTGATCGTTCCAAGCCACACGTCAACATTGGTACTATTGGCCACGTTGATCATGGCAAGACTACTTTAACCGCAGCAATGTTGGCGGTGTTTGGAGCGCACGGCTTAAGTGCCTCCAAGAAAGATGTCAAAGAAATTGATTCGGCGCCCGAAGAAAAAGAGCGCGGTATCACTATTTCCACTACTCACGTTGAGTATGAATCAGCTACTCGTCACTATGCGCACGTTGACTGTCCTGGTCACGCCGATTATGTAAAAAACATGATTACCGGTGCGGCACAAATGGATGGTGCTATTTTAGTAGTGTCCGCCACTGATGGCCCTATGCCTCAGACCCGCGAGCACATCTTATTGGCTCGTCAGGTTGGCGTTCCTTATATCATTGTTTTCTTAAACAAATGCGACATGGTGGAAGATAAGGAATTAATTGATTTGGTTGAAGAGGAAGTTCGCGACTTATTAAATAAGTATGAATTCCCTGGTGCAGAAACTCCAATCATCCGTGGTTCCGCTTTAAAAGCTTTAGAGAACCCAACCGGTCCGGATTCTGAACCAATCATGAAGCTCATGGAAGCTATTGATTCCTACATCCCAACACCAACTCGTGATGTTGAGCACCCTTTCTTAATGCCGATTGAAGATATCTTTTCAATTGAAGGTCGCGGTACTGTTGTTACCGGTCGTATTGAGCGCGGCGTTGTTAAGGTTGGTGATGAAGTAGAAATTGTCGGCTTAATGGATACTAAGAAAACCACCGTTACCGGAATTGAAATGTTTAACAAGTCTTTGGACCAAGGACAAGCTGGTGATAATGCCGGTTTATTGCTCCGTGGTACTAAAAAAGATGAAGTTGAACGTGGTCAGGTTTTATGTAAACCTGGTTCTATCACTCCTCATTCTGAATTTGAAGCTCAAGTCTTCGTCTTATCCAAAGAAGAAGGCGGACGCCACAAACCATTCTTTAACGGCTACAAGCCTCAATTCTACATCCGCACTACCGATGTTACCGGTGAAGTAGAATTACCGGCTGGTACCGATATGGTTATGCCTGGTGATACCGTTTCTTTCAAGGTAAAATTGATCTCTCCGGTTGCTCTTGAAGAGAAGCAAAAGTTCGCTATCCGCGAAGGTGGCCGCACTGTTGGCGCCGGCGTGGTAACCAAGATTATTAAGTAATCACTGAGACCCGCTCTATTTATAGGGCGGGTTGACTGTGTTTATTTAAAAACCATCTTCTGTTTTAGTCTTCAAAGAATTTACTTTTGACTAAAGGGGAAGTCCCAATTATGTCTGATAACAAAAAAAAGGAAGAATTCAAGCAAAGAATTCGTATCAAAATTAAAGCATTTGATCACAAAATCGTTGATCAATCCACAAAGACAATCGTTAACACGATTGAGCGAAGTGATGCTAATTTTTTTGGTCCGATCCCTTTGCCAACTGAAAAAAGGAAGTACACCGTTAACCGCGCCACCTTTGTTCACAAAGATGCCCGGGATCAATATGAAATGCGTATCCACAAACGTATTATTGATATTGTTGAACCCAGCGCCAAGACGATTGAAGATCTCACCAGCCTGAATCTGCCGGCCGGTGTTGACGTGGAAATTAAAATGCAGTAAAATACAGCAGTAATTTTATACAAAAAAATCGGACTAAAAATCGGTTTGGATAACTCTCATTTTGAGAAAGCACCCGAGCAGAATTTAGTCTAATCTTAGGAGGTAATCAGTCAAATTAAGAAAATTTCAACAAAGATCCTTTTGGTGGATGAAATTTTTTTGACTGGTTTTCACACCAGTTTTTTTGTTTAAAGAAATATGAAATTTATCCTCGGAACCAAAAAACAAATGACTCAGTTATGGGTCAACGACAAGGTCGTAGCCGTTACCCCGGTGTTGGCTGGACCTTGCACCGTTACACAAATCAAAACCGAAAGCACTGACGCTTACGAAGCGGTTCAGGTTTCTTTTGGTAAACGCCGGGAAAAGAATATTAACAAGCCGCAACGCGGCCACTTCAAAAAAGCTGATGTTTTGCCGAAGGTCGCTCGTGAATTTAGAACTTCCGGAGCGAATTTAAAAATTGGTGATATTATTACTGTTGGCACTTTTGCAGCTGGTGATGTTATTGATGTTAGCGGCATCTCCAAAGGTAAAGGCTTCCAAGGTGTGGTCAAGCGCCATAGTTTTGCCGGTGGCCGAAAATCACACGGTAACAAAGATCAATTACGTATGCCTGGTTCGGTTGGTTCAAAAGGACCAGCGCGTATTTTTAAAGGCGTTCGCATGGCTGGCCGAATGGGCAACGAAGCGGTCACGGTTAAAAATCTCGCCGTTGTTGCTATTGATGAAGAGCAGAATTTAATTTATGTTAAAGGCGCGATTCCCGGAGCAATCAATTCTTTGGTAGCAATTAAAGGTGCTGGCGACTTAAAAGTTAATTTAGTTAAAGAGGAAGAAGTAAAAGAAGAAGTAAAAGAAGAAGTAAAAGAAGAGACCCCAGCAGAAGAAGCTCCTAAAGAGGAGGCTCCAGTAGAGGAGGCTAAAGAAGAAGCTGCAGTTAGTGAAGAGAAGACTGAAGAAAAAGTTGAGGCCGCTGAGGCTCCAGCTGACGCTAAATAAGGATAAGGATATTTTCTAAAAGTATGAACATAAAAGTTTATAGTCAAAAAGCGGAACCCTTACACGATCTGGATTTATCCGAGAAAGTTTTTGGTTTAACCGTTAATCAAGATTTGATTCATCAAGCGCTCCTGGCGCAACAGGGGAATGAGCGCCAGAATTTGGCTGATACTAAAGATCGCAGCGAGGTTTCCGGTGGCGGTAAAAAGCCTTGGAAACAAAAAGGTACTGGTCGCGCTCGTGTCGGTTCATCTCGTTCACCGATTTGGATTGGCGGTGGCGTTACTTTTGGTCCGACTTCTGATCGTAATTTTTCCAAAAAAATAAATAAAAAGATGCGGCAAAAGGCTTTGGCCATGGTGCTTTCCGATAAAGTAGCCAACAATGCTTTAGTGGTTTTAGATAATCTTGAAGTCGCCGAATTTAAAACCAAAAATTTTGAGGCTATTTTGAAAGCGATTGAAACTAAAATCCTTAAAGATGAGCGCCGTGATGTTTTAGTGATGAGCGAAAGTAAAAATGAAAAGTTAAAATACTCGGCGCGTAATTTACCCGGTGTGACGATGATTAATTTAGAAAATATTAATATTGTGGATCTCTTAAAATCTCGCTATTTATTAACTACCGAAGCAGCGATTAAAAATTTAGAGACTCAATATAGCAAATAGATATATGGGAATTTTAGGAAAGAAAAAAGATAAAGACGAAGTTAAGGAGAAAGCAGTTACTCCGGCTAAAAAGGTAGTCAAGGAAAAAGCCGCACCGAAGGCTAAGGCGACTAAAAAAGACGCGCCTGAGACTGCTGCCCAAGCTCCGACTATGGCTGATTTATACGCTGATAATGAGGACTTTAAGAAAAGTAAAAGTGCTTCCGGGGCCAAAGCTAAAACCGCTTTTGCTGAAGCTTATAAAGTTTTAGCTCATCCTTTGATTACTGAGAAAGCCGCTACCGCCAGCTCTTTGAATAAATATGTTTTTGTGGTTAGTGGAAAGGCTAATAAATTAAGTGTCGCTCAGGCTATTTACGCCGTTTATGGCGTGAAGCCAGTTAAGGTTAACATTGTTTGCCAAGACGGAAAGGCCGTTACCCGTGGTCGAATTAAGGGACGCCGCCGTGATTTGAAAAAAGCCATTGTAACTTTAAAGAAGGGTGATTCTATCCAAGTTTACGAAGGTGTCTAATTCTTAGATATTTTGTTTAGATTATATGGGTATTAAAAAAGTAAAACCAACAACTCCCGGACGACGTCAAGCCTCTTTTGATGATTTTAAAGATATCACCAAGAAGACTCCGGAAAAAGCTTTGATTGTTATTAAAAAACGCCAAGGTGGTCGTAATAATAAAGGTAAAATTACTGTGCGTCATCGCGGCGGCGGTGCTAAACGTTATATTCGTTTAGTTGATTTTAAGCGTGATAAGTTTGATATTCCTGCCAAAGTTGCCGCGATTGAATATGATCCGGGTCGTGGGGCCAGATTAGCGCTCTTAAATTATGCTGATGGTGAAAAGCGCTATATTATTGCTCCTTTAGATCTTCAGGTGGGTGATACCGTTTTAAGTTCACAAAAATTAATTGAGATAAAAACCGGCAACGCCATGCCTTTAGAGTACATTCCGGCCGGAATGGCAATTCATAACTTGGAGTTAATTGCTGGTTTGGGCGCCAAGGTTGTTCGGGGCGCGGGCAATGCCGCTTTCGTAATGGGTGTAGAAGGAAAGTATGCCCAAGTAAAATTGCCTTCCGGAGAAATTCGCTTAATCAAGAAAAATTGTTTGTGTACGGTTGGCCGGGTAAGCAATCCCGATAAACGTCATTTGGTTTTAGGTAAAGCGGGTCGTTCTCGTTACTTAGGCATTCGTCCGACCGTTCGCGGTTCGGCGATGAACCCTAACGATCACCCTCATGGTGGTGGTGAAGGTAATCAATCGATTGGTCTAAAAAATCCGAAAACTAAATGGGGTAAACCGGCCTTGGGAGTTAAGACCCGTCGCCGCCAATCCAGCGATCGCCTGATTGTCAAGCGACGCGCTAAACGGAAATAATCATTGAATAATATGTCTAGAAGTTTAAAAAAAGGTCCTTACGTTAATCCGCGAATTTTGAAAAAAGTTCAAGCTTTACGTCCTGGCGATAAAACAGTGATTAAGGTTTGGGATCGCGCTTGTGTCATTACTCCAGAAATGGTTGGCCTGACAATTGGTGTCCATAATGGCAAGACCCATTTTCCGGTTTATATCGTGGAAAATATGGTCGGCCACGCTTTAGGAGAATTTGCGCCTACGCGTAAGTTTATTTCCCATGGTGGTAAGGCGGCTAAAGCACAAGCAGCGGTTAAGAAATAATCCTTGATAAGTTTAAAAATATGGAAGTGAAAGCTAATTTAAATAATTTACGAATGTCCCCGCGCAAGGTCCGCTTACTAGCTGATTTAGTTCGTGGTCTGCCGGTTGATAAAGCTTTGGCGCAATTAAAGTTTGCTAACAAGCGCGCCGCTGAACCTTTAGCTAAATTAATTGAGTCGGCGGTAGCTAATGGTGAAAACACCTATGATTTAAAAAGAGATAATCTTTTTATTAAAGAGGTGCGTGCCGATGAAGGTTTTGCCTTAAAGCGCTGGATGCCTAAAGCTCATGGTCGCGCCACCGTAATTAGAAAGCGCTCGACCAAATTATCTTTAGTTTTGGGAGAATTAGTTGATTCCGGAAAAAAGACTAAAAAGACCGTTGCGGCCGAAGCGCCAGTCAAATTAGCCGATTTGGCTAAGGAGGCCGAGAAGTCTACCAAGAAAGAAGAGACGAAAAAGGCCGTTACTAAAGGCGATAAAAAAGTTGAGAAAATTGCGGGTTCTGAGAAGGGTTTTGCTAAAACTACTTTTCGCCGCAAAGTCGGTAAATAGTTTTTAAAGTAATAAAGTCATCTTATGGGCAAAAAAGTAAATCCAAAGATCATGCGCATCGGAATAACCAGGAGCTGGGACTCTGTTTGGTTTGAGAGTGGCAACAGCTATATCAAGAACGTGGCGCAAGATATTCAGGTACGACGTTATATTATCAAAAATTTCAAAGAAGCCGGCATTGAAAAGGTAGAAATTACTCGTAATTTAAGTAATATCCGCGTCGATGTTTGGACCGGAAAACCAGGCTTGATTATTGGCCGGGGCGGTAATGGCGTCGAAGAATTAAAGAAAACTATTCACCGCCGCTTTTTAAAAAACTTCCGTCCTAATGATATTGTTTTAAATATTAGGGAAGTTGCTCGTCCGGGGTTGTCCGCGCAAATTGCCGTTCAATCTGTTATTTTAGATCTAGAAAAGCGTATGGCCTTTAGACGCGTGATGAAGCAGACCCTGTCTCGCATTGAACGCGCTGGGGCTTTAGGAGCCAAGATTGTGATTTCTGGTCGTTTAAATGGTGCTGAAATTGCGCGCACGGAAAAATTAGTTTGGGGCAAAGTCCCTTTAAACACCTTACGCGCCGACATTGATTACGCCCGGGGAGCGGCGAGCACTACCTACGGTCAAATCGGAGTCAAAGTCTGGATTTATAAAGGTGAAGTCTTTGATAAAAATAGTGAAGATGCTTTTCTTGAGTCTCGCTAAAGTCCTTAATTTTTCTCATTTCTCTATATGTTAATGCCGAAAAAAACCAAATATCGAAAAGAGCATAAGCGCAGCCGTGGTGGAATTGCCACGCGGATGAATAAAGTTGATTTTGGTGCTTATGGTTTAAAAGCGACTACTTCTTGCTGGGTGACTGCTCGCCAAATTGAGGCGGCTCGTCGCGTGATGGCCAAGTACACCAAAAAAGGTGGTAAGATTTGGATTCGCATCTTCCCGGACAAACCGGTTACCAGCCATGGCGGTGAGTTGCCGATGGGTAAGGGGAAAGGGTCGCTTGATTATTATGTCGCCGTTGTTAAGTCGGGAACTGTAATGTTTGAAATGGACGGAATTGATGAGGAGACCGCAAAGAAAGCGATGATCGGGGCTGGTCATAAATTGCCGGTCAAGACCGTTTTTGTGACGCGTGATAACGAATAAAATATATGGATTTTAAAGAAATTGAAAATAAAACTGTGACCGAATTAGAACGAGAATTAAAGGCGGCCCGCGAAAAATTACGCGAGTTGAGATTTAAAGATTCTAATCACCAATTAAAGAACGTGCGCGCTATTCGTGAGGAACGTTTACTGATTGCGCGGTTAAATACTTCCTTAAATAAGAAGAAGCAGGAAGTTAAGAAAGCTTAATTTTACCACTATGGCTCAGCAGCAAAAAAACAATTCGGAGCAATCAGTTTCCAAAAAGATTATTAAGGTCTTTTCGGGAGTGGTGGTTTCCGCTAAAAGCGATAAGACAGTCGTAGTCAAAGTCGAGACAGTCAAAGTCCACCCTAAATACAAAAAGCGCTATCAGGTGAGTCGCAACTATAAAGTTCACGATGAGAAAAACGAAGCGAAAGAAGGGGATCAGGTTAAATTTATTGAATGCCGCCCTTTGTCCAAGGACAAGCGCTGGCGCCTTGTGGCTTAAGCCGGAGAGGTTTTATTTTAAAGTAAATGTATGATTCAAGTCCAAAGCAGATTAAAAGTTGCCGATAACTCTGGAGCCAAAGAGGTGATGTGCATCAAGGTTCCTGGAGGTTACAAAAAACGCTACGCTCGTATCGGCGAGATTATTATTGCCTCAGTTAAGTCCGCCGCCCCACATGCACCGATTAAAAAAGGTGACATTGTAAAAGCGGTTGTGGTGCGCACGAAAAAAGAAATCCGCCGCACCGATGGTTCTTATTTGCGGTTTGATGAGAATGCCTGCGTAATAATTACTGATAAAGACAAAAAGGATCCTAAGGGTACTCGTATTTTTGGTCCGGTTGCTCGCGAAGTTCGTCGCGCCGGTTATTCCAAAATCGCCTCCTTAGCACCGGAAGTACTCTAATTATATGAATATTAAGAAAAACGACAAAGTAAAAATTATCACCGGAAAAGATAAGGGGAAAATCGGTAAGGTTTTGCAAGTCTCTCCCAAGGATCAGCGGATTAGCGTTGAGGGTTTGAATTTATTGATTAAGCATTTACGCCCTCGTCGGGAAGGTGAGAAAGGGCAACGTTTAGAATTTCCCGCTTTTTTGCCAGCCGCCAATGTGATGCTAGTTTGCCCGAAGTGTGAAAAACCGACGCGCGTGGCTCATAAAATTGTGGTCACTGACGGACGCTCTAAAAAATATCGAGCTTGTCGGAAGTGTCATGAAGTGATTGATTAATCCTTTCTTTAGTAAACTATATGAGATTAAAAGAGAAATATAAAAAAGAAATAGTGCCTCAGTTGGAAGAAAAATTTTCTTACACCAACGATCATCAGGTGCCTCGATTGACCAAGGTGGTAATCAACGTGGGCTTTGGTCGCTTTACTAAGGAAAAAGATTATGCCGACGAGGTTGCCAAAATCTTAGAAAAAATTACTGGCCAGAAGCCGATTTTAACTAAGGCTAAAAAATCCATCTCCGCTTTTAAGGTTCGTCAAGGAATGATTGTTGGTGGCGTGGTTTCTCTGCGCGGCCAGAGAATGTATGACTTTTTAGAAAAATTAATTAATATCACTTTTCCTCGCGTTCGCGACTTTCGGGGTATTTCCGATAAGGCGGTTGACCGCACTGGCAATTTAACCATCGGCTTTAAAGACTATTCCGCTTTTCCAGAAGTCCGTTTAGAGGATGTCGAAAAAGTTTTTGGTTTAGAAGTGTCGATTGCGACGACCGCGAAAAATCGTGAAGAGGGTTTGGAACTATTCCGCCTCTTAGGTTTTCCTTTCAAAAAATAAGTATACATAAGCAATATGGCTAGAACAGCATTAATCGTAAAAGCAAAACGCAAGCCCAAATTCAGCACTCGAAAAATAAATCGATGTTGGCGTTGTGGTCGTAATCACGGCTACCTCCGTGACTTTGGCCTCTGCCGCATTTGTTTTAAAGAATTGGCCGATAACGGCGATTTACCGGGCGTTAAAAAATCCAGCTGGTAAGCCCATTTTGAAAGTAATAAAGATTATAACTCTATGACAGATCCAATCGCAGACATGTTCACTCGCATTCGCAACGCTTCGGCGGTGAAGAAGGCAGAAGTGTCAATGCCCATGAGCAAACTCAAATTTGAGCTGGCGAAGATTATGCAACGCGAAGGCTGGATAATTAAAGCGGAAGTGGTTCCCGGTGGTCTCGCTACTCGCCACAATAGCTTTGACGAACTCAAGCTCACTTTAAAATATCAAAAAAACGGCCGTTCCCATATTAACCTGATTGAACGCATCAGCACTCCGGGACGTCGTGTTTATGTTGATAAAAACAGTATTCCGGTAGTCTTAAATGGCTTGGGAATGGTTTTTGTTTCCACTCCTCAAGGATTAATGACGGGCGCTGAAGCAAAAGCTAAAAAAATCGGCGGTGAACTCATCGGCCAAATTTACTAATATTTTTTGAATTAAATTTATATGTCACGAATAGGAAAAGCACCGATTATTTTACCGAGCGGAGTGACGGCCACTTTATCAGGGGCCACGCTCACGGTTAAAGGACCGAAAGGTGAATTAAAACGCGATTTTAATAACCGAGAGATTGCGGTTACGATTGCTGATAATCAGATTTTGGTAAGCAAAGCCGAAGGGTGTTCGCGAGCCGCTCAAGCTCTTTGGGGCCTTTACCGCTCTTTATTTTCTAATATGGTCGTCGGGCTTTCTGAAGGCTTTACTAAAAAATTAGAAATTAACGGTGTTGGTTATCGTGCTTCTGTTTCCGGATCAAAGTTGACTTTAATACTGGGTTTTTCTCATCCGATTGAATATCAATTACCGGCGGGAATCAGCGCGACTATTGAAGGTAATGTCATCACTATTTCCGGTTTTGATAAAGAATTAGTTGGCCAAACCGCTGCTAAAATTCGTCGTTTCCGCAAGCCTGAACCTTATAAAGGTAAGGGGGTTAAATATGCGAATGAAGTTATTCGTCGCAAAGCTGGTAAGACGGCGGCTGCTAAAAAATAAATTAGCGCTTAATATACTTATATGGAAAAAAAGATAAAATTAAATAATGAACGTCAAGCTCGTCGTCACGGCCGGGTTCGCGCTAAAATCAGCGGCACTGCCGCTCGTCCCCGTTTGTCGGTTTTTCGCTCTAATCGCGGGTTATACCTTCAGTTAATTGATGATACCACCGGTCAAACTCTAGTCGGAGCGCACAGTAAAGAGCTTAAAGAGGTAGGGAAAAAAGTTGATCAAGCCATGTCTTTGGGTAAATTGTTAGCGGAAAAAGCTCAAGCTAAGAAAATTACCAGCGTTGTTTTTGATCGCGGTTTTTATAAATATCACGGCCGAGTAAAAGCGGTAGCCGAAGGGGCTCGTGAAGGCGGTTTAAAATTTTAAAACCAGCCTAAAGTTCTAAATATGTCTGATGAAAAAAAAGTTTCTGAACAAATAGAAAAAAAATCTTCCACCGCTTCTGAAGCGGTAGCTGGTAGCGTTTACGGCGAAAAGACGAAGCGCGAATATCGTGGTCGCGGTCGCGGCCGTGGTGATCGTCGCCAAAAAGAGGCTCCTCGTGATGAGTTTGAGCAACGTATTTTAGATTTGGCGCGCGTTACTCGTGTGATGGCGGGTGGTAAAAGAATGAACTTCCGTGCTTGTGTTGTTATTGGTGACCGCAAAGGAAAAGTTGGTATTGGTTTAGGAAAAGGAGCTGACGTCACTATCGCCGTTAATAAAGCGGTTAATAAAGCTAAGAAAAATTTAATCACTGTAACGATTATTGATGACACTATTCCGCATGAGGTTTCCCAAAAGACTGGCGCGGCGAAAATTATTTTAAAGCCCGCTGGAACTGGTAAGGGTATTATTGCTGGCGGCGTGGCCCGGATGATTTTAGAATTAGCCGGTATTAAGAACGTTACCAGTAAGCAATTAGGTGCCAATAACAAGATTAATAATGCTCGCTGCACGATTGAGGCTTTAAAGTCGCTTAAGAATACCCCTGATCAGAAAGTTAAAAAAGTTGTGGCTGCTAAAGAGAAAGATCCAGTCGCGGCGCCCGCTAGTAAATAGTTTTTAATTATCATTTATATTGTTTTTATATGCTGTCACTTAACGAAATCCAAAAGCCAGGACACCAACGTCGTCGCAAACGCGTCGGTCGCGGTAATGCTTCCGGGCATGGTACTTACAGCACCCGCGGTTTAAAGGGGCAAAAATCACGATCCGGTGTTTCTAATCTGAAGCGCTTAGGGATGCGTATGCAACTACTACAAACTCCTAAAGTAAGAGGTTTTAAATCCGACAAATTGAAAAATCAAGCGGTCTCCGTTAAGGCGATTAATGCGGCTTATAAAGACGGCGAAGTCGTTTCTTTAGCTACTCTTAAAGAGCGCGGTTTGATTAGTAATGCTAAGGCACCGGCAAAAATTTTAGGCAAAGAAAAACTAACCGTGAAGGTAACTTTTGACGGTGTGAAGCTCAGCACGGCCGTGGCCGATCAAGTTAAATAATTTTTTAGTTCTAAAAATATGTTTGAAAAACTTGCTCGAGTCTGGAAAGTCAAAGAATTGCGTAATAGCATCCTCTTTGTTTTGGCCATGTTGGCGGTTTTTCGCCTCTTTGCCCATATTCCGATCCCCGGAATTGATGCCAGCAATTTAAGAAGTTTTTTTAGTAATAACCCTTTACTGGGCTTTGTTAATATTTTTTCTGGTGGTGGGATGGAACGCTTTTCGGTGGTGATGATGGGTATCGGTCCTTATATCACCTCTTCTATTATTTTCCAGTTATTAGGAATGATTGTCCCTAAATTAGAAGAGATGCAAAAAGAGGAAGCTGGTCGTCAGAAAATAAATATGTGGACTCGCTGGGCGACAGTGCCTTTGGCAATTGTTCAAGCTTTTGGTATGTTAGCCTTATTGCGTCAGTCCAACGCTATTAATCTTTCCGGCTCGACGACTTTTGATATCATGGCGATTGTTATCACGATCACGGCGGGAACAATTTTCTTGATGTGGATTGGTGAACTTATCAGTGAAAAGAAAATCGGTAACGGTATTTCACTCTTAATTTTTGCCGGCATTGTGGCGTCTTTACCTCAGAGCGTTAGTCAAATGATTTTAACTTTTGACCAAACCCAGCTCTTTACCATGATTGCTTTTGCGCTTTTGGCGATTATTACGATTGTTGGGGTTGTTATTGTTAATGAAGGCCAGCGTAATATTCCGATTCAATACGCTCGGCAAATTCGCGGTAATCGGGCTTATGGCGGCACCAATTCCCACTTACCACTGCGCGTTAATATGGCGGGTGTAATCCCAATTATCTTTGCTTTAGCGGTCGCGACTTTTCCGACCATGATTGCTCAATATTTTCAGTACGCTAAAACTGAATGGATTGCCAATTTTTCCCAATGGATAATTATGACTTTTAATAATCAGTGGGTTTACGGCATTCTTTACTTTGTTCTCGTTTTTGCCTTTACTTATTTTTATACCGATGTTGTTTTTCATCCTGATCGCATCTCGGAAAACCTTCAAAAGCAAGGCGGTTTTATCCCAGGAATTCGCCCAGGAAAACAAACGGCGGAATATATCGGTAACACTTCCCACAAGATTATTTTCTTTGGTGCCTTATTCTTGGCGGTAATTGCGGTTTTACCTTTAGTGGTCCAAGCGGCCACCGGCGTTCAATCAATGGTGATTGGTGGTACCAGCATTCTAATCGTTGTCTCGGTGGTTATTGATACGATTAAGCAACTTGAAGCCCAATTGACGATGCGCGAATACGATGGTGTTTAAATAGAAATAATAAATAGATCAAAAAAATTCCGCCCTTACTGGCGGGATTTTTGTTTGACCCTGAAAATCAATTGGGGTAAACTGACAAGAGTTAGTTTTAAAAATTGTAAAAATATGGATTTACATAATTTTTTAGAAAAAGCCAAGGACCCGAAGGTTGATAAATACCGCTTAGAAAAATATTGGCACTCCTTAAATTCTAAACGTTTGGTAATGGAAAATCTCGATCAGGTGGAAAGGGAATTCATTTACGACATTATTAAGGAGTATCGGGAAAAATGGCTTAGTCATAATTATCCTTCAACCGTTGACCTTCGCCAGGCCTATAATAAAATTTATAATCGTCGCGAGGAGTTGCAGCTGGAGTATGAAGATTTAGACGATATTAAAAAAGTTATTTATTCATTTAAAAAATAATTACGTTATGGTTTATATTAAAACTGCTCTCGAAATTGAAGCGATTAGAAAGGGAAGCCGACTCTTGGCCCAAATTTTGAATGATTTAAGTGCGGCCGTTAAACCGGGGGTGTCGACTCGAGTTTTGGAAGATCTCCTTGTGACCAAGATTAAAGCCGTTGGTGGTCGGCCAGCTTTTATCAATTACGATATGGGCGACGGCATCAAATTTCCGTCTGCTTTGTGTGCGTCAATTAATGATGAAGTGGTTCATGGACCGGCTTTACCTGGAAGGATATTAAAGTCTGGCGATATTATTGATTTAGATATTGGGATGGAATGGCCGGTTGACCCAAATTTGCGCGCTGAATACGGTTTTCCGACTAACCCCCATTCTCCTCGGGGTGGGTACTTTTCCGATACTTGTCGCACGGTTCCGGTTGGCAAAATTAGCCAGAACGCTCAACGTTTACTTAAAGTCACTCGGCGCTGTTTAGAGATTGGCATTAAAGAGGCTCAGCCTGGCAAAACCTTAAACGACATTGGCGCCGCCATTCAAAAATATGCGGAAGACGCCGGCTATGGGGTGGTCCGTGATTTAGTCGGCCACGGGGTTGGTTATTTTGCCCACGAAGCGCCTAATGTTTTTAACTATGCGATTGGCCCCCGTTCTCGCGAAAACTTAGTGCTAAAACCGGGGATGGTGATTTGTATTGAGCCAATGATTAACGAGGGTGATTGGCAAGTCAAGGTAGCGGCTAATGATTATACAATTATCACTGCTGACGGCTCTTTATCGGCTCATTTTGAGCATACTTTAGTAATTACTGAAGACGGGCCGGAAATACTGACTTTAGCTTAAATTGAGAATTAATTAAGCCTTAATTAAAGCGCTCTATGGTTAAATATCTAGGCATTGATTGGGGAGAAAAAAGAATTGGTTTAGCGACCGGTGACTCTGAAACTAACTTGGCTTTACCTTTTAAAACGGTTCCCGATTTGTCGGCACTTTTAGAAGTGATAACCGAAGAAGAGATTGAGGAGTTGGTTCTAGGGATTCCTAAAAAGATGAGTTATCCCGATGATCCGCTTAGTCCCGATTTTCTTCAATTTAGCTCCGATCTAGCGGCCCAAGTTAATTTACCCATTCATAAGGTTGACGAAAGGTTAAGCTCTTTAGGGGCGGATGCTTTAATTGGCTCTAAAAAAGAAAAGGCTGGTCGCGATGAGATTGCCGCGGCCTTAATTCTACAAGTTTATTTAGATCGGCAAGCAGGTTAATATGGCGGAAACTCAGCGCAGCCGCGCTCTAATTTTAAAAAGATTTCCTTGGCGCGATTACGATAGTCGTGTAGTTTTATATACGGAAGATTATGGCAAAAAAATCTTAAGCGCTCGGGGGGCTAAAAAAATGAGTTCTAAGTTAGCGGCTCATTTAGAACCAATTACGCAGGTTGATTTGATGATTTTAATTGGTCGTCAAAATTCGTATATTGGTAGCGCGGTGATGAGTGAAGGATTTTTAAATTTAAAAAATGATCTTAATGCTCTTTATTATGCTGGCGCCGCGATTAATCTTTTTGATACTTTAGTCAAAGAAAATTTAAGCGACCCGGCGCTCTTTAATTTTTTTAACAGCTGGCTCCTTAATTTAAACCGTCAGGCCTTAAATCTGAGCCGACCGCGCGGTGAGCGCTACTATCAACATTTTATTTCCCGATTGCTAAGTCTTTTAGGCTATGAGCCAGATTTGAGCCATTGTGCTCTGTGTGGCCAAACTTTGAAACCGGGTGGCAACTTTTTCTCGGGGGCCCAGCGTGGCCTCATTTGTCCTCTTTGTCAGCAAAACTCCCGTTTTTCCGGATCAAGCCGGCCGGTAGCAGATAATGTGATTAAAATACTCCGCTTAGCCAGTAAAAATGATGAGTTGTTGGCCTTGAGTATTAAAAGTGAAGACTTAAAAGAATGGGGGCAACTTAATAAAATAATGTTGGATTTTATCTAAAAATAAATAAAATTAGCCTGTTTCTTGAACTCAGCTAATTCTTTCTTCTTTTTTAAATACCGATACTATTGACTTTTATTTAAAAATATTGTAGCCTTAAGCGAAATGAAAAGAACCTTAAAAACAAAATAAAAATGGAAAGAATAAAGAAAGTAATAATCAATTCCGATTTTGAAATTATTATCAAGACGGAGCCGGCACCGCAAACGGTAAGATATGTAATTATGGGGGAGTGCGATGTGATTATTTATTTTACTAGTACTGAGGGGTATAACGACCCATTGGCAATTGCGCGTTTTAGAAATATTAATAGAGAGTTTCCCGGTCTTCGTTTATATAAAAAAATTGGATCGGATATCTTTTTATTCTCTAATCGAATGGAATATTTTCGGAAGATTTCGAAGAAAAAATTATTTGAAGAAAATGTTAAATAAGAGTCTGAAAAAGACTCTTTTTTTTATTTAAAAATAAATTTAGGCTAATTTTATCTTTTATTTCCGTTCTTGCTAAATCAGCGTCAATGGGGTAGAATTTAAGGGTTATCTCTGTCAAAAAAAGCAGAAAACTAAAGATTTTTACGGGTTTTTAATTTTTTATCAATATGTTACGAACGCACACTTGTGGCGAACTAAATTCTACTCAGGTTGGGGAAATAGTGACTTTAAGCGGTTGGGTGGCTAGCATCCGTAATCATGGCGGTTTAATTTTTATTAACCTTCGTGATCGTTATGGTATTACTCAGGTAATCTTAGATCCGGCTAGCACCGCGGCCGATTTAATTTATTTAGCCGAGACGATTAAGCCAGAGTGGGTTTTGCAGATAACTGGTCCGGTTCGCGCGCGTGGTGAAGGGCAGACTAACCCAGAAATGAAAACTGGCGATATTGAGATTACCGCCACCGAAATTAAGATTCTCAGCCAGTCAAAACTCATGCCTTTTGAATTAAATGAAGATAAGGCTGGTTTAGCCAATGAGGCTTTGCGTCTTAAATATCGTTATTTAGATTTACGCCGTCCTAAAATTCAGGAAATGTTGCGCACTAAAGACCGGATGATTACCATAATTCGGGAATATTTTCACGCCCATGATTTTACCGAAGTGCAAACGCCAATTCTAGCTTCTTCTTCACCGGAGGGAGCGCGTGATTTTTTAATTCCTTCTCGTTTGCATCCCGGAAAATTTTACGCTTTACCGCAAGCGCCGCAGCAATTTAAACAGCTCTTAATGGTCGGTGGCTTAGACCGTTATTTTCAAATTGCTCCTTGTTTTCGCGATGAGGACCCGCGTCTCGATAGACATTACGGTGAATTTTATCAGTTAGACATGGAGATGAGTTTTGTAGAGCAGGATGATATTTTTCAAATGATGGAGCCGATCATGAAGGAGCTGACAGAAAAAATTAGCACTAAAAAATTAATTAATTTATTACCAGATGGTCGCTTTCCGCAAATTTCCTGGAAAGAGGCTATTGATCGCTATGGCTCTGATAAACCGGATACTCGTTTTGCTTTAGAATTGCAAGATGTTTCGGAGGCTGCTAAAAAAAGTGATTTTAAAATTTTTACCGAAGCCTTAGCCGTCGGTGGGGTCGTGAAGGCTTTAAAAATTCCTGGTGGAGCTAAGTTTTCACGCCGGGAAATTGATGAGCTGATTGCCGTTGCAAAAAAGCGAGGCCTGGGTGGCTTAGCTTACATTATTAACCGAGACAATAGTTTAAGTGCTTCTTTTGCTAAGGCGGTGACGCCAGAAGCTTTACAGGGTTTGGCCACTTCTATTTCTTTAGGAGTCGGTGATTTAGTTTTCTTAGCCGCCGGTCCGTGGCGATTAATTTCCGAGTCTTTAGGCGCGGTGCGCAACGAAGTCGGCTTGCGTTTAGGGCTAAAAGATAATTCAGTCGCCGCTTGGCTTTGGGTGGTTGATTTTCCGATGTATGATTATTCTGACCTAGAAGAAGGGAAGGTTGATTTTAGTCATAATCCTTTTTCAATGCCTCAAGGCGGCCTGGAGGCGCTGCAGTCCAAAGATCCTTTTGATATTTTAGCTTACCAATTTGATTTGGTTTTAAATGGTTTTGAAGTTTCCTCCGGTGGGATTCGCAACCACGATCCGGAAATTATGTATGCTGCTTTTAAAATTGCCGGTTACAGTAAAGAGGATGTGGACAAAAAGTTTGGCGCGATGATTAATGCCTTCTCCTATGGGGCGCCCCCTCATGGCGGCAATGCCCCCGGGATTGACCGTATTTTAATGGTCTTAAACGACTGGGATTCCATTCGCGATATTTATGCTTTTCCTAAAGACAATCAAGGGCGAGATTTAATGTCGGAGGCGCCGGCTTCTGTTTCTGAGACTCAATTGGAGGAATTAAATATTAATCTTAAACCGCAAAAAAATGTTTAGCGTTTTGATTCTTATTCCGGCCTTAATATTTTTTTTAAGCATTTTTGTAATCGGTGCTAGCGCTGATTACCGTAATCATAAATATATGAATAATTCTGCTAAATACGTGTTCTATTATTTATTGTCCTTAGTCGCCCTGGCCTTCACGGCTGTTTCAGTGGGGTTAATTGCCTTTGGAATTATTAACGAGGCTTTAGCTTCACCGTTTTCTTCTTATTATGATTCTTCGGCTTCCTTTCGCTTTGCCATTTCCTCTTTAGTAATTGCCGCGCCAATTTTCTATGTGCTGCAGGGCTTGATTTTTAAAGGCTTGCGTAAAAAGGATTTGCCTTTAGAGTCGCCGGTGCGCCGCTGGATGACCTATTTAATTTTATTCGTTTCCGCTGTTACCATTCTCGGTGTTTTAATTGCCGTTTTGAACAATTTTTTATCCGGTGACTTTACTTGGCGCTTCATTTTACAGATGCTTACGGTTCTACTGATTGCTGGAATTATTTTCTCTTTCTATCTATTTGAAATTCGTCGCCGCGATCCTAATGAAGGGCGAGTCGTAATCAAGATTTTCTTTTTCGCTTCGCTATTTTTGGTGCTCACGGCTTTTGTTTCGGTCTGGTTTTTTATGGAATCGCCGACCGTGACCAGAGCTAAAAAACTAGACAGTCAATTAATGAATAGCGTTAACTTGGTTGAGAATTCAATTAACTCTTATTATCAAGAATATGGTGAATTGCCGAGCAATTTAAATACTCTTAAAAATAGCCGCACTGCTTATTTTAGCGCTCAAGATTTAGTTGATAGCGATACTGGGTTGCCCTTAGTTTATGAAATTGTTGACGAAGGAAATTATAAACTCTGTGCTACTTTTCGCACTGATACCGATAATACTCAGCTCTATCCGGAGAGCCGACCGTTTTATGGACAAACTCATGATGCCGGTTACTATTGTTTTGATTTAAAAGTTTGGTCGGAGAAAGAGCCCGGCACAGTTGAGGCTGAGAAGGCACGTTAAGCTTTATGCATGAAATTGAGTTAGAGCAATTTACCGGTCCTTTAGGTTTACTCTTGCGTTTAATTGAGAAAGAGGAGTTGGATATTACCGAAGTGTCGCTAGCTAAAATTGCTGACAACTATGTTGACTATGTTCAAACCAACTCTAATATTCCCGATGAGGAGTTGGCGGATTTTTTAGTTTTAGCGGCGCGCTTGCTTTATATAAAATCTAAGGCGCTCCTGCCTTATTTGGTTCTTGATGAGAGTGAAGACAATGAAGATGATTTGGAAAAACAATTAAAGATGTATCAAGAATTTATTGCTGCTAGCCATAATTTAGAGACCATCATCGGCCGCAAAAAATTCTTATTCGCCCCCTCGGCCTTGAATTATAATTGGCGCCGTCGTAAAACCGCGCCGCTGAAATTTGTCGCTCCCAAAAATTTAACTCCGGAATTGCTGGCGGCTCGTTATGAGGAAATTCTTGATCGTCTCGCCGCGACCGTAAAACTCTTACCAGAAGAAAGCTGGGAAGCAAAAGTTAGTATTGATGATCGCATTGCCAGTATCCGTCAGCTCTTAGGTAAAAAATTGCGTTTTAGTTTTTCTCAGTTTTTAAAGACGGCCAAAAATCGGACGGAAGTAGTTGTTAATTTTTTAGCCGTTTTAGAATTAGCGAAACAGCAGGAATTATTTTTTGAACAAGACGGTTTATTTGCCGAAATTCAGGTGGTGGCCGTTAAATAATCATATTTATGAAACTTGAATCTATTTTAGAATCCTTATTATTTATCTCTAACCAACCCTTATCTTTAAAGGAATTGGCTAAGGCCGCCGATGTTTCTGTGGGTGATGTAAAAGATGCTCTCACTAAGATCGGGGCCGAGTATCAAGAATCAGGGCGCGGTTTTATTTTGGCTCATAATAATGACAAGTACCAACTAACTACCGCTCCTGAGAATGCCGAAATCGTTAGTCGTTTTCTTAAGGACGAAACTTCCGGCGAGTTAACGCCGGCCAGTTTAGAAGCCTTAACCATCATCGCTTATCGCGGTCCGGTAACCAAGACGGAGTTAGAAATGATTAGGGGGATTAATTGTAGTTTGATTTTACGTAATCTTTTGATTCGCGGCTTAATTGAAGAGACTGAAGACAAGATTCTTGGCGAAACCGTTTATTCCGTTTCTTTAGATTTTCTGAAATATTTAGGAGTCGCTAATTTAAACGAATTACCCGATTACGAAAAATTACATGCTCGTCAACCTTTAACCAGCGCTGTTACCGAAGCTGACGCTGACCCGACTTTAGAAATTAAAACGAATTAAAAATGTATTGGCCCTTCATTATCAATTGTCTTGTAATTTTTTTATTTACAGATATTTCTCAACCGCAGCAAGTGGTCGCCGCTTATCATGATTGTCGCGAAGTCGCTACTGCCGAGAATTTTTTACCGGCTAATCCGGACAAAAAAAGATTTACTAAAGATTTCGGAGCTCCGGATCCGGAGCTTTCTGCTCCTCGAGGAGCCGTCATGCTTAGTGCTGATAATTCTTTTTTATACACTAAGGAGGCGGCCACGGCGCAGCCAATTGCCAGTTTAACTAAGCTGATGACGGTCTTGGTTTTTTTGGAAAATAATCCGGGTTTTAACAAAGAATATAAAATTAGCGCTGACGATCATGTCGCTGGTGGAAAAATTCATTTCTGGAGTGGCGATACGGTAACAGTTTTAGATCTTTTTAAATCCACTTTGGTTGGTTCTGATAATGTGGCTACTAGAGCGTTAGCGAAATCCACTGGTTTAGCTGAGGAAGATTTTGTGGCGGCGATGAATAATCAAGCCAAGCGTTTAGGAATGTTTTCTAGTCACTTTGTTGAACCGACGGGGCTCTCGGCCGAAAATGTGGCCAGCGCTCAAGATATCGCTCGGCTGGTGAAAGCCACGCTCGCTTATCCGGAGATAGCGGAAACTACCAATTTAGACACTTATCGCTTTACCACTAAAGAAGGAAAGACCCGAATCGTTGAAGCGACTAATGATTTAATCCATGCCGATTCAGTGGATCTAATTTTAGAAGGGGCAAAAACAGGCTACACCGAAGAAGCGGGTTATTGTTTTGCCGCGGCTATTAATGAGCCGAAAACAAAAGAAACGGTTATTACTGTTGTCTTAGGAGCTTCTTCCAGTGCTGAGCGTTTTACAGATACCGAAACGCTGGCTGACTGGGTTGCTACTTATTTCTCTTGGCGCTAATTTATCTATGTCTTCAATTTTTAACACTCTCAGCAATTTTACTGACCGCTTTCTAAGACGCTTTTTCTCGCGGCTTTATTCGCGCTTTATTAAGGATGATAAATTTGCTCGTTTTTTAATTTCTTCAACGGTGGTTGGTTTAACCAGTATTGTTTTTCTTTTCGTTTTTTATGATTTAGTAAAATTAAGCTTGGAGCTTGCAACGGCCTTGGCTTTTATTTTAGCTTTCTTCGTCAGTTTCTTTGTTCATCGCGGCTGGACTTTTAGTGTTCACAAGCAAAGGGTTCCCAAGCAAATGAGCGTCTATTTTTTTAACACCTTAATTATCTTAAGTCTGAACATTGTTTTGGTGCAGTGGCTCACTAATACTTTCGGGATTTGGCATCTCTTATCACAACTAATTGCCAATGTCATACTTGGGTTTTATAATTTTTTTCTGAGTAAATTTATAATTTTTAAGAGTTAAGACAATGAAACTAGTAATCAGTAAGGAAAAAGTTCCCAATTTTCAAGCTGATAATTTTTTACGCCAAGCAGGGTGGGCTTATATTTTTGATAAACGTCGCGAACAGGGAAGTTATGTTAAGCGTTTAACTCGCGATTTTTACCCACGTCTACATCTGTATGTGAAAGAAACGCCCGATCATTTTATTTTAGAAGTTCACCTTGATCAAAAACAAGCCAGTTATCAAGGTGTTAAGATGCACAATGCCGAGTATGACGGTCCGGTTGTAGAAAACACCTTAACTGATCTGGCTCAAAAACTAAGAGAATATTTAGATTCATTTTAGAAAAAATTAAATTAGCCTTTAGAGTTAATTAAGACCCTCTTGCTTAAAAGACCGGCAGCGGTTAAGCTAATAAAAAGTAGATTTTTATGACCCCCGCCGAAGAAATCAAAGAAAAACTGGATCTAGTGGAGTTCATTCGCGAATTCATTCCTGTGAAGCCCGCTGGTGCCAATTTTAACGCTCTTTGCCCCTTTCATGGGGAAAAGACGCCGTCTTTTATTATTTCTCCAGAAAAGCGCATTTGGCACTGTTTTGGTTGCGGCAAAGGAGGTGACATTTTTACCTTTTTAATGGAAATGGAGGGGCTTTCTTTTAAAGAGGCGCTCAGGCAATTGGCCCCGAAAGCGGGCGTGGTTTTAAAAAATGATTTTGTTCCTCAAGATAGTGATAAGCGCAACCGTCTTTTAGATGTTCTGGCGCTGGCGGTAAAATACTACGAATACGTGCTAACAACTCCAGCCGGGGTAGTAATGCGGGCTTATCTAGAAGAGCGGGGACTGACCCCGGAAATAATTAAAGATTGGCACCTTGGTTATGCGCCTAATAGTTGGGACTCTTTAAGTAAGTTTTTAGTCACTAGGCCCCAGTCAGGCAAAAAATATACTCCCGCTGAACTGGAGGCGGCCGGCCTGGCAATAAATAAAGATGGTCGTACCTATGATCGTTTTCGCGATCGGCTAATGTTTCCTTTTAATGATCTAGCTGGTAATCCGGTCGGGTTTTCTGGTCGTCTCAATCCTCATTCTACCGATCAAAAAACCGGTAAATATATCAATAGTCCGCAGAGCGGAATTTATGATAAAAGCCGGCTTTTGTTCGGTTTAGACAAGGCCAAACAAGCGATTAAAGCGGAAGATTTAGCTATTGTTGTTGAAGGGCAGATGGATGTTATCGCTTGCCACCAATTTGGTCTTAAAAATACGGTTGCTTCTAGCGGTACGGCTTTAACCGCCGCTCAAATAACTTTATTAAAGCGTTATAGTAAAAATATTGCCCTCTGCTTTGATGCTGATACCGCCGGGCAGCTGGCTGCCGATCGGGGGATTGGCGAGGCTTTAGCCCAAGAAATGAATATTCGAGTGGTGGTGGTGCCCAACGGCAAAGACCCCGATGAGAGTTTGCGCCATGATCAAGAAGCTTTTAAAGAGGCGGTCAAAAATGCCCCGCCAATGATGGAGTATTATTTTGGGCAACTCGTCCAAGATTTAGATTTAAATGATGTGACTCGGCGGGAGGAAGTAATTGAAAAAATTCTGCCCTTACTGGCGCTAATGACTAACAAGATTGAGGCTAGCTATTGGTTACGGCGTTTTGCTGAACGCTTAGGGGTGGCTGAAGCCGAGCTGCGGGCGGCTTTGTCGGTGCTAGTTAATAAAAAAACGAGTCAATCCACTAAACTTAAAGTGGAAAAAACACCGACTTTAATTTTACCGAGTCGCGAAGAGCAATTAAGTGAACGGCTCCTAGCCATTATTATTAAATTTCCCGAACTTTTAGATTACGCCGCGGCCAACTTAAATCCCGCCTGGTTACAACCATCGAAACTTAGCACATTTTACAATAATCTAATTATCTATTATAATAAGGAAACTGATTTCTCTTACCAAAACTTTAGAAATTATTTAAGCGGCGCTGAAGAAGAATTTAATTTGCTAGACCGCTTGGTTTTGTTGGGCGATAAAGATTTTTACACCAATGAGTTAAAGGAGGTTCGAGAAGAATTAATTCGTGTTTTAGCTGATTTAGAAGGTGCTTATTTAAAGAATCGTTTGGCGGCCGTCGCTAGAGAACTCACTGTGGCTGAGGCGGCCGGAGATACGGAAAAAATCACAGTTTTGATGGAAGAGCTCAAGTATTTAAATCAGGAACGACAACGGAATCAAAATTTAAGTTAACAAGTTTAATATGGCCTCGACTAAAAAGTCTTCGGCACAAAAAACTAAAAAAACTTTGGTCCCAACCAAGAAAACTGGGGTCAAGACTAATCCGATCAAAAAATCGGATCAACAAAAAGCTCAAAGGCTGAAGGCTAAAAAGCCCATCGCCACTAAGAAACCGGCTCGCAAAACTCCGGTTAAAAAAATCGCTAAAGTAGTCGCGGTCCAGAAAAAAGCTACACCAAAAAAGAATCCTCAGTCCGTCGCTTCAAAAAAAGCGCCGTTAAAAGTTGCTTCAAAAAAGGTGACTAAAAAAAGTAGTCAGGCCAAAAAGCTGCCAAAGAAGACAGTAAAAAAGGCTCCAGCCAAACCGGCCGCCCCCCGAGAGATTATTTACCCGACCGAGGAGAAGAAAGAAAATTTAATCAAGAAGGGGCGCACCCGCGGTTTTGTCACTGAAACCGAATTATTAGTTTTATTCCCCGAAGTGGAGGAATACATTTACGAATTTGATCTGTTTTTAGGCGAGTTACAGAAAAACGGTATTAAGGTTATCGAGGACTTCGGGCGCATTTTAGATAATACCCGCCGGGAAGAAGAGGCCGCCGCTAAGGGAGGCGGGCTCAATTTTGATTTATCAAAAATGTCCGCAGACTCCATTCAGATGTATTTAAAGGAAATCGGCAAAGTTCCTTTGCTGACCGCCGAGGAGGAAGTGGAGTTAGCCAAACGCAAAGAGAAGGGCGATAAAGAAGCGGAGAGGCAGATTATCGAAGCTAACTTACGATTAGTGGTAGCTAATGCCAAAAAGTTTGCCGGGGCTAAAGGCTTATCGCTACTTGATTTAATTCAAGAAGGGAACATCGGTTTGTTCCGGGCGGTAGAAAAATTTGAATATCGCAAAGGCTTTAAGTTTTCTACTTATGCCACTTGGTGGATTCGCCAAGCGATTACGCGCGCTTTAGCTGATCAGTCACGTACCATTCGCATCCCGGTGCACATGGTAGAGACGATCAATAAGTTTCAACAGACTCAGCGGTTCTTGGTCCAAGAATTAGGTCGCGAACCAATGGCTGAAGAAGCAGCCGCTGAGATGGGTGAAGATATTGAAAAGGTTCGTTACATTATAAAAATCTCTCAAGATACAATTTCTCTACAAGCCGCTATCGGCGATGATGAAGAGGATTCCACCTTGGAAGATTTTATTCAAGACGTAAAAACAATGGCTCCCGATCGCGTGGCTGCTCTCCAGTTACTTAAAGATTATGTCAAGGAAATTGTCTCTCAATTGTCACCGCGCGAGCAGAAAATCTTAGAGTGGCGCTTCGGTTTAGTAGACGGAATTTCCCACACCTTGGAAGAGGTGGGCCGTGAATTTGAAGTTACTCGTGAGCGTATCCGTCAAATTGAATCTAAAGCTTTAGAGAAGATTCGTCGCTTCAAAGGTTTAGAAAAACTCAAAGATTACTAAAGAAAAGATAAAGTATTTTTTT
>JBMNOL010000011.1:0-21807 GCA_050943055.1 Patescibacteria group bacterium
TTGTTTGAGAAATCTAGAATCTCTAACTGCTCAAGTGACCAACTTCCGCCGGAATGCCGGTGAAATTATTGTCACTGGCATCAAGAATTTTTAATTTTTTCAGATTGCCGATTTGCGACGGCAGAGCGCCGGATAAATTGTTGTTGGAGACATTGAGCGACTCCAGCTCGGAGCGGTTAAATATCGCCATATCCAATTTATCTAAATTGCGACCACTTAAATCTAAACTGGCACTATTTTTAATAGGCGTCTTCTCCACATCTTTATCTTCGATCTAATTATTTTTGTTATCAGTTGACGCTGTTGACTGCCCACCCGATAAAGTGCAACCAGAAATGAGGAGGGCGACCGCCCCCAGCACCACCAAACTATAGATTTTTTAGTATTTTTCATATATTTATTATTTATTAAGGTAATTTATTACTAGCACTAAATAGCCGGTTTTACAATACAGAGGGGTGGCCTTTTTAATACAAAAAAACACCCGGACGGGTGTTTTTCTAATTACAGAAAGCGCTGGTAAGCAATAATTAATTATCCCTATATATTCCGGGAGAACAGATCCCTATCGCAACCTTTCCATATGGGCCATCGCTGTACTGATTTAACTGACTCTCCATTACGATATTTTTTTCTTAAAAAAGGCAATCATACTTTTATCTTCTTCGAGGGTGTCTTCCAGTAAATATAAAACATCATCATTTTCACTAATTTTTTTTAAATTAACTGGACCATTAAACATTAAATCTCTCCTCATACGGGGAGTATCCGTATGTAAGTCCATTAAAACAATGTTGGTAGTAAACGTAAGGATGCCTGAGCTCGTAACAATTTTCTCACCTATCAATCTAGCGGTTGATTCTCCTATTAAGTTGCACGTAACATTATTAGAAAAATTATCAGCTTCTGCCCAATATTCACCGATGTTTATTTCTGGACTGCCAGTATAATATTCATGAAAAGCTTTATGCTCTTCGTCCATTACCGCTCCTGAGTGGGAAAGATATAAAAACAAAATTAGAAAAACAAGGAGACCCAAAACAACACTAATTAATAACACTAACTTGTTTCTTTTCATAAAAAACTAATTAATTATTATGTTTTAATTATACCACAAAAAACACCCTAGCGGGTGTTTTTTATATGCGGAGAGCAAGGAATTACGAACCCGTCGCTTCGCTCCCCTCAGGGGGCTTCCGCCCTCTTAGGCACTCCTCATTTCATTCGTCGCTGACACCCCCGCAAAAACGGTGGGAAACCTAGGTTTCCCAAACCCTTCCTAGGGTTCGAATCTTTTCATAACCAACCCTCATACAACAAAGACGCCCCAAGGGGGCGTCTTTGTTGTATGAGCGGAGAGCAAGGGATTCGAACCCTTGATACCTTGCGGTATACACGCTTTCCAAGCGTGCGCACTAGACCACTATGCGAGCTCTCCAAAAGCGCCCGAAGGCGCTTGAGGGGTAAAATTAAATCCGGAAACAGAATTATTGTAAATACTGGGAAACAATTGTTTTCAAACCTTCCACTTCTTGACCATCACTATTAGTATAATCGTCATAAGGACGAGCGCCGACAATGATATCATCATTAATAAATAAAGTCGGGGCCCCATAAACTGAATGACTCTTAGCCGCGGCTGTTTCCTGTAGTATTATTCCCTGTTTTTCGGTATTGGTCAAGCAAGATTTAAAATCTTCCCCGTTGAGCTTTAATTCTTGCGCAGCCCGCAACAGTGATTGCTCGGTTAAGCGATTAGCTTTAACAATTTTAAAAACCTCCGTGCGCATTTTTTCCCATTCTTTCTGCTCGCCGGCGCAACGAACCGCCATTGCGGCCATTAAAGAGTCCGCTTTTTCTCGAACGGCATAAGGACGAACAGTAATAGCCACCGACTTCCCAAATTCCGCCCGGATTCTATCTAAATTATCGGCATTAGTAGCTGAGAACTCACTCGCATAATCTTCATAAACCACAATCTTAAGGTCAGCCTTCTCTGACCCTAAAACAAAATCATCTGCCACTGAAACCGGCGGCAAATCAGCAGTAAAGCGGGCCGATTTTTCGGTCAAGGGTGAAACCGTTTCGTTTACTGACTCCTTGGTCTTTTGTTTGACAAATATTAAAGCCACTAAAGCGAGAGCGACCACTAAAGTAATAGTCCAGAGAACGGCTTTAGATTTTTTTAATTCAATCTTGGTCATAAATTTTACTTAAACTTTAAAGGAGTAAAGGCCACCCGCGTCTCTAAAGCTTGGGCCATAGATAATAAATTTCCTTCACTTCCTACAGGAGCAATTAACTGTGCCCCAATCGGCAAATCTACGCCTTCTTTTTCCATTAAACCAACCGGTACGGAAATGGCCGGCAAACCGGCCAGGCTCGGAGCGGTCAAATAAATATCTTCTAAATACATAGACAACGGATCAGTATTTTTTTCACCCAACTTAAAAGCCGGTTGTGGCTGAGTCGGCACTAAGAGCACATCACACTCTAAAAAAGCCTCGGCAAAATCTTGATTGATGAGCGTGCGCACGGCCTGCGCTTTTTTATAATAAGCTTCATAGTAACCCGATGAGAGCGAAAAAGTGCCGAGCATAATTCGGCGTTTGGTCTCGGCGCCAAATCCCTGTCCGCGATTCTTTTTATAAAAATCTTCTAAACCGCCGCTCTCATCACTGCGATAACCCCAAGCGACACCGTCAAAACGAGCCAAGTTGGAACTGATCTCTGAGGGGGTAATGACATAATAAGCAGGAATAGCGTATTTAGTATTGGGCAAACTAATCTCAACCACTGTCGCTCCGGCCGCGATTAACCATTCTTTGGCCTGCTCCAAACTAGCAGCAATTTTCGGGTCTAAGCCCTCGCCATAATATTCCTTGGGTAAACCAATTTTTAAACCGCTAACATCTTCCTTTAAACCAAGCTCCCGGCCACCGGGGTAAGTGTTGGCGTCTTTAGTGTCGGCCCCGGCAATTACCTCATAAACTAAGGCCGCATCTTTAACGCTTTTAGTAATTGGTCCAACTACGTCCGTTGAAGAAGTCATGGAAATTAAACCAAACCGCGAAACTGCTCCGTAAGCCGGCTTGAAACCCACCACTCCGCAAAAAGCAGCCGGCTGTCTAATCGATCCCCCCGTATCTGATCCCAAGGCGAATAAACAAAAATCAGCCGCTACGGCCGCGGCGCTGCCGCCCGAGGAGCCGCCGGGAACACGACTTAAATCCCAGGGATTATGAGTAGGTCCAAAAGCGGAAGTTTCAGTGGAACCGCCATGAGCAAACTCATCTAAATTAGTCTTACCAATTAACACCGCCCCGGCCTTTTCTAATTTGCTGATTACCGTGGCGTTATAAGGAGCGACATATTTTTCTAAAATCTTGGAAGAGGCAGTGGTCCGTAAACCTTTAGTTAAAAAATTATCTTTAGCGAGATAAGGAATACCTAGAAGCGAACCCTTTTCACCGGCCGCCAACCTTTTATCAGCCTGAGCGGCCGCTTGCCGCGCCCCCGCTTCATCTAAAGTGACTAAAGCTCGCAAGCGCTCATCGCCCTTATCAATCTGCGCCAAACAATCCTCCAGTAATTTAGTAGCCGTCAGCTCTCCGCTATCAAGCAGACGCCGAGCTTCGCCAATAGTTAAACGATTATTTCCCATATTATAAAACGCGCTTTACTTTTACTAAACCAGCCTCCAATTCGCTGCCCGCTAACGCCATCTTGACTTCTTCTTCGGGCCAAGGAGAAACGGCATCCGAGCGCCAAACATTACTTAACTTCCCAACGGCCACGGTCGGCGTCACCGCACTAGTGTCAGCCTCATTTAGTAAATCTACATAATCCAAAATGGCACTTAGTTGCGCCTGGTAGCTTTCCTCTTCAGCGGCACTTAATTCCAAGCGCGCCAAATCAGCAATATGTTTTACATCCTTTAATTCTAACATAAAATTAATCTAAACCGGGCATTTTCTCACCCCCTAAATAAGAGAGCATAGCACCGCCGCCAGTAGAAATAAAGTCCACATACTCGGACATTTTTGTTTCTCCTAAAGCCGCCACTGTTTCTCCGCCGCCCACCAAACCAAAGGCGTGGCCGGTGGAACGAGCGGCAATGGCCAGCGCAATATTTAAAGTGCCGGTGCTATAAGCGCGTTCTTCAAAATAACCCATCGGACCGTTCCAAACAATTGTCTGCGCTTCTTTAATATAACCACCAAAAATCCGAATCGTTTCCGGGCCAATATCTAAAATTGTATCGGTCGAGCTTACTTTTTCTACCGCTAAAACTTGAGCTTGTCCTTTTTTATTTTTTACCACCACATCAACTGGCAAAATAATATCAGCCGCCACTTTCCCTTTATTGAAGAAAACTTCAAGCTCGGACAACTGGTCTTTATCAACCAAAGATTGGCCCACCTCCAAACCGGAAAATTTAAAAAAATTATTGGCCAAGGCACCGCCGATTAATATTTTATGAGCAGAAGCCCTTAACTTTTTAATTAAAGGCAATTTAGTGGCAATCTTGGCGCCGCCCATCACAACGACTAAAGGCTGGTTTGGCTCTAAAATTTTATCTAAGGCTTCAATTTCACCAACTAACTGCAAGCCGTGATAGGTCGGCAACAGGCGTCGCAAAGCGGAGACTGAAGCTTGCTGGCGATGCGAAACAGAAAAAGCTTCATTGACATAGATATCGCCGTAAGCGGCTAATTTTTTAGCAAATTTAGAATCATCTTGATATTCACCTTTATTAAAACGGAGATTTTCTAAAAGTAAAACTTCTCCATCTTTTAAGTTGGCTACCGCTTCATCGGCCCGATAACCAACCGTTTCTTTAACAAAAATTACCGGGCGTTTTAAGAGCTCGCCTAATCTAGCGGCCACCGGCTTTAAGGATAAATCAGGTACCGTCTCGCCAGCCGGGTCGCCTAAATGGGCCAGTAAAATAACGCGCGCCCCTTGACTCAACAAAAATTCTAAAGTCGGCAGCGCCGCCTGCAAACGATAATCATCGGTAATCTCACCATCTTTTAGGGGCACATTAAAATCAACACGCACCAAAACTCTTTGTCCTTTAATTTTTTTTAAGTTCTTGATGGAGTTTAATTTCATATATTTTATTGTCTAGTTGAAGTCGCTAAAAGTTCGGCGAGAGTAACTTCTACCTCATTAAGAGAGCCGGCCCGATCGTAACTTAAAACCAAACGATCCCCGGGTAAGTGGCCGACTAAAGCCGCCATTAAAGTGAAATCTCGATTTAATTCTTGATTGTTAACTTTTAAGATCACATCGCCAGCTTTAAGTCCAGCCACTGCTGCCGGACTACCCGGTAAAACAGCAGGCTTATCCGAATCTACTAACCACGCCCCGCGATCCAATTTTGAACCGGTGGCCACGGTACGGCTTAAATCCAAATAATTAACCCCTAAGAAAGGCCAAGACAGTTTTCCTTTGCTGGCCAAAGACTGCCAGGCGGAATTGAATAAATAAGCGGGATATAAAACTTTATCTTCACCCCACCAACCAACAAAACCACCACTTAAAGTAAAGGCTAGAGATTGTTTAAAGGTTGCGTCCGGCTCTTGCGCTAAAGATAACCGCACTTCCGGGTGGTCACTACTAATAACTCCAGCCGGATAGGTTTTGGCCACCACGGTATTCGGTAAAACCTCGCCACTAGCGGTTAATAAAATGATTGAGGTCCCGGGCTTGAGATCGGTCGCGGCCGCCAAAGACCGCACCGGTAAATTTTGCGCACCCTTTAATTTAATTAGGGATATTTTTTGCTCCCCTGGCAACACTACCGGCAACACCTTTTCTAAACTATACTTACTACGGTCAGAACTTAAAACAAAATAATTTTCCAAATCTTCCTCATTAACCGTCGGAAACTCACCATTAACCAACACCCAGCCATCCGAAGAAATAATAAAACCAAAACCAAGAGCGTCGGCCAAGTGATAAAATGATGTCTCTAGAGATTCCTTTTCAGTCTCTTTAAAAATGCTCACCAAAGATGGTCTTACCGTCGTCGCGGTTTCCTCAACTTTTACATCTTGATTAACAACCACATTTTTGGCGTCCTGAATAATTAAATTAGCCCGGTCATAAATAGAATCAGCCAAATTTAACTCGGGCCGTGGTCCGGTGATACTGCTTAATTCTTCATCTAAGTAAGTAGTCGCAATAATAGATGCCAAAGCTCCGGTTAAAGCGCCAAAGGTAATCGCTGATATAATTATCGTAAATAAATAACTAGGTTTTTTCATATAAATTTTAGTTAAACCACCGCGCGGTGAGCAAGAGTAAAGCGAGCCCAACGCCACTTGCCAAAAGATAATAACGAACCTTTCTCGGGGTTAAGGCCTGCCGCAAATAAAGTTTGGTCAAATTGATTAATAAATAATAGGCAATGGTCAGACAGAGAGCGGAGACATTATATTGTAGAGGCAAAAGTAAAAAGATAAAAGCCGCTTGCGCTAAAATAGAGACAATAATTAAGGAAAAACGACCACGAACAGTTAATTCGGCCGGTTCATCTTCTAAATTAACAAAAGTGAGCCCCAAACTGAAAGTGATAAAGACCAAAAACATCGGCCACGTGGTCAAATTGAGCAGCGATTGTAGACCGAACATCGACGCCGCCGAAAAAAATACCGTCATCAGGCCACCAAAAGATTTAACCACAGCAAACTCCTCGGCGGCATAAAGATTAGGGCGACGATAATAATAATAAAGATTACGGAAATAGATGAATAAGAAAATTGTATTGAGCAGAAAAATCGCCTGTACTATTATTTTATTCATCTGCAAGCTAGCATAGACCGAGCTCGCGACTAAAAAACCAGCGGGAATAAAAACGGCTAGTAGCCAGGGCCACGGACGATTAATTGACCACAGTGACCAGGACAACACCAAAGTTAGAAGCACTGAAACTCCTAAAGAGACATAAAAAGCATCAGGCCGGAAAAAATAAATCTCGGCGAGCAGTAAAATAATGATGGGATAGATTGTAACCGCTAAACGTGGAAATTGTTTCATACTTTGAATATATAGGAAAATTGGGACTAGAGCAACTCTCGGCACTTAATAAATCTCCACCGGGGTGCCAACCTCAACTCGTTCAAAAAGGTAAGCAGCGGGGATAATGCCCAAGCGAATACAGCCATGAGAAACCGGCTGACCTAAATGATCAGCCCCTTCACGATAGCCATTAGGCCAATAAGGCAGCTGATGAATGCCGATGCCGCCCACTATTCCTAACCAATAAGGCATATAAAGGCCATAATTTTTAGACCAAGCCAATTTGGCTTTGTTCCGAATTTGAAAATTACCGGTCGGTGTCGGCATACTCGGCTTCCCCGAAGAAACCATAAACTCTCGCCACCTCACACCATTTACTAAATAAAATAACCGTTGATTTTTTAAATCAATTTCAATTTTCTGAGGAAATTTTTGCGTGGAAGAGCTTAGCGGATCGTAGGCATTATCAATCTCGATAAAATCGGAGTGGCCGTCGCCATCACTATCGGAATTATTTAAATCGGTGCCAAAAATCCATTCAAACTCATCAGTTAAGCCGTCGCCATCACTATCAAGATAAGGGTTGGTGGCGGCAATCTCTTGCGCCTTTTGCCAGCGAATGGCGTCAAAAGCGGCGCGCTCCTGGGGAGACAACGCTAAAGCTGCCCCGACACCGACCAGAAATAAAAGGCTGATAATTAAAATAGCCTTGGTTATTGGCTTGACCTTAAAACTCATAATCATCTTTTACTAAATTCACAGCCACAAAATTTTTGACGGTAAAAACCTAAGTCTTTCGCTAAAGCTTGGGACTGCGGATAAATATCAGGCGCACTAAAATCTTCTTCTAAAAATTTAAGGCCGCTTGTTTCAGCAATTTCGGCTCCCAATTTTTTTAAAAGCACACGATCTTTATAAGGGGAAACTAATAAGCTGCTGGAAAAATAGGTACAGCCTTCTTGTTTGGCGACCAGAGCGGCCGACTCTAAACGGCGGCGGTAACAAACCGCACAGCGCTTCCCGCGCTCTGGCTCGGCCTCTAAACCTTTAATGGCTTGATGCCAAGGCTCAGGCTCATAAGGCGCAATTATCAATTTAAGCTGGTAAAGACGGGCCATTTTTTTAACCGCTGCTAAACGAGCCGCGTATTCTTCTTTAGTATTCAAATTGGAATTATCAAAATATAAAACCACTTTATAAAAAGGTTTCAATAAAGTTTTAATAATGTAAGCACTACAAGGAGCGCAACAAATATGAAGTAAAAGTCGAGGCTTCCCTTTTTTAATTAGGCGCGGTAAAAAAATCACTAACAAAAAAATAAGCGCCACTAAACCGAGAAGAGCCAGGAGTTTACCGCGGCTCTGTAAAAATAAGCCGGCTACGCCAAAAGTGGCGGCCAGAATATAAAAAACAAAAACCGTTTGCTTCTGATTTAGACCGGCCGCCAGTAAACGGTGGTGAAAATGTTTTTTGTCCGGACTGCTAAAAGGGTTTTTACCAGCCACCAATCGCCGCGTAATCGTCCAAGCGACATCAATAATCGGCAAACCCATGATCAGTAAAGCAATTGCAATTTTGCTGCCGGAAATAATAGAAAGAACACCTAAAGAAAAACCTAAAAATAGCGAACCGCCTTCGCCTAGAAATATTGAGGCGGGGTTAAAATTAAAAATTAAGAAACCGGCCGTCGCCGCCGCCAGAATTAAAGAGGCGAGCGCAATATCGGGCTGATAATAGTTAGTAGTCAAAGTAAAAAGAAAAATTACGAATGCCCCGATTAAAGAAACGCCGCTCACCAAGCCATCAACACCATCTAAAAGTTTAGTGGTGTACATCATGCCCAGCAACCAAAGACTAATTAATAATGGTGATAACCAAGGCCAGTTACTAAGATTGACGATTCCCCCTTGAAAATCGGATAACCGCGCAATCTCTACGCCACCTAATAAAACCGCCACAATCGCTAGCGCCGGAAAAAGTAATTGTTGCCAGGGCTGAAGATTGTATTTGTCATCTAAAAAACCGCCGAACATTAAAATCAACCCCCCGATTAAAAAGCCGATCCAATGCGAGAAGGTTAAATCTCCGACCAATAAATACTTATGAAAAATTAAAAAAGTAATCGCCAGAGCCAAGTAAATAGCTGTTCCCCCTAAAAGAGGCGTGGCGCGCCGATGAATTTTTCTGCCGAAATCGGGCTGATCTAAAATTTTAAAACGCCAAGCCAGCTGTCGCACCAAAATCGTGCCAAAGACACTAAGAGTAAAAGCACAAATAGCGGCCAGAGCGTAAATCATAAATTATAATTCGGGAGCTTTAATAACGCCGACCGCGCCTTTTTTATCAATATAGACGGTATCGCGGCGTTTTAATTTATTAGCAAGCAGCAAATTAGCAATTTCATTTTCCACTCGTTCTTGAAGTAAGCGTCTTAAGGGGCGCGCCCCAAAGCGGGGATCATAACCGGCCTTAGCTAAAACCGCCACTCCATCTTTATCGGCTTTGAAGTTTAAGCCTTGGGTTGCTAAATTCTTTTTGATCCCCTTGAGCATAAGCACGGTAATCTGAATAATTTCCTCGGGAGTGAGCGGCGAGAAAACAATAATGCCATCAAAACGATTAATTAATTCCGGCCGTAAGTATTTAGTAAGCTGGTTTTCAATCAAGTCCTGCTTAATAAGACTAAGTTCAATGTTAGCTTTAATACCTTCTTGAATGACCAAAGAGCCGATGTTAGAGGTCGCAATCACAATGGACTGCGAAAAACTAATCGTGCGCCCCTGCCCATCAGTTAAACGGCCATCATCTAGTAATTGTAAAAAAAGATTTAAAATATCGGGATGAGCTTTTTCAATTTCATCAAAAAGAATTAGCGAAAAAGGCTTTTTGCGCACCGCTTCGGTTAAATAACCTAAAGTGCCATCATGGTCGCCAATCATTTTGCCGACACTATCCGGCTCTTGATATTCACTCATGTCCAAGCGAATCATGTAATCTTCCGAACTAAAATAAATTTCGGCCACCGTTTTCGCCAGCTCGGTTTTACCAACACCGGTCGGACCTAAAAATAAAAAACTGGCGATTGGTCGCTTGGAATCTTTTAAGTTAACACGCGAACGCCGTAACGCGGCAGCTACCGCTTTCACGGCCTCATGTTGGCCGATTAAACGTTCGTGAATTGTACTCTCTAAGTTTAATAATTTTTGACCTTCATCTTCAGAAACTTTACTGGCCGGCACGCCTGTTAGCTCCTCAATCGCCAAAGCGACTTCTTCCCCACCGCAAATTAAACGCTCCGGATTATGGGCGCCGGCTTTACTGGTAATAATCACCGCTTTTTGCAATAAATTAATATCGCGCAAAGGTGAGGCGGTTGTGCTTAAAAATTTAGAACTTAAATCAACAGCTTTCGCTAAAGCACTATAAGTTAAGAAGACCCCGTATTGCTTCTCTAAGGCACTGGCCTTACTCTGTAAAATTTGAATCGCTTGATTAACGGTCGGCTCCTCTAAACCAATCACGGTGACGACCGAACCTAAAGAACTTTTTTCTAAGTACTTAGAATAATTTTCGGTGGTCGCCGTTAAGATGCAATAAAGAGCTTGCCGTTCAATAACCTCCACTAATACTTCCGCTAATTCAAAACTTTCTTCTTCCCCAGCCGAGATCCCTAAAAGGCGCTCCACATTCGGAACATATAAAACCACATTACCGGCGCGATTGGCTTCACTTAAAGAAACTAGTAAGCGCCGCTGGGCTTCAGCTGGCGAAGCCCCGGAAATTAAAAGCGCTAAATTTAATTCCACCAATCTTTTATCTTGTAAAAATTCAGGAACACTTTCCTCAACCATCATCTGGGCTAAGCCTTCCACAAAAGTGCGCTTACCGACACCGTTGGAACCAGTCACTAAAATACCAGCCTGGCCACTGCCCCAAGCATCAAAGAGAGTAATAAATTCTTTCTGCCGCCCTAAACACAACTCGAGGTGGCCGGAACGGGCCGCCAAGGTTAAATCGCGAGAAAAATGATCTAAGGTCGGAGTAGCAATGGCGGTATAAGCCCGGTTCATCGCCGTCGCCGGTTTTAAATAAGCAGCTTCGTGATATTTTTCATAATCAGCCGAAAAGCGCTCGTTAATTTTAAACCACTCAATTCCATTATAAAGTTTATCTTCTTCAATTCCTAAATCAAATAAAATTTCCGCCAAAATGGGGTCACGCGCATAACAGGGAGCAACTAAATCTAAAACTTCAATTGCCGTTTGTTTACGCTCTAGCGCACTAATGGCAGCTAAAACCAGGATTTCGTTAATTTTATCCCCCACTTTTGGCTGCTCCAAGGCTTCTCCTAAAGCGAGGCGCTTATCTAGAAGAGTGATTAGGCGAGCGCCATCAACATTCAAACGGATAAATAAAGATTGAACAGTTTTATTTTTTAAAAGTGTCCTAAATAAAATTAAAATGCCTAACTCGGAATGTTTTAATTTAAACGTAGCCAGGTAGGCATCCTCTAACAAAAGCCAGGCCTCATTACTAAGGGCGGTTTCGACCGCCCAAGGATCTTCGCGCTTAAAAACACCCTTGGCCGGATCAAGTCGAAAACGGCGATAATCAATTTTAATTAAATCTTGAGCGCGTAAGCGAGAACGATAGTATAAAAATAAATCGGCTCCCAAACTTAAATAGAAAGCCAAAAGAAGAATATGTCGGTCAGCGACCAAAAGGAGTGGATCTTGTAAAATCAAACTAAAATTTTCCCAAATATACCAAGCGAGGGCGAACCAACCAAGAGCGGCAATTAAAAAAATAAGTAAATCAACGAGGCGGCGGATGAAAGTTAAGCTGCGATCCAAGAGAATAATGGTGCGTTTAAATTGGAGCCGGGCATAGACAAAAACACCACGGAACCAAAGGCCGGAGGCCTGTAATTTAGGATTATATTCAAACTTCAGAGTGTTTTTAGTCATAGCCTTAGCTCAGTTGATGCCAAATCGCCAACCAAATTAACAGCGGTAAAATTAAATAAAAAATCAGCCCCATTAGACTTAAAAAAATTAAGAGCAACAGTAAGCCGCCGCGGAAAATAACTTGAACAAAACGAATAAAAAAGGAGATTAGCCGGCCGGCGAAATCACTCTGACCATACATGGGCACAAAAATATTTTGTAGCCAAACCAAAAACCCCAAAGAAGCTTCGCGTTTTCTGATAAAAAGCCAAAACCGGCGACTTAAATCCAAAAAGCCCCGGCTATACCACCAAATCGGCAAATAGACAAAATCCCAAACAATAGTGAAAATAATTTTACTAAAATGGGGGAAGCTTGATTGTTCCATAAAATTAATCTTGCTTTAATTGTAGCACAAAGATGGGTAAATAAAAAAACCTTTTTTAAGGGTTGACACCCTTATTTTCTTATAGTATGCTGTTATTAGCAGTCTAAAGATAAGAGTGCTAAATATTAAAAATAATTTTATGTTTAATAAATTTACTGATAAGTCACAGGAGGCGATTATTAATGCCCAAATTATTGCGGCCCAAAATGGCCAGTCGTCCATTAGCCCCTTACATATTCTCCTTTCCCTGTTGCAGCAAAATGAAGGCTTAATACGCCCGGTTTTGGAAAATCTTAAGACCGACCCAGATATTATTGAAGATTACATTATCCGCGAGTTAGGCTTACTGCCAAAAGAAAAAGTTAAATATGACGGCGCCCCAATACAAGCAGTTTCCGGTAACGAGGAAATGGCGATGGTATTAGAGCGGGCTCAGAAAGAGGCGGATGGTTTCGGCGATGAATTTATTTCCACCGAACACATTTTGTTAGGTCTCGCCGGTGTCCGTAGCGAAGCCCAAGAAACTTTAAAACGTTTCGGCATTCTTTATGGCGCGATTCGCGATGTTTTAGTAGAGTTACGCGGCAATAAACGCGTTACCGATCCTTTTCCGGAAACTAAATTCCGGGTTTTAGAAAAATATACCACCAACCTGACCGAGTTGGCCCGTCAAGAAAAGTTAGACCCGGTCATCGGCCGCGATCAAGAGATTCGGCGGATTATGCAAATTCTGTTGCGACGCACCAAAAATAATCCGGTTTTAATTGGCGAGCCAGGGACCGGAAAAACAGCCATCGTTGAGGGTTTAGCACAGCGAATCGTTTCCGGTGATGTCCCGGAAAATTTGAAGAATAAAGAAGTAGTATCTTTGGATCTCGGCGCTCTGGTCGCCGGGGCTAAATTCCGCGGTGAATTTGAAGACCGTCTTAAAGCCGTCATTAAAGAAGTAAAAAGCGCGGACGGTAATATTATTTTATTTATTGATGAATTACATACCTTAATCGGTGCCGGGGCTTCAGAAGGCTCAATGGATGCTTCCAATATGTTAAAACCGGCCTTAGCTCGCGGCGAACTGCGAGCGGTGGGCGCCACGACCACTAAAGAATACCAGAAATATATTGAAAAAGATGCCGCTCTAGAGCGTCGCTTTCAGCCGATTGTGGTTGAGGAACCAAGTCTGGAAGATACGGTTGATATGCTCCGGGGCTTAAAAGAAAAATATGAAGTTCATCATGGTGTGCGCATTACTGATGATGCCTTGATTGCAGCCGCCAAATTATCCAGTCGTTATATTAACGACCGCTTCTTGCCGGATAAAGCAGTGGATTTAATTGATGAGGCGACCTCAGCGCTGCGGATGGAAATTGACTCCCTACCAGAAGACTTAGATAAATTACAGCGAAAGATAAAACAGTTAGAGCTTAATCGCGCCGCCGTTAATACGGAGTCAACCACCGCCAAAAAAATAACTAAATTAAAATATCTTAACCAAGAGTTAGCAGAACTGCAGGAAAAGGCTAAACAATTAGAACTGCATTGGAGTAATGAAAAAGAAATTATTAGCAATATCCGCGAGACTAAAAAAGAGATTGAGAGATTAAAAACGCGAGCGGAAATAATTCAACGTCAAGGGGCGGATTTAACTGAAGTCGCTAAAATAAAATACGGCACCATACCGGAACTAGAGAATAAAATTAGCAAACTCCAAGATGAGCTTTTAAAAATTCAAAAGAAGGGTCAACGCATTCTCAAAGAAGAAGTTGATGAAGAAGATATCGCCAAGGTTGTTTCTCGTTGGACCGGAATTCCCGCCCAACGGATGTTGGACGATGAAGCGAAAAAACTGAGCGAAGCGGAAGCGATTTTAGGTCAAGAAATTATTGGCCAAGATGAAGCAATTCACGCGATTGCTAATGCTCTGCGCCGCGCTCGCGCCGGTATTAATGAGGAAAAACGCCCTTTAGGGTCGTTCTTATTTGTCGGCCCCACCGGTGTTGGTAAGACCGAACTCGCTAAAGCGATTGCGCGCTTCATGTTTAATGATGAAAATTCCTTGATTAGAATTGATATGAGTGAGTACATGGAAAAGCATTCCGTCGCCAAACTGATTGGTTCGCCGCCCGGCTATATTGGATATGATGAAGGCGGACAATTAACCGATCGGATTCGCCGCCGCCCCTACTCCGTTGTTCTTTTTGATGAAATTGAAAAAGCCCACCCGGATACTTTCAATGTGCTCTTACAGATTTTAGATGATGGCCGTCTAACCGACTCTAAAGGGCGGGTGGTCAATTTTAAGAACACTATTATTATCATGACTTCCAATCTAGGTAATGATGTGATTAGACAATACACCATCGGTTTCAATGCTGATGAGACCAAAGAAGACAACAGTGAGTGGCGCCAAGAAGAGATGAGGGAAAAGGTTGATAAAATTTTACGCGAAAATTTCCGCTTGGAATTTTTAAACCGCATTGATGAAATCATCTTGTTCCGCAGTCTCTCTAAAGAATCTTTGGAGAAAATTATCGATTTAGAGTTAGCGAAGATAACTAAACTTTTAAACACGAACAAAAATATCTCCTTAAAAATAAATTCCGCGGCGAAAAAATTACTAGCCGAAAAAGGTTATGATCCGACTTATGGCGCCCGCCCGCTCAAGCGTACGATTCAAACGATGCTTTTGGACAAGCTGGCCCTAGAAATTGTGAACGGCACGGTCAAAGAAAATGACAAGGTTAGTATTTCCTTAGATAAAAATAAAAAAGAGGAGCTACTTATTAAAGTCACCTAAACTCCTGAAAAAATTTATTAAAAAGAGGTCCGGCCAGGATCTCTTTTTAAAAAATGGGGTCTTAAATATTTTTATGTTATAATAAAACCAACCAATAAAATGAATAAATAATTGTAATTATGTCAAATCGTTTTTTTAGCTTTTTTTTGCTCTTAGCTCTAGTGGTCACCACCTTACCGGCTCAGGCCAATATCCTAACGACTAATTTTGTCACCACCAGTGCCTCAACTGAAAATATTTTTAACCCCGCGCGAATCCTGGAAGATTCGGATATGTTAGATGTTAAAAGTATGAGCCTGGCAGAAATACAAGCTTTTTTGGAAAGCAAAAATAGCTTCTTGGCGACTTTTAGAACCACCAATGCTTACGGCACTCCCAATAAATCAGTAGCGGAAATTATTTATGATGCTGCCAATAACAACTACGATTGCGATGGGGTTTCTTTAAGCGAATCTCCAACCGAAGCCGAGCGGCAAATTAAATGTCGGCCAATTACCACAATCAGCCCGAAAGTTATTTTGGCCACCATTCAAAAAGAATCTAGCTTAATTGAGGCCACTTCTTACAACGCTCGCGTTGACGGTTGGGCCTTAGGTTATGGCTGTCCGGATGGCGGCTCCTGTAATCCTTATTACAAAGGCTTAGGCAAACAAGTTAATAGCGCCGCGCTACAGTTTTTAGCTTACATGAAAACCCCGCAACGTTATCCTTATCAAGCCGGCCAGACTTATTCTTTTACCAATCCTTACGGCACAATCTCTAAAGAACCAATAACCGTCACGCTAGAAACTCAAGCCACTGCTTCGCTCTATAATTACACTCCCCACGTTTATAATGGTAACTATAATTTTTACCGCTTGTTTAAAGAGTACTTCCCGCCCGGCATCCGCAATTATCCGAATGGTTCTCTTCTCCAAATCAGCGGTGAACCCGGTGTCTGGTTAATTCAAAATGGTGTTAAGCGACCCTTTACTAATTACGCCGCCTTAACCTCACGCTTTGATCCGAAAAAAATTATTACTGTTAGCCCATCAGCCCTCACTCCTTACACTAAAGGCGAACCGATTCGCTTTGCTAATTACTCTTTAGTACAAGTAGAAACTGGCGGCATTTATCTTTTGGTGGATAATGAAAAACGGCCGATTGATTCAATGGACACTTTTAAAGCGATTGGTTTTAACCGAGAAGAAATTATTGCCGCCACCGAAGCGGATTTATCTGCTTACACTTTGGGAAAAACGATTACAGCCGCTTCTGCTTATCCCACCGGACGCTTGGTTCAAAACCCGGTTAATGGCGGAATCTTCTTTGTGGAGAGCGGCTCAAAATATCCGATTCCCGATCGCGTTTTCTTAGACACTAAATTTAAAGGGCGCCCTATTACTCGAGGTACAGTTGCGGAATTAGAAAAATATACGACCGGACCGGCCGTAACCTTTGACGACGGCGAACTTATAAAATCGAATTCCGTTAGCACCGTCTACTTAATCTCGGAAGGGAAAAAGCGACCCTTCTTAAGCGGTGACACTTTTGAAGCCCTGGGCTATAAATGGAGTAACATTATCACGGTTTCTCCTCAACACTTGGCGACTTACCCTCTAGGCGAGCCCGTACTAATTCAGACCACCACCACAAATTAATATGCCTTTAACTAAAGCTTTTCTAGTTCCCCATTCACCAATTCTGATTCCCGAAATCGGTAAAAGTAATCGCCCCTTATTGCGACAAACTATTGAAGCTTACGAAACTTTAAAAACCCGACTTAAAGAGGCCGAGGTAGAAACTTTGATTATTATCTCCCCCCATGGATCGACCCAGGAAAATTATTTTAGCGCTAACGCCTTCCCGGACCCGAGTGGCGACTTAAAAAAATTTGGTTTATTGGCGCCTCAGAAAAAATTTAATACCGATTTACTCTTACTCGATAAGATTCGCCAAGCGACCATACCGCCATTACAATTACTGAGCTCCGAATTTTTAGACTACGCGACAACAATCCCCTTAAAACTGCTCACTGACGACAAGCCCGTAAAAATCATTAGTTTACAAATCGCTGAGAATTTAGATATTTCCGCCCATTTGGATTTTGGGCGGCAGCTGGGGGCGGTCCTTCAAGCTCAATCTAAAAAAATTGCCGTGGTTGCTTCTGGAGATTTATCGACTCGTCTGAAAAAAAATTCCCCCAACGGTTACTCGCCCAAAGGGACAAAATTTGATAGTAAAATTATCACCGCTTTAGATGCGGGTAGTAAAGCCGCCGAGCAATTAATCGCTATTGGCCCCAAGTTGGCCGATGCCGCGGGCCAATGCGGCCTCAAACCTTTAGCCGTACTTATTGGCGCCTTAGCTGGTTGCGTTTTTGAAGCCGATATTCTAAGCTACCAAACAGAATTAGGAATCGGCTATTTAAGCGCTGATTTACCGATTAAAGCTTATGAAGAACCAGGAACCGTCGTCACTGGCGGAGATTCTCAAAAATAAAAGTAAAACCCCGGCGGTAAAGCCGCCAGCCTACGATTGGCAAGAGAAAGCCTTATGGGTGATTAAAGAATTAAATGTGCCACCATCTAAAAAATCATCGGTTTTTCAAATCTGTAAAAAAACGCCCCCTCATATCATAGAGCGGGCCGTCAACGACACTAAAGAATTAATGCCAACCGGAGAAAAGTGGCGCTACTTCTTTAAAATTATTTCCACGTCAAAGTAATGAATCTTATGGGTAATATTTTACCAATTATCTTACACCCCCACCCTTCCTTGCGTGAAGTTTCTCAACCAGTTCCGCTGGCTGATTTGGCGACTCCGGAAATGAAACAGTTTATTGCCGATCTGAAAGCGACCATGATGGCTAAAGACGGGGCCGGTTTAGCGGCGCCCCAAGTGGGCAGAAATATTCGCCTGATTGTAATTAATGATGAGCCCCGCCAAAAAATAATTACCTTGGTCAATCCGGTCATTACTAAAAAATCTTGGGGACGCGAAATTGAAGAAGAGGGCTGTCTGTCAGTTTTAGACGCCAAAGGGAAAAACATTTATGGTTTGGTTTCCCGGCACAAGAAAGTTAATTGTCTTTACTACGACGAATTTGGCCAGAAGAAAAAAATTCAAGGCCAACGGCTGATCTCCAGAATTATTCAGCATGAAGTGGACCATTTAGATGGTATTCTCTTTATTGACAAGTTGGAGAAGTAAAAAAACCGACTAAACAGTCGGTTTTTTAGAACGCGCTTTTTTCTTCTTAAATAAATAATAGAGGAGCCAAGCTAAGGCTAGACCGAGAATTATCCATTGGAGCTCAGTATAATATCTTTTAAACAAATCTTCGTTCGCTCCTAAAAAATAACCCAAATAAGCTAAAACTGTGACCCAGATGCCGGCCCCGAAAACAGTGTAAAATATAAAACTCCCTAAAGGCATTTTTACAAAACCGGCCGGTAGCGAAATTAGCTGACGGACAACCGGAATTAAACGACCGATAAAAGTGGACTTGGCCCCATTTTTTTTAAAGAATTCTTCGGACCGCGCAATCTTTTCCGGCGTTATTCCCAACCATTTTAAGACTTTGTGATTAGCTAAGCGATAGATTAAAGGTCGCCCCAACCAAAGAGCCAAAAAATAATTAATCAAAGCTCCGGCTAAACTGCCTAAAACCCCAGCGATAATCACCCCGTATAAAGTATAATGCCCACTATGAGCGAGCCAAGCGGCCGGCGGAATCACTACCTCAGAAGGAAAAGGAATAAATGAACTTTCAATCATCATCAAAATAGCAATTCCCCAATAGCCCAAGCCTTGAGTCACTCCTAAAAACCAAGCCACCAAAGATTCCAACATAGAAATAGCTTAAATAATAATTAGCGGTTATAATATTAGCATGAGCTCTAATAAAATAAAAATTATTTTTGCCGGCACCCCGGAATTCGCCCAGCCCAGCTTAGAAAACTTGGCCGCTGATAATCGTTTTGAAATTTTAGGGGTGATTACCCAGCCGGACCGGCCGGCCGGACGCGGGCAAAAAATGACCGAGAGTGCCATTAAACAGACGGCGCTTAAATTAGGTTTACCGGTTTGGCAGCCCGTCAAAATTAAAGATTTGGCCACTGATTTAAAAAAGTTAGCGCCGGATTTTTTAGTAGTCGTCGCTTACGGACAACTCTTGCCTATAGAAATTTTAGAAATACCTAAACATGGAGCAATTAATCTTCACGGTTCGCTACTGCCTAAATATCGCGGGGCGGCTTGCATAGCGGCGCCGATTTTAAATGGTGACCCAGTGAGCGGCGTAACAATAATGCTAATGGACTCCGGTTTAGACAGTGGCCCAATTTTAAAACAAATGGAAATTAATTTAGACCCTAAAGAAACAGCCGCTAGTCTGCATGATAAATTAAGTCTCTTGGGAGCTAAATATCTGGGCGATACACTGGCCAGTTTTTACTCAGGCAATATTAAGCCTAAAGACCAGCCCTTAAAAGGTATTTCTTATTTTTCAAGTTTAAAAAAAGAGGCAGGCTGGTTAAAGTGGAGTAAGTCGGCCGAAGCCTTAGATCGGGAAATACGAGCTTATTATCCCTGGCCAGGTAGCTTTACAACTTGGCAGGGGCGACGCCTAAAAATAACTAAAGCTGAGGTTTTTAAGGGAAATGAGCTAAAAAATGAACTACCAGGGAAAGTTTTGGTGCTTGATAAAAAATTATTAGTTGCCTGTGGACAAGGGTTTTTAAATATATTAGAATTACAACTCGAGGGGGGTAGGGTTTTGGAAACAGAGGTATTTTTAGGTGGACACCCGCAAATCGTTCACGCCCAACTTGGCAGTTAAAAAATGGTCCCTTCGTCTAATGGTTAGGACGCCAGGTTCTCATCCTGGTAACAGGGGTTCGATTCCCCTAGGGACTACGTAAATAAAAAAGAGCATACGTGAGTATGCTCTTTTTTATTTATGACGCCGAAGGCGGGGAAATTGAATTAGTTGGAAATGAGTCAAATCCAAGTCGCTATTTCGAGCGGCAAGGATGTAGACGAATGCCGGACGAATATCCGGGGGGATATTCGGACGCCAACTCTGGACAAGTGAGCTTTTCGGAAGAAAAGCGAGCGCGATGATTACTTTAGGGACTACTAATCAAAAACACCCAGTCTGCACTGGGTGTTTCTATATAGAAGAGGGCTACTTCAGCTTATAATAAGTCGCCTTCCCTCTACCAATTTTTTCAATAATTCCGCTAGCTATTAATTTTCTAAAATCTAAGTTCCTGGTTGCCTTAGCTCGTTTAGTTAACATAGCATAATCTCTATCTGCAATATAACCTTTCTTTTTTATGTGAGCGATTATTTTTAAATGATATTCTTTTAATTCACTCTCTGGAGAAATTTTTTCTTTTTCCAGCTCCTTAATAACTCGTAAAAGCTCATCAATAATGCCATCAGTAAAATATTCCAACCAAGAAGTAAAATCTATTTTATCTTTAATTTCATAATAATTTCCCCACACACCAACTTCTTGAAAATAACGGCTAACATTTTGATTATAATAGTTTTCAAAGCTAAAAAGGTTAAAAGTATTAAGCCCCATTTTAGCTAATAATACTTTGGTAGCTAATCTAGCGGTTCGTCCATTACCGTCAACAAAGGGATGGATAACAACAAATTGTTTATGAAATATTCCGGCTAAAATCAGGGGGTCTATTACATTTTTATTTTTATCAAGATACAAAAATAATTCTTCAAGCAGTTTACTTACATCTTGATGATCTGGCGGCAAATAAACAGTTTGGTGTGTTTTAGGATTATTAACAAAAACAGATTCTTGACGAATTTTCCCGCAACGATATTTTTCAATTAGCCCAGTAGTAATTGTTTGTTGTATTTTTAATATCAACTTGGTGTCAAAAACTTCTTTATTAGTCTTAATTAGCGCGTTTAATTCAACTAGAGATTGATTATAATTTAAAACTTCTTTTTCACTATCCCTGATATTTTCTGGACTATTTTCTAAAATTCTTTTTACATCCGTTAAAGGCAACGGATTACCCTCAATGCTAGTTGAGGAGTAAGCTGATATTTCGCGAGCACGACGCTCCATATCGAGCAAAACCACACGAGAAAAATTTCGATTATTAAGATCAACAACAATTTCGCTAATTCTTTTAATATTAGCCAATAGTTTATTTGTGATTGTGTATTTTGGCTTAAACATATATAGTCAAATTATAGACGATTATTAGACGATTGTCAATAAACTACACTTATCCATATTATAATTTATACTTAATTTGGTTTATGTATGAATTAAACATATACCAGATTAAGCTGTCACTCAAAATAAATTTATATTCTAATAATACTTTGCCCTAAAACTTCCGCCCACCTCTCAATTTCCCCAATAATCTAACAAATTTTTTCGGAAACTTGCGATTTTAAAACTACTAGCTAAAAAGCGTCCAGTGCAGACTGGGCGCTTTTTTTTAGACAGCCGTTAGGCAGGGGAATCGAACTAGTTGGAAATGAGTCAAATCCAAGTCGCTATTTCAAGCGGCGAGGATGCAGACGAATGTCGGACGAATATCCGAGGGATATTCGGACGCCAACTCTGGACAAGTGAGCTTTTCGGAAGAAAAGCGAGCGCGATGATTACTTTAGGGATTACA
>JBMNOL010000003.1:0-70515 GCA_050943055.1 Patescibacteria group bacterium
CCCCAGACGGCAAACTTGAACCTTTTGAGGAGGTGATGATTGATATCCCGGAAAAATTCTCCGGGGTGGTAATTGAAAAAATGTCTCGCCGGAAGGGGCAACTCTTGGATTTAAAAAATAAGAATGGCCAGAGTCGCCTGTTATTTGAAATCCCGACTCGGGGTTTGCTCGGTTATCGAACAGAATTTGTTGTTGATACGCGCGGGGAAGGGATTTTATATTCGCGCTTAATCGGCTTTAAGCCACAGATTGGAGCGATTGAATATAGTGAGACCGGCTCAATGGTTTCAATGATTTCCGGGAAAGTTTCGGCTTTTGCTCTCTGGAATTTACAAGAACGAGGAGTAATCTATATCCAGCCCAACGTGACTGTTTATGAGGGGCAGGTTATTGGTAATGTCTCAAAAGGCAACGATTTAGCGGTTAATCCGGTTAAGGGGAAGAAATTGAGCAACGTAAGAGCCTCGGGATCAGATGAAGCAATTAACTTAACTCCACCCTGGGAGCTTGATTTAGAGCGTGGTTTAAGTATAATAAAGAATGATGAATTTTTGGAAATAACGCCGACTAACATCCGTTTACGCAAGCAATTGTTAACAGAAGTAGAGCGAGTTCGGGCGGCCAGAAAAGCTTAAAATTTATCCAGTACCTTAATAATTAAATATAGTAAATGGCAAATGAAGAAAAAAATTGTAATTTTTAATCTTTCCGGGGCGCTATTGCTGCCCTTTGATAAAAAGATTACCATTTGGTGTGACGCGATTAGAACCTGTAGCGTCCCTTTAGTAGAGAGGCTTATTTATCAGAATTACCAAAAAAGTTTTCACAAAGAAATTATTCCCTTGTTGGCAGCCGCCGGGAATTGGACCGAACAACAGCAGAACGAAGTTATCGTGACTGCTCGCGGTTCCTTTGATAACGACAATTTTGTGAGTCTGGCTGGTTTAGCTGAAAACATGCAGGCCCTAAAAGAATTTTATGATTTGGGCGTAGTTACAAACCGGTTTAATCGAGAGTTGGAGGAATCGCTTCTAAGTCTCGGTTTGGAAAAAAGTTGTTTCCGAATTATTCATACTGCTGATGAGGGGGTATATAAACCGGATCCCAGAGTTTTCAAAAATGTCTTGAAGGATTACCAAAGGGAGGATGTTCTTTATATTGGCGCCGCCAAAAATGATTTACTGGCTGCTGAAAAAGCCGGTATCAAATTTTGGGGTTTAACCAGCTCAACTTGTCCGCAAGGTCTCTTTTTGGCTTATGGTTTAACCCCAGAACAAACTTTTCCGTCGATTACCGAAGCGCTGAAAAAGTTATTGGAGGAGTAACTAAAACTTACGCCCGTAGTCATACTGACTAGGGGCGTTTTTTAAAATAAGTAGATTTATTTTTCTTGGCCGACGCGAAAGGAGCAAAAGTTAAGCGATGAATCGGGCAGGGGCCGAATTCGCTGATAGCGGCTAAGTGTTGCTTGGTGCCATAGCCTTTATGTTTTTTAAAACCATACTGCGGATATTTTTTATCATACTCGCTTAGCAAATAATCTCGGCTCACCTTGGCGATAATAGAAGCCGCGGCAATGGCAAAAACCGTGGCGTCGCCATTAATTATTGTTTTTTGAGGGATGTCTAGCTGGGGAATCTTTTGCTGGCCATCAACAAGAACGTAGTCGGGTTTTACTGAGCAGGCAGCGATTGCGCGGCGCATAGCGAGCAGACTGGCTTGTAAAATATTAATACGGTCAATCACTTTATGACTAATAACACTAATCTCCACCGCTAAAACATGATCCTTAATTAAGGGGAATAAAGCCTCGCGAGCTTTAGCACTTAATTTTTTAGAATCATTAACCTTCGCGAGCTCGGGGTGGTGGGAAATAAAATTAGTATCTAAGACTACGCAAGCAGCAACCACCGGTCCGGCTAAGGGGCCGCGGCCGGCTTCATCAACGCCGGCAACATATTTATAACCAGCGTCCCAGAGCTTTTGTTCTTGGTCGAGATTAATCATCTTAATAAAAATATTTTTTAGGGCTGTTTAGTAAAACGGTGAGTGGCGAAAACAGGGCTCTTTAAAAAATTTAGCATAGTGGGCTGTTAAAAGCGAGCCGAGAAACTGATCTAATCATAATCGCTTTTTTAGTCGGCACAGGCTATAATCATTTCATGAACGAGAAAAAAATAATTATTGACGGCCAGGGTTGGTCTTATTTTTTAGAAAACCGGCCGGGTCGCTCTCTCCGTTTGGGAATAAAAGAAGGGAGAATATATTTGTTTAAGCCGCGCTGGGTAACAACAGAAAGCGCTCAGGAGTTTTTGTTGTCTCGGCGTGCTTGGCTCGAGCGTAATCTTAAAAAAGAACGCGAGCAAATTCCGCTGTTGCCGCTAAGCCCTCGGGAATGCTTAATTTTTAAAGAGAAGCTGCAAGCGCGCCTGGAACATTTTAATCGTTTTTATAATTTTAATTGGCGTCAAGTTAGTGTTCGCCACCAAACTACTCGTTGGGGCAGCTGCTCAGCCGGAGGAACTTTAAGTTTTAATAGTCGCATCCAAAGATTGCCGGAAAATCTACAAGACTACATTATTGTTCACGAGCTTTGCCATTTAGGAGAGGCGAATCACTCCAACTCTTTTTGGGCTTTAGTGGCGCGGGTGATTCCCGATTATAAAAAATGCCGACAGCAGTTAAGGCAATACCGTTTAGCTAATTTTATTGACAATAACAATATTTTGTGATAGCTTAAAATCAGAGCCCGAATGGTGAAATTGGTAGACACGCAGCGTTCAGGTCGCTGTGGGAGCAATCCCATGAGGGTTCAAATCCCTCTTCGGGCACCAAGATAAAATTTTTTTGGATTTAAAATTAAAAAGTGTTAAACTTTTATTGAAGTTTAAGGAAGCAAGGGGGAAGTATTTTCGAATAAGAAAGTTGTTTATTTTAAATAACCTGTGGTCGCTGTGGAGGCCATTTTAGTTCATTAATAATTTTAAATAAAAAAACGGAGGATATGGAAAAAAATGGAGGTAATGGAAGTGGTTACTGGAGTGCTTTAAGTGAAGCCGCTAGTTTAACCGAAAAAGAAACAGATGACCTGTTTCTAGTTAACAATTTGCTAAGGGTAGTTTTGCCTAAACGCAATTTGTTTGAAGAAATTCAAAAGATGGCACATTCGGATCGTTACACCGAGTGTGAAGTAAAATCTCTTCTTAGGGGAGCTTTGTATGAACGCTTTCAAAAGGACGAAGAGTTAAAAAAAACTCTTTCTTACATTGTTTACTTATACCTGAAAGCTTTTAGAGAGATGGAGCAGTTATCCGAATCTGAATCAGTTCAGATATTTACTGGAAGGGCGGAGAATTGCTTACTTGCCGAAGAGAGTAAATCTTTTCGGTCAAAGCAGACCCTTTTTAAGGGTGATTGTGTCGGCGGTTTTTTCCCGCATTAATTTTAATGTCAAACCACAGTTTGACCTTTAGTATTAACTCAGGGCTGAGCATTTGCTTGGTCCTTTTTTTGTTTAAAAAATAGCTGTCAAAAGTACGGTTTTTAGGGGGTTTAAAAAATGCTTTTAAGGGTTGAAAAAAATATAAAAATCCGTTATACTGTCAGCAGTTTTTTGATTATTAATTTTGGTTATTTAGCTCAGCTGGTTAGAGCGCTGCGTTCACATCGCAGAGGTCAGTGGTTCAAGTCCACTAATAACCACCAATCGTTTATTGCCGATTGGAGACTTTTAAAAATAAGAGCTTCAATTATTAAGCGGCAACGATTATAAAAAAATTTATGAAATTAATTTTTCGCCTCCTTTTTAACGCCGCCTGGATTTTACTAGGATCTTTTCTAATTAGCGGCTTAGAAGTTAGTAGTTTTTATATAGCTTTAATTACTGCTATCATTTTAGGGCTCATTAATGCTTTAGTCCGGCCACTTCTGATTCTTTTAACTCTACCGATTAACATTCTTTCCTTAGGTTTGTTTACTTTTGTTATTAATGCCTTTCTAGTCTGGTTTGTTTCCAGTTTTATTCAGGGCTTCGCTCTAGGTGGTTTCTGGCCAGCGCTCCTGCTCGCGCTCTGGCTCGCCTTAGGAGGGTTTATTACTAATCTATTATTAACCGACGACTAAACGTCAGTTAGCGATAATATCTATCCATCAAAAATATTGTATGACTTATCAAGAGGCTTACGAATACCTAGATTCGCTCCATAATTTGCCGCGCGTTTATCGTGGTAAAAGTAATTGGCAAAATACCCCGACGATTCTAAAAGGCATGAATGCCATGCTTAAGTTGGACGGTAATCCCCATTTAAAAATCCCCCACTATATTCACGTAACCGGTACTAGTGGCAAGGGGTCAGTTTCACTGATGATCAGCCAGATGTTAATCGCCCAAGGTTTTAAGGTGGGCACAATTACTTCGCCGCATCCGACAAAAATTACCGAGCGCTGGCAGGTTAATGGCCGCTCGATGTCGGATGAAGATTTTGTTAAAACCATTGAGGAACTTAAGGTCGTTTGGGATACTTATGCTAACGAAGTAAAGTTTACTTTCCCGGGGATGGCCAGTCTAAATACGGTTATTGCTTTACATTATTTTGCTAAGCAAAAAGTGGACTTCGCGGTTATGGAAGTTGTTTGTGGTGGTAAAAACGATAGCACTAACATTATTCCTCATAAAGAGGTGGCGATTATTACCAATATCGGTTTAGATCATTTAGGAGTTTTAGGAACTAATAAAGAAGTAATTGCGCTTAATAAATCGGGGATTATTAAAAAAGGTTGTGATGTCATTACTGCTGAGGGCAATCCGAAAATTATCCATATTTTAAAATTAGCCGCTCTTAAAAAGAAGGCGCGGTCTTTTGAAGAGGTGGATGCCAGTCGTTATGATTTTTTAATTAATGGTGAAGTCTTAAAGCATGGTTGGGATGGCTTAGATTTTCGCCTTCATGGTGAAGAGTATCACATCAACAATCTTGGCTATCACCAAGTCGCCAATGCCCGGGTAGCTATTGCGGCCGCCAAGAAATTAGGTTTAAGTCAGAAGGCTATTAAAGCCGGTTTAGAAAACACCACTTTCCCTATTCGTTTTGAAGTTGTTTCTCAGAAACCTTATATTATTTTAGATGGTGCTCATAATCCTGATAAAGTACGAGCCACTGTTGCGAGCTTAAAGAGTTTAAAGGGTAAATATAAGAATTTGCACTTATTGGTCGGTTTTTCTGATAATAAAAATCACAGTTCTTTTTTAGAGGAGTTAATCGCTCTAAAGCCTAAGAGTTTGGCCTGTACTCGTTTTACCCAAAATATTTTTCGCCGCGTCGCTGATCCAAAAAAATTAAAAAATGCGGCGTTAAAAATTAAACCACGTTTAAAGGCGAATAGCTTTTTAGATCCGCGGGCGGCTTTAGCTTGGAGTCAAGCGCAATTAGGTCCTGAAGATTTATTGTTAGTAACGGGGTCAATGTTTTTATCCGGAGAGCTACGACCGATCTTCAAGAAAATTAAATAAGCAGTTACTTTTATAAAAAAGCCGGTTTTGCCGGCTTTTTTGTTTTTATCGTTTATTTATTTTATAATTGAGAAATAGTTATTAGTTTATGGCAATCAAGGAAAATTCCAATAAAAATTGGCGATGGTTTCTCCTGGCGCTGATTCCGGTGGCGGCAATTTTTGTCAGAATTTTTTTGCCGACCGGTACTTGGGAGTGCTATAACGGTGAATGGGTCAAAAGAGGTCGCCCCGGAACTGTTCAACCGACAACCGCTTGCCGGCCAGTTACTAGCTCTTTGGGAGAATTAATTGCGAGCGCCGAATCGGTTTTAGAAAATTTTAATTCGGAAACGATAACTGCTGAGGCGAATAAGTTTGCCGCTTCCGAAAAAGAAACCGCGGCGATTATTTTACAAACACCAAAGACGGGTGATCTTATTTCTAGCCCTTTGGCGGTGACCGGGCTCGCTCCGGCTGATTGGTTTTATCAGGGTGAACTGTTAATTACCTTGGAAGATTCCGAGCGGCAAGTTATTGCCAAACATTTTGGCTCCAAGCAGCCGGGAAATACGACTGTTCCCAATTATAATTCTTTTTCGGCGTGGATAGACTTTGAAACGGACGCTAGTATTGGCTACCTTGTCGTTCATAAAAATAATTTAAGTGCTACGGCGGCCGAGACTGGAGATCAAAGTCAGCGTTGGCCGATAATTTTTGACTAAAAAATTTACAAGAATATGAGAACCCTAAAATTTTATAACACCCGCTCACGATCAGTGGAAGAATTTAAAGCCGTGGCTGCCCCTCGGGTTGGTCTCTACACTTGTGGGCCGACTGTTTATAATTATGCTCATTTAGGCAACTTGCGCACTTACTTATTTGAAGATTGGCTAAAACGAGTTTTGGTTTACGCTGGTTATGAAGTTAAACATGTGATGAATGTTACTGATGTCGGCCACTTGGTTGGCGATGGTGACTTAGGGGAAGATAAAATGGAGCTAGGTGCGGCTAGAGAGGGGCGAAGTGCTTGGGAGATTGCTGATTATTATTGGCAGTCTTTTCGCGATGATTTAAAAGTTTTAAATATTATTGAGCCTACACAATGGGTTAAGGCGACTGACCACATCCCTGAACAAATTGCTTTAATTGAGCTTTTAGAAAAAAAAGGTTTTACTTACAAAACTCCCGATGGAATCTACTTTGATACCGAAAAATTTCCTCACTACAATCAGCTCTCGCATTTACGCCTTGAAGATTTAAAGGAGGGCGCGCGGGTGGAAAAAAATGCGGCCAAAAAAAATCCCACTGATTTTGCACTCTGGAAATTTTCACCGGCGGGGTCCAAAAGACAAATGGAGTGGGATTCGCCTTGGGGGCTTGGTTTTCCGGGCTGGCACATTGAGTGTTCGGCGATGGCCCTTAAGTATTTAGCGGGCAACCGCGATATTCATTGTGGCGGCATTGATCATATTAATGTTCATCACACTAATGAAATTGCCCAGAGTGAAGCGGCTACGGGCGAGAAGTTTTTTAATTATTGGCTTCACGGCGCTTTTCTAAATGTGGCCGGCGGTAAAAAAATGGCTAAAAGCGCGGATAATTTTTTAACCGTCAAGAAGGCTTTAATCGATAAAAAGATTAATCCGCTTGCTTTTCGCTTAGCCGCGGCTTCGGTTCATTATCGTAAGCCGATGGAATATTCGGAATCCTCCTTGCGACAAGCCGAAAACACCTGGCGGAATTTAGTGCGTCAAGTGGCGGCGTTACCGGAAGCCCCGGGAAAAATTAATGCCGCTTGGCAAGAAAGTTTTTGGGAAGCCGTGGCTGATGACTTGAATTTACCGCAAGCGCTGGCCGTTACTCAAGATTTATTAAAAGCTAATTTAGATGAAGCTGATAAATTGGCAACGGTGTTAGATTTTGATCGAGTTCTCGGTTTAAGTTTAGATCGAGCTAAAGAGTTGGCGGACCGAGAAGTGCTGTTAGAAGAATTGGCGCCGGAAATAAAAGCTTTAGTTTTGGCGCGTGAAGCGGCGCGGGCAGAACATGATTTTGCTGCTGCCGATAGGTTACGCGCCGAATTACGCGAGCGTGGTTACGCGATTGAAGATTCCAAACAAGGAATGAAAGTAATTCTATTAGATTAAGTCATGATTAAAAATAAGCAAAACAAGGCTACCCGTCTGGCGGCCGCTAATAATTTTTGGGCGCATTTGCCGCGTCCAATTTTAGCGCAGGCGCCGTTAGCAGGTTTTACCGATTCTCCGTTTCGGCAACTGGTGACCATTTTTGGCGCGGCGGTGACTTATAGCGAGATGATTTCGGCGGCCGCTATTTTTTATGATTCGGCTGAAACTTATCAACTCTTAAAATTTTCCCCTAAAGCCGAGGAGCACTATGTTGTGCAATTATTTGGGTCCGAACCGGAACATTTTGCGGTCGCGGCGCGTCTGGTTACTGAAAAAATAAAACCGGCGGGGATTGATATTAATTTTGGTTGCCCAGTCCCGAAAGTTACTAAGCAGGGCGCGGGAGCGGCCTTAATGGCGGATCTTAAACGGTCGCGAGCGGTCGTAGAAGCGGTGTTAGCCAATACCGATTTGCCTGTTTCCCTTAAAATTAGAAGTGCTTCCGGCTTGATAAGCGCTCAAGAATTTTTAGCAAATCTTCAAGACTTACCGATTGCGGCGCTCATGATTCATGGTCGTACTTACAAACAAGGTTTTAGTGGACCGGTGTCAGCGGCGGTTATTAAAGAAGTACGAGCGGTTTTTAAAGGAGTCATTCTTGCTAATGGCGGGGTTAATTCCTTAAGCGATGCCCAGAAACTTTTAACTGCTAGCGGCGCCGATGGTCTTGGTTTGGGTCGTGGCTCTTTGGGACGCCCGTGGTTATTTAGGGAAATTATTAATCAACAAGAGGAGTCCTGGTCATGGCCGGAGATCGCCGCTTTAATGTTAAGGCAAGGACAATTAACCGCTACTTTAAAAGGGGAGGGTGCTTTTGTCGAGTTGCGTAAACAGTTGTGTTATTATGTTCAGGGTTTGCCGGGGGCGAGCAGAGTGCGAGCGGCCCTGGTCAAAATAAATAATTATTCCGACTTAGAAAAAATTCTCGAGCCGATTATTAAAACTAAATCTTAATATGATTTTAAAGATTGATACGACAATCAGCGATACGATAAAAATAACTCTTTCAAAAAAAGAAGAAATTTTTTTAACGAAAGAAATTTTAGCGCCCCGCGCTCAATCAGAAAAATTATTACCGACAATTTTTCGCTTTCTTGAAGACGCCAAAATCACCTGGTCGGATTTAAGCGGCCTGGAAGTGGTGGTTACCGGCGGATCTTTTACTAGTTTAAGAGTTGGCATTTTAACGGCTAATGCTTTAGCTTATGCGCTGAAATTACCATTGCAAGCCATCTCTGCCGAGGGTGAAAATATTTCTAAAAATAATTTAAAAAAATTTTTAAATTATAAAATTGCGGTTCCGGAATATAACAGCGAGCCTAATATCGGTCAGACCAAAAAGAGAAGCAAAGAGGTCCCCTCTTAGTTATCCACAGATAAAAAATAGTAATTTTTTCAATCACTTATCCACAGTGATTTTTTTTATTCTAAAGTTAGTAAAAAAATAATGAAAAATTTTTTTGTTTTTGTGTTGACCGGGGTAGCACGCTGGTGTATAATTGGGGTATAACGTCCAAAAGTGGGGAAGTGAGGTGAATTTTCTTAGCCTCTCAAAAAAGAAAATTTTATGTTTATCGGTGAGTATCAACACAATTTAGATGATAAAGGGCGCTTAGCAATTCCCGCAAAATTTAGAAGTGCTTTTAAAAAAGGGGCAGTGGTTACTAAAGGTTTAGACAACTGCCTGGTTTTGTATTCTCCAGAACAGTTTACCGTGATTGCGAAAAAATTTGCCGCTCTACCTTTAAGTCAAGCACGGGCGCGGGCTTTTTCTCGTCATATGTTAGCGGGCGCTATGGATGTAGAGTTTGATGTTCAAGGAAGAATTACTTTGCCGGAGTATTTACGTCAGTTTGCCGGCGTCAAAAAAAATGTCATCATTGCCGGTTTATATAATCATTTAGAAATTTGGGATGAAGCTGCCTGGCAGAAATATAAAGCAGAGGCGGATGAGCACAGCAGTGAGATCGCTGAGCAGCTAGGAGATCTAGGTATTTAAAAACATGAGTTATTCGCACCAAGCAGTTTTACTGGAGGCGGCCCTGTCTTTTCTCAAACCGCAAGCCGGTGAGGCCTTTATTGATGGAACTTTAGGTGGCGCCGGTTATACTTTGGCCTTAGCCCAAGCGGTTGGCCCGACCGGTCAAGTTTTAGCTGTTGATTTAGATGACTTAGCTTTAGAAAATGCTCGTCAAAAAATTGCCACCGCCGGTCTCAGTAATATTTCTTTAGTTAAAGGTAATTTTCGTAACTTACTAAATATTGTTCAGACAGAATTTGGTGCCGAGAAAAAGTGGTCCGGTCTGGTTTTAGATCTAGGTTTATCTTCAGCTCAATTAGCAGATAAGAATCGGAGCTTTTCCTTTAAAGATGATCGTCCTCTGGATATGGCTTTTGGTGGGGTGGAGACAGCAGCTATTAAGACGACAACAATTGTTAATCGTTATCCGCTCGCTAAGCTAGCTGCTGTGATTTCTAAATATGGCGATGAACCCCAGGCTTTCAGTATTGCGCAAAAAATTGTTCGCGCGCGGAAGAATAATAAAATAAAAACCACCGGCCAACTTTTAGAAATTACCGGCTTAAATCAGTCCACCAAGACGCGACTTCATCCGGCCACTAAATTGTTTCAAGCGCTACGAATGGAAACTAATCAGGAACTGGCCGCATTGGAAGAAGTTTTAGCCGCGAGTTTAGAACTGTTGGCTCCGGGTGGAAGATTAGTAGTCGTTTCTTTCCATAGCGGTGAGGATCGAATCGTTAAAGAGTTTATTAAAAGGGAAAGTCAGGATTGTATTTGCTCTCCAGCCGCACCTGTTTGCGTCTGTAGTCACCGAAAACAATTTATCCCCTTAACCAAAAAACCGGTTATTGCTGATGAGGTAGAAAATAGTCGTAATCCACGTGCCCGCAGTGCCAAACTCCGAGCAGCACTAAAGATTTAATAATTTTTAAATTTCAATAGGCTAAAAAATTTATGACGGCTTTTATCATCACCAAAAAATCAAATTATTTGACCGGGCAAGTTAAGACCGAACGTCACCTCAACCTCCGCTTCGTTAATGCTATTTTACTATCCCTAATTTTAGCGGTCGTGACGATTCAACTGGTGACTGTTAATGACTTGGCTGTTAAGGGTTTTACTATTAAAGAATTAAAAACTGAGGGCGCCAAGTTAGAGAGTCAGCTTTTAGACAGCGAAGCTCAGGTGATGAAACTGCAAGCTTATCAAGAGTTAAACAATCAAGTTAATCATTTAAATATGGTTGCGGTCGGCGAAGTGGAATATCTGACGGTTAACGATAATAACATTTTAGCCAAAAAATAAAAGAGGAAAAGCAGAAGAGCGGCAGTTTTTGGCGGAGACAAGCTTAACATGTGGCGCAAAGAGGACAGAAAACAGAAAAAAAAGCAGGAGTCTAAAGACAATAATCGCCTAAATTTAGTGGTTGCGATTATTTTTTTATTGGCCGCCTCTTTAATTGGCCGCCTTTTTTATTTACAAGTTATTAAGCATGATAGTTATTTGGCTTTAGCCGCTAATCAGCATGAAGCTTCCGGAGAATTAGCGGCCGAGCGTGGAAAAATTTTAATTAGTGATTCTCTTAATCAGGCCGAGGGCACTTATGCTTTGGCGACTAACAAAGATTTTTATTTAATTTTTGGCATCCCCAAAGATGTTGGTGATCCGGCTTTAGCTGCCGAACATCTTTATGAATTTTTTGACGCGGCTACGGTTTTAGAAGAAGTGGAGACGGCTCTGGGCACGAGTACCTCAGTAATTGAAACCGAGAGTTTAGCCGATAAGATTCAGCGCTTAAATAATGATGATAGTTTGGATGCCGAAACGCGACGTTTAGAAATTGATGAGGCGATTCGTTATGAGTATCATCGTCAGGAAACGGCCGAACGTTTAGGCGAAGCAGCGACGGCTAAAGAGCAATTAATAGCTACTAAAAAAGCGGCGATTATTGAAAAATACCAAACCAAGCTTAGTCGTCCGGGCGGGCAGTATACGGTTATTCGCAATAAAGTCGATAATGAAACTTTGCTTGATTTTTATGCCTTCATGAATAATCGCCAGGCCTCCTCAACCGCGTCTGCCACCGCGCTGGTTAAGGCTGAAGATTTAATGATTTCGGTCGGGGAGGTTATTAAGCGAGAAACCAAGGAGCCTTTAAAAATAAAAGGCTTTGGTTTTGAAACAAAAAAATTTCGTTATTATCCTGAAGACACTCTCGGCTCGCAAGTTCTTGGTTTTGTTAGTTATGCCGATAGCAATGCCTCCGGCCGTTACGGTTTAGAACAATATTTTAATAAAGAGTTATCAGGCACACCGGGGTATTACAAAGGGGAATATGGTAATAATAATTCGGTAATTGTTAATAATCGTGAATATGTGGCCCCTGTTCCGGGTGCCGACATCGTTTTAACTCTTGATCGCAGTGTCCAATTTTTTGCTTGTAAAGAGTTGGATAAGACGGTGAAAAAATTTAATGCCAAAGGGGGAACAGTTTTAGCCATGGATGTAAAAACTGGAGCCATCTTAGCGATGTGTTCCGTTCCGAATTTTAATCCCAATAATTATGGGGAAGTAAAAGATTTATCAATTTTTAAGAATCCAGCAATTACTGATCAATATGAACCCGGCTCGGTTTTTAAAGCGGTGACAATGGCGATTGCTTTAGATCAAGGCAAAGTGACGCCTAATACTATCTATCACGATACCGGGGAAATTTATATTAAGGGTTGGCCCAAGCCGATTCGCAATTCCGATTTTTCCACCAAAGGTGCTCACGGCGATGTCGATATGAATTATGTTTTAGAAAACTCTTTAAATACCGGTGCTATTTATGCGATGCGCCAAGTGGGCCCCTCAGTCTTTGCTGATTATGTGGCCGCTTTCGGCTTTGGGTCGAGAACCGGTATTGAATTAAGCGGTGAGGCTTTCGGTGATATTAATAATTTGAAACAAAAAAAGATTAAAGATATTGATGCGGCCGTTGCCTCTTTTGGTCAAGGTTTATCAGTCACCCCTCTGCAAATGTTATCTTCTTATCAGGTTTTTGCTAACGATGGTTATCTGATGAAACCTTATATTGTTAAGGAGATTCGTCGTCCGGATGGCAAAGTAGAAGTTACCAGTCCGGTTCGTCAGCGCCAAGTAATTTCCGCGAAAACCGCGACCACTATTTTGGGCATGCTCGGCAATGTGGTGGTTACAGGGCACTCTAAAAAAGCGGATATCCCCGGTTATTATATCGGCGGCAAAACCGGAACCGCGCAAATTGCGGTTAATGGTCAGTATGTAACCGGGCGCTATAATCACACTTTTGTCGGCATTGCGCCGATTGATGAACCTCGTTTTGTCTTATTAACCAGAATTGACAGCCCCGAAGGAGTACAGTACGCTGAAGGTTCGGCTTTACCGTTGTGGACGGATGTGGCCAAATTCATGCTTCAATATTATGAAGTCCCTAAAAGCAAATAATAATAATTAATTATATGCGGACGCTAGTGAAGAAAAGTTTAAAGTTTTTAGCCAAGCGGATTTTAGCGAAATATCGTCCTCAGGTGGTTGGGATTACTGGCAGTATCGGCAAAAGTAGCGCTAAAGAAGCGGTCTACCAGGTCTTGGCGACCGAGTTTAAGGTACGAGCGACTGCGAAAAATTATAATAATGAGTTGGGTGTCCCTCTAACAATTATTGGTCGGGAGTCAGGCGGACGTTCCGCTAAGGAATGGTTGGGAATCTTTTTCTATGCCTTAGGCTTGCTATTAAGACGGCGGTCGGATTACCCGGAAATTTTAATTTTAGAATTAGGAGTGGATCGCCCCGGTGATATGGCTTATCTCTGTTCTATTGTTAGTCCGGAGGTGGGTCTAGTAACCGCCGTTTCTTACGCGCACCTGGAGTTTTTTGGCACTATTAATAACATTAAAAAAGAGAAGCAGGTTTTGATTGAGCGGGTTAATAATAAAGGTTTATCAATTCTGAACTACGATAATGAACTGACTAGAGAAATGATGTCCGCTAGCCGGGCACGCGTGCTTACTTATGGTTTAAACGAGAAGGCTGATTTACGCGCTCAAGATATTGTTTATAATTTTGAAAAAGGTAATTATGATTTGTCTGGGATCCATTTTAAATTAAGTTATGACGGAGCGATTGTGCCGGTGTTTATGAAAAATGTTTTATCGGAGCCCGCGCTTTATGCGGCTCTGGCAGGGGCGGCCGTCGGCTTACATTTTAAACTTAATTTAGTTAATATCGCCGCTGCTTTAAATGATTTTAATTTACCGCCCGGGCGCATGAATCTACTGGCGGGCCTTAATCATAGCTTTGTCATTGATGATACTTATAATGCCTCTCCGGATGCGGCGGTGGCCGCTTTAGATATTTTAGGACGTTTACAGGTGGCGCCGACTAGTAAAAAATATGCGATCTTAGGCGACATGCGTGAAATTGGCGACTTCACTGAAGATGGTCATCGCTTAGTTGGTAAAAAAGCGGCTGCCGTTGGTCTCCATCAATTACTAGTGGTAGGTGATTGTACTCAGTTTATTCAAGAAGGTGCTTTAGAGGCCGGCTTGGCCGCCGAAAAAATTAAGCACTTTGCTAACAATCAGGAGTTAATAGATTTTATTAGCCCTCTAATTACTTTTGGCGATGTTATTTTAGTTAAAGGTTCACAGGCGATGCGTCTCGAGGAAATCGTCAAAGCTATTATGGCCGAACCCGAGCGGGCCGGCGAATTATTAGTGCGCCAAGGACCAGAGTGGCGTCAATAAATTTTTAATTACTTTCTTTTAAAAACCGTCACTAAAGGCGGTTTTTAAAGGTTTTTAGCTTGCTTATTGAAAAAGTCTGACTTATAATAAATCCAGTTGATTGTTAATAATTATTTATGAAAATTTTGATTATCGGAAGTCGGGGCGCGCTTGGACAGCAGTTAAGTAGGGCTTTGTCTGAGGGGCACGAATTGGTGGGTTGGGACTTTCCGGAAGTAAGCTTGACTGATCTAAAATCTTTATCAAAAAAATTAGAAATTTTAAAACCCAATTTAATTATAAACGCGGCGGCGTATAATGCAGTTGATAAATGTGAAGAGGATGAAGCAGAGAAAGAATTAGCTTTTATCTTAAATGAATCTTTACCTAAAACTTTAGCGACTTTTTGCGCGACCAATAAGCTTCCTTTAATTCACTATTCAACAGATTATGTTTTTAGTGGCGCCGGTGAGCAAGAATTAAATGAGACCGCTCAACCGGCGCCAATTAATGTTTATGGGGCCAGTAAGGCGGCGGGGGAGCAAGCGGTTATTAGTACTCCCGGCCTAGATTATTATTTAATCCGAACTTCCAAATTGTTCGGGCCTAAAAGTGATAGCCCTTTTGCTAAAAATTCTTTTTTTGCGACCATGAAAAAATTGGCCGCTGAAAAAACCGTTTTAGAAGTGGTTGATGATGAGCGGAGTTGCTTTACTTATACACCTGATTTAGCGGCCGCCACGGTCACCCTCCTGGCCGAAAAATATCCAGTCGGTATTTATCACTTGATCAATCCTCCGGCTGTGACCTGGTATGAAGGAGTTTTGGCGTTAAAAGAACTAGCGTCTTTAACGGTAGAAGTTTTGCCAGTCGCCGGGGCAAACTTAGAGCGTCCTGCGAAACGGCCGCCGGACTCCACTTTGATTAATACAAAATTTCCGCCCCTGCGAGATTATCGGGAGGCCTTAAAAGAGTATTTAAATAATTTTCTATGAAAGGAATAATCTTGTCTGGCGGTAACGGCACTCGTCTCCGCCCCTTAACAAAAATAACGAGTAAGCAATTATTACCGATTTATGATCGGCCAATGATTTATTACCCTCTGAATACTTTAATTAAAGCCGGGATTAAAGAAATTTTAATTATTGTTGCTCCCGAGCGGGCCGGCGATTATTTAAATCTTTTAGGTAGCGGCCAGCAATGGGGAGTGAAACTGACTTATGAAATTCAGGATGAGCCTCAAGGTTTAGCGCAAGCCTTTTTAATTGGCGAGAATTTTATTGACGATGATAATGTCGCGCTTATTTTAGGCGATAATATTTTTGAAGATGATTTGGCGACCGAAATAAAAAATTTCTCCGGCGGCGCCAAAATATTTGCCAAGTCCGTTCCTGATCCAGAACGCTTTGGCGTAGTTAAATTTAATGATCGTCAGGAAGCGGAAAAACTTGTGGAAAAACCAAAAGAATTTTTAAGCTCTTATGCGGTCACCGGTTTATATGTTTGCGATTCGCGCGCGGTCGAATTTGCTAAAGAAATAAAGCCGAGCGACCGTGGAGAATTAGAGATTGTTGATGTCTTGAATAAATATTTAGAAAAAAATGAATTAACAGTGGCGTTGGTTAGCGGCGAATGGTTGGACGCCGGCACTTTTGATAGTCTACTCAAAGCCCAAATTTTGGCTAAAGACCATTTAACAAAAAACATGATTATCTAATTATGAAACTAGCGGTTGGGTTTATCACTTTTAATAGCGGGACGGCCATTTATTTACCCTATTTTTTAGATAGCTTGTTTAAGGCGTTAGCTACTTGGCCCGCAGAAAAATTAAAGATTTTGGCAATTGATAATAGTGACGAGGAAGATAATCACAACCAAGATTATGTGGTCGAGTTTATTAACCGCACTCAAGTGCTAGTTGATTTTGAGTGGTCGGGAGGAAATCTCGGTTTTTCTAAAAGTTATAATTGGATGATTAGTAAGGCTGCCGATTGGGGTGCCGATTATTTTTTAATGATTAATCCCGACACAGTGATTGATCCGCAAGCCATTAATTTATTAGTGGCTGCTTTAGAGGCTAATCAGGGTTGGGGGTCAGTCGCCCCGAAGATTAAGCGCTGGGACTTTGAAAAATTACAACTTACTAATTATCTTGACAGCTGTGGTTTGAAAATGGCGACCGGTTTACATTTTTTTGATTTAGGCCAAGGCGAGTTAGATGAAAAACAATACGATCAAGCCGAAATTTTGGGCCCCTCGGGGGCGGCGGCCTTATTTAGACTGACGGCGTTAACCGCCGTCAGAGAAGCGACCGGTTATTTGGATGAGCGTTTTTTTATGTATAAAGAAGATTGTGATTTGGCTTATCGTTTAAATAAAGCCGGTTACCCCTGTCATCTTGTGCCGGAAGCCCTTGTTTATCATGACCGGACAGTAGCGACTCCCGGCCGAGGTTTTAAAAAAAGACTGGCTTCGCGTCGCGCGCGCAGCCGGAAGGTGCGCTCCTGGTCTTTTATAAATCAGCATTTATTATTTTTTAAACATTGGTCAGATCAGGGGCCAAAAGACAAACTAATTATCATTTCTAAGGTCTTAAAAATGGCGCTTTGGGTTCTCATTTTAGAGCCTTTTTTGCTTAAAGATTACAAGAAAATTAATGAGTTACGCCGGGTGCCGACTAGCTTCCGCTAAGCACTTGACTAATGTAATATAATATGCTAAATTGGGGTTGATATTTATTGAATTAAAGTCTTAAAAAGACTTTTTTAAAAGACGTTTTTTTAGACCATTTTTGGTCTTAGAGGACGGACCGATAGCTGTAATTAAGGAATAATTTTTTTTAGTATGGAAAATATTCTCGAAAAAATCGTTAAAGAGCAAAAACAAGAAGAACTGGAAAAACTGAATGCGATTAAAATCGTTGACAGTTTGTTTGGCGAATTACCGGAGCGAGAATCTGATGTTTTGTCACGGCGCTATGGTTTGCGTGGTGGCCGCGGTGAAACTTTGGAAAAAATTGGACAATCACACCATCTAACCCGCGAGCGGGTTAGACAAATTGAATCAGCGAGCGTGAAAAAAATTAAAAAACTAGAAAAGCTTGATTCTTGTTTAGGCTCGTTTAAAGAGGCGGTTTCAGAATTAATTAAACGTCACGGCGGCCTACTTAATCGCGAGTATTTACTAGATATTCTAACGGTTTATGCTTTAGAGTTAGGCAGCGAAAATCGTCAGGAACTTGATCCCGAGACTAAAGAAATTTATCGCAACCATGCGGACTTTTTGATTTCTAAACTTTTGGAAGATGAGATTGAAATTGTTAAAAAATCCGATCGCTTTGTCGTCTCTTATAAATTGAAATCTGCAGAAACCAGGACTTTGGAAGAATTGGCTGATGATTTATTAAGTAAAGTTTCTCATTTAAGCGAGACGATGACGACGGCTGATTTATTAGAATTAATTAAGAGTCTAGACGCCTATAATCGTTATCAAGAAGAAATTCGTCGAGAAGAAGATTTGGATGTGACACCCATCTTTAAAAGTAAGATTTTCCCTGATAAGGGCGAGTTGATTAATTCCAATAAAGTTTTGTATGGCTTGCTGCGGGCGGTTCGCGGCGTGGCCCGGAATAATTTCGGCTATTGGGGACCAACATCTTCACATGAAATCCGACCAAAGACGGTGAATGATAAAATTTATTTAATTTTAAAAAATGCCGGTCACCCCTTACACTTTACCGAAATTGCTCAAAAAATTAACGAAGTGAAGTTTGATAAAAAAACCGCTAACCCGGCGACCGTCCACAATGAATTAATTTTAGACAGTCGTTACGTTTTAACTGGTCGGGGCCGATATGGTTTAAAGGAGTGGCAAGAAGTTCCTGTTGAGAAAAGATAAAACAAAATTTAGCTTAAAAATAAAAGTGAAAACGCCTTTAGGAGGCGTTTTTATTTTTGGGGAGATATGGTAAAATAGGGCTATGAATATCGAGCTTGATACCTCACGTTTAGATTATTTTTTTGCGGCCGATTTTGGTGAAATGATGTGGCTTTTTTTTGCCAACGTTGGTTGGATTGTTTTAGCAATCTTTTTTCTTTTCGGGGTTCGGGAAATTTATCTTTTTTACATTCAAACTAAATTTGCTAAAGGTTTGAAGTATGTCTTATTGGCTATTGATGTCCCTCGGGGTAATACCCAGTCGCCAAAGGCCGTGGAAAATCTTTTTACTTATTTAGGTGGTGCTCATGGATCGGTAAGTTTTTACGAGAAATGGTTTGAGGGGCGCTTCCAACAAGCGTTTAGTTTTGAAATTGTCGGTATTGATGGCTACACTCAATTTGTTATTCGCACTCCAGTCGAGCAACGTTTTCTTTTGGAATCGGCAATTTATTCACAATATCCCGATGCGGAAATAAGTGAGATTGATGATTATACTTCAAATGTTCCCAATCGTTTTCCTGATGATGAGTGGGACCTTTGGGGTGGCGAATTTATTTTAAGTGCTCCTGACGCTTATCCGATTAAACTCTACTCGGAGTTTGAGTCCATGCAAGGTGAGCCGGAAGAGCGGTTTAAAGATCCGATGGCCACCTTAATGGATTTAACTAGCTCCTTAAATAAGGGAGAGCAACTGTGGTTACAATTTATTGTAATTCCTATGGATTTTGCTTGGGTAAAGCGTTCGGATGCGGAGGTTGATAAAATTTTAGGGAAGACACCAAAGACTAAACAAGGTCTATTTATTAGTTTTTTGGTTTGGCTAGGTGAGCTCAGTGAGCACGTTTTTGCTATTTGGAAGGATATCAAACCGAAAGAGGAAAAAAAGGCGCTTTCCATGATGGAATTAACGCCCAAGAAAATAAAACAAATTGAAGGTATTCAGAATAAAGCTTCAAAGCTCGGGTTTGGCTTTAAAATGCGGGCGATTTGTATTGGCCGTAAAGGTGTTTTTAATAAGGGGAAAATGGTTTCCGGTCTAGTTGGCTGGGTGAAGCAATTTACCGCTTTGGATTTAAATGGTTTTAAACCGGATATGAAAGTAACGGCGACTAAAACGGCTTATTTTAGAAAAGATGCGCGTCTGGTAACCAAGAAGAATATTATCATGCAAAATTATGTTAACCGTTCTTTAGCTGGTCGTCCACCGTCAATTTTAAATATTGAAGAGTTGGCGACACTTTGGCATTTTCCTTTAGACGCAGTGGTTAAGGCGCCGCTCATTCAAAAGGCTCCAGGGCGAAAATCCGATGCTCCGGCCGAACTGCCAATCGCTGATGATATCTCTAACACCCAAGCGCCGCCGCCCGATATTTTTAGTGGCTTAACCAGGAAGGAAGAGAAGCCGACTCCGAAAAAAACAGTTATTGAAGATAGTTCTCCGGTGGTTGAAGATGATCGTTTTTGGTTGGAACCTAGCGGTTCGGTGAAAAATAATTTTTATCAGCCGGCTCCAAAAACAGCGGCTGGAAAATTGAGCGATACAGCTGAACCACCGGCCGATTTACCTTTTGTTTAAAAGTATGAAAAAAAAACCTACTCTCCGGCGCATTATTGGTGTTGATGCTCGTTTTTATGGCCCCTTAGGAAAAGGGCTGGGGCGTTACACTCAAGAAGTGGTTGATAACGTTATTAGAATTAATCAAGATGAACCGCTAGATTTTGTAATTTTTTTATCGCCGGATAATTTTGATGAATTTGTTTGCCCCAATGAAAATGTGCGCAAGGAATTAATTAAGGCGCGTTGGTATTCCTTGGCGGAACAATTTGAGGTGCCTTATAAGTGGTGGCGGGCGAAAATTGACTTGATGCATTTTCCGCATTTTAATGTTCCTTTAATTAAAAGGGGGGCCTTTGTCGTTACTATTCATGATCTTATTTTAACGAAGTTCCCAACGGTGCGAGCCACCACCAGAGCCCCTTTTATTTATTGGTTAAAAGATAAAGCTTATCGACTGGTGATCCGATTGGCGATTAAAAAAGCTAAACAGGTGATTACTGTTTCTGAATTTACGAAAAAAGATTTGATAACTCAATTTAAAACTCCTCCAGACAAAATCGTTGTTACTTATGAAGGGGTGGCGAATTTAAGTAAGGGGGGGGACTCTCTTTTTGTGGCCAAGCTTGATCATCAGCGTACCTTGGAGCTTTATAATATTCGCAGTCCTTACTTGTTATATGTGGGCAATGCTTATCCGCATAAAAATTTAGAAGGTTTAATTAGAATTTTTGCTGAACTGCGAAAGGAGTATCCGGATTTACGTTTAGTATTAGTGGGGAAAGAAGATTTTTTCTATGAGCGGGTGCGTTTTTACGCCCAGCAATTAAATTTATGGCAAAAAGAAAATCATAATACCCCGGTCGTTTTTCCCGGCTATGTGCCGGATATTGATTTGGAGGCTTTATTCCAAGAAGCGGCTCTTTATGTTTTTCCTTCTCTCTATGAAGGTTTTGGCCTGCCGCCACTTGAAGCGATGGCTTACGGTTGTCCGGTGGCTAGCTCTAATTGTGCCAGTATGCCAGAAATATTGGGCAGCGCCGCCGTTTATTTTAATCCCGAAAATGAAGAGGAAATGCGAACGGTAATTAGTGATCTTCTAAAAAATAAAGATGCTCGGGAAGAATTAAAAGTTTTAGGAAAACAGCAAGTAAAAAAATATAATTGGTGGGAGTGCGCTCGCCTAACCTCCGAAATCTACAAACGTTTACTAATTAAAAGTTAAATGTTTAAGAGCAGAAAAGCAAAAAAATCTTTATTGATGGGGGAGACCTCGACGGCCCCAGATTTTTTGCGCGGTCTTGATGGCGCGTTGCTTAAGGGCGCTAAAAAAAATAAAGAAAATCGTCAGCGACAGACGCGTCGACAATTAGAAAAACAAGCGCGGCGTGATTTAAAATTATTAACCAAAAATATAAAAACCGTTCAACGGGAGGTAGAAAAAATAGACCGCGAGCCGCTGCCTAAAAAATGGACTTTAAGTTATTTTGGTCGTCGCTTCCGCGAACGACAAACACAGCGTCGCTTGAGATTTTATGAAAAAAAACTTGATGCTCAGCTTAGGATTGGTGAAAAAAAACTATCTTCCTGGCGTCGGAAGAATTTTAAAAAACCTTCAAACTCTCGCCGTCCTTGGTTTTTGCGCATTATTATTTTTGCCGGGGTTCTTTTTTTAATGATCATTCCTTTTCAAATTTTGGTGCAATTCAGCGACCGGGATAACTATTCTTTCAAAGACTATTTTTTAAACGTCACCAAAAGTGCTTGGGCTAATTTAACCAGTGGCGGCGAAGCCCTGGCTAATCAAGATTGGAATCGGGCTGAAAAAAGTTTTAATCAGGCTGGTGACCAATTTTATCAAGCGGCGGCCGGTTTAAAGATTATTAATGATCGACTCTTATCTTTAGCGGCTTACACTAGTAATCCAGAATTAAAATTGGTGGCCGAGAGTAAGAAATTATTAAAGATTGGTTCTTTAGGTTCGGAGCTGGCCGCGGAAATCACTGCCACTCTTAACAGCTGGGAGCGTGCGGATGGTGATTGGTTGGTGCTACTAACTCAATTGGAAGCCCGGGCGACAACGGCTCAGTCTTTAGCCAACAATCTCGTTTCCGAATTAGAAACAGTGAGGGTGGAAAATTTGCCCGCCGCCTACCAAGCGGATTTTCAAGAAATAGTCGACCAGGCTGCCGCTCTGCCAACGGCTTTAAGTTTGATCGGTGACAATGCCGGTCGCTTTAAAAAATTATTAGGTAGCGGTCAGGACAAACGGTATTTGTTAGTTTTTCAGAATAATAATGAAATTAGAGGTTCGGGTGGCTTTTTAGGAAGTTATGCCTTAATTGATTTTCGTGACGGACAGATAACTAATTTAGAAGTTCCTGGTGGTGGTTCTTACGATACTGAGGCCGGACTTAATTTAAATATTATTGCGCCTGAGCCTTTGTGGTTGGTTAATCCGAAGTGGCATTTTTGGGACGCTAACTGGTGGCCAGATTGGCCGACAACGGCCCGCAACCTCGGGTGGTTTTTAGAAAAAAGTGCTGGTCCGACTGTCGATGGCGTGATTTCTTTTACCCCCAGCGTGATTGAAGAATTATTAAAAATTACCGGTCCGATTGATTTAAGTGCCGAGTATGGTGTGGTGGTAACCGCTGAAAATTTTTGGCAGGAGGTGCAATTAACGGCTGAGCGATATAATTTGGTAGGCACCAATCCCGATTTGGTCGCGCACTTGCCGGCGGGGGAGGAGAATAAACCAAAAAAAATTATTGGCACTTTGGCGGAAGAAATTTTAGAGATTTTACCGGAAAAAATGAATCAAGATAATTTTCTTAAACTCGCTTCTTTAGTCGAAGAAAGCTTGGCCACGAAACAGGTGCTACTTTATTTTTCTGATCCCGATTTGCAGGCGATGGTTTCTCAGTGGGGCTGGAGCGGGGAAGTAGTTGCGGCGCCTTACGATTATTTAATGGTGGTTAATACTAATATTGCGGGCGCTAAAACTGACCGGATGATTAAAGAAACAATTAATCAGCAGGTGAATATTAAAGAGGATGGCCGGGTGGTTGTTGATTTAAAAATAAAACGTGAGCACACGGCGTCACCACATACCCCTTTGGTGGGAGTACGAAATGTTAATTGGCTTAGAGTTTATGTGCCTGAGGGTGCTAAACTCTTAAAAGCCGGAGGCTTTAAAGCTCCGGACGCCGAGTATTTTTCTTATCCAGAACCTGATTGGCAAGAAAATGAACTTCTAGCAACTACCGAAGGGCAGGCTTTAGTTGAACCTGTTAGCGGTACCAAAGTTTATTCCGATTCCGGTAAGACGGTCTTTGCTAATTGGAGTATGATTGATCCGGGCGAGACAGCGGAGTTATGGTTTGAATACGAATTACCTCAACCGGTGCCCGAATTAAAAGTTGCCGATAATTTATTTCAGCGCTTAAATAACTGGCTTAACCCGGAAAACATAAGTCGCTACAATTATTCTTTACTGGTTCAAAAGCAACCGGGAGTGATTAATGATAATTATCAGCTCCAGGTTAAGTGGCCAGATAATTATCATTTGAATTGGCAAGGTCCAGGTTTAATTGGTGGTCAAGCGCCACTCACGCCCTTAACTCGGGATCGCTTTTTTTCTTTAGCTTTTAGTAATTATTAATATATGTCTATTAAAAAAAATATTCCGGTCACGGCCGGTCCAGCAAAAAATAAGCCCACACCTAAAGATTCTAATCAGAGGGGGGCAGAAAATTCTGAGCTTAAGTCTGGAGCGATATCTGAACCGCAGCCAACGCGGCGGCCAGTTTTTAGCGCTCATCCAGTACCCACCAAAGAGCAGGTCAAAAAATTTGAACAGGCGGTTCGTCGGGAGGCTCGCGAAGAAGAAATTGAGGATAATCTCTCGGAAATTTATCGTGATAAAAAGGGTGAATTAGTTAATGTTTCAGAATTTAAGGCGCGCAAAAAACCAGTTTTAGTTTTGTTTTTAAAGAATATTTTTGTCTTAGCGGTAATTGCTTCATTAGCTTATGCCGCCTTCACTTATTTTTTCAGCCCCAACGCTAACGAGGCTAGAGTTAATCTAGAAATCACCGCTCCTGATGAAGTTAAAGCCGGCGAACCTTTTAGTTATTCGGTTGTTTACGAAAACCGGAGTGAGTTCGTTTTAAAAAATTTACGTCTTGAACTCAAATATCCAGAAAGATTCATTCGCGAGGAGGTGAGCGGAGAGCTAACACCGCTAGGCAGCGCCGGTAATTATTTTGAATTACCAGACTTGCCGATTGGTGGTCGGGCGGAAATAAAAATTTCCGGTCGATTAATTGGTAAACAAGATTCTACGAATATTTTAACAGCCGGTTTAAGTTTCGCACCCCAAGATTTTTCTAGTCAATTTAAAGAAGAGGCCGTTTCGGCAATTACGATTAGTAGTCTCGGTTTTGATTTGGGTTTTGAATATAGTAATGCCGTCTTAGTTGGCCAGGAAAATGAAATAGAGCTTAACTTTGGTCGGCCCGATGGCACCTTCTTAGAAAATTTTGATTTGTCTTTTTCCTTTCCGGAAAATATTTCTTTGGTGAACGCCACTACTACCGCTACCAATACGGAGGTAACCGTTGATAAAAGTAATTTAGTTTGGCGAATAGAAAATTTTGCCTCTTCAACCGAGGATTATCGTTTGCCGGTTCGCTATAAAGTTAACCGCAAGGTTGCTGACAGTCAGGATTTAATTATCCGCCTTAGCCAAAGAGATGATAAGGGGCAAGAATATGTCTTTTTAGAAAAAGTTATCAATCTCTCAATAATGACTAGTAATTTGAATTTAGTTTTAAGTGTTAATGGTAACAAAACTGAGGGGGCGGCTAGCTTCGGTGAGACGCTTAAATATTCTTTAAGTTATGTTAATAAAAGTGATAATGATTTACAGGATATAGTTTTGATGGCCGTTTTAGATGGTGATTGGCTGGACTGGAAATCAATTAAGGAAACGGCTGGCGGAAAAATAAAAAACAATACGATTGTTTGGACTAAGGAGGAATTACCCGCTTTGGCGACTTTAGAGCCGGGTGCTAGTGGGGAACTAAACTTTGAGATTGCTATTCAAGATTATACCCCTGATAAGCTGGGTGATAAGACAATCATTACCAGCTATGCTTACTTTACTTTAGGCAGTCAAAGCACCGGTCTTAATGATAGTAAGAGTAATACGGTGATAACTAAAATAAATAGCGACTTCCAATTTACAGAGCAGGTCCTATATTTTGATGAAAACAATCTGCCTGTCGGTAGTGGCCCTTTACCGCCGGTAGTTGGTCAAGAAACTGGGGTGCGCGTTTATTGGCACTTGGAAAATAACCTCAATGAATTAAAAGGCGCTCGCGTGATGGCTGTTTTACCGGAGTATGTTAATTTTGCTGGTGCTCGTAATACTTCTTGGGGAAGCCTTAGCTTTGATCCGGGTACGAGATTTGTTACCTGGGAGCTCGGTGACTTGCCGCTTACAACTTATCAAGCGCAAGCTCAATTTGATTTAACATTGACGCCGACTGAAGATCAACGCAATACTTTATTGGTTCTTTTGCCGGGGAGCACCGCCCAAGCTTTAGACGCGGAAACGGGAATTATGCTGACCGCTTCGGCTCAAGCAAAGACAACAAAACTAGAAGATGACAGTATTGCCGCTTTAAGTAATTCCGGCTTGGTTCAATAAAGTTAATTTTTATGATTGTTTGGAAAAATAAAAATGGCTATCGTCAAGGAAAAATAAAAACGTCCCACGGATTACTCACCACGCCATTTTTTATGCCGGATGCCACTCGCGGGGTGGTTAAGCATTTAACAACCACTGATCTTAAGCGGGCGGGAACAAAAGCTTTAGTAGTTAATACTTTCCATCTTTATCTGCGGCCGGGGATAAAAACAATTGAAAAAGCCGGTAGCTTACATCAATTTATGAGTTATCCGGGCCCCTTATTATCGGATAGCGGCGGTTTTCAGGTATTTTCTTTGATTCATCGCCGGCCGGGACACGGCGATATTAATGATGAGCGGGCTCGTTTTAAGTCACCGTTAGACGGTAGTTTCCACGAGCTTACTCCGGAAAAATCGATTCAAATTCAATTCTCTTTGGGAGTTGATTTTATGATTTGTTTAGATGATTGTCCGCCCAATGAGTTTTCCCGACCGGATTTAGAGGTGGCGGTGGCGCGAACTATTGCTTGGGCGCGTCGAGCTAAAGCGGAGTATACACGACAAGTTAAAAAAAGAGGTTTAAGCGAGGCCGCGCGACCGCGCTTATTGGCGGTTATTCAAGGAGGGGCGGAGATCGATTTGCGTCAAGCTTGTGCCGCTGCTTTAGTAGAAATTGGTTTTGATGGTTATGGTTTTGGGGCTCGTCCGGTTGATGAAGAAGGTAATTTTTTAGCGGGCGTGATGGCGGCGACGGCGACGGCAATCCCGGAAGCTAGTTTGCGTTTTGCGCTCGGAGTTGGTTTGCCGGAAGATATTTATCGCGCTTATCTGATGGGCTGGGATATGTTTGATTGTGTGATTCCCACTAGAGAAGGGCGACACGGAAAACTATTTTTCTTTAAACCGGACTTTAAGGGATTTAAGAAACTAAAAACCCGTGTTCAGGTAGTTAAGCGGGCGCCGGATTTTTACCAAACGACTAATATTTTACGAGCCGAATACGCTCATGACCAGCGACCGATTAATCCTGATAGTAATTTTTTGGAATTAAGAACTTATAGTCGCGCTTACTTACATCATCTTTTTAAGAGCGGCGAACCTTTAGGTCAACGTTTGGCGAGCTTAAATAATTTAGAATTTTTTAATGAATTATTGATGAAACTTAAAGGTTTAGCTGATTAAAAATTGAAGATTAGCGAGGCTTGGCAAAACCCGAACTTTTTTCTATACTGGAAGCTGAGCCGATAGCGGCCTTTTTTTTGCCGCCGGTTAAAATTTATTATTTACGATATTTATGATGAAAACTAAAATTATTGCGACGGTTGGTCCTAAAACAGAAACCGCTGAAACTTTAGAACCGCTTTTAAAAAACGGTGTTGACATGGTGCGTTTAAACTTTTCTCATGCCACCGAGGAACAGTATCGGCGCGTTCAAAAAATTGTTAAAAATTTTAATAAAAAAAATGAACGGTCGGTGCTGATGATGTTGGATTTACAGGGGCCGAGAATTCGGGTGGGGGTCATTCCGGAAGATAATTTAGTTATGCGTTTGGGGGAAGAATTTGTTTTTGAATATTCCACTAAACCTTACACGCCCGGCGGCTCAATTCCGATTGATTCTAAGGAGTTGCCCGACAATATAAAAAAAGGACATCAATTATTTTTGGCTAATGGCGCGATCGAATTAGTTGTTAAAAAAGTTAAAGACGGTAAGGTAACCGCTCAAGTAATTAATAGTGGTGTTTTAAGCTCCCATAAGGGTGTTAATGTTCCTAACACCGATTTAAAAGATTTTGGTTTAACCGCTAAAGATAAGCGGGATCTTAAAATCGGTTTGCAGGCGGGGGTTGATTTTGTTGCGCTTTCTTTTGTGCAGACCGCCGCTGATGTTTTACGTTTGCGTAAACTGATTGGCAAGAAGCCAATTAAAATTATTTCTAAAATTGAACGCGGTATCGCTTTGGAAAACATCAGCGATATTATTGAGGTTTCCGATGCGATTATGGTGGCTCGCGGAGATTTAGGAATTGAGGTTCCGGCCGAGCGCTTGCCGATAATTCAAAAAAATTTAATTAGCCAGGCTCACTGGCACAAGAAGCCGGCGATTTTAGCGACTCAGGTGATGACGTCAATGATTCAAAACCCTCATCCAACCAGAGCGGAGGTGAGTGATATTGCTAACGCCGTGATTGATGGTGCCGACATGATTATGCTTTCGGATGAGACGGCCATTGGCGATTACCCCTTAGAGGCTGTTAAAATGTTAAAGAAGGTGATTACTTATACCGAAGAAAGTTTGACTAAAAAGTATTTCTAAAAATATGAAAATAAAAACAATTAAAGCGAGTCAGATTTTAGACTCCCGAGGGAATCCGACCGTGGCCGCGACCGTAGTCTTAGAAAGCGGCGCTTCCGGTTGGGCGGCCGTTCCTAGCGGCGCTTCCACTGGCAGTTATGAAGCGGTGGAATTGCGTGATGGTGGTGAAGCTTATGGTGGCTTAGGTGTTAGCGAAGCCGTAAAAAATGTTAATGAAAAAATCGCCCCCGCTTTAATTGGCCAGCTAGTGACCGAGCAAGTAGCTATTGATAAGTTAATGATTGAGTTAGACGGTACTCCCAATAAGGCTAATTTAGGGGCGAATGCGATTTTAGCCGTCTCTTTAGCGGTGGCGCGCGCCGCCGCCGCCAGTTTAAATCAACCGCTGTATAAATATTTGACTCAGTTTAATCCGCGTTTTGATGGCACTTATAAACTACCCCTACCGATGTTAAATATTTTAAATGGTGGTAAACACGCGGATTGGGCAACGGACATTCAGGAATATATGATTTTGCCAGTGGGTGCCAAAAATATGGCGACCGCGATAAAAATGGGTGCCGAGATATATCAGTCTTTAAAAAAGACTCTGAAGAAAAAAGGTTATCAGATTACGGTTGGCGACGAGGGCGGTTTTGCGCCGGCGGTTAAAACTAACGCCGAGGCTTTTGACTTGCTTACTGAAGCGGTTATTAGTGCCGGGTACAAACCGGGCGAAGAAGTCGTTTTTGGGATTGATGCGGCCGCCACTGAGTTTTACCATGATGAGAAGTATCAATTAAAAAAGGAAGGTAAAACTTTGACTGCTAGTGAATTGGTGAAATTTTACCAAGGCTTAGCGGCCAAATATCCATTAGTTTCTTTTGAGGATATTTTAGCGGAAGATGACTGGTCCGGTTGGGCGGAGTTTATGGCGGTTTTCAATAATCAGGTTCAGGTTGTGGGCGATGATTTATATGTTACTAACGTTGAACGTTTAAAGAAGGGGATTGAAGCTAAGGCTAGTAATTCTATTTTGATTAAACTTAATCAAATTGGTACTCTAAGTGAAACGGTGGCGGCTATTAACTTAGCTTTAGAAAATAATTTTACGGCGGTGATCTCACACCGCAGCGGCGAGACTGAAGACGCTTTTATTGCTGATTTAGCGGTCGCTTTAGGCACGGGGCAAATTAAGACTGGTGCTCCAGCGCGTTCAGAGAGAACCGCCAAGTATAACCGTTTACTAGCGATTGCCGAAGAGTTGGGTGAAGCTGGCGAATTAGCACCGTTTCCTTTCCGGGCCTAAATAAAAAGGGTCGTCAATTTTTTTGCCCGTTTTTTCTATGAGAGTTTTTAAATATCTCAATTGGACAATTTTTATTGGCGGCTATATATTAGCATGGATTTTAAGCAGCTGGCTTTTTGCTTGGTCATCTTTAGGCGCCAAAGCTATTTCGGCCGCTGCTTTTCTTTTGCTGGCGGTTTTAACAATTATTGTTTTTAAGCATACCAATAAAAAAGATTCGCCTTGGTGGCGTTTCCTCTATCAGCTTGTTTTTGGAATTCTCGGGGTGGGTTTTATTTTTTTATTAGTTACTCTTTTGGCTTGGCTAGGTTATTTAATTCTTGGTCTTTTAGAGATTCCTTTATCTTTAGATGTTTTAAGACCTTTAATTTTAGTGCTGGTAGCAGTCTTAACTTTAATTTCTATCTACCAGGCCCGAGAACCAAAGGTTAAATCTTATGAAGTGAAGATTAATAAGTTACCAGACTCTTGGGTGGATAAAAAAATTGTTCATCTTTCCGATTTACATTTAGGACCGATCTGGCGGGAAAAATTTTTAAAAAGAGTTTTGAAGAAGGTTCAGTCTCTGGCGCCAGAAGCAATTTTTATTAGCGGTGATTTATTTGATGGCAGTCAGGACGATTTCTCGTGGCTTGGTAATTTATTAAATGAATTTCAGCCGCCGCGCGGAGTTTATTATTCTTTTGGCAATCATGATTTAGATTTAGGCAGTGAGAAGATTCATGAATTATTAGATCCTTGGTCGATAGAGATTCTAGAAAATCGTTTAATCCAAGATTCTGGTTTACAAATTATCGGTCTTAATTTTCAAGATAAAAATAATTATTTAAGTCCGGGTGAGCAATTAGCCAAGATTCCTTATCAACCCGATAAGCCTAGCATTCTTCTCTATCACGAGCCTAAGGACCCATTGGCTTTTAAAATTGCCGGAATTGATTTACAGTTATCGGGGCATACTCACGGCGGCCAAATCTTTCCTTTTAATCTAGTGGCTGCTAATCTTTATGACTGGCGCGCGCATGGCTTGTACCAAGACGGTCATTATCATTTATCGGTTAGCAGTGGCGTCGGAACTTGGGGGCCACCCTTGCGTTTGGGGACGCGCTCCGAAATTGTTTTAATTACTTTAAAGAACGCATAAATATATATGAATTTATCTAAAGTCCACGAGAGTTTGGTTGGCGAGACTAAATTCCGCCATACTCAAGCCGAGCAGGCTATTTTTAAGGATTTGGTGACGAGCTGGCAAGAAGTCACTAATTTCCCTAAAGATTTACGCGCCCGTTTAGAAATTGCTTGTCCACTCGCAATTGAAGCGGAATTATTTAGCAGTGCTGATAAAACCACCCAAAAAGCGCTAATCACTCTTGAAGACGGTTTAAAAATTGAAACAGTTTTGATTGGTCAAAATGATGGCCGGCAAACAGTCTGTGTTTCTTCGCAAGTCGGTTGTCCTCTGGCCTGCGAATTCTGTGCCACCGGACAAAGTGGCTTTAGTCGTAATCTAACGGCTGCGGAAATTGTGGAACAGGTTTTATTTTGGCAACGTCAATTAAAAGCCAGTGATAATAAGGTTGATAATGTGGTTTTGATGGGCATGGGCGAGCCGTTGTTAAATTATGATCAGGTAATTAAAGCTTTAAAGTGGCTCAATGACCCGGAAACCTTTAACTTAGGGGCCAGGCGTCTGTCTGTTTCCACGGCCGGGATTCCCGCCGAGATTAAGCGCTTAGCCGGTGAACCTTTACAAGTAAATTTAGCAATTTCACTTCACTTCGCGACTGATTTACAAAGGGGACGCTACATGCCGATTGCGCGACGTTATTCTTTGGAAGAATTAATGGGTGCCGTAGAGGTTTACCAGAAAAAGGCGGGCCGTCAGGTGATGTTTGAGTACTTAATGATTAAGGGAATCAATGATAGCGATAATGACGTCCAGTTATTGATTCGCTTGCTGAGCGGGCGGCCGCTGAGTGTTATTAATCTCATCCCTTATAACCCGACGGGTCGATTTTTGCCGAGTTCAGCAGAACGAGTTAGAGAATTTAGAAAAAAATTAGAAGACGCCGGTCTAAAAGTGACGACTCGTCGTTCTTATGGTGGTGATATTGCCGCCGCTTGCGGGCAGTTAGCTAAAAAATAAGGCCTTTGCCCAACAATTTCATTCCTTGGTCAAACAATTACTTACTAAGATAAAAAATCCCGCGCTGACGGGATTTTTTTAGGTCTATTTTAAAAGGAGTCTGACATCTGCTATACTAAAGGGAACGTTAATAAATTAATATTTAATACTATGTTTACTTTAAAAGAATTGCCTTTTGCCCCGACAGATTTAGAGCCGCATATTTCGGCTAAAACTCTTGAATTTCACCATGGTAAACACCATCAAGCTTATGTTGATAATCTCAATAAGCTAATTGCCGGTACCCCTTGGGAAAAAGATAGTTTAGCCGGTTTACTGGTGAAGAGTTATGCTCGCGAAGGGAAGGAGGGTATTTTTAATAATGCCGCCCAGGTTTATAATCATGATTTCTTTTGGAATTGTTTGCGACCAGCGCGCCAGGAAATGGTAATCCCGGTAGAATTAAAGAATGCCGTTATTCATTCTTTTGGCTCTTGGGAGAAAATGATTGAAGAGTTAAAAGGAGCAGCGTTGTCGCAGTTTGGTAGCGGTTGGGCGTGGCTAGTTAAAGAAGATGATCGGGTGCGTGTTTTAAAAACTGCTAACGCTGACACGCCTTTAGCTCATGGCCAAACGCCTTTGTTTGTGATTGATGTCTGGGAACATGCTTATTATTTAGATTACCAAAATAAACGCGCGGCTTATGTTGATGCCGTCATTGATAATTTGGCTAATTGGGAATTTGCTTTAGAGAACTTAAAGGATTAAGCGTCAGATATTTATGACTTTTTGGCGGCGACGAAGCCTAATAGTCGGATTCTTATTTTTAAGTGGTGTTTTCTTTTTCTTGTTGCCCGCTCAAGCGCAATCGCTGCCGGAGCGCTTAGCGGGGCGAATTTTGCTGCAAGTAGAAAGCCACGGTGAAGCTTGGTATGTTAATCCGACTAATTTAAAGCGTTATTATTTAGGGCGCCCTAGCGACGCCTTAGTTTTAATGAGGCAGCTCAGCCTTGGCATTTCCGAGGCTGAGTTTGCGACTTGGAATAAAGAGGCACCAGCCTGGGCACGCGGTCGTTTATTTTTGCGACCCGAGAGCCACGGTGAAGCTTACTACGTCGACTTAAATCAACGTTGGCATTATTTAGGTCGTCCTGATGACGCTTGGCAACTCTTACGCCAACAAGGGCTCGGGATTACTAACACTGATTTAAATAAAATCCCGGCGGCGACTAGCGCTCCTCTCAGCGCGACAATCGCTCCACCGCCACCGACCAGTTCGCTAAATTTAGACCAGGTAAGCTCTTTAACTTGGAAATATAAACAAGAAAATTATCAACAAAATTTTTCTTTATCAAGTCAGTTGTATAAAGATTACGCCGCCAGTCTAAAAATTTTTTATTATAATGATCAAGCTGATGTTCAAGCGGTGCGAGAAAGTTTTTATGGTTTATTTTTAAAGCCTAAAGAGGGCGATACTTTAGTCAGCGATTTAGCAGCCTATGCGCGGCGCACGGGTCGCAGCCGTGCTTGGAGTAGTGATCAGATCGCGGAATTTGTTTTGGCGCTAGTGCAGTATATTCCTTATGATCAGAGCAAGCTCACGCAATCGCCAATTATTCCTAATTACCCTTATGAAACCGTTTATAAAAATTCCGGCGTTTGTTCCGATAAGACTTTTTTGGCAGTCAGTCTTTTACGAGAACTTGGCTATGGGGCGGCTATTTTAGACTTTCCCGAAAATAATCATTCGGCGGTCGGTATTGCTTGCCCCCGAGAGGATTCAATTGCCGGCAGTGGCTATTGTTTTGTTGAAACGACTAATTATTTTCCGCCTGGAGTTGTCCCCGGAGCGATTTCTTCCGGGCAAGCTGTGGGCGGTTCGGAGGCGACTGTGGCATTATTTACCGCTGATCATTTAGGCCGTTTAGAGATTTATCAAAAAACATCAGGGTCTCTTTATGAGGGAGTGAGAGCAACTAAAGAATGGGCAGAGTCTTTAAAAAATCTTTATCAGCGCTTAGCCGCCGAAAAGCAGTTATTAGACGCGGCCGGAAAAGAGTTGAGCGCCGAACAGGAGCGCTTAAGCGTCCAGCGCGCTAAGCTTGATGCCTATTTAGCCGCTGGCGATTTATTGGCCTATAACAAGGAGGTAAATGTCTATAATCAGGCGGTTAACGAATATAATAGTGATTTAGAAGGCTACCGCGAGCAGCAGCAAGAATATAATAATTTAGTGATTACGTTCAATCAGGGTTTGGCTGATTTTTACCAAAAATAATTGTTTTTTAGTGCTAAAAAGCGTTGACAAGAAGGCTGGTTTCGGTTAAGATGAGTCCGTGATTGACGTCTAGCGTCTAGTCATTTTTATTAAATAACACATCGCCATTTTTTTCTGGTCTAAAGACCTGGGCGATGGACGCCTCCATTCGGGGGATAAAAGAAAAATCATATGGAAAACAAAAAACTACCTAGTGTAGAAGAAATGATGATGGCCGGGATGCATTTTGGCCATCGCACCAATCGCTGGCATCCAAAAATGAAACCCTTTATCTTTGCTGATAAAAAAGGGGTTTATATTATTGATTTAAGAAAGAGCCAAGAGCAATTAGCGACTGCTTTGGATTTTATGGCTCAACTGATTTCTGAAAACAAGACGATTTTATTTGTCGGTACCAAGAATCAAGTTAAAGGTCCCTTAAAGGCCATGTCTAAGGCAATTAATCAGCCTTATATTGTTGGTAAATGGTTGGGTGGATTCTTGACTAATTTCTCCATGGTGAAGAAATCAGTGCAAAAATACAAAGAGTTAGTTGCTGATAAGGAGAGCGGCCGTTTAGATCGTTATACTAAAAAGGAGCGTTCCGATTTTGATCGAGAAATTAAAAAGTTAGAAGAACGGGTCGGTGGTTTAACTAACGTTTCTAAACTGCCAGACGCTTTATTTGTTTGGGATATTAAAGAAGAGGAAACGGCTGTTAAGGAAGCCCGGGTTAAAAATATTCCGGTCATCGCTATTTGTGATACCAATGTTGACCCGAGTTTAGTTAACTATCCGATTGCCGGCAATGATGATTCGACCAAAACAATTTCTTTAATTACGGAAACTATCCGTCAGAATTTAAGCCAAATTAAGCCGGTGGCAAAAGATGAGGAAAAGAAAGAGGCTTAAAAAAATTAAGTTATTAATAATTAAGTAATAAGTATATGGAGAATATTAAAAAATTAAGAGAAATGACCGGCGCCGGAATGGTTGATTGCAAGAAGGCTTTGGATGAGGCCGGTGGCGATCTAGAAAAAGCGGTAGAAATTTTGCGCAAGAAAGGTATTGCCAAGGCCGCCAAGAGAACGGATCGTGAAGCTAATGAGGGGTTAGTAGCGGTAAGGGTAAATGCTGAGGCGACCGAGGGGTATATGGTGGAAGTCAATTCCGAAACTGATTTTGTCGCTCGCAACAAGAAGTTCCAAGAATTTGCGGAGCAAGTTCTAAACTTGCTTGTTGATAAGCAACCGGAAAATCTCGAGGCTTTATTAGCTTTAGAATTAAATGGCAATAAGGTTCAAGAAGCTCTCGATCAGCTCTCAGGAGTGATCGGTGAAAAACTGGCAATTAACCGCTTTGCTGTTTTAAAAGGCGCTAGCGTGGCGGCGTATTCTCATTTAGGTGGCCGCATTGGTGTTTTAGTTGCCTTAGATAAGCCTGGAAAAAGCGACTTAGCCTTGGACATTGCCATGCAGGTGGCGGCGGCTAATCCGAAATATATTAGTTCAGATGAAGTTAGTGCCGAGGAATTAGCTAAGGAAAAAGAGATTGCTCGCGAAATTCTAATCAAAGAAGGAAAGCCGGAGGAAATGGTAGAAAAGATTTTAGCTGGAAAAATGAGCAAATATTACTCCGAGGTTTGTTTAATAGAACAGGAGTACATCAAGGATGATAAGAAAAAAGTAAAAGATATTCTTGGTGATTCGGCGGTGCTCGGCTTCGCTCGTTTTAGTCTTTAAATCTGACCAAGCCGCGCCCCGTAAAGGGCGCGGCTTTTGTCTCTATATGAACTTAGTGCAAATAAAATTTTCTCCTTGGGATAAGAGTTATACTTTTGAAACCAATGACCCTACTTTAGCGGTTGGTGATTATGTGGTTTTAGAAACGGAAATTGGCGAGGATTTAGGTCGGGTTTTTAAGGTCTTAGAAGACACCACTTTAGATTCGGAGGCGCCGCCTTTAAAAATGGTTAAAAGGCGAGCCCAAAAAAATGATTTAAGTCGTTTACCTAGTCTTACCGAGAAAGAAGCGGCCTTAGAGATTTGCCAGGAGCGCGCCGATTTTTACCAGTTAGATTTAAAATTAGTTGATGTTAGTTTTTCTTTGAGTGGCAATCGTTTGAATTTTGCCTTTACGGCGGGCGGCCGAATTGACTTTCGCGAACTGGTTAAAGATTTAACCGTTCGGTTCGGTAAAAGTATTCGTCTCACTCAGATTGGTGCTCGCGACGAAGCCCGGTTTTCCGGGGATTGCGGTGCTTGTGGTAAGCCCTTATGTTGTCGGACTTTTGTGAAAGATTTTTTTTCAGTGACCTCGGAGATGGCCGAGGTGCAGCAAGTTGTTCATCGCGGGAGCGAACGAATTTCCGGAATGTGTGGTCGTTTAATGTGTTGCCTGTCTTTTGAATATGAAGGTTATCAAGAGTTAAATGCTAAATTGCCGCCACTCGGAACGCGGGTTAATGTTGATGGACAGCGCGGCGTTGTTATTGGTCATCACCCCTTAAAACAGGCCGTGGACGTGAAGTTTCCAGGGAATCGAGAAGGGGAGCGCGATTTAATTATCCAGGTCGACTTAAATCGCCACCAGAAAAAGGAAACGGCTAAGAAAAAAACGGCCCCCGAAAAAAAGGCGGTTCAAGAGAGAGTGGATAATCATCAAAAAAATCCAACCCGTCAACGCTTGGCCCGAAGTTGGTCTCCCAAAAAGAAACATTAATTATAGAGAACCCGAAAAGGGTTCTCTTTTTGGAACTTTATGATTTTTTATGTTATTATTAACAGATAAATAAGTTTAATAATTAATAATTTATGGCACAAAAAAAGTTAAAAATCGCAATTAACGGCTTTGGCCGTATTGGCCGCGCCGCCTTTAGAATTATTTTAGATGAACATCCAGAGCTAGAGGTGGTGGCCATTAATGATTTGGTGGGGGCCGAAGATTTAGCTAAACTTTTACAATTTGATACTTGTTATGGTCGTTTTAATAAAACCGTCGGAGTTAAAGGGAAAAATTTAGTTATTAAAGGTAAAAATTATCCGGTTTTTTCCGAGAAAGATCCCGCTAACTTGCCCTGGGCTAAATTGGGAGTTGATATTGTTTTAGAATGTACGGGTCGCTTCCGCGGTGCCGATGATGCGGCCGTTCATTTAAATAGTGGCGCTAAAAAAGTAATTATTTCTGCGCCGGGAAAAAATTGTAAAACTATCGTTTTGGGCGTCAACGAAAAGAACGTTAAAAAAAATGACCAGATAATTTCTTGCGCCTCTTGTACGACGAACTGTTTAGCGCCGGTGACGGCAGTGATTGCTAAAGAGTTTGGCATCAAAAAAGCCTTGATGTCTACCGTTCATGCTTATACCGGTGATCAAAATTTAGTTGATGGCCCACATCCTAAGGATTACAGGCGGGCTCGCGCCGCCGCGGTCAATATTGTCCCCACAACTACCGGTGCGGCGGTGGCGGTTACGGAAACAATTCCGACCTTAGCGGGGAAATTTGATGGTTTGGCTTTTAGGGTTCCGGTTCCGGTCGGCTCTCTCTGTGATGTAACTTTCTTATTAAATAAAAAGACAACTGCGTCCGAGGTTAATAAGAAATTTCAACAAGCGGCCAAAGGGCGTCTAAAAAATATTTTGGAAGCGAGCACTGGTGAATTGGTTTCTTCAGACATCATTGGCAATCCTCATAGCAGTATCGTTGATTTACCTTTAACGAGAGTGGTCGATGGCGATTTATTAAAGGTGGTGGCTTGGTATGATAATGAATGGGGTTATTCCCAACGTTTAGTGGAGTTAGCCACTTATTTAAAAAAATATCTTAACTAAAAAATTATGAGAATGTCAGGAAAAGTAGCGATTGTTACCGGTGCCACTTCGGGGATTGGCCGGGCGATTGCTGAGCGCTTCTTAAAAGAAGGCGCCCAAGTAGTTTTTTCCAGTTTGTCTAAGAGCATGGAATTAAACAATCCTAATGCTATCTATGTAAAATGCGATGTTTCTAAAAGCGCTGAGGTTGATAATTTGGTCCAAGCGGCCGTTGATAAATTTGGTCGCTTAGATGTGATGGTTAATAATGCCGGAGTTGGCGATTCTCATTCGCTTATTGAAACTACTGATGAGGATTGGGATAAAATTATTTCTATTAATTTAACGGGTGTTTTCTATGGTGCTCGTGCCGCCGCCCGAAAAATGAAGGAGTTAAAGATTGCCGGCAACATTATTAATATGAGCTCGATTTTGGGAAAAGTTGGTTTCTTTGGAGCGATAAGTTATTGCAGCGCTAAAGGTGGTGTAGTCCAGCTCACCAGAACGGCCGCTTTAGAATTAGCTCCTCTGGGAATTAGGGTTAATGCCATTGCTCCCGGTTTTATTAACACGAAAATGACCGAAGGTATTTTAGAGAACGAGCAATTTAATAAAATAATTATTGATAGCACTCCTCTGGGGCATCTTGGCGGTACGGATGATATTGCTTCTGCGGCCGTTTTCTTAGCTAGCGATGAAGCTAAATATATCACTGGTGAGATGTTGTATGTTGATGGCGGTTGGACCTCGAAATAATAATAATTTTTATGAAAATCTTAAAAAAACTATTTGTTAAGAAAGAAAGCAAATTAGAGCCAGTGGGCTCCTTGCTAAAAAGTACTTGGTCTGATTATAAAAGACAAGCCTTTAAGTTTATCGAATTACTGGTTTACGCTTTAACTGGCTCCTTGCCTTTTTTGTTGCTGCTTTTCATTTTTATTAGAGTGCTGATGGTCGGTGGCGGGGCTTGGCCCGGTTTTGGCGTTTTAGGAATTTTTATTGTCCTTTTCTTAGGCTCTTTAGTTTTAATGATCGTTTGGAATTTACGAGCACAAATAGGCGGTATTCTTCTTTTAAAAGAGAATTATCAGTTATCGCCGCGAGAAAGTTTTAAGAGAGCCGATAAGTATCTGGTTCCTTTTATTGGCGTCACCGCTTTGCTTTCGGTCTTAATCTTTGCTTGGGGCTTACTATTCTTATTGCCGGCTTTAATTTTTGGTATTTATTACGGCTTTTCTCAATATGTTCAGGTCGCCGAGGACGAACGCCCGTTTCGATCCGTTGAGCGCAGCTATGACTTAGTTAGAGGGTACTGGTGGCCGGTCTTTGGTCGCTTTCTTTTGTTAATTTTAGTCGGTTTTCTTGTCTACGGTGTCCTCAGTATTCCTCTTTTCTGGATTAGCACCGGCAGCTGGTTCTTTGAGGCTTATAACCTCCTGATTAACTTAATTTGGATTTTGCTTTCTCCCTTTTTCACAATTTATCCTTATAAGGTTTATCGCAACCTAGTGATAATAAAAGGCTAAGAAAAGAAGAGAAATAGTTTTACTAAGAAAACGGCATGAGCCGTTTTCTTTTTTTTGTTGAACTTGAGGCGCTCTTTAGATTAAGACGGAAAATAATTGATAAAAGTTTCAGTGGTTCTCAATGGGGGAGTTGCTAGACTGGGGGTAGCTTAAAATATCTTTTATGTCTAAGAAAAACTGGTTTCCGCTTACCCTCCGAATTAAAATTAGAAAATTTTGGCACTCTTATCAGCGACCGCTACTTATTGGCGTGCCGCTGTTAATTTTATTTTTAGTGCTCTTACCGATTTTAAAGAAGAGTTGGTTGGATTATCCGGCTCCTCTGCGGGCCAAGATTGCACTTAATTATTTATTGGCGGATAAATCAACCGGTGTTGCTTGTCGGGAGACTTGCCAAAAACAACGTCAACAATATCTTAATCTAATATTTAATGGTGGGCAGCAGGTGCGCTCGGAAACGGAAAAGGCCTTAGTTAGTTCTAGTACCAGCTCAGAAATTAGATCGTTATTGATTAGGGGGTGGCAGTCTGTTGGTTGGGTGGCTCCCGAACCAGATATTTTGACTAGCGCTCCTTCTTTGGCGGTGCAAACCTCCTTAATTGAGGCTTGGCCCGAACTCGCTCCCGCTAATTGGTGGGCAGAAATTAGTAATCGTTTTTATACTAGTCAAGAAGATGAGGAGCGGTTATTAATTTTAAAAAATTTATTAGGGCGCCAAGATTCAGTAGCGGAGGAATTAGTGGTGACGGTTTTAAAAGATTCTAGCTATTCAGAATCGCTTCAAGGACAGGCTTATTTTTTGTGGGCAAACTTGCCTGATAGAGAGCGGGCTCAAGCCTTGATGCCGCTAACTGCTTGGCGTGAAATTTTGTTGCGTCCTGATTATTCGGAGACATTTAAAGAGATGATAATTTGGGGCTTAACGCCCGTTCCCGGGTTAATAAGTGATGGTGAAGAAATAAAAGAATTATTAAAAATAATCTTAACTAAGCCGGGAGAGGTTAATCTACATTTGCGGTTAGCGGCAGAGTCGGTTTTAGATGAATGGTTATTAATAATCCCCGATCCCACTTCTTAATTTAGCGGTCTTAAAAAATATATGAAAAATTTAAAAATTAAAATTTTATTTTTTTCCCTCAGTCTGGTTTGGACTTTAAGCGCCGTCCCTGCCCACGCTCTACCAGTCGGAACTTTACTATTTAGAACTTCGGGTAGTGGCCTTTCTTATGGTTACAACACTAATATCTTAGTAATCATAGAGAATGGTTTTCCAAAAGATTTTTATTCCGGACATACCGGTATTTATGTTGGCCAGGAGGACGGGGTTGACTATGTGGTGGAAATGCAACCGCAAGGAGCAATTAAAATACCTGCCAATCAGTTTGTAAATACCGCTTTAGGAGAGAAATTAATTAGTGCTAAAATTCCGAAAAACTCTACAGCGGCACAACGGGCGCGAGCGGCGGCTTTGGCCAAAAATTTAGCGCGGGCAGGGGTTGATTACGACTTTGATTTTAAATATCAGAAGGGGCCAGGGTCAGCGGCATGGACTTGTGTTGGTTTGGCGGAAAAAGTTTATGAAAGTGCCAATACCAACAACCCTGCTGATTTAACTACGCTTGTTTATAACACCCAAGATTATGCGGTTGATATTACTCCCGACGGTTTTGATAATGTTAGCGTTTATAATCAAGACGGTGATTGTTTTTCCGAAACTAAAGAGTTTTCTAAAATTGCTCGTAAAACGGAACTCACCTTACCATTACCGGAAAAAATTGGTTATGATTTTGGCCTGGAAAATGGTGCCGATCGCTTTATTTTTTTTCCGCAAACTCAGGAAAAGCAAAACTCTTTAATATCGGTACCAGTTGATATTGATCTAGATTCCGAATTTAGAGCCGATCCGGTGCGCGGACGAATTCCCGTTATCAAGGTGGCTCTTAAATGGAGCTTGATTAATAATCCTGTTTCTACGGTTAAGCAGATTGGTTATCAGGCGGCTAGTATTGCTCAGAAGATAAAAGATTTTATTTCACCCACTGATGATAATTTAGTTTATCTTGAAGAAAAAGAGGTAGAGCCGCTTCCATCTAAAAAAGTTAGCAGCGGTAAAGAGACCACCTCGCCAACGGTGGTTAAAACTGCCCCCAAAACCAGCACCCCGGCACCAACGCTAACTAAGGTTGTTCCGGCGTCAGTACCGACGGTAAACCCACCGGCAAAAACGACACCTAGCCAAACCTCAAAAACCGAGATAAAAACAGAACCAATTAAAGTTTTATCGCCGGCTCCTAAAAAAGAAACCCCACCGCCTAGCGCGGAAAGCTATCGTCCCGCAACAACAGTTTTGCCTAGTACCACCCCGGCGCAACCAAAAACTGATTATGTGCCGATTAAAGTCGCCACTCCCAAAGAATCAGTAACCAATCAATTAAAAAAGCTGGCTTCTGACGAGGCGGAAAATGAAAATAATAAAAATACCGTTCCTACTAATACCAATACGGAAGAAGAATTAGTCTCAGTGCCTCAGGCTTTAATCTCTAAAGTTTATAGTAATGGCACCGATGATTGGTTAGAGATTGTTAATGCTTCGGATCAGGATTTAGATTTAGTGGCGCACGATTATCGTTTAGTTAAATTAAAAGGGGGAAGTCCGGTTTTGATTATGGATTTTGGCAACGAAAATCATGGCACCTATCCGGGCGGAACGGTCATTGCCCCGCACAGTAGTTATTTAGTGGTACGTTCTTCGGCGGCCGAGAATGTTAAGGCTTTAGCGGATGCAATTTCTACTCGTGATAATTTTTCTTGGACTGAAGATGGTTACACCTTGTATCTAGGCACCGGCGCTATTTCCTCTGATGAGGATGTTGATATTGTTGATCGCCTGGGCTATGGCGAAGCCTTATATTATTCGGGCGCGCCCGCGCCCGCGCTTGTTCCTGGTTACGCGTTGGAGCGGAAGGCGAGCGCCAGTTCAACGATAGAATCCTTATCCTCCGGTGGTCTAGAGGAATTATGGGCGCGTTTATATGATAGTCGTGATAATAGTCGTGATTTTTTACTGATTCCTTATGATTATGAATTAATTAAAGCTAACGAAGAAAAGGATAATCCTCCCGCCGAAGAGGAAGTGGAAGAGGAGGAAACGGAGACGGAGGTTCTTCCTCCCGAATTAATTGATACCGCTGAAGGCCTGTTTGTTAATCCCGCCAGTCTAGAGTCGGAAGCCTTGACGCAGCTTTGGCATTTTGATGAGTGTTTTGGTGACGAGCATAGTAATGCTTTAGCGACGGTCAGTGACTATCCGCAGGAGTTAGTGGCGGCCGATTTGTGGGGAATTGGTAAGTGGGGCTGTGCTCTTAAATTAGATTTAGAAAATCGCGGCCTAAAAAGCGATTTGCCGCCAGATTTTGATAGCAATAATTTTACGATTGCTTTTTACTACCGCAAAGATATTCATGGAAACTTTTTTATTGATTGGCGTTTAAATAATCGCCAGCCGGAGACACAACAATTTTCTCTTAACTTGAATGAATATCGGAGCGAAATTCACGGTTTTCCCGGACCGAATGGTTATTTTTTTGATCTGGCCTGGCCGGCGGATGATAATTGGCATCAGGTAGCGCTAGTTGTTAATCAAGCAGCTGGATATTGGGGGCTTTATCTTGACGGTGAAGAGAAGTATCTTTACGAAAATAGTTGGATTATTCCGGAGTTTACGGATTGGGAAATTGAATTAAGACCAAATACGCCGGCCGTTTTAATTGATGAGTTGAGCCTGTGGTTACGCCCTTTATCAGAAGCCGAATTAAAGGAGATTTTTGATTATAATTTACCCTTTAACCCTTATACTTGGCCCGATCCGCAACGGGCGCCGGAGTTGGAGCATTATTGGCGCTTTGATGAAAATAACGAGGAAATTGCCAGAGATGAGATTGGCGGTGATGACCTAGCGGTTAAAGTGAGCGATTGGAATATGGAAGGCTTTATTGATAGCAGTTTAAAGGCGATCGGTGATTTTTCCTGGGATCTTACGGAAATGCCCTTAAAGGATAGTTCTTTTGCTTTTTGGTGGCGAAACACTTCTCATCCTAATGAAGGCCGTTTCAATTTTAAATTACGAGGCAACGATAAAGATATTTTTACTTTAATGCCGACAATCTATAATCCCAGTTTTTCTTTTAATGGGAGCGGCGGGTTTTTAGGGGAATACGGTAAAGATTATTTTCCGATGGATAAGGATTGGCACCATTTGGCGGTTACCTATGACTCCTATCGTTACCGTTGGCGTTTTTTCTTTGATGGTGAGCTATGGAAAGAGGTGCCGGCCATGAAATTGAAGCCCGGGACTGTTTTGGATCAGCTTGTTATTGATACCGAAAATTATCCTTCCGATATTGATGAGCTTAAAATTTGGAGTGGCGTCTTAAATAAAGAGGCAATCTTAGCGGAATATGAGAGTTATCAGGAGTATTTGCCTTAAAATATTTTTTGAGTAAGCGCTTATTTAAATAATGTTTGCCAACGCCAGATCGAGAGATGGTGGTGGCCACCCCGACTATTTGTTAAAAATAGTCGGGGTTTGTCTTTTTAACTTGATTTTTACCCAATTTTTTTGTAATCTATAAGTATTATCCGGGGGTAAGCAGATGGTTGCTCGGTTCGCCGAGAGGAAAGTCCGGACTCCTTAAAAGGGCAGTGGATAACGTCCACCAGGGGTAACCCTAGGGAAAGTGCCACAGAGACAATACTAGTTCGCCAGTTGGTTCTACCAGCAGGCGGATGAAAGGTGAAAAGAAAAAGGGTGTCGCAAGGCTACCTTTTTCGCTTAGCGGTGACGCTAAGATTGCGGTAAACCCTGCCTGGAGCAAGGACAAACTCTGTTGCTTTTTAAGTAACAGAAGAAAAGTGGTCCGCTTGATCGGTTTGGCAACAAATCGGCTTAGATAAATAATCATCCTAGACAGAATCCGGCTTATCGCTTACCCCCAAAATAACTTTTTTAAGACTTTTTATGAAACACAAGCGCGCAGAACTATTTTTTACGACCATTTTGGTACCTTTAGATTTCATTCTTATTTTTCTCGCCGGAATTTCCGCTTACTACCTTCGTTTTTCTGATTACTATCGTCAAGTGCGTCCGGTTGTTTTTGATTTACCAATTAGTGAATACTGGCCGGGCTTACTGATAATTAGCGCTCTCATGATTCCGGTAATGTTTTTTTCCGGCGCTTATATCCCTAAGCGCGACAAACAGCCGGCTAAAGAGGTGGTTAGAGTGGTCACCGGCGCTTCAGTTGGCTTAGCACTAGTAACTTTAATTATTTTCTTACAACGAGATTTATTTGATTCTCGTTTTATCGTCTTAGCGACTTGGGTCTTCACTATTCTTTATTTGAGTATTGCTCATCCCCTAGTTAATTGGCTTCAGAAAAAAATGTATGCTCGCGGAATTGGTGTTAGTCAGGCCATTCTAGTGGGAAATAGTAAAACGGTTGATAATCTAATTGCGGAGTTTTCGACCAATAAATACTCCGGCTATGAAGTTGTACGCCGACTACGCGATTTTTCTTTAGAAACCGCTCAAGAATTAAGAGAATTTATTAAAGACCACCCAGTTGATGAGGTTATTCAGGCTGATCCTAATTTAAGTAAGGCGGAAACTTTAAGGCTTTATGATTTTGCTAACGAAAATCAGCTCACTTTTAAGTATGTCGCCGATTTATTAGAGATTAAAGTTTTACGTCACGAGGTCCAAGAAATTATTGGTATCCCGGTAGTAGAAGTGAAGAGAACAACTTTAGAGGGTTGGGGGCGAGTGGCGAAACGTATTATGGATTTAATTTTTTCCTCCTTATTAATTATTATTCTATCGCCGGTTTTTTTAATTACCGCTTTAGCAATTAAATTAGATTCCCGGGGGCCGGTTTTCTTTTCTCGTCGCGATGATGGTACGCCGGTGACTAGAGTCGGTGAAGGTGGTCGTCCGTTTCGTTATTTTAAATTTCGATCCATGCGCGATAAGGTTGATAGTATGCGCTATAACGAATTGGCCGATAGAAATGTCCGCAGTGACGGGCCGATGGTAAAAATTAAAGACGACCCGCGCGTTACTAGAGTCGGCAAGTTTATTCGTCGCTTTTCCATTGATGAGTTACCGGAATTATTTTTAGTCTTTGTCGGCAAGATGAGTCTTGTTGGTCCCCGGCCACATTTGCCGGAAGAGGTGGCAAAATATCAACATCATCATAAGAAGACTTTAACGATTAAGCCGGGGATTACCGGTTTGGCACAAGTCTCCGGACGTAGTGATTTATTGTTTGAGGAGGAGGTTAAATTAGATGTCTACTATATTGAAAACTGGACTTTAGTTTTAGATTTTGCCATTTTACTAAAAACGCCAGCCGCTGTTTTTAAAAAAAGACAAGCTGATTAACTTTATGAAAGTTGCTTTAATTCATGATCATTTAGCGCAGACGGGCGGGGCGGAAAAAGTTTTAAAAGTTTTTGCCGATATTTTTCCGGAGGCCACTATCTACACTTTGTTGGCCGATAAAGTCAAGACCGATACTTATCTTGAAGGTCGTCGCATTGATACCTCTGTTATCCAAAGATTGCCCGGGGGTGTTAAGCATTACAAATGGTACTTACCCCTAATGCCGATGGCGGTGGAATTTTTTGATTTAAGTGAATATGATTTAGTTATCTCTGATACCAGTTCTTTTGCTAAAGGAGTCATCACCTTACCCGATGTGCCTCATATTTGTTATTGCCATACCCCGACGCGCTATTTATGGAGCGATGCGCACAGTTATTTAAACGAGCTTAAGTATAATAAATGGTTCAAAAAAATTATTGCGCGAATGTTAGTGAGGTTGCGCCAGTGGGATTTTTTGGCGGCCAGTCGGGTTGATTATTTTATCGCTAACTCAAAAACAGTTGCCAAAAGAATTAGTAAATATTATCGCCGTGAAGCACAAGTTATTTATCCGCCGGTAGAAACCGATAATTTTTTTATAAGCGATTTAAGCGCCCAGGCTCCGGAAGAACGTTATTTTTTAGCCGGTTGCCGCTTAGTTCCTTACAAACGGATTGACTTAGTAGTTGAAGCTTTTAAAGAATTGGGACCGGATTATCGCCTTAAAGTTTTTGGTGATGGATTGGACTTGTCGCGTCTTAAAAAAATTGCTGGCGAAGCGGGAAATATTGAATTTTTGGGGCGCGTGAGCGATGATCAAAAAGCCGTTTATTATAGTCGGGCCCAAGCTTTTATTAATCCTCAAGAAGAAGATTTTGGTATTACCCCCTTGGAGTCAATGGCTTCGGGACGCCCAGTGATTGCTTACCGCAAGGGGGGAGCCACTGAAACCGTTAGAGAAGGGGAGACCGGAATATTTTTTGACGAGCAAACCCCGGCTTCTTTGGTGACGGCGATAAAATCTTTCCGAAGTGAAAATTTTTCGTCAACGCGGATTCGAGCTTATGCGGAAACTTTTTCCGTCGCCCGTTTTAGTGAAGAAATTAAAAAATTGGTCGCTGCGGTAATGTCTAAAAATAATGAAAATAGCCGTTGATATTCGAGTTTTAATGGACCAGCAATATAGCGGAATTTCCGAGTATGTTTATTATTTGCTGCGTTCTTGGCTTGATGATCATCCCGAGCATGAATATATTTTTTATTATAATTCCTGGCGGCCCTTACCGCGAGAAATTTTTTCTTGGGTCAAGGGGCGAGCGACTTTTAAAAAAACGCGCTGGCCTAATAAAATATTTAATTATTTTTTCCAGTTTCTCTGCCGACGGCCGAAATTAGATCGGCTTGTCGGCCCGGTGGATATTTTTTGGTCGCCGCATCTTAATTTTTCTAATTTTGGGGAACCGGCAACGCTTAAAGTTTTAACTGTCCATGATTTATCCTTCTTACGCTATCCGGAGTTTTTTACTTGGCGGAAGAATTTTTGGCACCGCTTTTTAAGATTAAAAAAATTGGTGGCCCAATATGATTTTATCGTGGCTATTTCCGAGAATACCAAGCAAGATTTAATTGAGCTTTTGGGGGTGCCAGCCGAAAAAATTAAAGTAATTTATTCTGGAGTAAATAAAGATTCAGTCACTCTAACGCCAGAAGAAATTAGAAATTTTCGGGTTAAGAATGATTTAAATAGTCACTTTATTCTTTATTTAGGAGCGATTGAGCCGCGAAAAAATGTTCAAGGCTTAATTGAGGCCTATGAACGTTTGCGTGACAAACGCTTAGATTTATCTAACTATCATTTGGTTTTGGCCGGTGCTAAGGGCTGGAAAAATCGGGCTATCTATCGGCAAGCGAGCGACTCGCTCTATAAAGATGATATTAAGTTTTTGGGCTATGTCAGTCGGGAGGAGCGTAATTGGCTCTATGATCAGGCGACGATTTTTGTTTATCCTTCTTATTATGAAGGCTTTGGTTTTCCGCCTCTGGAGGCGATGAGTCATGGTCAGCCGACAATCACCTCTGATGCCTCCGCCATTCCCGAAGTTGTCGGTGATGCCGCTATAACCGTTAATCCTTATTCGGTAATTGACTTGGCGCACGCGCTGGAAACTTTATTAGAGGATGAATCTTTGCGCCGTTATTTTTCCGAGCGCGGGCGCGCTCGGGCCGCCTGGTTTTCCTGGTCTGAGACCGCTAAAAATTATTTCTTTTTATTTCAAGAACTTTATGCGCGCCGTAATGCAAGTCGTTAGCGAGGCTCAGGTTGAAGTCGGTGGCCAGGTAGTGGGAGCAATTAAAAAAGGCTTAGTTATTCTCCTGGCAATCTCCCAAGCAGATCAAAATGAGGAGGCGGTTAAACTCGCTAAAAAAATTAGTCAGTTGCGAATTTTTCCGGACGCTCAAGGGAAAATCAATTTAGATTTAGCGGCCGCTGGTGGCGAGACGCTGGTTATTTCTCAATTTACTCTATACGGTAAAGTAGATCGGGGCCAGCGACCAAATTTTTTAGAGGCCGCGCCCGCTTCTTTAGCGGTGCCGCTCTATGAAAAATTTATCAGCACTTTACGAGGTTTAGGTTTTAAAGTAGCGACCGGCCATTTTGGTGCTCTTATGACCGTCTCTCTAAAAAACGAAGGGCCACTAACCTTAATAGTGGATACTAATAATCAATAATGTTTGTGAAAAATAGTCAGCAGAAAAAAAAAGTTCTCGTCGCTCTTTCCGGTGGCGTTGATTCGGCGGTCACCGCCAAGATTTTATTAAGTCAGGGTTATCAGGTAACCGCGGTTTATTGTCTTTTTTGGAAAGAAGGTGCGGCTGATTCTGGTTTGGCATCTGCTCAAGCGGTGGCGGCGCAGTTAAAGATTCCTTTTCTCACTTTAGATTTGCATCAAGTTTTTAAAGAGAAAGTGGTTGATTATTTTCTAGCTGAATATGCGGCCGGGCTCACCCCTAATCCTTGTGTACGTTGCAATAAGCAGGTTAAACTGGGTGAATTGCTAAAATATGCGGCGGCTGAGGGCTTTGATTATTTGGCGACCGGCCATTATTTAGAAGTAAAGGGGCGTCCCGGTAAGCGTTATTTACTTAAGGGGCGCGATCCTAAAAAAGATCAGAGTTATTTTTTATATTCCCTTAACGCTCAAGAATTAGATCATTTACTTTTTCCTTTAGGAAAGTATAAAAAAACTAGAACTCGCCAAGAAGCCAGAAAAGAGCATTTAGTAAATGCTGAGCAAGCGGAAAGTCAGGATATTTGTTTCTTGTCCGGGCCGCATAATAATTTCTTAAAGCGTCATTTAAAACTACAGCCGGGGCCAATTATTTTAGAGGAAACGGGCGAAAATATTGGTACGCATCAGGGGCTGCCTCTCTATACCATTGGCCAACGGCGTGGCTTAGAGGTGGGTGGCACCGGACCTTATTATGTCGTGGGTTTTGATTATGATAAAAATATTTTAAAAGTGGCGGCGACTTGGAATGATACTCGTCTTTATCGCCAAGACCTTTTAGCCAAAAATATAAATTGGAATTACCCTCGTCAACCGCGGAAAAATTTTTCTTGTCGGGCGGTAATTCGTTACGGCCACCCAGCCGAATCTTGCCGTCTTAGTCTGACTCCGGAAGGCGAAATAAAAGTAATCTTTAAAAAGCCGCAACGGGCGATTACTGCTGGTCAAAGTATCGTCTTTTATCGGGGCCGTCGTCTTTTAGGGGGCGGGATTATTGCCTCGTAGTTTACAAAAAAGAAGCCGATTAAGCTTCTTTTTTTGTGCCGCGAGAGGGAATCGAACCCTCATGGGATTGCTCCCACACGAGTTTGAGTCGTGCGCGTCTACCAGTTCCGCCATCACGGCGTAGCTTTTAAATTATAGTATAAAAGCTTTAATTGTCAAACCAAGGCTAACTTGTTCTTGCGCTCTATTTTCGCTATAATTAAATTATAAAAAACGACTTATGGGAAAAATCCTTGCTGTTGTCAACCAAAAAGGTGGGGTGGGGAAAACCACCACCGCTGTTAATTTGGGTGCTTATTTAGCCGCGGCCGGTAAGCGGGTTTTATTGGTAGACTTAGATCCGCAAGCAAATGCTAGTTCTGGTTTAGGGCTTGATCCGGATAAGTTGGAAATGGGAATTTATGAGGCTTTAATTGGTGCGAAGTCAATTTATCAGGTAATTAAAAGAACCAAGCAAGATAATTTTTTAGTCGCCCCAGCCACCGTTTCTTTAGCGGGCGCAGGAGTGGAATTAGTCTCTTTAGAGAATCGAGAGTTCCGTTTACAGGCAATTTTACAAGCAATTCAGGCGGAGTATGATTATATTATTATTGACGGACCGCCCTCTTTAGGACTGCTCACTATCAATAGTTTAGTTGCCGCTGATGAAGTTTTGATTCCGATTCAAAGCGAGTATTATGCCCTTGAAGGTTTGGGGCAACTGCTACAAACAATTAATTTAATTCAAGAAAATCTTAAGCCGGAGTTAAAAATCATGGGTGCCGTGGTGACGATGTTTGATTGTCGCAATAAATTATCCGCTTTAGTTTTAGAAGATTTAAAGAAAAATTTTCCCGGCCGAGTTTTTGAAACAGTTATTCCCCGCAGTGTTCGTCTAGCGGAAGCCCCTAGTTTTGGCCGCAGTATTTTACAATATGAGCCGCGTGGTCGGGGCGGAAAAGCTTATCAAGATTTAGCGGCGGAAGTAATTTCTTTAGAGACTAAATAATTTAGACAGCTTATGGCCAGCAATTTAGGAAGAGGATTAGAGTCTTTAATCCCCAAAAAAAACTCGCAGCATTTACCTAGTTCCGCTTTAAGTGAGGCCGGAGCGCCGCTTTTGGCACCAACAGGCGAGCAAGTTTTAGAGCTTGATCCGGAACTAATTGCTATTAATCCTTGGCAGCCCCGGCAAGAATTTGCGCCGGGAGCACTAGACGATTTAATGAATTCTATAAAGGAGCATGGCATTATCCAGCCCCTAATTGTAACTAAAAAAGGCCAGTCTTATGAATTGATTGCCGGGGAGCGTCGTTTACGGAGCGCCCGGAACTTAGGTTTAAAGACGGTGCCGGTTCTAGTTCGTAAAGCTGATGCGCAAAAAAAATTAGAATTAGCGTTAATTGAAAATTTACAACGTGAGAATTTGAATCCGGTTGAAACCTCCTGGGCTTACGATAAGTTAATGACAGAATTTAATCTATCACAAGAGGAGGTGGCCAAAAGAGTGGGAAAGGCCAGATCAACAGTGGCTAATTCTTTACGCCTTTTAAATTTACCGGAGGAAATTAAGACGGCTTTGGCCCAGAAACGTTTAAGTGAAGCGCATGCCAAATATTTATTGGGTCTGGAGAGTGAGGCGCAACAGTTGAATGTTTTTCGAAAAATTATCCGCCAAAACCTAACCGTTGCCGACACTAATCAGTTAATTCGCCGCCTGGGTGGCACGAAAGAGGCTCGGGTTAAAGAAGCTTCTTTACTAGATAAAGAGCAGCGTCTAATTAAGGCTTTAGGAACGAAGGTAACGATTGAGCGAAAAGTGAAGGGCGGCCGGATAGTTATTAATTTTTATAGCGACGAAGAGTTGGGAGGACTGATAAAACGTTTAAGTGCTGAATAATTTTTTTTCGTTAAGCCCGTTAAAATCGGGCTTTTTTTGAATTTTAAAAAGATTTGAAAAGAGTGGTTTAAGTTGGTATATTAGAAGGGATAGTTTTTATTTTTTATATTTTTACATGTCTTTTGTCCACCTCCACAATCATACTCATTTTTCGCTCTTAGACGGTTTAACTAAGATTGATGAATTAATAGAAAAAGCTAAAAGTGAGGGGTCTCCAGCCGTCGCCATTACCGATCATGGCGTTCTCTATGGCGCGATTGAGTTTTATCAGAAGTGTAAAAAAGCCGGCATCAAGCCGATTATTGGCGTTGAGACCTACGTTGCCCCGCGGAGTCGCTTTGATAAATTGGGTCGGACTGATGCCAAAAATTATCACTTAATACTTTGGGCGGAGAATAATACCGGTTATCATAATTTAATTGAACTAATCTCGGCGGCCCACCTTGAGGGTTATTATTATAAACCGCGCGTTGACTGGGATTTGTTAAGTCGTTATCACGAGGGGATAATCGCGGCTTCTGCTTGTTTGGGCGGAGAATTGGCGCAGATGATTTTAGCCGGCGATGAGGCGGGGGCGAAAAAAAGAGCACAAGAATACAATGAGCTTTTTGGGCAAGGGAATTATTATCTAGAAATCATGGACCACCCCGAACTGGAGGGGCAGACTAAGGTCAATGAAACTTTAATTCGCTTCTCTAAAGAATTAAACATCCCTTTGGTGGCGACCAATGATGTTCATTATTTAAAAAAGGAAGATGCGGAAGCCCAAGATATTTTATTGTGTTTGCAGAACAAAAAGAAATTGGCGGACAAAGATCGTATGTCCATGCTTGGTATGGGCGATTATTCCTTCCGTTCCGTCGCTTCAATGAAAGAGGCTTTTAAGGAGACTCCGGAAGCAATTTTAAATACCTTAAAAATCGCGGACCGGTGTAATGTGGAAATTGATCTCGGACATACACAGTTGCCGCATTTTGAGGTGCCGGCCGGTTTTGATGGTGATTCTTACCTGCGCCACTTGGCTGAAGAAGGTATTGCCGAACGTTATCCGAATCTGAAGTTGGATTCGGACGCCGCCCAGCCAATTTTGGAGCGCATGAATTACGAGTTATCGGTGATTGTGAAGATGGGCTGGCCGGATTATTTTTTAATTGTCGCCGACTTTGTTAATTGGGCTAAGGACAATGGCATTGTGGTTGGGCCGGGTCGTGGTAGTGCGGCCGGGTCTTTGGTTTGTTTTTTAATCGGGATTACCAATATTGATCCTTTAAAATACAATTTAATTTTTGAACGCTTCTTAAACCCGGATCGTATTTCGATGCCGGATATTGATATGGATTTTTCTGACGTTCGTCGCAACGATGTTTTGGCCTATGTTTCCAATAAGTATGGCGCTGATCATGTGGCTCAAATTATTACTTTCGGAACGATGGCGGCGCGGGCGGCGGTGCGTGATGTCGGACGAGTTTTGGATTACCCCTATGATTTTTGTGACGGCCTTTCAAAAGCGATTCCGATGTTTACCAAACTTCCGGAGGCTATTAAAAATGTACCGGAATTAAAAGAGCGCTATAATACCGAACCAGATGTGCGGAAAGTTTTGGATTACGCTTTGCGTCTGGAGGGGATTTCACGACATTCATCCACGCATGCTTGCGGGGTGGTGATTACTCGCGACAAATTAACTGATTACACGCCAATTCAATATGTTTCGGCGAGCGACAAATCAATTGTGTCGCAATACTCCGCTAACCCCTTAGAGTCTTTAGGTTTATTAAAAATGGATTTTTTGGGTTTAAAAAACCTGACGATTATTGAATCGGCTTTAAAAATTATTAAAAATACGCGCGGTCTCAAGATTGATATTGAGACGATTCCTCTTGATGACGAGGCCACTTACAAATTATTTCAGAACGGGGAAACGACCGGCGTTTTTCAATTTGAATCCTCGGGGATGAAGCGGTATTTAAAAGAATTAAAGCCGACTGAATTTGAGGATATTATTGCGATGGTGGCCCTTTATCGTCCGGGGCCGATGGAGTGGATTCCTGATTTTATTAAAGGCAAGCATGGTGAAAAGAAAGTTACTTATTTGTATCCCAAATTAGAGCCAATTTTAAAAAATACTCATGGTGTTGCGATTTATCAGGAGCAGGTAATGCAGATTGCTCGTGATTTGGCCGGTTTTTCGATGGGGCAGGCCGATGTACTTCGCAAAGCGATGGGGAAAAAGATTCCGGCGCTTTTAGCAGAGCAGAAAGAAAAGTTTATTGATGGCTGTGTAAAAAATGGCGTTTACCAGGAGCTGGCGGAAAAAATTTTTTCTTTTATTGAGCCTTTTGCCGGTTACGGTTTTAATCGTTCCCATGCCGCTTGTTATGCTTTAATTGGTTATCAAACCGCTTATTTAAAAGCGCACTGGCCAGTGGAGTTTATGGCCGCCCTGCTAACTTCCGATCAACATGACAATGATCGAATTGCGATTGAGATTGAGGAGTGTCGCAATATGGGTATTAAAATTATGCCGCCGGACGTTAATCAATCTTTCGCTTCTTTTACGGTGGTAACGCCCAATACGGCCACTAATCAGGTGGTCACTCCGAGTGAAGTTTTGGATACGATTCGCTTTGGTTTGAATGCTGTTAAGAATGTTGGCGAGCATATTGTGGAGGTGATTATTTCCGAGCGTAAAGAAAAAGGTCCTTACCGTGATTTGTTTGATTTTTTAGAACGAATCACTGATAAAGATTTAAATAAAAAATCTTTAGAAAGTTTGATTAAGTGTGGCGCCTTAGAAAGCTGGGGCGAGCGCGGTTATCTATTGTCTAATATCGAAAAACTTTTAAATTTTAATAAGGAGATTATTAAAGAGAAGGCTAGTCGGCAAGATAGTTTATTTGTTTCTTTAGGGGCTGAGAGTTTTAGTGCGCGGATTACTTTAGATAATTATCCGCCGGCGCGCCAAGAAGAAAAGTTAGCTTGGGAAAAAGAACTGCTCGGGTTGTATGTCAGTGAACATCCTTTTAATTTATATAAAAATCGTTTATTGGGTTATGCTGTACCTTTAGTTAATTTGTCTGGTCATCGTGGTGAACGTTCGGTGGTGACGGCCGGGGTTATCAATACGATTAAAAAAATTATCACCAAGAATAACGAGTCGATGTTGTTTGTAAAAATTGAAGATGCGGTGGCGTCAGTGGAGTTGTTAATTTTTCCTCGTCTCTTGAAAGGGACTGAGACGCTTTGGGTGTCCGGACGACCGATTATTTGTGAGGCGACAGTTTCGGAAAAAGATCAGGATATAAAATTATTAGTTAATACTGTAGCGGCTTTAGATCCGGATAATCTAGATGCCAGTATTGATAATTTTAAGCGGGCTGTTTTAGCGCAGCGAGAAAATAATAGCAATGGTTCTTGGCGGCGCAATAACTATCAACACGGTGATAATAAGGCTTCCGCCACTTCGGTCAAACCCATTCCGGCGCTAACCGTTCCGGTCGCGCCCGTTGTCGCTGAGGCGGATAACGAAACGCCTCTAAAAATTCTTTTTGAGCAAATGCCGGTGGCCGAAGAGCTGGAAGATTTAAAAAAGATTTTAGCGGCTTATCCCGGAACAACAGAAACCTTGTTTAAAATTAAGCAGCCAACTAAAGATATCGTAATTAAAACCGGCTTAACGGTTAATATTTCTCCTGATCTGGAAAAGGCCGTTATCGAAAAATTTAAGGGTCGCTTAAAAATTGTTTAAGCAGTAGCTTTTTGTTATAATCTAAAGACGAAATAATTTTCTTTAGAAAATAATTAGTGACTCAATTCATTCTTCAAATATATTTCAAGATTTTTTTCTTGAGTAAGTTTAATTTTATGCCTAAAGAGAGCCCTAGTGCTAAAAAGAAAAATACGGCGAAAACTTCTAAGCCGGTTTCCAAAAAAACCACTGCTTCTAAAAAAACTGCTACTTCTAAAAAAACACCGGCGAAAAAAGCGATCGTTAAAAAGTCGGCGGCTAAAAAACCAGTCGCCAAAAAGCCAGTTGAAACCAAAGCTTCCAAGGTGAAGCCAGTTTTTGTTGATGTCATTGCCGATCAAGAAACGGAGGCAATCTTTGACAGCCCGGTTTATCGTCCTGATTATTTAGAGAAAAATGAAAGTGAGGAAAATTTTTACAATAACCAAGCGGGCACTTTAGATTTTGAACCGACTGACAACACTACTTTTGATAAACAAAAAAACTTTTTTTCTGAGTTAATCGAAGAAAGCGAAGACTGGGATAACGCTGAGGAAACGGTCCCGGCTCCGGTAATCAGAAAAAAACCGGTCAAACTTTATCATCGTCAGGCTTGGGGCTATATCGCCGCGACAATGGTTTTATTGGTAGCGGTTTTTTATATTTTCTCCGTTAAATTAACGGTACGTGTTTATCCGCAGGGAGCAGAAATAATTAACGATAACATCGAATTTACGGTGAGTTCAGCTTCGGAGTTAGATTCCGATAAACCCTTAGTGCGCGGTGAAGCTAAAATTGTAGAACAGGTCGCTGAAAAAATTTATCAAGTCGAGACCGATGACGAAGTGGATGATTTAAGTGGCCGCGTTCGCGGTACCGTCACTTTAATTAATAAGCTGAATCGTAATCAACGTTTAGTAGCGACGACTCGTTTACTGGCTGCTGATGGGCGTCTTTATCGTTTAGATGAAGCGGTTAATATTCCGGCCGGCGGGGAACTGGAAACAACAGTTTATGCCGATGAGTTAGGCCGAGATAAATTGTTAAGCAGTTCGGAAAAATTAACCATTCCCGGTTTATGGGAGGGGTTACAAAATAGTGTTTATGCCGAGAGTGGAGAATTTTTCTATCAAGCTGATAAGCGGACGGTTATAACGCAAAAAGATTTAGATAAGGCCGCGGCTGATTTAGAAGCGGTTTTAGACGAAAAGGCTAAAAATGAATTTAAGCCGGCCGCCGGACAAGCGACGGCCTACAAGGAAGTTCCCGATTCTTTTACAGTTGAGTTTAGCGCTGAGGCGGGTGATATCGGAACGGAGTTTACAGCGACCGGCAAGAAGAGTTATGGCTTAGCCCGTTTTGCGAAAGAAGATGCCATTAATCTCGCTAAAAATAAACTTGCCCTAATTATTTCCGATGATCGGCGGCTCACCGCCTTTAATCCGGAATCTGTTGTCTTTACTTTAGGTAAATACGAAAATAATCCCGCTCAGGCGACCGTAACGGCCTCCTTTTCTGGACAGATGGCGGCCACTGGTCAAAATATTCCCGTTGATCCGCAGAAGCTAACAGGTTTAAAGGAGGCACAAATTAAAGATCATCTTGATACCATTCCGGAATTGCGTAAATATGAATTAGAATTTTGGCCGCCCTTTATTAAAAGAGCCCCCTATTTACCGGATAGAATTAGTGTGGAACTAGCTGAGTAAATATTTACTAATAAAAAAAGCGCCTCTTAAGAGGCGCTTTTTTGTTGCCAATAATTTAAAATAATCCCAGGAATTTAGAGTTCCTATTCTTTCGGGTCTTAACTTTCTTTTCTCCTCGGTAGACGGCCAAGGCTTCCGCTAAAGTCGCTTCATGGTTAATGATTAGGGCGAGAGCGGTGGCGAGTCGGACCGCTTCGTCTAGAGGACGCTGATGGAGATTACGACCTACAGCCATACCCCCGGCCTGAGCGGTGTTGATTTGTTCCCAAGCTTGTTTTAATAAATCTTCGGCTTTTTGTTGACTACCACCGACGCAAATAATTTTAGTTTCCCCAGCAGCTAAAACTGCTTCCTTAAATTTTTTCGCGCTGGCCGCTGGTGTTTTAGTGTAGGGGTATTTAGTTTTGACAAAGTCGGCCCCCAAAGCGGCCGCTACCCCGGCCCCTCCGGCAATTATTTTGATGGTGTTTTCATTTATTTTTTCACCCCGCGGATACATCCAGATCACGGCTAGAAGTCCTTGAGCATGAGCAGCTTTTATTACCTGTGCTGCTTCTTTTAACATTTGATCTTCATCTTGGCCACCTAAATATACCGTGTAACCGACACCTAAAATATTTAAACCACTTTGTTCTTTAAAATTAACGACATCAGCGACTGACCACCAGGCTTCATTACTAACCGCACTATAATTTTTGTAAAGATTGGAACGTCCATTTATTTTTACTAAGTAAGGAATTTTCGGATATTTAGCGCCATAGCGAGCAATTAAGCCTAATTGAGTCGCAAAGACGCCAATTGGAGCGGCGGCGGCAATTTGAAAAAGATGTTCGGGGGAGGCATCGGCGGCCGCGACGCCAGCGCCCACAAAATCTTCGTTTAAATGCTCTACTTTTTGGTCGCCAGCAAAGAGAAGAAGGCGTCCACTGCCTAGGGTAGCGCGTTGTAAATTTTTACGGTAATCCGCTCGTTTTTTTAAGGGCACGGATAAAGGAACAATTGCTTGATTCATAAAAAATAAGTGATAATGATTTTAAAACAGTTTAAAAACTTGGTTGAATATGATATTATTAAACCAGTTAAGCGCCTCAATTATATCATTTTATGACTCAAGATAAAAGGAAGATTTCTGATGAGCAAATCAATGCTTATCAGGATCCCGTCAATATTGCCCCCAAGAATTTAAAATTAGGCCTCTGGATTGCTAATAATAGCCGTCGTCTTTACCGACTGTTGGTTGTTTTTTTAGGAGTAATCGCTTTAGCTTCCGTCGCTTATGCTCTCTATGGTTTTATTGAATATAATACCATTGGCCGGGAGCGAGAAAAAACGCTTCTTTATTCTAGTGGTGGCGTCGATATTTCTGATTATCGCGAACAGAATCGTCCGGAAGATTTAAGAATTAGTACGCCGCGAGCACTGGCCAGCACTGACGGTACCGACTTAACGGTTCGTCTGGGTAATAGTAATGATAAGCAGTACGCTTTATTTGATTTTTGTTTTGTTAGTGGCGAAGATGAAGCCTGCGGACAAGATTTTATTTTACCGCAAGAACAAAAAGATATTTTTCTTTTAAATACTGACCTAGAAGCGAGTGCCGATCTCCGCTTTGTGATTAATCGTATTCTCTGGCAAAAAATAAAAGCTTATGAAATTCCCGATTGGCCTACTTTCAGGGCGGAGCGACTTAATTTTGAGATTAAGGACGCTAAGTTTACTACCTACAGTAACGATGTTTCTTATTTGGAATTTACTATAGAAAATAATACTGCCTTCGGTTATTTTTCTGTTCCCCTAGATATTACGATTCGCCAGGGCGATAGAATTATGGCTGTCAACCGCTACGTAATCTATGATTTTTTGAGTCGCAGCACTCGCGAGATTCGTCTCTTGTGGCCGGAAGGAGAGGCTCGAGGTGGTAGTATTGAGATTGTACCCGTCTTAAATATCTTAAGTGACGATATTTACAAACCCTACTCGGCCACGGATAATTAGTATGAAAAGCAGTTTTCGGAATTATTTTAAGAATTTTGATTGGATTTTATTTTTTGCCGTTTTCTTATTGGCCATTTTTGGTGTTTTAGAAATTTATAGTGTGGCTCTCGGCGTCGGCGGCGAGGCAATTAACAATTTTTATAAACAATTGCTTTTTATCGGTCTTAGTTTGACAGCAATGTTCGCGATGACTTTTTTTGATCATCGCTTTTTAAGGAGTTTAAGAATTTATCTTTATTGGTTGGCGGTACTCCTTTTAATTCTCGTTTTAATTTTTGGTAAAACGGTTAACAATACGACTGGTTGGTTTGAGATCTTTAATTTTAGGATCCAACCGGTGGAATTCGTTAAAATAATTTTACTCATTTATTTAGCTGGTTATTTTTCTAATTTAGCGACACGAGTCAAAAACTCTCGTCATTTTTTAACTTCTTTAGGAGCAACTTTAGTGCTCTTTGCCCTGGTGAGTTTACAGCCGGATTTTGGCTCCTCTTTAGTTTTGCTGGCGATTTGGTTTATTGTCGCTTTAATGGCTGGCTTTAATAAAAAATATTGGCTGCTTACTTTTTTAGTGGCTTTAATAGGCCTTATTCCGCTCTGGTTTAATTTAAGTCCCTATCAAAAGCAAAGGGTAACAACCGTTTTTAGCAGTGCTCAAGAAGTTTGTCGCGAAGAAGAGTGTTATAATAAACAACAGGCTTTAATTGCGATTGGTGCGGGTGGTCTTGCCGGGCGCGGTTTAGGTTTTGGTTCGCAATCGCAGCTAAAATTTTTGCCGGCGGCGCAAACAGACTTTATTTTTTCGGTGGTTGCGGAAGAATTGGGGTTTTTTGGCATCTTGATTATTCTCGGTCTCTTTACCATTTTCTTTTATCGCGGTCTCGTAGCCGTTCGGAAAGTAAAAGATGATTTTGGGATTTATTTTATTCTTGGCTACTTGGGGCTTGTTTTTACTCACATGTTTGTTAATATCGGTATGAACCTAGGTCTTCTGCCGATTGTCGGTATTCCGCTGCCTTTTGTCAGTTACGGCGGCAGTGCCTTAATTGCGATGTTTCTTGGTTTAGGAATTGTTCAAAATATTATCATTAAATCTAAAATAAATTATTAAATAATAGCTAAAAATTATGGAAATGAAATTGAACGGGGCAATTCGTGACCCCAAAGAAAGATTAGACGATAGCCTGGTTCCGGCCATTTTATATGGTAGAGAAGTGGACAATGTCAGTCTAAAAATAAAAAGAACGGATTTAGATCGGCTGGTAAAAGAGGCGGGCGAATCCAACTTAATTGATTTAAGTTATGGCGACGCCAATGTCAAAGTTTTAATTAAAGAAAGCCAACGTCATCCGGTCAGCAACCGTTTGCAACATGTTGATTTTTTCCAAGTAAACATGAAAGAGAAAATTAATACGGAGATTCCTTTAGAGTTTATTGGTGAGTCAAGAGCAATTCGTGAGTTATCCGGCTCGCTGATTAGAAATGTAAATGCTTTAGAGATTGAATGTTTGCCTAAAGATTTAGTCGATCATATTGATGTTGATATCTCAGTCTTAGATAGTTTTGAAGATGAAATTAAAGTTTCCGATATTAAGATTCCGGCCGCTTGGGACCTTTTAAGTGATCCGGATATTATTGTGGCTTCAGTTATTCCTCCTCGTGTTGAAGCCGATGAAGAGATTACTGAAGAGACTAAAGCTGGGGACGGTGAAGAGAAAAAAGAAGAAAATAATAATGAAAAAGATAAGGCCTAAAAAAATAAAAACTGACCAAACGGTCGCCCCGGTGGCGACCGTTAGTCTAGATCGGGTCATGATTATTGCGGGCCTGGTTTTAGTTTTTTCTTTAACGGCTTTGAGCTTATATTTATGGCAACCAACCTGGTTGTTTCCGGCCGCGGAAGTGACGCCTCCACTAGCAGCGGAAACTGTCACTGAGCCCAGCTTAGAAAAGGTTTGTTGGGATTGTGTTTCAGATCCTCTAAGCGGTATGGTCCTTCCTGAGGCAGAAACCGAGGGGCGGCCGTGGGCGGTAATGATTGATAATTATGTGGGCGCGCGGCCAACTGTGGGTGTTGGCGCGGCCACCTTAGTTTATGAAGCGCCGGTAGAGGGTGGGGTAACTAGATTAATGGCGGTTATAAGAGCTCAAGACTTACCGGCGGCGATTGGCCCGGTGCGCTCGGCGCGGCCGTATTTTTTAAAGTGGGCACAAGAACTGGGTGCGACCTATGTTCATGTCGGCGGGAGTCCTGACGCCCTGGCTTTAGCTAAAAAATTAGGTTCTCAAGACCTAAATGAGTTTTACCAAGGCGCCTATTTTTGGCGGGCTAACGATCGTCCGGCCCCGCATAATGTTTTAACTTCTCAAGAAAAATTAGAATCTTATCGGCAGAGCTTAAGTCAAGAAAAGGATGACTTTTTTTTAGCGCAAGAAAGTTATTTTGAACCTTATCAATTTAAGGAGAGTCTAGTTAATCAGTTGAGATTAGCCTCGGAGATTAGAGTTAAATATAGTGAGGGGTATAATGTTTCGTGGCGTTATTTGCCGGCGACTAATAGTTATCAGCGTTATTTAGAAACCGGTCCTCACCAAGAGGCGGATGGTGGCTTAATAATCGTGGATAATCTAATTTTTCCTTTACGCACTTTTAAGGTTGTTGATGACGATTTGCGTTTAGAGTTGATTCCGCAAAACAGTGGCACCGCTTTGCTTTGTCAGGACGGTGCTTGCGAGTGGGGATCTTGGAAGCAAACGGATTCGTCTCGCCGCTGGCGTTTTTACAAAAAAGACGGCACGGAGTTCGTCTTTAATATCGGAAAAACTTGGATTTCGCTTATTTCTCGTTTGGATGATGTGCAGTATTAGCCAGTCTAAAGAAGCGATTTTGTCCCGAATAATCTTGATAAAAACTTAAAGATAAACTTTTAAAACTGGCATGAGCCAGTTTTTTGATGGCTGCCGTTTGGGCCGGATCGATTTCGGCAAAGAGAATAAAAGGGTGATGGTTCTTAGCTAATTGCTCCAAGAGGCGCCGATAATGACCCAGCCCATCAGGGCCGGAAACTAAAGCGGTTAAAGGTTCGCGCTTAATAGAAGGCTCAGCTAATTGTTCTGGGGTTAAGTAGGGAAGATTAGCAACAATAATTAAACGCTCCGAATTATTTAAAACTTCTTGATGTGGAGCAAGCAAGTCGCCGTGGTGCCAATTAATTTTAACTCCCCGGCGCCGACCGTTGGCTCGCGCTACTTTTAAGGCGGCGCGAGAAAGGTCGGAAGCGTGATAGTTGGCGGTTGTTTTTAACTTGTCTGCTAAAGTAAGAATAATCGCGCCGCTACCGGTGCCCAGATCAATTAGGTCCGGTTTTGGTCCTGGTTTTTTCGCTTCAGCTAAAACTAAATCAACCAATAATTCGGTTTCCGGACGGGGAATTAAGACTTGGGAATTAACGATAAATTCGTGGCCATAAAATTCCTTTTTCTTAGTGAGCGCCGCTAGTGACCAACCGGCTAAGCGTTTTTTTAAAAAATAATTAGCCCGCCAAATATCTTTAAGTTTTAGTCTTTGGTCGAGATCAGTTAAGATTGCCACCGCTGATTTTTTTTGGGCAGCTGCCAGCGTCGCTAAAGCTTCTTTTTCGGGATCAGTAAAACCGGCGCTTTTAAAGCGCCGGGAAAAGAAGCCTAAATATTGTTTAACGGTTTTTAAGAACATTGTTTTGGCGTTCAGCTTTAGTCGCTTTTTTTAAGGCGTCAATAATCGGTTCTAATTCTCCCGCCATAATCAAGTTTAGACTGTGCCAAGATTCGCCGATACGATGATCAGTGACTCGGTCTTGAGGAAAATTATAGGTGCGAATTTTATCACTGCGGTCACCACTGCCAACTTGGTCTTTGCGCGCACTAGACTCTTTGGCTTGGCGTTCTTCTTCTTCTTTGGCTAATAGGCGAGAGCGCAGAATTTGCAAAGCCTTTTCTTTGTTTTGGTGTTGTGATTTCTGGTCTTGGCAGCTAACAGTAATCCCGGTGGGAAGGTGGACAATCCTAACGGCCGAATAAGTGGTGTTAACACTCTGGCCGCCCGGACCACTGGAGCAGAAAGTATCAATTCTTAAATCACTCATTTTAAGCTCAATATCTACCTCTTCAGCTTCCGGCAGAACGACGACCGTCGCTGTTGAAGTATGGACGCGGCCCTGCTTTTCGGTTTCCGGGACTCTTTGAACGCGGTGAGTGCCAGCTTCATACTTTAAGAGCCCATAAGCACCTCGGCCAACGACTGAGAAAATAACTTCTTTATAGCCACCCATGCCAATTAAATGAGAATCCAAAAGTTCAATCTTTAAATTATTATTTTCCGCAAATTTACTATAGGCGTGGAAGAGGTCACCGGCAAACAAAGCGGCCTCGTCGCCGCCGGCTCCGGCTCTAATTTCCACAATCGCATTTTTAACATCATGAGGGTCAGCGGGGAAGAGTTCTGCATCAATTTCTTCTTTTAGTTGGTTTAAGTTTTTCTCAAGTTCCGGTAACTCGTTCTGCGCCAGTTCTTTAAGTTCGGGATCAGCAGCGTCCGCTTGGTTGATGATTTCTTGATAATCAGTAACGGCGGCGCCAATTTTTTCCGCTTGGTTGATTTTTTCGATAATACCTTTAAGGGCGGAGTGCTCTTGAGAAGTCTTGATGTATTCTTTTTGGTCAGCTAAAAGCGCCGGGTCGCTGAGCCGGGTCTCAATATTTTTAAATTGTTCTTTGATTTCTTCGTACATATTTTTTAGGAAAAAGATTAAAAAAATGACCGCTATTTTAGAGGAAGAAGCGACAAAAGTCACCGCTCTCTAAGCGATCATTTTAAAAGTCTAAAATAGCTATTTCTTTTTTCCTAAATTGACTTGCGCAATTTTTTTAATATCTTTAGTTTTGATGACAATTTCTTTCTTGGCCCGTTCTTTAGCGCGTTCCTCGTTCTTTACTTTCTTGCCCCGACGAACAGCGGCCACTTTTTTACTAGCTTCTTTTTTGGCCGAGAATTTCTCTACCCGGCGGGCAGTGTCAACTAATTTTTGCTTACCAGTGTAGAAGGGGTGGCAAGCGGAGCAGAGCTCAACTTTAATTTCCGGTACGGTGGCGCCGGTAACAAAAGAATTGCCGCAGACACAAGTGACTTGGCAATCAGGATAATATTGTGGATGAATTCCATTTTTCATACAAAAAAAGTATTAAGCAATAAATAATTGCTGAAGTTATGCTATCATAACTTCAAAAAAGGCGCAAGAGTTGCTATAATCTCTCTGATGACTAAAATACCAAACATTGCCCGAAGCACCTCATATCTAACTTTAGCCTTGATTATCCAAAAGATAATCTCTTTTTCGTATTTTATTGTCTTAACGCGCGCCTTAGGTTTGGAAGCGATGGGCCAATACTACACGGCCATTTCCTTTACGACAATTTTTGGTATCTTTATTGATTTAGGCCTAGCTAACACTTTAACCAGAGAAGTAGCGAAAAAACCGGAGGAGGTGGGGAAGTGGTTGGGTAATGTAATTGGGATAAAAATTTTTTTGGCCGGGATTACTTTTATCGCCGCCCTTTTAACAGCTCAAGTTTTAGGATATGAATCTTTAGTTTTCCGTTTAATTTTAGTTTCATCTTTAAGTATGGTGCTTGATTCTTTTAGCACGACCTTTTTTGCCGTTTTGCGCGGCTTACATACTTTAAAATATGAAAGCTTAGCGTCAATTATTTTTCAAGCTTTAGTTTTTATTGCTGGCGGAATTTCCTTATCTTTTAATCAAGGCGTTTTAGTGGTGATGGCCGCTCTGGTTTTAGCCAGTAGCTTTAATTTCATTTTTAGTTTTCGCGCCATTAAACGAAAGATAAAAACTCCTTGGCGGCCTTTGTTTGATAAAGCGGCCTGGCGGGAAATTTGGCTTATTAGTTGGTCCTTCGGTCTTTTTGCGATCGCGCAAAGACTTTATCTTTATCTGGATTCCGTGCTTTTAAGCAACCTGGCGGATTTTCATCAGGTAGGCGTTTATCAGATTGCTTTTAAAATTATTAACGCTTTGCAATTTTTGCCGCTGGCTTTTGTCGCTTCACTTTATCCGGCGATGAGTACTTATTGGCTAAATAATCGCGAGCAACTAGCCATTTCTTTAGAGCGGGCTCTAAATTATTTAACCATAATTTCACTCCCCATTATGGCCGGAGTTTTAGCTCTTGATCAGACGATTCTCAATATTTTTAAGGCTGGTCCGGAAGCACTGTGGCCGCTACGAATTTCTATTCTGGCGCTTTTCTTTATTTTTGTGAATTACCCGATTGGATCATTACTTAATGCTTGCGATCGGCAAAAGAAAAACTTATTATTTATTTCCCTTGTCGCCGCGACCAGCGTATTACTTAATCTTTTCTTGATTCCGCGCGCCGGCGCTTTGGGTGCCAGCATTACTGTTTTAATAACCAACGCGCTGATGTTTATTTTAGGAGTTTTAGAAGTCAATAAAATTATTAAATATAGTTTTAAGAAAAATTTAATTATTTTAGGGAAGTCGCTTTTAGCCGCAGCGGTGATGGCCTTCATCGTTTATGGTGGTAAAGATTGGCTCTCTCTTCCGGGGGCGATTATTTTAGGGGCGGTAGTTTATTTTTTCGCTCTTTATCTGGTTGGTGGTTTCTCACGCGCCGATATTTTAAGTGTTAAACAATCTTTCAAGCACTAGTTTATGAAAACTTTATTGATTACTTGCGAATATCCCCCGTTTAAAGGCGGTGTCGCCAACTACTACGGGCAACTGGTCGCTCATTGGCCCGAAGTGGAGCCCCCAGAGGTTTGGGAGATAAAGAACTCTTGGTGGCGCTTGGTGCCGCGCTTGTTTAGGTATTGGCGTGAGCATCCAGAAGCGTTGGTGATTGTTGGCCATATTTTACCTTTAGGCACCGCCGCTTGGTTAGCGTCAAGGTTTGTAAAAGGGGAGTATGTTGTAGTTTTACACGGCATGGATTTTACTTTTGCGCATAAAAAGAAACGAAAAGCTTTTTTAAGTAAACAGATTTTAGTCGGAGCCAAAAAAATTATTAGCGCCAATTCTTATGTGGCCGCGCTCGTGTCTGAGCGCTATCCTAGTTTAAGCTCTAAGGTGGTGGTTGTTAATCCCGGTATTAGTCAAACCAGCCATCTTGATTCTGGTAATCAGGCGCCTTTTTTAAGAGAAAAATATCAGCTGGGTAATAAAGTAATTTTACTGACTCTGGGGCGTCTAGTGGCTCGCAAAGGTGTAGATTATACCATTAAGGCTTTAGCTGAACTGACGCCAGCGGAGCGCGAAGGCTTGGCTTATGTGGTCGTTGGTTCGGGCCCGGAAGAAGGTAATTGGCGTCTTTTAGCTGAGAAAACCGGGGTATCAGTTATTTTTACGGGTACCGCCAGTGAAAATGAAAAATGGTCGTGGTTGAATTTATGTGATATTTTAATAATGCCATCACGGGAGATTAATGGCGACTTGGAAGGGTTTGGCATTGTTTATCTGGAAGCTAACTTAAATGGTAAGCCGGTGATTGCCGGCCGCTCCGGTGGCGTCAGTGATGCGGTCGCTCACGGTGTGAGCGGTTTATTGGTAGACCCTGAAGATCCGGCTGCTATTGCCTTAGCGATTAAAACTTTAAGCTCTGACCCAGTCTTAAGAGAAAAGTTGGGGCGTCAGGGGCGAGCGCGGGCTTTGGCAAATTTTTCTTGGGAAAAAAAGGCCCAAGAATTTTATCAATACTTATGATTTCTATTATTATTCCGGTTTATAACCAAGCTAAAAAAATTAAGGCGACTTTAGAAAGTATCGCCAGCCAAACTCTAACTGATTGGGAAGTGATTGTGGTTAACGATGGCTCAACCGATAATTTAGAGGCGGAATTTACCGCTTTTCTGGATAAGTTTTCTGGCCCCAATTCTTTTACCTTTTTAAATCAAGAAAATAAAGGGGCCCCGGCAGCTCGTAATACTGGCTTTAGTAAAGCTCGCGGTGAATATCTCTTGTTTTGTGATAGTGATGCGATTTTAGATCCTCGGGCCTTAGAGCTTTGGCAAGCGGCTTTACTTTTTGATGCTCAAGCTGCCTTTGCTTATTCACCTTTTAAATGGGGACGGCGTTTATTTAAGGTTGGCCCCTATGATTATGGGCGGTTGCGGCGCGAACCTTATATTCATACCATCTCGCTTATCCGCCGCTCCGCTTTTCCGGCTAGTGGTTGGGATGAAAATTTAAAACGTTTTCAAGATTGGGACTTATGGCTCACTATCGCCGCTGCCGGCGGTTATGGAGTTTTTGTTGATCAAGTTCTTTTTACCGTTAGTCCCGGCGGTCATATCAGCTCTTGGCTCCCCGCCTTTTCTTATCACTTCTTAAAATTTTTACCGGCGGTAAAAAGATATCACGCCGCTAAAGAAATTATTTATAATAAACACCAAATCGCATGAAATTAGTTGGTAAAACAAGTGGCCTCACCTTTGCGCTTTTAGCGGTCTTAAGCGGCCTGTCAATTTTAAATTATTTTTTCCCCGGTTACAGTTGGTTAATGTTAACGGTGATTGCTCTCGTTGTTTTTGGCTTGTCTCTTTATCGTCTAGAGTATGGCGTTCTGACACTGGTAGCGGAACTAGTGATTGGCTCTAAAGGACGTTTGTTAGAAGAGGGGGCAGTCTCCTTGCGGATGGTTATTTTTGTTGCGGTTTTGGCGGCTTATTTAATAAAAATTATTAAAGAGCGATCACTGGGAAACTTGCCCGCTTTTATTAAGAACAATAAAACGGTCCTTTTCTTTGTGGCGTTGCTCTTTTTTTTAGCGCTCGGACTGGTAAGCGGTCTTTTTCATTCTTATCCGCGCGCTACTATTTTTGCCGATGTTAATAGTTGGTTCTTTTTAGCCCTGATTTTTCCGATTATTGCCGTCTACTATCAGGCCCCGGCTCCGATCTATCAACGTTTGGTTCAGGTTTTTAGTGGTGCGCTCTTATGGTTAATTGGGGAAACTTTTTTTATTCTTTTTGCTTTTACTCATAGCCTGTCTTTTATCTCCGACCTTTATTGGTGGCTCCGAAAAACTGGTTTAGCGGAAGTGACGGCGGCGGCCGGTTCTTGGTCGCGGATCTTTTTTCAGTCACATCTTTATCCCGCTTTGGCGGTGGTTATTTTGCCTTTTATCAAAACAAAACAACGTGGTGTCGCTCTTACTTTAAGTGCTTTATCTTGGTCGGCTCTAATTCTTTCGATGTCGCGTAGTTTTTGGTTAGCGGTAATTTGTGCGTCCGCAGTCGGTATTTTTATACTTTTACTCGGTAAAAAATGGAAACTAGCCAGGCAAACTCTTCTCAAAATTATCGGGCCAGCCATTTTGGGCGTTGTACTAATTTTTGGTACAGCTGCTTTTCCGTTTCCTAAGCCGGGCGTAATTTCAGTTGAAGCTTTATCGAATCGTTTAGAGGTTGACAGTTCGGAACCGGCGGTGGCCTCCCGTTGGTCTTTACTTGGTCCGCTCTGGAGCGGTATCAGTGAAAATTGGCTTTTAGGCAGCGGTTTCGGGCGCGAAATAGTTTATGAAACTTCTGATCCGCGCTTTTTAGATATGCAAAAGACGAGTACTTATTCTACCTCTGCTTTTGAATGGGGGTATTTTGGGCTTTGGTTGAAGATTGGTATTTTAGGTCTTTTAGCTTACCTGGTTTTACTTTTTTCCTTAGTCGGACAAAATTTAAAACGCTGGCGCGCCGGTGACGATCTTTCCGGCGCCTTAGCAGTCGCAATGCTCACCTTAATGGCCATTCATTTTTTTACCCCCTATCTCGATCACCCACTCGGCTTCCTGGTTTGGTTTTTAATTTGGGTCATTGGCGCCAGCCCGAAATCAGAGCTGAACAACTTGCCAGAAATAACAAAATAGCGTATATTAAAAAGCGTTAAATTTTAAAATCGCCGTTTAGGCGATTATTAGTTTTTAAGCGTTTAAATTATGTCTTCAGAACAAATTATTACCCAGGCTGGGTATGATAAATTAAAGGAGGAGTATGATTTTCTCACCACTACCAAGCGGCGTGAAATCGCTGATCGGATTGAGCGCGCCAAGGATTTAGGCGACTTATCAGAGAATGCGGAATACAGCGAAGCCAAAGACGCCCAAGCCTTAAATGAGGGGCGAATTTTAGAATTGGCGTCTATTTTAAAAAATGTAACGGTTGTTAATCATAAATCCACTGGCGAGGTGGCTTTAGGGTCATCGGTGACAGTTAAGGTGGGCAATAAAGAAAAACAATTTAAAATTGTTAGTTTTAATGAAGCCGATCCTTTTAATGGTTTAATTTCTAACGAGTCCCCCTTGGGTGTTGCCTTTTTAGGGAAAGAAAAAGGTGCTATAGTAGAGGTGGAAACTCCGCGCGGAGTGGTCGTTTATAAGATTATTAAAGTCGCTTAAATATGGCCGAAGAACTGCTCGCAAGCTCAGGCAGTGAACGGGAAGACCGTTTAAAAAAATTAGCCGCCTTAAAAGAATTAAAGATTGCCGCTTATCCGGCTCAGGTTCGTCGCGATAAAATGATCGCTGATTTTTTGAGCAGTTTTGCTGATTTAATTAAGTCTCAAGAAAAGCTTACTTTGGCCGGACGTTTGCGAGCCAAAAGGGAACACGGTAATTTAGCCTTTGCCGATTTAGAGGATGTGAGTGGCCGTTTACAGTTAGTCTTTTCTAAAAAAGAATTAGGTCCGGAAAAATATAAAATCTTTTTAAAGTTAATTGATGTCGCGGATTTTATTCAAGTGACCGGTACGGCCTTTTTGACCCATAAAGGCGAGAATAGTTTATTGGTTAGTGATTGGACTCTTTTAACCAAGTCTTTGCGGCCGATTCCTGATTCTTGGTATGGTCTTAAAGATGAGGAGGAACGTTTACGCAAGCGTTATTTAGATTTATTGCTTAACCCGGAGAAACGAGAATTATTTATTAAAAAGGCACATTTTTGGGAGGTGACTCGTGATTTTATGAAGCGTCATGGTTTTTTTGAAGTGGAGACGCCGACTTTAGAGTTAACCACTGGCGGCGCCGAGGCTAACCCTTTTAAAACTCATCACGATGACTTTGATTTGAGTGTTTATTTAAGAATTTCGGTGGGGGAATTATGGCAGAAGCGGTTAATTGCCGCCGGCTATGAAAAAGTTTTTGAAATTGGCCGCGTTTACCGCAATGAAGGTTCAAGCGCCGATCACTTGCAAGAATTTACCAACTTGGAATTCTATTGGGCTTATGCTGATTATGAAATGGGTATGAAGCTGGCGCAGGCCTTGTATCAAGAAATTGCCCAGGAGGTTTTTTCTCGCACCGATTTTGAAACTCGGGGGATGAAATTTGACTTAGCGGGGGAGTGGCCACGCTTAGATTATTGTACCGTCGTTAAAGAGAAAACGGGTATTGATGTTTTGACTGCCTCCGAGGAAGAAATGAAAGCTAAACTAGACGAACTGCAAGTGAAATATGATGGTGATAATCGCGAACGTTTAATTGATACCCTTTGGAAATATTGTCGCCGCCAGATTGCTGGTCCGGTGTTTTTAGTTAATCACCCCAAATTAGTTTCTCCTTTAGCGAAAGCCAAGGTTGATAATCCGGAGCTGACCGAGCGTTTTCAGATTATTATTGCCGGTTCGGAAGTTGGTAACGGTTTTTCAGAATTAAATGATCCCGTTGATCAGGCCGAGCGTTTTCGTTTGCAACAGGAATTAATTGATCGAGGTGACAAAGAAGCGATGATGCCGGATTGGGAGTTTGTGGAGATGTTAGAGCATGGTTTGCCGCCGACTTGCGGTTTTGGCTTTGGGGAAAGGTTATTTGCTTTTATGTGTGACAAGCCGGTGCGTGAGGTGACGCTTTTTCCGCTCTTAAAGCCGAAGCAGGGGGAGTAGGGGGCAATAAAATAATTCGGAGATCGTCTAATGGTAGGACCCATGCCTCTGGAGCATGGTATCTAGGTTCGAATCCTAGTCTCCGAGC